>CAJPIO010000009.1 GCA_905365145.1 Candidatus Saccharimonadota bacterium | reverse complement strand
CCAGAACCGCCAGAACCGCCAGAACCGCCTTGGCCACCACCCTGACCGCCGCCACCGCCAGAATTGGATTGTCTCTGCATAGGGGGAATACGTTCAATCTGTTGACGTACTGCTGACGAAACGCCACCAGCTGTTTTAGGGTCGGCCTCTAAGTCGGCTCGAGCTCTCATTAACGATCGCATATATGAGTTGTCGGCGTTATGGCGTGCCTCGTTTTCTGCAAAGTCTACCATCTTCTCAACGCCTTTTGCGTCTGCGTTGGCTAAACCTTGGCCGCTAGCTTTGTTTTGGATATAGTCTCTCATAGCTTCTTGCTCATTGTAAGTGCCCTGCCGGATAGCTTCGAGTTGCTTGCCGCCTATCCATGGCGCTTTCTTGGCACCAGATTGGGCGATAGCGTTGGCTGCCTCTTTTTGTAGCGAGGCGTCCCCAAATGAAGCAGAAGCTGTAGCTAGGTTGGCAGCTTGCTCGCTGGTCATATGCGGAGCCAGAGCCTGCATAGCAGCGCGCCGCTGATAAGATGATATACCCTTCAAGTCTACTGGTACTATATCGCCTTTTGCATTTTTAGTGAAACCAGTAGCTATCTCGGCCAGGCGATCAGACGACATATTGTTGTCAGCGATCCAGGCGTTGGCAGCCTTCATACGTTCGTTGTCTTCCGCTAATGCTGCTGCAGAGCCGGCTAGTTTGCGCTTCTGGCCGAAATCACCACTCATGGCATTGAATCTTCTGTTGGCTCCTGATCGCCAGTTTCTAGGGTTGACAAACCCTCCTCTACCTCGATAAGTGCCGCCACGTATCTGAGCGTTCCTAAGCTGCGCCTTTTCGCGGCGATGCTTACCAAACTGGCTAGTGAGTTTATTCTCTCTCCACTTACCAACCTTGTCGGTCATCGCACCTCGCTTCTTATTCATCCATTTTTCAGCTCCAGCTACCAGTCCGCCGATGCCAATTATCTCGACAGCGCTTTTGACTAGTTTCGGCACCACTGGCAGTGGTGCGAATATCAACAGAGTAATGACAGATTTCAAAATAAAATCATTGTCCTCAACACTAGCGCCAAGAATTCTTGCTGCTAAATTACTAGCTCCATACACTAGCCCCACCATCGGGAATACCATTAGGGAGGCCTTAAAGACATTCCACCACTTTTTATACAAACCTTCGGTATTTGGCATTATCATCGCGGCAAATGCTAGCGGTGATATCACGGTACATAGGATGATGATAGCTTCTCGTACGCCCAGCAAGAAAATCGTAGTCACTGCTGTAATTACCACGAATAACAATACCGAAATCACTGTTGCTAGCGCGAAATATCCTACCGTCAACAATAGAGCACCAGCTGCGATGCTGCTAATCCATCCTTGGTCGCTATCATTCCAATCTCCTGCTGGCATACCACCGACAGCAGCGGTCGAGATGAAATTGAAAGCGCTTGACCCAACGACGTTCGACAAGTCTATTAGTAGTCCACATATATAGAATGATACATTAACTGCGATTACGCCTACTATTAGTTTTGGCAACATGCGTTTGATGCCGTAATTATCTAAACCGTACCCAGTTATCTGCGAATAGATAACGAATAAAAAGAATATGACGAATAAGATATTCGCATAATCGCGAATCTTCGACCAATACGAATAGACAGAGCCCTCGGAAGTATCGCCTAGAATGCTTTTTGTATCAACAGTTAACATTTTGACTAGTCTCGCGCGTGCCCCCTCAGACATACTGGCTAGAGTATTGACGACTGGGCAAATTACCCAGCCAATATAGTCGATTTTACAGTTTTCTTGGTCTTCTTCCCCTTCTCCGTCTCCAGTTGTTTCGGGGGCTAATTCAATAGTTGATCCATCGGGTAACGTTGTGACCCCACTTCCAGTAGTACTACTGGAAGTTCCAGTCCCACCTCCTTTCGCTAAATTTTTACCATACTTGCAAGCTGCGTTTGCTTTCTTGACTTCAGGGTCGCCAACGTTAGGTGGATACGATGTATCGCAGTATTTATCATCATCTTTGTGACTCATTCCTTCTTTGCAGGCATTTTTCTCGAGTTCAGTTTTGTATTTGCTGTCGCAGCTAGTGCCACTGGATGCAGCTGGGGGTTTTATCTTACTTTTTACATATGCAGCATATGCGGTAGTCCAATCACTTTTCTCTCCCATGTGGCCAGTTATTATATTTTTACATTCCGTCTTATACGTACCACCTTCTCCGCTATTCCACATAGTTATTACAGAATCTGCGTTAGCTAGCTCATAAGCATGAACTTCGATGGTGCCATCTTCTTTCACAATGCCTATCTGAGGATAACTACCTAGACCGTCGTCTTTTGAACGGGTACCTTTATCAGTAACTCCGCATTCTTGTATTAACATTTTATAACCTATGTAGTATGCCACATAGCCATGAATAGTCTCGGCTTTTTTACGGAAAGCAGCAGTTGCTTTAGATGGAGATATTTCAACCTCTCCTGTACCTGTACTAGCAGGACAGGCACTTGATGCATTTACAACAACACCGCTTTCAACATCATTCATACTACAGTAGACTTCACGCGGATTTTTGCCCTTAAAACCGATTGCTTCCATTAAACTTAAAAATTTAGAATCAATACTTTTACATTTAATAGTGTCGGTTTTTTTTTCAATTCCAGTTATAGCGCTAACAGAAGCAACATAATAGTCCCCAGGAAGTTGTATATAGCTAACTTCTGGTATTACCTTTATGTTCTGACTTGCCGAAGGATAGCAGGCAGATAATAAATTGGATGCAGCTGCACCCGATGCAATGCCTGGAATGTCTGCAGGGTAGGCTGGATGTGCTGACGGCTCGTCGGCAAAAGCCTCGTTACTCATCAATCCAGCAAAAGACGATACGAATATAATAAAAGCGATTAAGATTAGCAAAATCTTTTTATACATAATCACTATACAGTATACATTATACAAACCGTAAATAAAATAAAAGACGTTATAAACGCCTTTTATTTTGGTATAGTTATGCGGTTTGCATTTATTACGGTTCGTTGACTGACTTCTTTATCCTTAAATCTAACAGTTTCATAGGACCTTCTTCTTCCGGTGGTGTGAAGTCGAATACGAAATGCTTGCTTTCGCTACCTTTCTGTAAATCCTGGTCCACTTTTTGACAGACAGCTGAGTCAGACTTTGGTTCTAGGTTGTTTGTCATATCAAAGGTGGTCTCGATTCTTATTTTATGCGGTTGGGTTGGAGAATTAGTGAAATACAACACCTTTTGTCCATTGGTATTTACTTGACGCTTAACTGTTCTAGAGAATAACCGTCCCTTATCTGTGAGCGATTCGGGCTGGCTGCATTGGGTTAGGGCTACTAAAGTATTGTTCTCTCCTTTTGTTTCTAGCTGCTTCAGGGATTCTGGTATAGAACCTTGAGTATCGTCGACTACTGCTAGTTCAGAGAATTGCCTCATGACGTATCCTTGTAGATCTTCGCGGAACTGATCTAGTTTTTTGTCTTGAATGCGTTGTCCTAGACCTAGCTCTTCAATATTTTCTTCATCAACAAAATTCAAAGGGTTAAGAATGCCATTTACGACGTCTGTCATGTATGTAGCTATGGCATCGGCAGCGGCTTTTTCACCTCCGGCTGAAGCTTTGGTATCTTCCCAGTTTGGTAATGTGAATAACTCTTCCATTTTTTTACGCGAGACAATTTGTTCAGGGTTTGGTAGAGGCTTCTGCTCTACGGCTTCTGGGGTCGGTGTTGCCTCTTGGGTTGGTGGTGGTGTAGGTCGTGCGTCAGCTGTCTCCCTCGGTATGTTTGCGATACTTGGGCTGGCTGGCTTTGCAGAGCTAGTTTTTTCAGCGCAGGCTCCTGCGGCCAATATTCCTAGACCGATTCCTGCAAACTTTAGTAGCTCGCCGCGGCTAACCTTTTTATTGAGTAGATCTGAACCTTTTACCATAAAACTTCAATCCCCTCCTTCGGGATTAGTGGCTTATGATGTCTATGCGACCCACCTCGCATTTGTGGTATTATTATACATCTTTATGGCGAAATAATCAAGCTGGCGGTGCTATTTTTCGCTAATCATCATCGTCTTCATCGTCATCATCGCCGTCGTACAAATCGCCAGCGAATTCCTTGAGGACGTCGACGGCTTGGTCGGTCAAAGTTTGGCGTACGGTTGGCGTGCTGAGTACCTGGACAGCCATCTTGCGGGCATTTCGGCGCCGCTTGTTGAACCGCTTGATCAGGCTCTGGCGGGCATCTGCTTCGCTGTTCGGCAGGCCTTTATCGCCGAGTTTCTTCTGCTCGGACCTGATGCTGTCTTCGATGAGCTTGTTGAACTGCGTCCTGGTCAGGTCGCTCGTATCAATATCGGCGAACATCACAGCTAGGGCGTTAGCGTTCGCGTTAGCGATAGTGCTGGTTTTGATGCGGCCCTCGAGAATCTGGCGGAAGGACTGGTATTGCAGGCTTTCGTCGCCGTAGAATTCGCCGTTGAGGACAGCCTTGAGCGATTTGTCGCTGAGGGCTGGAACTGCTTGCATGAATTTGGTGTCGATGATGGCCTGCTCGACCGAGCGGCGGAAGTCGTAGTTGTAGCCAGTGGCTATCACATTGCCGTGTTCGTCGACTAACCTACCGGTTTGTTTAACGACGTTCAACTTCTGTTCGACCGAGCCGACTTTGAACAATTCAGCGATCGACATGTCGCGGACGTAATCGTCGCGGGCGTCGAATGCATAGCTGCGGCCAGCGGCGTCGGTAACATGCAGCTGGGTAATTGGCTGGCCAGCAGCGTCGGTGCCTAGTTTGCCAGTAGCCAGCGCTTCAATTTGTCCAGGGTCGAGTTTGAAGTGGTGTGCTAGTTCGGCTTGCTGCGCGATCTTTTCGCCGGCTTCTTTGCGCGATTTAGCCACGTATTCGGCCAGTACCGCTGATTGGTTACCGATGCCAGCAGCGTATTCGCGGACTAGCTTGCCATCGACGCGGACGGTGTTGTCGAGCATCATGGTATTGACCTCGCTGGACAGCGCCTGCTCGGCGGCGCGTTTGGCGGCGGCGGTTAGGTTGGTTTCGATGTTGGCGCGCTTGATGTCGCGGGCAACGTGCAGTACATAGTCCTGTGTTGGAGCATTAGCGCCGCGCAGGTTGACGACATGTTCGCTTTGGTCTCCCTGGGCGATGATTTCGGCGTGCATCTTGCCGAGTTTTTCTTTAGCGCGGGCAGCGTCGAATTCGCTCTTCTTGACGCTTAATTCTAGCGCTTTATAGCCCGGGCTGGTTTGCACTAAGGTGTCCCAGCGGGCTTGCTGGTCGTTGCTGATACGCTGTTTGTGCGCCTCGACGGTGCGCCGGGCGGTATCGACTTCTTGGCCGGCTCTGCTTTCGTTGAATTCATTTTGGACGCGGGCTTTGTCGATTTCGGCGAGCTGCTGGCGGTGTGTCAGATTTTGATGGCCGCGGTCGAAAGCGTTGTCAAGCTCGGATTTGTGGATACTGGCCCGGCGTCGGCGTGCTTCAAGCGCCTGGCCGTGCGGCGTGGCATAGAAGGTGTTGCCGATTTCTGACTTACGGGCTTCGTTCTCGCCCTCGACTGTCTGGACAGAGCGCCGGCCGTAGCGGTCGTTGTCCCATTCGGTGGCGTTGTTGCTGGCAGCGGCTTCGTAAGCGGCGGTTAAGCCTTTACGGCGCTGTGTCCGGCGATGTTGCCGCCGTACGGCCGAGTTGACAAAGTTAGCGCGGCTGCCGTGGGCTCTGTTGATGGCGCGGGCGGCCCTTTTTAGCTTCGGCGACCTTCTGAAGATGCCTCTGTCGGTATTGATTAGGCTCTTGCCAGCGCGGTTTTTGGCGGCTTGGTAAGCAGCGCGTTCCTGCGCCCAGTTGCGGGTGCGATCGATGATACCGCGGTTCGGATTGTTGACAATACCAGCGAGTTTGCCGAGCAAATTACCGCTAAGCTTGATGATAAGCGGCGTGATGGCGATCGGTGCAACCTGCACAGCTAGGCCGATGATAATTTGGGTAATTGAGTCGCCGGCATTAGCGATGATAGCGTAGCCGGCTAGCTGCGCCGCACCGAAAATGAACGATATAAGCGGGAACATTAGCAGCATGGTGGCAAAAAGATCTTTCCACTTATCAAAATATTTATTTGTGCTCGGCAATACGTAAGCCACGAAAGCTAGCGGTGCAACGATGATACACAGGGTGATTAGCGCTTGGCGCATAGCCAGAACCACCATCGCCACAATGGCTGCGACGATGGCGCCGACTAACATCGTGGTCAGCAGTGTCAGCGACGGGCCGATACCGCCGTTAGCGACGACCACCTTGCCGAGTACGCCGCCGCCAGCTAGTACTACCCCAGTGACGCCAGTCCACGACAACTCGTCGCCGAGACGGCCGTGGCTAGACAAACCGTGTCGGACGTCGGTAAAGAACTGTTGTATTGATGAGCCGAGTACGTTCGAGGTGTCGACTAAAGCGCCAGATATCCAATACGAAACGTTGACCAAAATGGCCCCAATGATTAAGCGTGGCAGCATTGATTTGATGCCATAGTTGCTCAGGCCTTGGTTGGTGATTTGCGCGTAAATAATCAGCAAAAACACCAGGACGAAACAGACATTGGAAACGTCGCGGACTTTTTGCCAAATTTCGTAAATCGGGTTGTTTTTGGTGGTGTCGGTTTGCAGTGTGTGGACGATCAGGAAACTTTTGATGATGTCGAGTACGCCGTCCATCCGGTCGGCGATAAGCTGCGTAGCCGGGCAGACGAACCAGCCGACGTTAACTTTGCAGTTGTCGCCGTCATCATCGCTGTCTGCTTCTGGTGCGTTGGCGATAGATACTTTGGTTGACGAGGATTGCGTCGATGGATCGTATATACCGCTGCGCAAAAGATAGCTAACCGCCTGGCCTTCGGTGGCAGTTTTGGCGTCGCCTTCGGTCAAGATGAGGTGGATACCTTCGTTGTCTTCGTATTTGTAGCCGTCGTAGCCAGCGATCGGCAGACTTTTGGTTTTTTCGCCGCTAGCAAACGACGCTTTGTCGATTCTGGTATAGGTATGTTTCTGGTAAATAACAGTATCGTTTTTGGTAGAACGCTCGGCATCGGCAGCCGCTGCTGGCCGCGATAGTGCTAGAACACTAGCAAATAATGCTATCGTTACTGCCGAGAGCATTAAAAATCCTTGCCGCAAGGATATCCTACCCTGCAGGCATGTTCTTACCCAATCCCGCATACTACTATTCATTATAGCACTTTTGCTACAAAAAGTCAATGAGCGCCATCAGGAATATTAATGTTTGTCAAAAATGTTTGCAAATATGGACTACCAGCGCTATACTCTAATTAGGAAGCTATACGCGTTATGAAACAGAAACTAACAACCTGTCTGATTGCTCTAACCAGCGCTATTGGCGCGTTGTTGCTATTTAGCCGGTCGGTTTACGCGTTGGATTGCGCGGTGTTACCGAGCGAGATTTGTTCCAAGGCCGAAGATAGCGAGGCGATATTTGCCTTACTCAATTTTTTCTTGACGATACTGGTTGCTTTGGTTGGAATTGTGGCGATTGGCATGTTTATCTGGGCGGGCGTTCTCTATGCTAGCGGCGATGCTAATAGCAACCGGGTTGCTCAAGCCAAAACGATTATGACCAATACGACTGTCGGTATTATAGCGTTTGGTTTAATGTATCTGGCACTGAATTGGCTAATTCCAGGAGGGATTTTCAACTAATGAAGCGCGTATTTTTAGCTTTAGCAACGGTGATAGCGGGTACTATTTTCTTCTCTGCGACTGTCCCGTCGGCAGCTTATGCGGCTGATGCGTCGTGCGATGCTTATGTCTTTGCTATGCCTGCTTGGTACAATGGCATGATGACTAAGGGCTCTAGCGGCGACTGTGAGTTTGAAGGTCTGAAATCGGCTAGCGAGCCTGATAAAATTGATTTTAGCCGCACTGGGTTCAAGATCGGCGCTAATGTTGTACGCTGTCTCTTGATAGCGTCTACGTATGTAGCTATATTCTTCTTGATTAAGGGCGGTATTGCCTATATGTATAGTACTGGCTCGCCAGAAGGCGTAGCTGGCGCTAAAAAGACGGTACAGAACGCGCTGATAGGTTTCGTGATTGCTATGCTCGCCGTGCAAATCGTTAATGTTATAGGAGACATTATATGATCTGGCAAACGATTGTCCTTGCTGCGCGCAAGATTGATGCGAACAGTATTCTTTATTTCCCGACCAAGACAGATAATGATGCTTTGCCAGGCATAATCAGGTTGGCGTATTTCTGGGCAACGGTTATTGCAGTTATTGTGCTGGTGATTGCTGGATTTATCTATGCCACGTCGCAAGGCGACCCTAGCAAGGTGGCTCAGGCTAAAAATGCTATGTTATATACTGTTGTTGGTCTAGTGGTTGTTTACATGTCGGCAGCAATAATAATGTTCGTGAACGGAGCATTTTTCTAATTATGCGTAGAATAGCCGTGTTAGCAGTTGTAATTGCTGGAATTGTGTCGCTGGTGGCGATGGTGGTAATGCCAACAGCGGTCCGGGCGGCTCAATTACATGGCGGCTGCGACAGCGGCACTTACGATAAAGAGGATTGCGATCTCATCAAGCACAATGAAATTGATAACACGCATACGACGATTTCCACGCCGATTAGTTGGGCATTTTGGTTGTTGGCGGCAATATCAGTAATTA
Organism: Candidatus Saccharimonadota bacterium; assembly: GCA_905365145.1. Lineage (GTDB taxonomy): Bacteria > Patescibacteriota > Saccharimonadia > Saccharimonadales > Saccharimonadaceae > Saccharimonas. The sequence goes on along the minus strand of CAJPIO010000009.1, from coordinate 2,701 downwards.
TGATTATTGTTGGCGGCATTCGTTATATTACCTCGCAGGGCAATCAGCAACAATTGCAATCAGCCAAGAATACTGTCTTGTATGCGGTTGTCGGGCTAGTGGTGGCGATAGCTGCTAGGGCAATTGTAATGCTGGTTGTTGATAGTTTTTATAGCTAGAAAGGAGCAATTATGAAAAAAAATATAATAATGGTAGTGTTGGCGTTAGTACTGAGCGTATCAACGCTGTTTTTTGCTGGCACACCAGTCCAGGCTGCGTCGTGCGGTAGCGCCAAACAATGTATAACTGATGGTCTGACGGCGTCAGGTACCAGTACTACTCCTAACAGTTTCAGCTCGGTATTAACAACTGTTACAAATATACTCTTGTTTCTGATGGGTGCCGTATCAGTGATTATGATTATCATTGGCGGTTTTCGCTACGTCACTTCGCAGGGCGACCAGACGCAGATGCAGTCAGCCAAGAATACTATTTTGTATGCCGTTATTGGCGTAGTAGTGTCGATAGCTGCTTATGCGATTGTTAGTTTTGTCGTTACTCAGTTTGTCTGATTCGGTTTCGCTACCCGTTACTACCTCGTAATGAAGTGTAAAAGCAATCCCAATTATTTACCAAATGTTGTATAATAATCCGTATAAGACCAATAAATCATACAGAAAGGATCGATCGTATGAGACTTAAATTAAATAAAGACAGTATTTTCGGCTTGCTGGCAGTGCCTGCTCTGGTATTGTCGGTAGCTGGCGTGATGTTTCAAGCTGCGCCGGCATTTGCTGCGCCGGCGAAATCCGCGAGTAGTTTGGAGAAGAATTTAACTATATCAGGCGGGGCTGGGTCTGCCAAAGGTGATGACCAATCAGCTTGTCTTTTTGGCAATGAAAATGGTTGTGACCAGGGACAGACTCCTATTTTCCGCATTGTCACCAATGTTTTGCTATTTATCATCGGTGCCGTATCGGTGATTATGCTAATCATTGGTGGTTTTCGCTACGTCACCTCGCAGGGCGACCAGACGCAGGTGCAGTCGGCCAAGAATACTATTTTATACTCGATAGTTGGTATTGTAGTGGCGATTCTAGCTTACGCGGCGGTCAACTTCGTGATTTCCAGCTTTGTCAAGTCAGAATAGTACCTGTTGCTTTCAAAGCATAATAACCGCGCTTAAATTGGTGCGGTTATTTTATATGTTTCGCTTTCTCCCACCGGTACGCTAGTTTTTGGTTTATACAACAAAAAACCCGCTTGCGCTTGCTCGCGGGTTATTTTATCTAATTTTCCCTGCTCTATTGGATAGCAATCTTCTTGGCTTGTTCTTGCTTGACTTTGGTGAAGCTAATCGTCAGGACGCCATCCTTGAGCACTGCCGAAACTTCGTCTTCTTTGACAGCTACTGGTAGTGCTAGCGTGCGGCTAAACTCGCCCCAATAGCATTCTTGGATATGCCAGCGCGAAACGGCGGTGTCGTCGCCGCTCGACAGCGTGCCGCTGATAGTCAAGATGCCGTCAGAGATACTAACATCGAGGTCTTCCTTGTTGACGCCAGCGGTACGAGCCTTGATCACTAGCAATTCGTCAGTCTCGTAGACGTCAACGGCTAGCTGGCCCGGAAAGTCTTCTTCTTGCTCTTGCCAGGCGCTATCATCGGCCTGCTGCTGAGGTGTCGCCGCGGCTGGCGAGTTATTATCGTTCGTTAAACTGTCATCGTTGAGAAATGCTGCAGCCAGCTCGTCTCCGATCAACAGATCGTCATCTTGTTTACGTGCCATTGATGTCCTCCACTATTCTCGTTGGCTGATTGAATTTATACTATCATTATAGACTATGCATAGCGTATAATCAACTGTATAAACCATAAGAGTGTAAAAAACACAATGATGATTTCCCTGTTCGATATACTAGCGCCCCACTACTGTTGTTCTTGCGGTGAAATTGGTAGGATTATTTGTGATAATTGTAAAAATAACATCATCTCGCGAGCTTCGCAGCTGTGCTTGCTATGCGCGAAAACTATTCGTAATCCCAGCAGTTTATGCCAGCGCTGCCAGCCGAGAGCGCCTTTTGAAAATGCTTGGTATGTTGGCGAACGAAGCGGCGCTTTGAAGCTGTTGATTGGTGCTTATAAATTCGAACGAGTTGGCGGTGCTTATCGCGAGATTGTTGATTTGCTAGATACGCGCGTATCAGAATTACCTGTCGAGACAATTGTGGTGCCAGTGCCGACGATTGCGTCGCACGTTCGCCAGCGCGGTTTCGATCACGCAGCGAGGTTAGCCAAGGAGTTTGCTAGGCGCCGAAAGCTCCCTTATCGTACGATACTGCATCGGCGAACCTCATCAGTCCAGCATACTGCCGATAAGAGCGAGCGCTGGCAGCAAGCGAAGCAGGCTTTTGTTTGCGACAGCTCAGAGGCTGCTAGCTGTTTGTTGATCGATGATATTTACACTACTGGAGCAACATTGCATTATGCTGCCAAAGCTCTGCTGGCTAGCGGATTCGAAAAGGTGTCGGTAGCAGTAGTAGCGCGGCAGCCTACCCAGGGTAGCTAATCTCTGATATAATAGGTCCGCTGGAGAGGTGACCGAGTGGTTGATGGTACTGGTCTTGAAAACCAGCGTGGGGTAACTCACCGCGGGTTCGAATCCCGCCCTCTCCGCCAGAAAATGTCTTATTTACTTAATTATTTTAGCGGCTGGAGGCGCCG
>CAJPIO010000008.1 GCA_905365145.1 Candidatus Saccharimonadota bacterium | reverse complement strand
TCCAAAGTTATTGCTACCCCAACAATATGCTTTATCATCAGAAGCGATGACACAACTAGAAATACCACCTGAAGCTATCTGTTTAATTGTTTTACTCGCTAAAACACCTGCAGTATCAACAGCTACAGGATTAAGAGAATTTACTGTATTATTGTTGCCGAGCTGACCAAAGCCATTATGGCCCCAACAATATGCTTTATCATCAGAAGCAATGACACAACTATGGTTACCGGCAGAAGACGGTTCTATTTGCTTAATTACTTTTCCTACTAGAGCACCACTAATTTTAACAGCTGAGGGAACAAGAGCGCTTGATGTATTACCGCTACCAATCTTACCATTGCTATTACTGCCCCAACAATATACTCTACCATCCAAAGCCACAGCACAGACGTAACCAAATCCACCTATTATATGTTTTGCGAGCATAAGATCTTCTTTATTCTCCACCCCCACTCGCACTCGAAAACTAGCACCAGCCTGCGGCAGTGTCGCTGCCGTATTATCAGCCGCCAACTGCGCACCAGGAGTAGCACTACTCGACGATTGATACAGGCAATAATTAGCCTGATTAACCTTTACTTGCGACGATGACGCTGTCGGCATTAGCGCCTCAGTCGGGCAAGTTAACCATTGCACCGCCACAATAACACCAATACCCAGCACTAACAGACAGACCGCGACATACACCAAAACCGTCCGTTTGCGTCGTATTCTCAACCCAAATTGCTCGCTATTACTCTCCACTTTTACATAACCTCGCTCGCCGCATAAAGCGAAAGCAGTTCACATTTACTATTTTAGCATAAGCAATATGCAGGCTCAATGACTTGAACTAGATAATTTGACTGCCAAACTTCGCTAAAATCGCCATAATTATCAGCGCCGCCACCGAGGCTAGCACTAACGTATCGTAGCCCTGATCAACAAATCGGCGCAACCCGCGGTGTTCAATAATTTTGTTCAAAACATTATGCCTGGTTAGTCCATAAAAAATCAGCAGCATACCCGCGTCCAGCGTCAAACACCACGGACACAACGCACCAATCTCAACATAACTCATATAAAACATCCAACCAGCAAACAGCAAGCCCGCCACCGCGCCAAGCTGCGCGCCCCACATAAACCACTTCGGAAACTTCGCACCCGCTAGCAGCGCCACCGCAATTGTCACCATCACTGGCAGCGTCATCATACCAATAAAACTATTAGGAAAGCCAAGCGGTGCCGCCGACCAATGGTTCGCCACCGTCGAACAGCTCATCGCCGCGTTCAAGTCGCAGTTCAACACGGCATGCGAATTTCTGGCAAGCGTCAGCGATTCAATTGACAACACAAACGAAGCCAGCAAACCTAAGCCGCTGCCAGCCAGCATCAATAGCGCTGCTAATTGCCGGCGTTTTGACTCTTTGCCCGGCAGTCGCTTGCGCAACTTCTCAAACATAAAAACTTACCTCGCTAATCGTTGGCAGCGGCAGCCCGCGCCACATATTTTGCATCTGGCTATCAGCGCTCAAGGCGATAATCGTCGGATACTCAACGATATCGTACGTCCGGCAAAAATCACTGCCCTCAGCCGAATCTGGGTCAATTTCCTCAATCGTGCGCCCTGTCTGCCGATTAAAGTCATGCAAAAAATCTATAACTCGGCGCGCGTAATCGCTTTCCGCCCGATACACCACGACTACTCGCATTATTCCTGCCCTTTCTGGCGGCGCTGCTCTAATATTTTGACGAAATCATCTAGAGTTTTGAACTTTTGAAATACGCTGGCGAAGCGCACATATGCGACTTCGTTACGTTTTGCTAGCTCGTCAAGTACAAACTCGCCAATCAAACGAGATTCAATTTCGCTCTCGCCCAAGCTATGCGCGCGGTCTTCCACGGCATCGATTATTTCCTCCAGTTCAACTTCCGATTTGAAGAACTTACCAACTGAACGGCGGATAGAATTGGCTAACTTTGCCCGCTCAAACAATTCGCGAGCTCCACTAGATTTAATAACTGCCAAATTCGGACGTTCGATTCGCTCATACGTCGTAAAACGCTTGCCATCAGGGGTCTCGCGGCGGCGGCGAATAGTAATACCGTCAGCCGACTCTCTCGACTCTAGCACGCGGCTGTTGCCAATCTTGATACCCTTCATCTATTCCTCGTCGTTGTGCTTATTTTTTCGGCGACGCCGCAAAAAGGCTGGCGTATCATCTTCGTCATCCTCATCAACCGAACTGCCCCATATATCTGCTGTATCCTCGCTAGCAAATTGTGCTGCTGCCGACTGATGCGACAAGTCCATATCAATGTCATCTACAGCTTCGCTAATTGATTGCGTTTGAACAGCTGGCGCTTGTTCTGCTGGCGCCGTTAATTCCTCTGCCTGCTGCTGATAGTACGCATTATCAAAGCCAGTCGCGATCACGGTGATAATTAACTCGTCTTCTAATTCCGGCTTCAATGTGGCGCCGAATATAATATTAGCATCTGGGCTAACAGCACTCGTAATGATCTCAGCAGCTTCTTGAATTTCCGCCATACTCATATCGTAGCCGCCAGTAACGTTAAAGAGTACGCCCTTAGCACCATCAATCGATACTTCAATCAGTGGCGATTCAATTGCTTGCTGTGCCGCCTGTGCCGCCCGGCCTTCACCACTAGCCCGGCCGATACCCATTAACGCTGATCCAGCATTACTCATGATGGCTTTGACATCGGCAAAGTCGAGATTAATCAAACCATGCTCAGTTATCAGCTCTGAAATACCCTGCACACCTTGGCGCAGTACATCATCGGCAATCTTGAAAGTCTCAAGCAGTGGCGTTCGACGATCAATAGTCTGCAGCAGCCGATCATTCGGGATAGAAATTAGCGTATCGACTTGCCGGCCCAACTGAGCAATCGCCCACTCAGCATTAGCCCGGCGCTTTTCGCCTTCGAAGCTAAACGGCTTGGTAGCCACGCCAACAGTCAAAATACCGAGATCGCGCGCTACTTCAGCTACCACATGACCCGCTCCCGAGCCAGTTCCACCACCAGCACCAATCGTCACAAACACCATATCAGCTCCCTCTAGCGATTCGCGAATTTCATCAATCGACTCGCGGGCTGCTGCTTCACCAACGGCTGGATCGGCCCCGGCTCCCAAACCATTCGTTGTATTATGGCCCAAGTGAATTTTGACATCGGCTTTTGAATTATGCAAAGCCTGCGCGTCTGTATTCATAGCTATAAACTGGACGCCATTTAGCCCTGCGTCTTTCATACGGTTAACCGCCGAACCGCCGGCGCCGCCGACGCCAACGACTTTGATGCTTGCGAATGTTTGGATTTCGCTCGGTTTTACCTCTGGCATTACAACTCCTTACCCCTTATTCTCTGGATCTTATTTCTAGTATATCACCTATGGCCGAAACCTGTTAAATAGCGAACGGAAAAGCCCGCCTTTACTGCCCGACTTGCTAGAATCAACCGCAGCACTATGATAGCCGTCAGGATTAATATCAACCAGCATTAAGCCAATTGCCGCCGCGAATTCAGGTTTATCAACATTATCGACCACGCCGCCATAACCCTTAGCTTTACCTTTACGAACAGCTACGCCGAGCTGGGCTTTGGCAAATTCAACGATACCTTTCATGTTAGCCGTCCCGCCTGTTAGAACAGCACCGCTCGGCAGGCGTCCGGCACGACCAGCTTTCTTCAATTCTTTGTTAACCGCTTCAAAAATCTCTTCTAACCGCGCCTCAACAATTTCATCAATATCGGCAATATCAAATTCTAGACTCTCGCCATCATGTTTAATCGAAACTTTGCTAGATTTGTTGCGGTTAGTAGCCGATGCATGTTTTAGCTTTACTTCTTCAGCTATTTCTGGATCAATTTTCAGTCCAATCGCCAAGTCGTTCGTTATATTAATGCCGCCATACGGTACCACGCCAATATATTGCAGATCACCCTCTTCATAGATTGCTACGCCAGTAGTCGCCCCGCCGAGATCGATCACCGCCACGCCATTTTCCATCTGAGAATCGTCTAGTACAGCCTTAGCTGCTGCCATTACCGACGGTACCACGTCATTCGGCCGCACAGTAGCGCCCTCAACCGCCTTTTCGAGATTTACTACATACGGCGCCATCGCCGACACCACATTAGCGCTAATCTCGAGACGCGTGCCCGTCATACCTAGCGGGTTCTTAACTCCGCCCTGCCCATCAATCGTGTAGCTAAACGGTACGACCTTCAATATTTTGCGGTTAGCTGGCACTTTGCCAGTCGTTGCAACATCTTCTATGCGATAAAGATCGTCTTCGTTAACTTCGTGGTCAGCCATACCAACGGCAATCATACCGTCAGTACGCGTACTCATAATGTGCGAACCATTTATACTAACAGTCGCATCATTGACTTGGTAGCCGCTCATTCGCTCAGCATCGCCCAAAGCCTTATCGATCGCCTCGGACGGTCCGTTCAGGTTCGAGACCGAGCCTTTGCGCATACCGCTGTTCGGGTATTCGCCAACGCCAACGATTGTCGGCGTGCCAGTCGTCGTATCTACATGCCCGACCACGCACCGAATCATCGTAGTTCCGACATCTATACCAACTGCATATCGAGATTGTTCTTGCATATAGGGATATTATAGCATAACCCGTATAGTTATTTACAACTGCGTAATAATTTCAGCGCCGTTTTCGGTAATCAAAACTGTGTGTTCAAAGTGTGCAGCCAAACTACCATCGCGCGTACGAATCGTCCAACCGTCATCTTTATCAGTAACAATTTTCTCGCCGCCCAGCGTCGCCATCGGTTCGATAGCAATCGTATCGCCCGGGTGTAGCAGTACGCCAGTGTGTTTGCGGCCGTAGTTCGGCACATCTGGCGACATATGCATTTTCAAACCGACACCGTGCCCAACTAATTCACGGATAATTCCTAATTTGCCATCTTTCAAAACTTTTTCAATCGCAGCTGCGATGTCGCCAGTACGAACATCGCCTTTAATTGCATCAATCCCGGCATACAAACTTCTCTCGGTGGTCGTTAACAGGTGTTTGACTGCACCTTTCGGCTTATCGTCAACCACCATCGTGAAAGCGCTATCTGTCTTCATATCTTTATAAGTAATCACCAAGTCAAAACTCACCACATCGCCCTTTTGAAAGATATAATCGCTCGCCGGACTATGCACGATTTCGTCGTTAGTACTGATACAAATAACCCCCGGGAAGTTCACCTCATCTGTTTTGTAAGTCGCCGAAGCGCCATATTCTTTTATCTTGCCGTCAACGAACGCATCAATATCTTTCTCGCTCATACCAGCATGAATATAATCGCGAATATCCTGGAAAATCTGCGCTAATTTCTTGCCGCCATCGCGCATAGCCTGAATTTGCTCAGGAGTTTTCTCGCCAGTAATTAAACGATCCTGCATGCTTGCAGCTCCTCCATAATCCGATCGTGAACCTGCCCAACCGTACCTGTTCCGTCGAGATGCGCAATATTAACTCCATGCTCTGTCAAATAATCAAGCACTGGATACATCTCGTGCCGATAAATCCGTAAGCGCTCATCAATCACCTCGGGAGTATCGTCGATACGGCCGCGTACCTTCAGGCGGTGCAGTAACTCAGCACGCGGCACCTCCAAGACAATCACCAACGCAACATCCCGGCCATGCTCAGGACGATGCTCAATCAACCATTTTGCTTGTGCTAATTGCCGCGGATAACCGTCTAGCACCACACGATCGATATCTTTGGCTCGGTCTAACGCTTCACCGATTAGTTTATTCACCTTTTCTGGATCAACCAAGCCGCCAGTCCGCATCTGCGCAAATAGCTCAGGATCGCGCGTGTCGCGCAGCAGCTGGCCCGCGCTCAACCAGCGCCAGCCATTACGCGCTGCCAGCATTTGCCCTTGGACACTTTTACCTGCTCCAGCCGGGCCAAAAAATACAATCATGATACCTTCTTTCTGTTAATTCAACTTTTGTTTTACAATACGAGCAATCGCTGCACCATCCGCCGCGTTGCCAACTTGCTTTTTAACTGCGCCAATAACCTGGCCCATTGCCTGCGGCCCACTTACGCTAAGTTCGGCTATTTTCGCCTCGATAATCGCCGTCAGCTCAGTTTCATCTAGCTGTTTCGGCAAATATGCCTGCAGAATCTCAATTTCCCGCTCTTCTGGTTCGGCCAAATCTGGACGGTTGTTATCGCGGTAGATTTTAGCCGATTCGTTGCGTTTTTTGACTTCGCGGGCAACGACTTTTTCGATTTCTTCATCGCTCAGACCTTCATCGCGCTTGCCTAGCTTAACCTCTTCATCCAGAATTGCTGCCGTCAGATTACGCAGCGTCTCGCCAACAAAACGATCGCCGCTAAGTAAAGCGGCTTTCATTTCATCTTTAATTCGCGCCTTCAGCGCCATTAGCTAGCGAACTCCCAAACGCAACTTCTGCGTCTTTTCCGCCTTGCGCATACGGCGAACAATTGCCCTGCTGCGCCGTACTGTTTTGCTAATCGGTTTTTCAAAGCGCATTGACACTCTGGCTTTCTGCATCACGCCGCTTTGCAAAAGCCGGCGGTTGAAACGGCGAAGAACGTTTTCATTCGCCTCTTTCTCGTCTTTACGTGTAACTCGTACCATATCGTTATGCATTATATCAGATGAGGAATACTTTTGCAAAGCAGACAAGCAAAATTTTACCCAGCCAAGTATCAATCCAGCAAAATAATATGCAGCAGCCGTCCCTCGACCGTCCGCACTCCCTGCCATTCATTAATGGTTGGCTGGAACCACGCCACCACCTCGTCGCCTGGCTCGCGGAAGAATTCCTCTGGCGCGTTAAATGCCAGCACCTGCAACACTTTACTATTTTTATCACGCAGCGCTAATTTAACGTGTTGCCCGTCCGCGCCCATTCGTCGCATGCTCAAAACTGATACCCTGGTAATTTTTAGCACTGGTTCGGGATTACCATTGCCAAATGGCTCCATTTTCGCCAAATTTTCTATCAATTCTTCAGTGATTTCCGAAAAATCGCCGATTTCCACATCAGCCCGCGGCAACAAATATCGCTCTTGATTTGTTAATTGCAGCGAATCATAAAACTCATTCACCCGCCTCCGAAAATCACCAATCTTTTCAGTCTCCAGCGTCACACCCGCCGCCGCTCCGTGTCCGCCGCCTTTGATAATAATGTCATCCGCCGCCCGCACGGCATCGGCCGCTGAAAAATCACCAAAACTGCGCGCCGAACCAGTCGCTTCCTCACCGCGCTCGCCAATGATAAACACCGGCTTTTTATATTTCTCCACCAGTTTCGACGCCACAATGCCGATGACGCCGTGATTCCAACCGCCACTACTGACCACCAGCACCCGGTCATTCGCCAGCTTCTCGGCTTGCATACACGCTTCCTCAAAAATTGCGTCCTGAATGCTACGCCGCTTAGTATTTAATTCCTCCAACTTCTCGCTTGCCTCTAGCGCCGCCAGTCCATCGCGTGCCACCAACATATCCAGCGCGTGCTGCGCCGTCTCCAGCCGACCCGCTGCATTCATCCGCGGCCCCAAGCCGAACCCCAAATGCCTAGCATTAACCTGCTCCGGATCAATACCCGCCACCGCCATCAAGGCCTTCAAACCTGGGCGTTGTTGTTTTTTCAACACCTCCAGACCCCAATAGACATTTGCTCGATTTTCATCCGCCAACGTCACGATATCGCACACCGTCCCTAGCGCCACCAAATCCAGCAGCCATTTTTCATAGCCTTCAGGCAACCCATCCAGTTCAGTCTGCAGTGCCTGCACCAGCTTGAACGCCACGCCCGCACCGCACAAATCACGAAACGGATAAGTATGTCCCGGAAATTTCGGATTCACCGCTGCCACGCTCGGAGGTGGAGTCTCGGCGACATTATGGTGATCCGTCACCACCGTATCAATCCCCAAGCTAGCGGCATACGCAATCTCCGCATGGCACAAACTACCGGTATCCACCGTCACGATCAAATCCGCGCCCATGTCGCGCACCTTGTCCACCGCACCCATAGTCATACCATAGCCCTCGACAAACCGGTTCGGAATGAAAGCATCGACGTCCTCAAAACCAAACTTACCAAAGGCATCCAGCAGCAGCGCCGTGGCGCTAAGCCCATCAATATCATAATCACCATAAATGACAATTTTTTCGTCCCGTTCTCGGGCCCGCTTCAACCGCGCCACCGCCTTCTCCATGTCCGGCAGCAAAAACGGATCATGTTTCACTGCCGCATAATCCGGATGCAAAAAAGCCTCACGCGCTGCCCGCGTCGTCAGGCCTCGCGCTGTCAAAATCTGCTCGAATAAGGTCATCTACTAATCTCGGAAGTTGTACGTTTCGGCCGATTGCTATTAGCGTGCTGCTGCGACTTAATTACAATACTCTGCAATTCTTTGAAGATCGGGAATTGTTTATTAGTCGAGTAAATCCGTGTATTACCCTGCTTTTCGGCATGCAAAAAACCGACCTTTTCCAGCCGGCGCAATTCGCGCTGGATATTACCGGGGTCTTCCTTGATCAGCTTGGCTAAACCGCGGACATGCGTCCGAAAATCTGGATATTTGGCATAGACGACAACTATCTTACGACGCACCCGCGAGGTAATGAATACATCAAGCATCTAGCCAAGCCCCTTTCTTCCAGTTTAGTTTGTTCTGTTGCTTTTTATTCTACATTCTTTTCATAACCAATTCAAGACCATTTATCGCCAATTCAATATGATTTGGCTAATCTTATCAATTGATTGCTGTAGTGTTGGCACATTGTTATCTTCATAATAATGATCAACTCCCAAGAAATTCTCTTTAACGTCCAGCAAATGTAGCTCATCAGCAGTAATGTGCAGCCGATCAACCACTGCCACCGACGCCACTGGCGATGCTACCACCAACCTCAGAATCCTAATCGGCTTCAAGAAGTCTAAAGCCACTCCAACGCTAGCAGTATTAGCAAAGCCATCCGATACCAGCACCACCACGCGATCTTTCAGCATGTCTTTATCGACTGTACCGCCATCGCCGATCAAGCGATTGAGACTACTATATGTTTCGCGTCTCTTCTCGGCCAAATAGCCATGAAATTCGCTCGTATACTCATCAATCTCGCCTGCCGAAAATTCATCATTATATGTGAAATCGCCAGTTTGCGACACCGCTCCAAAATTCATTCCTTCGCCTGGTATCTCGATATCCTGCGATACCAACAACATCAACACGCAGTGCAGTTGTGCCGCAATTTGCTCGCCCACCACTACGCCGCCGTTGCTTAGCGCTACCACAGCGCAGTTTTCGTAGCGATATTTGGCTACCAATTGATCAGCCAAAATCTTTCCTGCTTGCGATCTACTCTCGAAATACATATGCTTATAGTAGCGTGTTAAATTGTCGTAGACAAGGTATAATTAGGCGATGCATTATTATGAAGTAGCGCCCACCAAAATCGTTAAAGCCGACGCTTGCGTATTCACTTACAGCAGCCAGCAACCTCTGGCTATCGGCGCTGTTGTCATTATATCAATCGGTCAGCAATTGCTCACCGGTATAGTTGTAAAAAAAACAACTAAACCTGATTTTGCTACTAAAGAAATTACAACAATCCTCGATCTACCCCCGTTACCGCGTCCGTTGTTGCAAACTGCACAATGGATGAGTAATTACTACATCGCTCATCTGGCATTAGTTTTACAAACCATCTTGCCAAGCGGCCTCACCAAGAAACGCCGCACTCTAAGCCCAAACAGCACTGCAACAACACGAAGAGATAGAACACATTTTGTACTCAACAAAGACCAGTTAGCCGCCATTGACAGCCTACTAAACGCCAAAAGCGGCACCGTTATTCTGCACGGCGTCACTGGCAGCGGCAAAACCGCCGTCTACATTGAATACGCCAAAAGACTAATCGCTACTGGCAAATCTGTCATCGTAATTGTTCCAGAGATTGCTTTAACCGCCCAGCTAATCGCCGAATTTCAGCACTCTTTTCCTAACCTCATCACCACGCATTCGCAACAAACCGAAGCCCAGCGCCACCACGCTTGGCTGCAAGCACTCAATGCTACCCAGCCAAATGTCGTTATCGGGCCACGCTCAGCCTTGTTTATGCCATTTAACAACATCGGCGCGATTATTATCGACGAAGCTCACGAACCAGCGCTCAAACAAGACCAAACACCGCGCTACTCTGCCTTGCGGACAGCCGCTATTCTAGCCCGGTATCACCATGCCACTGTAGTACAAGGCTCAGCCACGCCGCTGGTCAGCGAATATTACCTTGCTGCCAAAACTGGCCGGCCCATCATCAATTTACCAGCCCGTGCCAACCCAAACATCATCACTCCCTCTATAAACGTTGTAGATATGACATCGAAAAATACCTTTTTGCGCCACCGTTTTTTATCCGACTTATTAATAAATACTATCAACCAAAATCTCGAAAACAACAAACAAACGTTAATTTACCACAATCGCCGCGGCACCGCCAGCACCACTCTTTGTCAGAATTGCGGCTGGAGCGCTTTATGCCCGCGCTGCTTTATTCCAATGACTTTGCACGCCGACCAGCACGCGCTAATTTGCCACATTTGCGGATACCGCGAACGCGTGCCCACCGTCTGCCCTGATTGCGGCAGCACCGATATTGTCCACAAGGGCATCGGCACCAAACTGATTGAGAGCGAGCTGCAAAAGCTCTTCCCGCAAGCCGCCATCGCCCGCTTCGACGGCGACATTACCAGCAAAAATAGCCTCAATCAGCGCTATCAAGAACTCTACGACGGACATATCGATATCATCATTGGTACCCAAGTTGTAGCCAAAGGCCTCGACCTGCCCCGCCTGGCGTCTGTCGGTATCATTCAGGCTGATGCTGGTCTGGCTCTACCCGACTTTACCACTCGCGAACGCACCTTTCAGCTGTTAGCCCAAGTTATCGGCCGAGTTGGACGGAATGATCAGCCAACATCAATTATCGTTCAAACTTATCAGCCGCAAAACCCAACCATTGTCCAAGGCATCCGCCAGGATTATGCCAGCTTCTACGCCAGCGAATTAGCTGAACGCCGCCGCGGCATTTTTCCGCCGTTTGTTTACCTCCTCAAATTAACCTGCATTTACAAAACCGAAGCCACCGCCATTCGCAACGCCCAAAAATTCGCCGCTCAATTACGCAGCGAATATCCTGATATTATTATTTTCGGGCCGACGCCAGCCTTCTACGAGCGAGTCCGCGACACCTACCGCTGGCAAATCGTCGTCAAGTCAACTAACCGCGCCAAACTGCTCGCCATCGCCAGCCAATTACCCCGAACACACTGGCAATACGACATCGATCCGGCAAATCTGTTATAATATAAAGTTGTGAAGAAAGAAGCTATCATTACCCTGCCAAATCCGCACCTGCGCCAGAAATCGCAGCGAGTTCATGTCGTCTCTGACGAAACCCGCCAGCTCATCAAAGATATGACTGACGCCAGTATCGACTGGGAGAATTCCCGGCCGCACGAAATTAGCGCTGCCCTGGCCGCCGTGCAAATCGACCGCCTCGAGCGCGTTGTCATCGTTCGCGCCGATTTCGAAGACAAAGACAACCAAGAATTTATCCCGCTAATCAATCCAGAAATCGTCAAATACGAAGGCGAAATCACCTACGATTACGAAGGCTGCCTCAGCGTCAAGGATTTTTACGGTAAAGTCCCCCGCTACAGCAAAATCCGCATTAAAGCCATCAATATCGACGGCGACGAAATCCGCATCAAGGCCAACGGCTTTCTAGCACGCGTCTTGCAGCACGAAATCGACCACTGCAACGGCATCGTTTTCGTCGACCACATTCGCGACGATCACCAGGCTTTTTACCGCTTAAACGACGAGGGCGAGCTCGATCCGCTCGACTACGAAAGATATGTCAAAGACAACGCCGACCTCTGGGATTAGCCGCCAGCCGATAGTATTCTTCGGCACCGAAGACTTTAGCTTGTATAGCCTGCGCGCGCTCGTTGAAGCTGGTTTTAATATCGCGGCCGTCATCACCAAGCCAGACTCCCGCCGCGGCCGCAGCAACAAGCTTATCCAGCCTGCCGTCAAACAATTCGCTAGCCAGCACCACATTCCAGTCTGGCAGCCAAACCGGCTAAAAGATATCATAAATGATATAAAAAATATTACGTCACAGCCAACTGGCGTCTTGGTTAGCTACGGCAAGATTATCCCGCAAACAATCATCGACCTGTTTCAGCCTGGTATCATCAACGTTCATCCGTCGCTGCTGCCAAAATACCGCGGCCCGTCGCCCATCGAATCAGCTATCGCTAACAGAGATAAAATAACCGGTGTAACCATCATGCAGTTAGAGCAAGCGATGGATGCCGGCCCGATATACTACCAAGAAACTTACCCGCTAGACTTTACCGAGACCCAACCCGAGCTCTATCAGGCTCTCGGCCAGCTCGGTGCGCAATTATTAACGCAGAAGTTACCTGACATCATAAACGGTATACTACAGCCAATACCGCAAGACAATAGCTGCGCCACCTATTGCTCGCTGCTCAGCAAAAACGACAGCCGCCTCGATCCGCAACAGCTAACCGCAAACCAAGCGGAAGCCAAAATTCGCGCCCACCTGACTTATCCGCGTTCGCGCCTAAAAGTCCACCAATATGACCTGATTATCACCAAAACCCGCGCCGTCTCTACTCCAGAAACACCGCTTGACATCAAATGCGCCGACGACACCTACCTAGCAATTGACGAGCTAATCGCCCCGAGCGGCAAAACTATCAGTGCCGACGCTTTCTTGCGCGGCTACCCGCTACAAAGATAGTCGCAACCGTCAACCCACGACAATTGCAATCGCAAGAACCTAAATCCCAACCGCGGCCGTAACCTATGCTCCCGCGTCGCCTAGAAGAATCATATCGCGGTTGGCGATAACTTCTTCCTTGAGAGCCTTGACCGTTTGCATCACCACCTCGCGATAGTTCGGACGATGCTGGCCCAACCACTTCAGCGATGCGTACTCTGCTAATATCGCATTTTGCGGCACATTAGCCGGCGCATTGGCTTTCAATTGTACATAAATCTGATCATTTTCGAAATCCGGCGCGTTAGCGTCCAGCCAGGACGTCACCCGCACCATATCGCGATCCATAAAACTCTCAAACTCCGCTAGCTGCATATCGCTCAAACCCTCGCTAAGCTGCAAACCAACACGCAGCTCTAGCTGCTCGCGAAAGTGGTCGAGAAACAGTTTTTTCTGGTCGTCTGGTAAGCTGCCCAGACCCACCTCTTCGAGAAACTTATCGTCTAATTGAAACATTTCACCCCCTCTTGCCTATGCATTTAGTATACCGATTATAGTGCTGCTACGCAATACCGAGCTGCTCATTGACAGCGCGGCGCATATCAGCCAGTTCTTCGACATATTCATTCATGACTTCTTGCATGATTTTGCCGTAATCTGGCACAGCATAACGCATCCACAGCGCAGACGCGTAGAAACTCATCGCATCTTCGTCAGTTTCGAACAATTCACGGATAGCCTGGTAATCCTGGCGGCTAGCATAATCGCCGTGAAACTCAGCCAGCCAGCGCCGCGTGCGGTCTGGGTTACTGTTGACATCTTCGAACTCCAAGGCCTCCTCTTTAGACAACCGTGCCAACAGCTGCTCGGACGCACGCTTGTTTAGATCCTTAGACATCTCGCGGCGATACTGTTCTTTCTTCTCTTCTGATAGCTTCTCTACATCGTAGCCAGCGGCTGCTAGCAAATTATCATCGACGTTGAACATTCATTTACCTTTCCTTTTTGTTTTACTGTTATCTCATTTTATGCTGCTAAACCGTAATTGTACTTATTCAAAATCTCCAAGACTGACTGCGTATCGCTCTTGCCGTCTATCGACAGCCATTGGGTATCGCCGTAGCCATGCCACTGGATATTGTGACCATCCCGCGCGGCAGCATCGGCTAATTCGTACAACTTAGATATAGCGTTATTTTCGCCAAATTGATCAACCGCCCAATCCCACGGATACTCCCAGTTGCTAAACGAACCTGAGTTATCAATGTTGCCAGCAGCAGCTCGTTCAAGCCTATTATTAAGCTCGTCTATTCGTCGGTTTAGCTCATCAATTTTACCTTGGTACTCCCGTTCTGCGGCGGCAGCAGCAGTATCCTCTCTATGGATAAATTCGTGAACATTTCTTTTAGCGCTATCCACAGCCTGGCCTACCGGCGTATGATCGTGGAGCTGCTGGCCGACCCAGCGGCCGCCCAGACCGCCGACAGCACCGCCGGCGAGTCTGCCGATACCTAGTGCCACTTTGTGCTTGTTGAGGCGTTCGTTTGTCTCTTTCGAGAGCCTATCGCCAGCAGCATAGCTATCCTTGCGAGAAAGTTTCAGCATTTTATCAGCCATAAACTCTTGACTACGCTTCTTGCCCTCGGCTTTTTCTTTTATCCTGGCGAACTTATCGTCGTCCACCAGCTGGCGCGAACCGTTTTGTCCACCGAGACCTTGTCTGATAGCATCCAAACGGATACCTCGCCTGATCATCCGGTCGCCAATTGCCGCAGCAACTATACTGACGCCTACCGAGATAGGCCAGGTCACGCCGAACAGCCCAGTCAGCGCGCCAACAGCTGCGCCCTTGACCAAGCCGTGGCCAACACCAACAGCCGCCGCTTTCAGGCTATTTTTGGTAGATTTTTCCATACCAATCCAGCTGCCAATCTTGGCCAAAATACGATTGCGTAGCTTGTCGCTTTCGCTCCTTAGGATCTCGTCTTTGCGTTCTTGCAATCGCTGGCCGAATATCCTGCGCTGCTCATCAAACATCTCGTCAGACATTTGCTGCGCGATCTCGTCGTCGGTACCCTGATACTCGCCCTTCTGGCGCTTCGTTTCAACCTTTTGGCGCAAATAGGCCAAGACTTCCTTTTTCAAGGCTTTACCGGCCTCATCCAGCGCCTCGCGGCGCCTTTCGCGCTTGCGGTTATTGCCAGGCCCGCCGACCCAATGCATGATACTAAAGCGGAAGCCGCCGTCAGCTCTTTTGGACTCTTCCTTAGCCAAAAGCTCAGCATATGCATCAAGTTTCGCGGCGTACGGAGCGTTTCGCTCTTCTCTAATTTTTGCGAGCCGCTCCTCTAGCTCTCGTTCTTCCTGCTCTAGGGTTTTAGGCTGGCCAGCATTATGATCTGGGGTTGGAGGGGCTGGACGTCCAGGCTCTGGGCCGGTTGGGCCGCCTGGTTGCGGCGGAGCAGAAGGCGGAGTACCTGGACTACCTGGGCCGCCTGGAGTACCGCCTGGTTGCGGCGATGGTCGGGTTTGACGCGCGCCTCTAGTACTAGTTCTTGATGTTGGCTGAGGAGCCGGAGGAGGAGCACTTCTGGTCGCTGAGGTCTCCGAACCTGAAGTCATGCGTTTAACCAAATCTGCAAGCTCCAACCCTAGTCTTTTTATCTCATCTTGATCACCACCGTTAATAGCTAAAGCCAATATCTCATTAAGTAGTTCATCTTTTCTAGCTAGCATCTGTTGCAGTCCTTCGCCTCCAGTGCCAGCATCGCCACCTGGGGTTGGAGGAGCAGTTCTAACATCCGGAGAAGCTGGA
>CAJPIO010000007.1 GCA_905365145.1 Candidatus Saccharimonadota bacterium | reverse complement strand
CTAGAATATGAAGCCAAAAACCTACTGTCAGCGTGTGAAGTGCCGATACCGCGCGGCAAAGTTTTCGCTGCTAATGAATTACAGGCTATCGCTGCACCGATCGTTCTGAAATCGCAGGTTCCCATCGGCGGGCGCGGCAAACTTGGCGGCGTGCAAATAGTCCGTTGGCAATCAGATATAGAATCTGCTGCCCGAAAAATGTTCAATCTTAAAATCAAGGGATTTTTACCGTCAAAATTGCTAGCCGAAGAGGTCCTCAATATTAGCCACGAATTTTATTTTTCATTAAATATTAACCGCCAAACCGCCGCCATTGAACTGCTTGCCCATACTGGGGGCGGTATCGAAATTGAAAGCCAAGATACTGCGGATTTTTTTCGGCGCGATATCGTCAACGAAAAATTCGAAGCTTTAGCTGACGAGCTCGCTGATTATCTCGATATTGCTGACAAAGCGTTCTTGCTGCAAGATATTATTGAAAATGCTTATCGTTGTTTTATTAACAATGATTGCTTGTTACTAGAGATTAACCCGCTAGTACTCACCTCTGACGGTAAGTTAATCGCTGGCGATGCTAAAATTACCGTTGACGATGCTGCCGCTTTTCGCCACTTGGATTGGCAATTCGAAGACAACTCTACCGAACACAATTTCGTCATACTTAATCGTGACGGCGCGGTTGCTACAATCGCCAACGGCGCTGGACTCGCCATGGCAACGGTCGATGCAGTCACAGCAAGCGGTTTGGTACCAGCTAATTTCCTCGATATCGGCGGCACGGCTACCTCTGATAAAATCCTCGATTGCTTCCATCAAATTACTAATCTCGATAATATCAACGTGATTATCATCAATATCTTCGGCGGCATTGTCCGCTGCGATGAGGTAGCCCGAGCCATTATCGATGCCCAGCGGCAAATTCCTGACCTACCAAAACTCGCCATTCGCCTATCTGGCAACCGCGAAGCTGAAGCCCGCCAACTACTAGCACAATACAATCTACCGCTATTCGACAGTTTAGAAGCAATCCTGGAGGATATTTCATGACACCGCAGCTTTTCATTGGCAAAAATGTCATAATTCAGGGAATCACTGGAAAAAATGGCCGGTTTCACGCGCAAAATATGCTTAATTACAAAACGCATATCGTCGCTGGTACCTCGCCTAATCAAGCTGTTTCCGAAGTTCACGGCGTACCAGTTTTCCGAACAATTGACGATATCAAAAAACGTTTTACCATTGATATTTCCGTGATTTTTGTGCCAGCGCCGCACGCCAAAGCCGCTATTTTAGAGGCTATTCAGGCGCAAATCCCGCTTATCATCTGCATCACCGAAGGCGTGCCGGTACACGACATGCTTGAGATTAAGCAAAAGTTGCGCCGCAGCCACTCAGTTTTGATCGGTCCGAACTGCCCCGGCGTATTATTACCAGGCAGGCAGCTGCTGGGCATCATTCCAGCGTCACTGGCAACACCTGGCGATACAGCAATCGTCAGCCGCAGTGGCACCCTTACTTACGAAGCTATGTCGCTGTTGGCACAGGCTGGTTTCGGGCAGCGATACATCATCGGTATCGGCGGCGATATGATTGGCGGCAGCAGTTTTGTCGATTGTTTACAGTTATTTCAAAACGACCCTAGCGTTAAACGTATAGTAATGATCGGCGAAATCGGCGGCATTAGCGAAATTGCGGCAGCTGATTATATTAAGCAATCTATCAGTAAGCCAGTTTACGCTTATATAGCCGGGCATAGCGCTCCTAGTGGCGTCCAAATGGGGCACGCTGGCGCTATCCTCGGTACTAACGCGCTTGAGTCAGCGACCGCCAAGACAGCTTATCTGCAGCAAGCTGACGCCATTACCGCCAACTCAATTAGTGAGCTTGTTCAAAAAATAAAGTGATATAATTAGCCTATGAAGACCATTACCGTTCTAATCCCAGCCTACAACGAAGAAGCGGTGTTGCCGCAGTTATTCGCGCGTCTAAAAGATTTGCAAAAAACGATCAAAAAATACCGCCTAGAACTGCTATTTATCAACGACGGCAGTAGCGATGACACCTTGACCATGATTCAAAGAGAAGCCAAAAAGAATTCTTCAATTGCTTATGTTAATCTATCACGCAATTTTGGTAAGGAAGCTGGCATGCTAGCCGGCTTTGATTACGCCAAAGGCGATGCAGTAGTAATTATCGACGCTGATTTACAAGATCCGCCCGAGCTAATTCCGCAAATGATTGAACTCTGGGAGCAAGGATACGACGATGTTTACGCACGGCGCCGCAGCCGCCAGGGTGAAACTTGGCTCAAGAAAAAAACCAGCGAATGGTATTACCGTATTTTGCAAAAGTCGACGCGGATTCCAATTCAACGCGATACTGGCGATTTTCGCTTGCTTGATCGGCGCTGTGTTGAAGCTCTCAAGCTGCTGCGCGAATCGCAGCGCAACACCAAAGCCCTTTTTAGCTGGATCGGCTTCAATAAAAAAGAGTTGCTCTACGATCGCGACCCGCGCGCTGCCGGCGATACCAAATGGAACTACAGCAAACTGATTAATCTCGCTATTGACGGTATCACCAGTTTCACCACGGCGCCGCTGCGAATGTCATCGATTTTGGGAATGATTATATCATGCGGTGCATTTTTATATATTCTTTATCTGCTAATTCGACCTCTATTCGGCGTATCTACTGGCGCTGGCTATTCATCGCTAATGGCAGTAATTTTGTTTCTAGGCGGCATCCAGCTGATTAGCCTAGGTATTATCGGCGAGTACATTGCCCGAATCTTTAGCGAATCCAAGAACCGGCCTGGCTACTTTGTCGAGGAATATCACGAGGCTAAGCGTGAAAAATAAGGCGCGAATTGGTCGTTTCGCTATCGTCGGCACAATAAATACGATAATTGATTTTGGGTTATTATTTTTACTGACCTTTCTAGGATTACCGAAACTAGCCGCCAATACTATCTCGACCGGTACCGCCTTTGTTTTTAGCTTTTTCGCTAACAAAAAGTACACCTTCAAATCCACTAGCAAAAATATCAAATATGAGATAATGTCCTTTGTGATTATCACACTATTTGGCTTATGGGTGCTTCAAAACGCTATGATTTGGCTGGCTACGCCGCTAATCAAAAACCTCATAACTAACGAACGAATTTCCTTGTTTGCCGCTAAATTATTTGCCACGGCCATCTCTCTGATTTGGAATTATCGCCTATACGAGCGAATTGTTTTCAGAAAGGAATCATCATGAGTCATATCGCTATTGATGCCCGCGTTATCAACTCTGGGACTGGTACTTACGTGGTTAAGTTGCTAGAATATTTGCAAAAAATCGACCGCCACAATACTTACAGTATACTCGTGCCAACCAAAGATAAAGATTATTGGCAACCAACTAACCCGAATTTTAACGTCCTAACTATCGATTTCAAAAACTATTCGCTAGCTGAACAACTTGGTTTCAAAACCTTTCTCGATGACCTCAGTCCAGATTTGGTACATTTTTGCATGCCGCAGCAGCCAATCCGATATCGCGGCAAGCACGTCACTACCGTTCACGACATGACACTGCTCAATACTTATAATTCCGACAAGAACTGGCTGGTTTTTCATGCTAAACAACTGGTCGGCCGCTGGGTATTCAAGAAAATTGCCCAGACTAGTCAGCATATTATCACTGTGTCAAACACTACCAAACGCGAATATCAAGCATTCTGCGGAATATCTGATGATAAAATTACAACGATTTATGAAGCTGCCGAGATTCATCGGGGCGGCCTGCAGCCATACAAAACACCATTTACGCGTTTTATTGCTTATGTTGGCCAACAGCCTGATTATAAAAATATCCGCCGTTTGGGCGACGCTCACCAAAAACTATTAAAAAAGTACCCCGACCTCGGATTAGTGTTAGTTGGCCGGATTAATGCTGCCACTCAGCGCAACAAAGACTATTTTGAATCAAAAAAGTACAAAAATATTCACTTCACCGGCTTTATACCTGATGCTGAACGCGACTGGATCTTCACCCGGTCGCTAGCATATGTCTTCCCGTCGCTGCTCGAGGGCTTCGGTCTGCCGCCGCTAGAGGCAATGGCCTACGGTACGCCAGTTGTTTCAAGCAACGCTTCTTGCATGCCAGAAATTCTCGGCGACGCGGCAGTATACTTTGATCCGCTTGATATTGAGGACATTGCCAGCAAGATTGATACCGTTATTACCGATAAATCACTGCGCAATACTTTGTCTAAAAAAGGCAAGCAACAAGTGGCTAAGTATTCTTGGCGGCGAATGGCCGAGCAAACTTTGCAAATTTACGAAAATGCTATTAACAGCTAGAGCCTCATCTCTTTGAAGGCTTTTTGCGCTAAATCGTACATAGTCTGATATACAGCAATATCGGCACCCTGCTCGGCTGTGTGCAGATAAATTACGTTATCAACAACCTCGATTGAGACCTCGAAACCAAGCGCTGCCAATTGCTCCATGTACGTCGGGTTGAGCAGCTCAAAGCTAGCTGCTTGGTCGGTATTAGAAGCATACACCTCGTATAACTCATTAAACTTGCCCCACTCCATTTCGACTTTTTCCAAACCGCGAACACCGCCGAAACGCATCATTTTCTTGCGGCGAACAATAATCTGGCCGTAATCTTTCGGTACGTTAATTTGAGCGATAACTACTGATGAACTATCAGTGGCGCGCTGGTAAGTATACAATTGCACCAGCAATGATTCTTTATACAAGCCGACTACGTGATTATTAATGTCTGATGTACCAAATTGGGCGCCGTTAAATAGTTGCCCGCGCTTTGGTATAAACAACCAGCCCATATCAGCGCTATAGCAATAATTATTCTGGCGGGCAAATTGGTCGATTTGCGGATTATACATCGCCGGATTAGCTGTCGCCTGATCGACGCCGTCTAGTAACCAATCTTTGCCGTGGCGGCGGAATCGCCAATATTCAGTGAACATACTATTGTCGGTAAATAATGTCTGATTAGTAGCGTTATCGACCAGCAAATCTTTAGCACTCGCCGAAAAACCAATCGTTACTGTGTCTTGGCTGTCATCTGGCGAATCTAGCATATCAACCACCTCGGCGTCGTTCACTACGATATCCGACATTTGGTTTGTCCGATTCATTAGCTGTAATGTATAAATCATCAAACCAGCATGATAAGCATAATTTTCGGTGGTATAGGCTTTAATCGCTTCGCTATCTTGTTTCGCCCAATCGCTTTGGTAGCGCAAGAATACTTGCTTGGCGTGATTGATTATCTGTTGTTCGTTCCATACCGGATCGGCAGCGCTAGCTTGCATAAGTTTATCGCGCAAAAACTTGCTTTGCTTAATCTTATTAAACGCCTCGTAAAGTCCAGTAATCATACCGACGAGCGCTCCTAGAGCGATAGTTACACCTACCCAACCTCTAGCAATCAACACGAAGGTTATTACTATCAAGACAAAACCAATCATGTTCGCAGCCACAAACCGCGTACCCTCTTGGCCTATGTGTTTGCGCAGCGCCGAACCGATACAATAAGCCGGTACGAAGCCAATCATCGCTATACCGGCCAGCAAACCGCCGCCTCCTCCGCCGCCAGAA
Source organism: Candidatus Saccharimonadota bacterium (assembly GCA_905365145.1). Classification (GTDB taxonomy): domain Bacteria; phylum Patescibacteriota; class Saccharimonadia; order Saccharimonadales; family Saccharimonadaceae; genus Saccharimonas. Next base: position 16,903 of record CAJPIO010000007.1, on the reverse strand, counting down.
CCACCACCCGAGCCGCCAGATCCACCGCCGCCAGCACGAGCAAAGAGCTCGATATTTGTCAAAAATAAATGTTCCATCGAGCTCCTTACTTTTAATTTATTATTATTTTAGAATTAAAATTTGACTTCAACTGGCTTTTCAATTGCTGCCCGTTCGCTTTCGCTAACGTCGAAGAACTCTTTATCAGCGTTAAATCCTAGCATTCCAGCGAAAATATTAGTCGGGAAGACTTTGCGCTTGGTGTTGAACTGGGTGACGTTAGCATTGTAAAAGCGGCGTGAGGCAGCAATTTTATCCTCGGTGTCAGTGATTTGCGCTTGCAGCTCCATGAAGTTGCTAGAAGCTTTCAGCTCCGGATAATTTTCGGATACCGCGAATAAGCTTTTGAGCGCCATAGTCAATTCGCCGTCGGCCTTGGCTGCTTCAGCCGGGTGTGTTGCCGACATGATAGCCGAGCGCGCCTCGGTGACTTTTTCGAAAACGCCGCTCTCGTGCGCCGCGTAACCTTTAACAGTTTCAACGAGGTTCGGGATCAAGTCGGCGCGGCGCTTCAACTGCACCGAAATACCGCTCCACGACTCGTCAGTTTTGATATTTAGCTTGACCAAGCTATTATACATGCCGATTACCGCGCCGATCACGACAACCAGCAGGATAACCACCACCGCTACGATTATTAGTACAGCAGCCATACTCCAATCCTTTCCTTTATACTTATGATTATACCGCTAAGAGCTCGCTTGCGCAATAATAATATAGCGCTGGCGGCCTTCGCCCTCAGAGTAAGTGCGAATATCACTGTATTCAGCCGCTATCCGGTGGACAATCCGACGATCAGCAGCGTTAATATGAGCAACATGCGAATCGCCGGTGTGGCGCACTTCTTCGATCCAACCGCGAGCCTTTTCGGCAATTTTTTCTTCGCGCTGCTTTTTATAACCGGCAATATCGACGATTACGCGGGTAACCGCCGCATTATTATTGCGCAGCACTGTCGATACCATGTATTGCAAGCTGCGCAGCGTCTCGGCATTACGGCCAATCAAAATACTATTGAGGTCGCTACTGGCAATGTCAATCGATAAAATATTATCCTGATAGCTAGTCTCGACCTCTATATTTTCGCCAAAAAACGACAAAATATCCTCGACAAATTTCTTGGCATAGGCAATTGACTGTTCTTTATCCATACTTCTCCTTTCCTACTTCGCCTTAATCCGCGTGATGTGCGCTTCTTTAGCTTTTTTCTCGCGGGTTTTGGCTTTTTTTGATTTTTTGGGAGCGCTAGCCTCTTCGGCAATTTCGTGCATTTCTTCAGCATCTTTTCGCAGCAAGAAATGCTGCTGAGCGGCCGCCACCAAGTTAGACGCCGTATAGTAAAGCGCCAATGCTCCTGGCAGCCCCACCATGATCAAGAACATCATTACCGGCATAACCTTCATCATGCCGCGCGTCATAATACCGCTCATCTCGGTCGGATCGGCCTCTTTGCCTTCGGCCGCCTCTTTCATCAAATCGCGGAAACGCTTTTGGTTTTTGCCAGCAGTTGGCGCGGTTTGCTTAGTGATAATATACTGAGTAATTGCCGATACGGCCGCCAAGGCCAACAAGAAAAAGTCGATGCCGTGGTTGCTAAAAGTTGTCTTAGTCAAATCAATAAACCCGAGCATTGTATGGTTGAAATTAGCTGGATTCTGGATAATCGACTGAATGACATCAATATTTTTGATTGGCTCGTAAAGGTATTGGCTAATCACTTCGCTTTTGAGAGAGATAATAATTCTAATCACCTGATAAAGTCCAATAAATATCGGCAACTGGATGATCAACACTAATACTGAACGCATCGGCTTAATACCGTAGCGTTTATATAGTTCCATTTGCTGCATAGCCTCGGCCTGGCGATCGCCTTTGGTGTTTTTCTTGATCTTAGCCAACTCTGGCTGCATTTTGCGCATCAGCTTGGTTTGGTTGAGCTGGCTTTTGATTAGCGGATACATCACAAACCGCAGAATAATCGTAAAGATAATAATCGCCAGCCCGAAATCATGCCACGGAATGATACTATACAATAACATTAGCGCGTTAAAAATCGGCTGAACAATCAATAATTGGAATAAATCATGCATAAAAGCCTCGTATTCTCCTCTCGGCAAGTACTTATCTATACCATTATATCATCTCTTTGGCTGGCAACTACCGAATCAAGCGATGATTTGCGCAAAAATAGCGTCAAGCGACGATTTTAACTCATTAGGCGCCAAACTTAGCGCTTCGCCGTTGGTAACAATCACTGCGATATCGACGTTTTTAACGCGAGGTAAAACATCAACCCGCAAGCGTTCATAAACCTGGCGGCGGATACGATTGCGCCCAACCGCTGATTTATGGACTTTTTTACTAATTACTACCGCAAAGCGCGGCTGCTGGCGGCGGGGATTGGTAATATATCTGACCGTGAAATAACGCGACCTAACCGCTTGGCCGTTTTTGTATAAAAATTTCAAGCTGCCATGCCCGTGAAATCGATATTTTGACGCAATCATACAATAAATTCCATTATAGCAAAATAGCGCCGAAAATTAGCGCTATTTACCTGTAGTTACCTCGACTAGTTAGAGTGCGATACGAGCACGGCCTTTAGCTTGGCGGCGCTTGAGTACAGCCCGGCCAGCTTTGGTTGCCCGACGGGCACGGTAGCCGTGCGTCTTGACGCGGTGTCGAGTATGCGGTTGAAAAGTTCGCTTTGGCATAATGACAGTTATTATAGCAATTTCACGATCAATAATCAATATTTGATTGCTAATCTGTCGAGATTATACTATCGCTATATAAATTATCCACATTTTTGGCTGGTTTGTCCACAAATTTAACAGAGGTAGCGCTAAATTGTGGAAAAACTCACCTCTGTTTAATCGCCTACATAACTACTAATAAATGTAATGTTCTTATAGTTGTGGAAAACTCGTGAATCAGCTATCATAGAGATACGTTATTAACAGCTTGTGAGGGTATAAGTTTTAGATGAATAATTCATTATGGCAAAGTGTCCTGGGGGAAATCGAGCTTTCGGTATCGCATGCGAACTTCAAAACCTGGTTTCGCGATACTGAGCTACTATCTTACGATAATGGCACGGCGACTATCGGCGTTGTTAATGTCTTTGCTAAATCACAGCTCGAAAAGCGTTTCGATACGCAAATCCGCGAGATCCTCAAGAAAAATAACCCTAATATCAAAGATGTTAATTACAAAGTCAAAAATACCAAGAAAAAAATTACCAGTCGTGAAACTACTGCTTCGCTGCGCGATCGCGCTAACGAGTTAATTAGCCGCGCGCCAGTTAACGCCAAAACGCCCACCGCCAATACCACCCTTAACCCGCGCTACACTTTTGATAATTTCGTGGTTGGTTCGTGCAACGACCTCGCCTACACTGCTTGCCAGGCAGCAGCCGCTAATCCTGGCGCCAAGTATAATCCGCTTTTCATCTACGGCGGCGTCGGCTTAGGCAAAACTCACTTGATTCAAGCTGTCGGCAACGCCATCATCAAGCATGATCCCAAAATGAAAGTTGCCTATGTTAGCTCTGAAACTTTCATGAAAGAATTTCTCGATAGCATCCGTTTCAAAATCGCTGGCTTTAGCGACAAATATCGCAACGTCGACGTTTTGATCGTCGATGATATGCAATTCATCGCCGGCAAAGAAAAAACTCAAGAAGAATTCTTCCATACTTTTAACGCCTTACATCAAGCTAACAAGCAAATTATCATCAGCAGCGACAAGCCGCCGCGCAGCATTCCAACCTTAACCGAAAGGCTGCGCAGCCGCTTTGAATGGGGTATGGCAATTGATATCCAAATGCCTGATTTTGAAACTCGCTGCGTTATCATAGAGACCAAAGCCGGTATGTCCGGCGTGACTTTAGAACGCGAGACGGTCGAATATTTAGCGCAAAATATCAAAACTAACGTCCGCGAGTTAGAGGGTGCACTTAATCAGTTGCTGGCTTATTCAGAAATGCGCGGCACCACGCCAGATGCCGCCACCGCCGAAGGACTGCTCGGCAACGTTCGATCAACCAGGCCGCAACATCTAACCGCCAAGCAAATCATCGACAAAACCGCCCGCCACTTCCAAATCGATAGCAAAGAAATGTGCAGCAGTAAACGCGATAAATATATTGCCACGCCGCGGCAAATTGCCATGTATTTACTACGCAGCGAACTACACATGAGCTTTCCGCGCATCGCTCAAGAGCTCGGCCGCAAAGATCACACTACTGCTATTCATTCAGTCAATAAAATTGAAAAAGCCATCAAGCTTGACCTAACTATCCGCGAGCAAGTCGCTGAAATCCGGGAGAAACTTTATGCTTAAATACTGTGGAAATTTTGTGTACAGCTGGTTCAAAGTTCTGGGTAAAAATTGTGTTCGTTTATCCACTGTTTGGCGAGAAGCCTGGTTGTCATTGTCATCAAAGTGGACAAACTGCCTAGTTTTACTATGTGAAACTCACTCTTTTTCTGCTAGATTTTCTCAGGCTAAAATTCGTCAATTACCTCTGTTAATCAGCTACTTTTCCCCATTGTCCACAGCACCTACTATATACATCACTAATTATAAAAAGAAAGATAGGTAATAATTATGGAATTATCGGTCACACAAGAAAACTTTGCGCGAGCACTGGCAATCGTTGGCCGGATTGCTAGCAGCCGCGCCGGACTACCAATACTTGGCAATGTGTTGCTGCGAACCGAAGCTAACCGGTTATTGGTCGCTGCGACTAACTTAGAGATAGCAGCGACTTGCTATGTTGGCGCTAAAATTACTAAACCAGGCGAGTTGACCTTGCCAGCCAAACTAATTAGCGAGTTTATAGCTAGTCTGCCGCGCGGTACGGTTGATATAGTCAGCAAGGGTACGTCGATGACGATTTCGTCGGGTAATTATTCATCAATTATGTCGGGCGTTGACGCTGGCGAATTTCCAGAATTGCCGTCGATTGATGAAAATCAAGCTGTCACCTACACTATCGCAGTAGCTGATTTCAAGCAAGCTGTCAGCCAGACGATTATCACTACTAGCAATGACACCTCACGTCCAGTACTAACCGGCGTTTATTGGCACACTGACGGCGGTAAATTGTATCTAGCGGGCACTGACGGTTATCGCTTAGCGCAGCGCCGCTTGTTTGATACTACCAGCGAAATTGCGGCAATTGTGCCAACATCGAGCCTGCAAGAGGTGCTGCGAACAATTTCGGATGGTACCGACCAAGTCGAAGTATTGTTTGACGACGAGCAAGTCCGCTTCCGGGTTGATGACTCCGAGATTACTAGCCGTTTAATCGAAGGCAGCTATCCGAAATATCAGCAGTTGATACCAGCGACCTCCGAAACCCAAGCGCGAGTCAAGATGGATGATTTTTCGCGAATTGTGAAGATCGCTGGCTTGTTTGCGCGCAATTCTGGCGGCAGTGTGACAGTGACGGTTGATGGCGAAAAGAATAATATTAGTATTCACTCGATTGCTAGCGAACTTGGCGAGAATACTAGCTCGGCTGATGCCGAGGTTACTGGCGGCGGTGTCCTTACGTTAAATTCACGCTATATTACCGACGCGCTTGGTGTTATTGATGGCGATAGCGTCGATTTCCGGTTTAGCGGCAAACTGTCGCCATGCGTTTTGTCGCCGGCAAGTGAAGATTCAGATTATATCCATATAATTATGCCACTGAAGAGTTAATATGAAGATTTTGCGATTGGCGGTGCAGAATGTTCGCGTTCATTCGCTGAAAATGCTTGATTTGGAGCCAGGGACAACGCTAATATCTGGCCCGAACGGTTGCGGCAAGACGTCGCTTATCGAGGCCTTATATATTGCTTTGCGCGGCAAGTCCTTTCGCGGCAGCGACGAATCGATTTGTTCGTACGGCGCTCAAACGTACCAGATAGACGTAGCTACCGATGAACTGCAATATCGGGTGACTTATCAAAATCAAGAAGGCGCCAAGCGTAAACAGTTCGTGGTTGCTGGCAAAAAACACGGCCGCTTGCCTTATGCTCTCAAATATCCGATTGTGTTGTTTGAGCCAGATACGCTGCGGATTGTTAACGGCTCGCCGCAGCGCCGACGCGATTTTTTGGACGGGTTGATCCAGCAATATGACCAGTCATATTCGCATGAGTTGAGCCGCTATAATCGCGCTCTATTGCAGCGTAATAAGCTTCTCAAGGATCCGCTAATTAACGACGACGAATTATTCTCTTGGAATCTGATACTGAGCGATTACGGCGCTAAAATTATTAGTAAGCGCCAAGCGGTTTTGAACGATTTTAATAGTAAAATAACTGCAATCTATCAGAGTATTGCTGGCACGAGCGACACGGTTAGCTTGCAATACTCCCACGAAAGCCGCGTGTCGGCGCAAAAACTGCTCAAGGAATATGAAGAAAAAATCACTTATGACAAGGCGGTTGGCGCGACCAGCACTGGGCCGCACCGGCACGATATAGCGATTGGGTTTGGTGATAAACCAGCTGCCAAAGTTGCCTCTCGCGGCGAGGCGCGGACGATTGTTTTGGCGCTGAAATTTCTCGAGGCAGCTTATATCGAGCAGCAAACTGGTAAAAGGCCGTTAATTTTGCTAGATGACGTCTTTGGCGAGCTTGATCAACACCGCCAAAAGCGGCTGATGAGTGAGTTTGTCGATAACCAAATCGTGATGACGAGTACTGGCGATTAGTGCTTATGATTGTCTACTCGTACCTATCGACTTTGTTCGTGTTGCCGATGTTATAATTCGGCATGAGCGGCCGCTGTGTAGTGATGTCGATAGTGTTAGCTTTATTGAGAGTACTTTGCGGCGCTGAGCAGTCGTATTTGCTGATCGAGATCATCGGCTTGCATTTAACTACCCATTTCGAGTCTTTCTTCTCGAGGACGACTTTCAGAGTGTCTCGGTTTAAGTCGGTGCCAGCGCCGTTAAACACCAGGGCGGCAATCGCCCAATCACCCTTCTCTAGTACAGCTTCGTTTTTGATAGTATAAAAGGTACTTATCTTGCTATTACTGCCTAGGATAGCGCTATCTATAGCTTTTTTGTTCTCGTTTGTCAGTTTTTGCAAGTACGAATTAGTATATTTGTAGTCGAGAGAAACGCTTTTTTTGTCCGAGCCCAATAATATTCCTCGTTGTAAAATTGACACGATATTATCTTTACTCTTAGCTACTAAAAAGTAAGTGCCTTTCGGCAAAAAATACTCTTTGCCGGATTGAATGGATTTTTCGATGACTGTTTTGGTAGGAGCGATGGTATTTTCGGTCTTGGTGTCAGTGCCTTTATATAGTGTAACGCTAGAATATTTCGATGAATCGAATAAGATTGTCAAATACTGGCGAGAAGTAATTACTGCCAATATAATCATCAAAACAGTAAATGCAGAAAAAGCGGCGGCAATTATAATGATTTTCTTCTTCGGCGTCATAGCTTATTCTCCTAGATGGCTTTTATAATCGGCATATTCTATCTGATAATCGCTTAATTTGATGCCCATAGACACTAACCGCAGCGTGGCTTTGTAGCGGTATTGCGGCGATTCGGTACGGATAACGATTATTGGCCGATCGTCTTTCTTGTAGTAACCAACCGAATAGTAAGGATCTTTGATTGGTAATTTAGCGACTACTGGATATTTTTCGGTGAATTTTTTGCCAGCCTCGCGGATTTGCTGGCCAGCAATACTTTCAACCTTATTATATTGATCCATGTGTTTTTTTTGCCACTGGCGAGCTTGATCTGATTGCGGCATGAGCTCAATGATGATAATATGTTGTGGTTTACTGTTGGCGTTAACCTCTGTCTGGCTGCTGCGGAAGCCGTCTTTGGTAGCCGTGATTGAATAATCGCCTGGCGGCAGGTAATTGGTACCGTTTCTGGCAGCATACTCGACCTTAGTTTTTTTGTCTTTGAAAGTGATTTTTGCATCGTTAGGGGCGGCAGCAACTTCGACCGGGATTTTCCCCGACCGGTCGATAGCGGTGTAAATTTGATAAATTATAGTGCCAATGATCGCAATGATAACGAAAATAATGGCGATAACGATATTTTTACGTTGATTCATGCTGATATCCCCGATGATGATTTCTTTCTATACCATACATTTTGGTCGTAAAAGAATCCTTCCTCACCTGCACTTGGAGCCTTTATACCCTGGCTGGCTGAGGCGTATTTACTTTCAAAACCACTAATTTCACCAACGTATATCCAAGTGTGTCCTTGTGAGAAAGCCACGTCGCCTGGTTGGAGTTTGTCTTCGGTGAACTTACTGCCGTCCGGCTCATATGTACCATTGGCAGCACCAAGCCGCTGCCAGTTTGCTTTAGCCCAAGCTTCTTGTTCGTAAGTTGGACCGCCCTTAGCGTCTTTATTGTAAGTCTTATCGAAGCCGCTGTCGTATAGTAGAGTTGTAACAAAACCTCCGCAGTCGATACCTTCTTCTCCTACATAACGTCCTTCGTTTACAGCTGTCGATATAGCATTTGTATAATCTGGCGTGCGTTCTTTTCTAGGGCTATGGTTTAGTTCTTTCCAAGCGTATTTGAGAGTGTAATTTTGTAGCGCTGAAGTTCCGCCACTACCACTGCTGCACGACGCGGAAGTGCCTGGCAAGGCAGCTCCGGACGAGCTAAGCGATGAGCTGTCTTTGTATTTGTCATAGAGAGCTTTGGCGTTGGACTGGCGTTGGCTAAGCGCGCTGCCGCCGCTTCTTTCGAATGTTGCTTCAAACACTACAGCAGCCTCTTCGGGAGTTGAGGTTGCTCTGACGGCATCGGCAACCCCGCCGTTAGTAGATGGGTGGTCTTTCCACTCGTCGGTTAAGCCCATTTCCCAAGCTAGGTAACGCAATTGAATCGCTAGATCATACGGGTCGCCATTCATATCGGCTGCGAATTTTACTACTCCATTGTTCCAGCGGTTATCATCCCATTGGGCGATACCAATATGCGTACCATTAGAGGCTCTAGGATCGACGTTTGGTGATGATTCTACCTGGAGGTTACCGACGACACCAGCAGCCTGAGCTAGAGTTAGTTTGGTACCATTGCCAGCGCTCATCAAATAACCTAGGGCGGTTTCTGGGTTGTCTGATAACATTTTGACCACGCCGCCACCTTTGGTTGGTGTCGCGCAACAGTTAGTAGTGCTAGCGCTAGACGAGGCGGTTGGTAAAGTAGAGGCAGTAGCGACTGAGGCGCCAGCGTAGCCAGCCATTTCGTCGAGAGCGTCTTGTATGATACCTATATAATACTGCTCATCATTCTTGCCATCTCCGTTTGGGGCGTATTTAGCTACATAAGCTGCTATACCTTGATCTATCTCATCAGAAAACACTGCTCTATCGTACGAAAACCAGTCGCCGCTATCGACGTTCTTGTTTTCGTCGGCGTCAGCGTCTACACTAGCTTCGAAAGAAGTCCACATATACCAATTTCGGCTGGCCTCTACAACGTGCGGTTGGGAGTCTGTCGCAGTGCGCCCGAAAGCATTATGTCCTTGGTGAACCTTTATCTGAGCGCCTGGCTCATCTGTAGTAGCTAGAGTTGATTCCATAAAAGCATGAGCATACGCTAAAAAAGGGTTAAGATTGGCTTTTTTGGCGCTGGCGACAGCTTTTTGACCAGTACCTTTTAACGGGCTTTCCGGCGCGTGAGCTTCAATATATTTTTCAATTGCGTCTGCCATCTTTGCAGCGTCTAGGTTGGGATAGGTTAGACCGTTTGGCGCACCGCTGCCAGGGCTGACTGACGATAAATCGGTACTTGACCCTGTCGAACAGGCAGCGTTACTGTCGTAGTATTCAATATTGTTGAGAGATGAGTTGATAATCAGCCTCTCTGGCAAAGCTAAAGCGGTTTGAGTGTAGGTACTCACCAGTATGATCGCTGTTAGTATGATGGACAGTGTTTTTCGCATACAAATTTACCTTTTACCAAGTTTTTGGGGCTCCTCTTGTGTCGCGCAACGCTAAATGTAAGTGGTCGCATGAGTCAGGGTGAGGTGTTAGGCCAGCGCTAGTCAACTTACTATTTATTCCTGAGCCATCACGGTTGCCGCATTCTATTTGGCCAATACCAGCGTTTTGTGGTAAAACTTTACCGTCTAGAAGATATTGTAGTAAATCTATAGCATTCTGGTCGCCGCCGGTTGTTGCTGTACCATTTATCATCGCTATATCGACAGCTTCTCCTACAGGGTGTAAACTGTACCAGGATTCAGGTCTATCTTCACGGACCAGAGATGATATATAGATAGGATATTTCTGGGCGATATACAGGATAACTTGAAGTAATCTTTTGTCGACCGTCACGCCGTACGCCGCAGGTTGTCCATTTGCCATATTTTGGAACTGATCGCCATCGTAGGTAATATTTGGATTATCGACAATCTGCTTGGCCAGGCTAATAACGTCGCCATCTGGCAAGGCGGCGCCAGGGCCGCTGGTGGTTGACCCTGAGCCTGAACCTGCTGCCGATTTCGTTTTATCTGGATCCTCATCCATACCATCGACAGTGCGTTTGTCGATTTGGTATAGGTTGTATAGGGCGCGCTGCCGGCTGTCGACGGTGCATTCTTTGGTGTTTATGATGCTAGCTTGGTTGCAAGTGTCTATCCAGTCTTGCAGCTCGCTATTACTCTTTACTTTGCCGTCTTCGTCGATATCGCCGGAAGCGCTCAATTCGCTAGCTACTTGATCAGGCTCTATGCCCATATAATCAGTTGGTACGCCGTATTGAACGTCGCAGGCTGGACCGACAGCGATGTCTTTTTCGTTGGCTAGTACGGAGTTTTGCGTGCATTTGTTCTCGTCAATGATATTTTTGGCATAAGCCGACGGATTAAATAAATTAAACAGCGACGAAGTAGATATCGACGAGATAGCCGACACGAACGCTAATGGACTCGATGCCATACCTAAATACGGTACGAATCGTATAGCGATTGACCCCAGGAAAGTATTCGGACTAGAGATGTCGAATGGGCTGTGTGTTAAGCGGTCTTCTTCGGCCAGGGCAATACGCTCGGGCTGGACAATTTGTTCGTCGAAGGCAACTTTTTGCTGGACGGTTAGTGGTGCATTGCCAGTGTAACTGGCTTGGTCGGCCATGCTGTTTGATAAGCCCACCCCAGTGATGTCGCCGACATCAGTGCCGGTTGCTCCCTTGGTTTTGTCGCCTAGGAAGTATTCGGCTAATGCTTTCATGTCTACCCATTTGGTGAATGCGTCAATAGAGGTCTGTACAATACTTCCCATGACTGAACTGAGTTTTTCTTGGACAGTATCGAAAGTTAATAAGCCTTCGATGAGCAGCTCTCCGCCTACCCAGGCCCAGCCAATCGGCCCTAGTCCAGCCCTGAGGCCGTCAAAAACATCGACGCCGACTTCGGCTGCTGTCGAGCCGATCAGGTCGCATCCCATTTTGACAGGTTCGCTATTGACAACGCCTAGATAGGTAGCAAGATTATTGCCAACTCCTGGTATATACGACGACGAACTGCCAGCGGTGCCTAGGCCCATAGTATATTTCATCAGTTTGGCGTCGGTAGCGGGTTTTTTGATAGTACCGTCGGACTTAGTATATGATTGAGTGAGGATAGTCGCTACGTTATTAACCATTTCCGGAGTGGCTTCGCCCTTTTTGATGGCATCAGCGGCTGTCAAAAAGGTATAAGCTAGTTTGGCGTACTGGGCGATTCGAAAAGCCTTATTGATGTTGACTATCACATTTGGCGCCTTGGCTGCCGCGCAGATTCCTTGAGCCATCATTAGCTTGACGTCGTTCCCCTTCTTTTTGGTGGCTTTTTTGGCTTCTTTTGTAGCGTAATCACCAGCTTGTTCGGCGATTTCTTTATTCAGTTTATCAGCCGCTTTGTCTTCTATTTTCGTTAATTCGTCTGTGGCCTCGGTTAGAGCTTTTCTGGTTTTTTTGGAGTTTAACTTTTCTGCTACTTTTTTGGTGACGCCTATTTTCTTGAGAAACTTGACCGCGGCGTCGTCAACCCAGTTCACCCAGCGCGGGTTAAAAGCACGCCGGAAAGCGTTGCGGAGTTTAGGATTATTGCGTAATGCTTTTTTGAAGTCTTTGGCGGATATCTTCTCGCCGTCTATCAGATAGTGAGCTGGCCGTTTGCCGCCGATTAACTTGCCTTTTTCGATAACTTCGCCGGCTTCGTCGAGAGCCTTGACGCCAGCCTTATCAAGCTGTTTTAGCTGGTAATCGGTCGGTTTGTGAAAACGGCAGGCGATTTTGACCAGAGTACAAGATCCAGATGTGGCATCATCGGCCAGGCGCCGTGCTAAAATTCGGTTTGATCGCGATGATGACGTATATTGCTGCTGATCGATATTGGTGACGATTGACTCTTTGATGGATACCAGCAACGAGCCCATGATGCTAGTCGACGAACCGATACCAACAGCACCGACTAGTAGCATGCTGGCTACCGCGCCAGTTGGGCCAAATCGTTTGAGTTTATTCATAGCCGAAAAGCCGCCTGATTTACCCTTGCCCTTCTTAGGCTTGTTTAGGTCTCTCGAGGTGTTGTCGCGCCAGCCGTCTTGCTGCTGCGACTGCTTCTCTTTGTTATTGATATTGCCAGCGGCGTCGCCACTACTATTACCGCTACCGCTAGCCGCTTCGTTGCCGCGTTTGGCTGGTTTTTTATTCTCCATCCTCGACAAATTTCGGCTGACGGTATCATCCCAGTGCGCCTGGCTCGGCGACATTTCGCGCTCCCAGGCGTCGAAATCGTCGGCGTGGCCTTGGTCTGTGGGTGTCTGCATCTGACGCTCCCACTGGTCAAAGTCGTCGGCGTTGTCTTGGCTGGTGTCTGGTCTTTCTCTTGTACCTAGCGGCATAATCTTATTATAACCTTTTTAAGCTATTATGTCTGCTCCTCGGCAGCGGCTGCGGCGGCTTGTTGTAGTGTTGCCTGCGGGTTGGTGGTAATCAGGCTAGTTTCGGTGTCGCTGGCGACAATCTGGATATGAACGTGATTCTGCCCGGCAAAGAATAACCCCTGCCCGACCGGGAAATTGGCTAGACGCTTGCGTTCTTCTTCGGTTAATTTGAAAACGTCGCCAAGCACATCGACGGCGCTCGATGATTGCTTTAATAGTAGCTGCATTGACGAGTTCGAGACGATAGCGCGGCCCATTTTGCTACCCATAAAGTCTTCGACGTCCTGGGTGATGGTTGTCAGGCCCAGGTAATATTTACGAGCGCGCTTGGCTAAACTAAACATAAAGTTCGCCGAGTCGTCATATTTCATCAGCTGCCAAGCCTCATCGACGATTAACATGCGCTTTTTCTGCTGGGTACGGACAATATTCCAAATATGGCTAAGAACGATATACATGGCTACTGGCCGCAATTCGTCCTCGAGGTCGCGAATGTTAAAGACGACCATATTGTTGTTGATATCAATATTGCTCTGCTGGCTAAAGATACCAGCAAACGTGCCAGTGGTATATTTGCGCAGGCGCTGCGCCAACTGCGGGCCAGTACCGCCCATGTGTAGCAGGGTATCATATAGATCGCCCATTGTCGGCGGTACCGAAGTGTGCGTCAATGGATCGCTAGTGATGCCGACGCGAGCGTAAGTATCAATCAAGCCTTGGTCGAGGTCGGCCTCTTCGGATGGCGATAAGCCGATACCAGCGCTATTAGCCGAAGCTCCGCCCAGCATCAGCCGCAGCAATCCGTGCAGTGTCACTAGATTAGCGCGCAGGGCGTCGTCGGCTTCTTCGTTATCGATAACTTTTGGCAGATCAAAAGGATTAATTCGCGTGTCGCTGCTGAGGCTGAGCCGAATATAGCTGCCGCCAACAGCGTCGCTTAGCCGCTGGTACTCGTTTTCTGGGTCGATAATCAGGATATCGGCGCCCATCATCATGCTGCGAAGAGCCTCTAGCTTGACAGTAAACGACTTGCCGGCGCCAGACTTAGCGAATACTACCATGTTGGCGTTCTCTAGCGTGTAGCGGTCGAAAATCACCAGGCCGTTGTTGTGCATATTGATACCGTACAAAATACCGTTTTCTTGGGTTAAGTCGGCGCTAGTGAATGGGAAGCTGGTGCTGACGGCGCCAGTGTTCATATTGCGGCGAATTTGTAGTTGGTCGCTCATTTGCGGCACCGTACTGTTGAGGCCTTGTTCTTGCTGGCTAGAGGCGGTTTTGCTATAAACCAGCATTTGCCCGAAGAATGTCTCGATCGAGTGCTGTACATAGCCTAATTCCTCTAAGCTATCGCCGTAAATCGTCACGTACAGGCCATAGCGGAAAAAGCGCTCTGATCCGACCTGCAGCTCGTCGCGCAGCTCTTCGGCATCCTGCAGGGCGGCTTCTTTGGCTGGGTCGCGCGTCTTGCCTTTTTCGGCATTAATCGCCATATCGGCCTCTAGCTGAGTAACTTTTTTGCGCAAATTTTTGAGGACAATCGCTGTATCGACAGGATAAATAAACATACTGATATCGAGGACTTGATCAATGTTGATTAATCCCGATAGCCAGCCCGTATACAACCGGCGCGGATAGCCATAGATATACATAGTTCGGCCGTATTTGGTGCCGATACGGAAATAAGCCGAATGGATTTCGAGGCTGCTCGGCGCGATTAAATCGCGCAGCGTGGTCATACCCTTGAGGAAAGCTTGTTCGACCTCTGCCTGCTCGCGCTCGCGTTGCTGGGCGGCGATATCTAGCGGATCCATCTTTTTCTTGCGGGCCATCACCTAACCTCCTCGTGGGTGTACGGATTATTACCTTCGCCCTTGCGGACGTATAGCGACGCTACATCGCCAAAGTCGTCAAGCGGCTCTCGTACAGCTGTATCTGGATTATATATATTGTAATATAATTCGCCTAGCTGCTTGGTATTGAGCTGAATAGAATAAACGCCGACGCGCATTAGCCCGCCAATCACCGAATCAACGCGGTTTTTGATTTCTTCTTTGGCTTTGGCGTAGGTTTGGGTGTCGATTTTGGTGACATTTTCTTTCTTGCTGCCAAATAATATCGAGAATATACCCTTGCTCTGTTGGACGATATTGGTAACGTCGCCAGTCGGAAAATACGGAATGACCACAAAAAAGCTTTTGTCCATGATGTTAGCTTCTTGCGATAAAACATCAATAAAGTTGATATAATCGTCCATCAATACGCCCAGCAGCATGTTATCCTGGTCGCGCCGCAGAGCGTCGAGCTTATCGAGATACGGGCCGATATCAACCCGCTGCGAGCGAATGAATATTTGAATTGGAAAATACAAAGCATTGAGGAAGTCTTGATAGCTTAGTTCGACGCCGTCGCGTTCGCGCGAGCTCATCAGGTCGAAGTTGATCGATTTGCAAGCAACAATAGCGCGAAACGATCCGTCGTTCATCACCACCATGCTGTCGCGTAATTCTGAAAAAATCAGGGAATTTTGGGTACTAGTGGCCTTTGGCTGTTCTTTACCTTTGCTCTTTTTCGGGTCGGTCGATGATGGTGCGCCAGGATTGCCAGCGGGGTCGCCTGGTGCTGCGATATTTTGCCCAGAACCAGCAACAGCCGGCGGCATCGGTGCTGGCATTGGTGCTTGATTCGGCGGTAAATTGTTTGGCGGCACCCCCACTCCTTTCTTTACCTAGCGCAGCGAAATGAATACTTCGCTGTCTTCTTTCTTTTGTTTGACTCGATCTACTTCGTGCTGCAGGGCAGCGATCGACAAGCCGCTATTATTAGCTAAACTAATTATATCATCTGAAGCCATTGTTGCGCTAGTGTCTGCCGTTGGTTCGGCTGGCTTGGTTGGCTCTGTTGAGCTAGCTTGAATAGGACTGTTGGCGGTTGTGTTGCTTTGCTGGCTCGTAGGCTGGATAACTGATTGGTGAATGGTCGGGTAAGGGTTGAACTTTGGTAAATGTTCATCGTTTTGCATGGCCGTATCACCGACGTTATCATTATCAAAGGCTTGAGGCGCCTGAGGCGGTACCGCCTGGCTGGTCATCGGCTGCGGTGTTGGCGCTTGCGTCTGCGCTTGATAATACATATTTTGGATAATTCGGTCGTGGCGCTCTTGGTCTGCCCGCGAAATCATAGCGTCGAACTTTCTGGCGACACTGCCGTCTTCGTCGAGCATGCCAACTGTTTGCTGAGCTGCGTAATATTGGTCTGATACCATCGAACTGTTCGGGGTTGGTTCGGTAGTATGGCGGATCGACCAACCCTTGGTGTCGGCGATATCTGCTAGATACGACAGGCGCTTTTCGGTCTCCATTTGCGATAGGTCTTTTGTCAGATGCTCATCGACAGCTTTTGGTACGGTTATCTCGATCAGCGATTCGATACCGTCGGGCGACCAGACGCGCTTGTGCGGCTTCAGTCTATAAGAGATAATAGCTGCTACATAGATCTCCATCGGCTGATCCTTGCGCAGCGGCAGTGCCAACACGGTGAAAAATATGATAACTGGCAAAGGAATAATTGCCAAACCGATAAATATCTGACCCAATCCCCAGGCCAAGGCAACAGCAACAGCAGCAATGATCAGGTAGATGAACTGTCGGAAGCTAAACGGTCCGATCAGCTTGTCTTCTGCCTCGACGTCTTGTGCGACTTTATATTCTGCCATACTGCTTATTATAGCGCATAAAACATTTTATGAAGCTACTAATGCTTTGGTATGTATAATCCGCTGCTGGTTTGAGTGAATGTTTGCCCGTTATGCGTCGTTGTGCCCCCGGAGCCACCTTGGTTGCCGCCTTGGCCACCACCCTGACCACCAGAACCGCCAGATCCACCAGAACCGCCAGAGCCACCAGAACCGCCAGATCCACCAGAACCGCCAGATC
>CAJPIO010000006.1 GCA_905365145.1 Candidatus Saccharimonadota bacterium | reverse complement strand
GGCCGAGAAGGGCTGGCCGAGGTAGGCTTCGCAGACGATGCGGGTGATTTCAGATTTTTGAACGGCGTTGAGCTTGACAGTGGTAGCGTCAGCTTGGAAGATCTGCCACTGGGGGTTGATTTGGTATTTATTATCGAGCCACTGCATGTTTTCTGTGGCATAATCAACCATTTTTTGGCTTAGGTCGCTGCCGTAGACGTCTATCCCCTTGAGCCGCGCTTCTTGGAGAACAGTGCCAGTACCGCAAAAAGGGTCCCAGAGGCGGCCAGGTTTTGTATCGCCAGATAGATTTATCATCATCCGCGCTAATTTCGGCGGCAGCATACCGACGAAAGCATCGGTGCGCGGGCGAGCTTGGTCGCGGGCAGCCAGCGCAGTAATGTTCTGGGCGCCGATACTTTCAGCGATAATGAGACGGTTATTTGGTGCTCGGACGACTAGCAGCTCAACTTTCGTCGGCGATAACCCAAGCTTGTTGTGATGGCTAGTAGCGGTGTTAAGGGCGATTTCTGGGTTCGGGATAAGGCGTAAGCTAGTGCCGCTGTCGCGTAATTTTTTCTTGATAAGCAAGCCGGTTTTTTGGACATCGCGCGGCGAGATTTTGAAGCCGTAAGCGCTGATGCCAAGAGTTATTTTATGCTCGCTGGCGCGCCATTTGGCGGCGTAGTGCTGAACGATTTGGCGGCTGGCGGTTAGCCAATTGCCGCGGTCGAGTTCGAGAACGACCCGGCCGGCTTTTTGGCTGCCGCCGAGGGTCTCGAAGTCAAAATCAGGCGAATCTACAAGCGCTGCTTGCTGCGAAAACCATCGGACATTGTCAGCACCGTAGAGCTGTTCTAGTTCGGCTACTCCAAGTGCTGGCTGGCGGCCAAGTATTGTGATATGCATAAATATAGTATACTAGATTGTATGAAAAGGAGACTATCTTTTCGATTGTGGTTGAGTATTGCCACGTTGCTGTTGATTGCTTTGATACTTTTTCTAGCTAGAAGCGAACTGGTGTATGCTTGGGGTTTGCTAGGTAAAATTAACCTTGGCAAGCTTGTGTGGATGCTGCCAATTATTGCGGCCGGATATTTGGCGACTGGCGAGATGATTTTTTCGTATTTGCGTCAGAAAGGCTTCGTGAAGAATATTAATCCGGCAACTCTGGCACGCATATCGCTAGAGTTAAATTTTGTTAATCATGCTTTTCCTAGCGGCGGTGTCAGTGGTATTTCGTATGCTAACTGGCGTCTAGGCAAGTACGGTGTGCCAATTGGGCGGGCGACGATGGCGCAATTTGTGCGTTATGTGGTGGGGTTTATGGCGATTGTGGTCTTTTTGGTAGTTTCTGTTTTGATGGTGACGATTGACGGCCGTGTTAACCGCTGGATAATTTTGATGAGCTCAA
The DNA here is from genome assembly GCA_905365145.1 of Candidatus Saccharimonadota bacterium. Taxonomy (GTDB): domain Bacteria; phylum Patescibacteriota; class Saccharimonadia; order Saccharimonadales; family Saccharimonadaceae; genus Saccharimonas. The sequence continues at coordinate 36,897 of CAJPIO010000006.1, read as the reverse complement.
CGCTGGTATTTTTGCTGGTGATGGCGACGCTGCTGGGCGCGTACTTTTTGAATAGCGTCCATCGGATGAAAAAATTAGCCAAGAGGATTACGATGATAACTAACGGTACGGCGTCATTTTTTGCGCGGCGGCCGCAGGTGGTGTTGAAGCGGGAGTCGATAGAGAAGTTTTTCTATGATATGCACGACGATTTTAACGAGCTAAAGCGCGATAAGCGCGTGTTGCTGAAGCCGTTTTTGTGGGCGATGCTATTTACTGCTACCGAAATTGCGCCGATCTGGATTACTTTTCAGGCGCTGGGAATGAGTGTCAACCCGGCGTCGATTTTGATTGCTTATGGCATAGCGACGATTGCTGGATTCATTGTGGTAACGCCGGGCGGAACGGGCGCCTACGAGGCGATTATGGTTAGTGTTTTGGCTTTATCAGGTATAGGTAGCGGCCAGTCGATTGCGGCAATCGTTCTTTACCGGGTGATTGTGCTGCTAACGGCGCTGCTGTTAGGCTATGTATTTTACCAGCTAACAATAGTGAAATATGGACGAAAATCCGATTCCAAGGTTCGGCGTTAGCGGTTTCGTCGAGCTGATTAATCAAGTGCTGGAGTTTTCGTGCAGCGCTGTTGAGATCGAGGGCGAGGTCGCCAGCTTCAAAGTAAACCAGGGCAAATGGGTGTTTTTCGACTTGAAAGACGAGGAAGGGAGCGTCGGTTGCTTTATGCCAGTTTATCAACTGCGAACGCCGATTGAAGACGGCATGAAGCTGGTGGTGCGGGCGCAGCCTAAAGTGACGAGGTGGGGCAAATTTAGCGTGACCGTGCAAAATTACCGTCCGTTAGGTGAGGGCAGCTTGCGCAAAAGTTTCCAGCTGTTGCGTACTAAGTTGGAGAAGGAAGGAATATTTGCCGCGGAGCGTAAGCGTTGTTTGCCGCAAATTCCAGCGCGTATCGGCGTGATAAGTAGCACTCAGGCGGCAGGCTACGCGGACTTTATCAAAATCGTAAATGAGCGCTGGGGCGGCTTGCAGATTGACGTAGCGCATGTTCAAGTGCAGGGCGAGGCAGCGGCTGATCAGATTATTGCGGCAATTAATCGTTTTAACGAGGGTCAAACGCCGCCCGAGGTGCTGGTGATCATTCGCGGCGGCGGCAGTGCTGACGATTTGAATACGTTTAATGATGAGCTGCTAGTCAGAGCGATTGCTGCCAGCCGTGTGCCGACATTGGTCGGCATTGGACACGAAGTCGATATGACGCTGGCGGATTTGGCTGCCGATGTGCGGGCTTCTACGCCGAGTAACGCGGCGCAAATCATTGTGCCAGACCGACGAGAACTGCTGCGAGAAATAAAAGCGCTGGTTGACGGCATGGCCTATCGGACGGAGTCAGCGATTGGCGATTTAAGTAGTGAGGTTGACAACTTGCGGCAGCGCGCATTGCTACATCTAGATAGCAGAACTGACGTCTTAACAAGTGAAATTACGCAATTCCAGCGGATTTTGGCGGCGTACAATCCGCAGTTGGCGCTGGCGCGCGGTTACGCGATTGTGCGCGGTTCGACCGAAATAGGCGAAGTTATTAATATCGAGGAAGAAAAAATAATTATCAAAGCGGAGGTTAAAAATGTCAAGCAAAAATGAGAAAACTATCAACCAAAAAATTGAAGAGCTACGCCAGATGGTGGCGTGGTTTGAAAGCGATGACTTCGATATTGAACAGGCGATAGAACGCTATCAGGCAGCCGAGAAACTAGCTAGCGATATCGAAAAAGATTTGAACGGCTTGCGCAATAAAATTACCGTCCTCAAGGAAAAATTCGCGTGATTTTCGCCGCCATTGCGGCCGTGGTGCTGCTGCTTGGCTTTGTGGCTTTCACGGGCGCACCGTACGTGCCGTCGCGGCGCCGCGACCTGCAAAGGGCCTTTAACGAGCTATATCAGCTCAAAAAAACCGATGTGCTGGTTGATATTGGCTCGGGCGACGGCGTAGTGCTGCGCGAAGCGAGCCGCCGCGGCGCGCGAGCGATTGGTTACGAGCTGCAACCACTGCTGGTATTGGTTTCACGTTGGTTATCGCGGCACGACGAGAAAGTGTCGGTGCGGCTAGCTAATTTTTGGCGTACGCCGCTGCCAGACGAGACGACAGTCGTTTACCTTTTTGGTGACGGTCGTGATATCGCCAAGATGGTTCAATATTTACAGCATGAGGCTAACCGCCTTAGACATGATATTTGGCTGTTGAGCTACGGTTTCGAGGCGGCCGGACTTGCTTTGCACAAGACCGTGGGCGCGCATAATCTCTATTTGCTGCAGCCGCAAAGTTAAACCTTTGCATATTTAGCCTCGACAAAGTATAATCGTAAGCATGAAGAGTAGGCATCATACAGAAAAAGGCGCTATCACTGGCAGTATTGTCGCTATTGCGGTATTGGTAGTGTTGGTGCTGGGGTTCGGCGGTTTTAGTATTTGGTCGTATATGCAATATCTCGACCAGAAAGAAAACGTCGACGAGAAAATCGAGACAGCTAAAGCTCAGGCTGTCAAAGAGAATAGCGAGAAGCTAGAGAGCGACTTCGAAAAGCGTGAGAAAGAGCCGAATCGGCAGTTTAACGGGCCGTCAGATTACGGCGCCTTGACGTTTGAGTATCCCAAGACTTGGAGCGCTTATCAGGCAACCGATATTAGCAAGGGCGGCGGCGTGACTTATGAAGCCTATTTGAACCCAGTGACAATTCCGCCGATTACCAGAGAGTCGAAGATTGCCCTGAGGATAACGATTGAGCAAAAGACTTATGACAAATCTGTGTCTACTTACGATCCGTTAATTAAAAGAGGCGACCTGAAGTCGAGTGTTTACAACGATGGTAAGCATACGGGCACCAAGCTGGTCGGTAATTTTGACAAGGACACTTACGGTACAGCAGTACTGTTGAAGATGCGCGATCGTACACTGACGATGCGTACTGACGGCGACGTTTTCACTGCTGACTACGAGAAACTGCTGAAGACTCTCAAATTCAACGAATAAGCGTTTTGCTTGTGCTAGAACAGCCTGCTGCAGCATGCTAAACTAGGTGTATGCAGGAGGGTAAGGCGCAGGCTGGTTTGTGGGCAGATTCACCGTCGTTTGCGGTAGCGGCGCACGAACTGAAAGCGCCGCTTGCTCTGATTCGCCAGTTGGCGATTGAGTTAGAAGCAGGGGAGTATACGGCGCTTGAGCGGGCTGTCTTGGCGCAGCGGATCACACTGACGGCCGAAAGGGCGCTGCGCTTGACGACAGATTTAACTAAAGCTCGCCGCCTAGAAAACGCCTTATTCACACTAGAAGCGATTGATGCGGCTGGTCTTTGTAGCGAAGTGATGAGCGAACTTCAACCGCTGTATCATGCTCATAATAAATCTCTAAAAACCCAGGTAAAATCTCGTCAGCGACTAATGGTGGCAAATCGTGATTTATTGCGGCGAATCGTTGCTAACTTTGCTGATAACGCACTGCACTACAGCGCTGATGATTCGTCAGTAGCGATTTCGGTACAGACTGCCAACAACAATCAGCGGGTACGGATTGGGGTACGCGATTTTGGGCCGGCAATTCCAGCGCGAGCTTGGCGGGCGTTGCGCCAGGGTTTACGCGAGCCGCTGCCGCTACATAACCGTCCAGGCAGCAGCGGGCTGGGTATGTTTATCGCTAATGAGTTTGCTTTAGCAATTGGCGCACAAATTGGCGTTATCCGTCACCGCGATGGCGCAACTTTTTATGTTGATGTACCAGCGTCGACACAGCTGAGGCTATTATGACGCGCGTGCTAGTAATTGATGATGACGAGTGGCTAGCGAAACTGTTTACGCGGCGCCTTGAGCATAATGATATGGTAGTCCAGAGCGCTCCAAATGCCATAGAAGCGCTTGATTTGATAGATAGTTTTCGACCCGCGGCGATTATTCTTGATTTATTCATGCCGGGCCCGAATGGTTTAGTGCTGCTGCACGAGTTGCAATCGCATGACGACTTAGGCCGCATTCCTGTTGTCGTGTGTACAACAAGTGCAAATGACATCACTCTCGAGCAGTTGCGGCCGTACGGCGTGCGATTATTATTAGATAAAGTATCAATGCATCCAGATGATATTGCCAAAGCGGTGCGAGAGGTGGCAGTATGACTGCTATTGAACGTACTAAAGCGATAGTGCTGCGCCGGACGAATTACGGCGAGGCAGATCGCATTTTGACGCTATTAACACCGCTTGGGCAACGCAGTGCTATAGCGCGCGGCGTACGGCGCGAGAAAAGCCGCTTGGCGGGCGGTATCGAGCTGTTTGCGGTTAGCGATGTAGTGTTGCGTCGCGGTAAAGGTAGCCTGTATACGATTACGCAGGCGCGGCTTGATCGTTTTTACCGCCAGATTTTGCAGGATTATGATCGCTTGCAATTTGGTTATGAATGTATCAAACTGGTTGAACGCGCCAGTCGCGACGTCGATATCCCAGAATGGTTTGAAGTGCTGAGCGAGACGCTGGCAGGCTTGGGTGATGTGGTTTCTTTGCAGTTGGTGCAAGTATGGTTTTATTTGCGCTACGCTGAGCTAACCGGCTATGAGCTGAGTTTGGTGAACGATGTTGCTGGCCAACCGCTCGATCGCCAAAAGCGCTACATGTATGATTCAATTGAGCGAGGCTTGCGACTGAGCGAACAAGGAGAGCTTACCGCTGATCATATTAAGTTTTTGCGCTTAGCAGCGAATAAATCGTTGCGTCTGGTGGCGCAAATTGGCGGGGTCGAGCAGATATTGCCGGGTTGCTGGTTATTGGCTCGCCAGCATGCGGGCGTTTAGTTGTTGAATTGTCCGTATTGCAGTGAAGCCATCAAAAACCAAAGCGTGTTATACTAAAACATAAAGAGCTAAGTGCTCGCGCTCACCAACGCAGAGAGGAGAAAGGAGACTTCTTGTGAGTCAAGCAAAAATGGAAGCAATTATTAGCCTGTGCAAACGCCGCGGCTTTATTTATCAGGGGTCGGATGTGTATGGCGGTCTTTCTGGTACCTGGGATTATGGTCCGCTGGGTGTGCAACTGAAGCGTAATATTATGAATTTGTGGTGGCGTCGGTTTGTCGATGAGCGCGACGACATGTACGGCGTCGATGCGGCGATTTTGATGAATCAGAAGGTCTGGCAGGCGAGTGGACATGTGGATACCTTCGTCGATCCGCTGTGCGAAGATACGGTCAATCACCGCCGTTTTCGCACCGATCATATTCTCAAGGACAACGGCGTTGATGTAGATGGCATGACGATGGAGCAGATGGATGCGGCGATTGCCAAGCAGAGCATCAAAAGCCCCGATGGTAATCCGCTAAGTAAATCGCGAACGTTTAATATGATGTTCAAAACGCACGTTGGCGTCACCGAGAGTGAGGATAGCATTTCTTATCTCCGCCCGGAAACCGCCCAAGGTATCTTCACTAATTTCAAAAACGTCGTCGATAGTTTCTACCCGAACCTACCGTTTGGTATCGCTCAGCAGGGCAAAGCCTTTCGTAATGAGATTGCGCCGCGCGACTTCGTCTTCCGCTCTCGGGAGTTTGAGCAGATGGAGATTGAATATTTTGTCGACCCTGAGCATTGGCAGGAGGCATTTGATGAGCTGCTGGCGGCGACGCATGCGTTTTTGGCAGAACTGGGTCTTAAACAAGAGTACATCCACGAGCTGGACGTACCAGCGGAGGATCGGGCGCACTATAGCAAAAAGACGATCGACATCGAATACGATTATCCAATTGGTTGTGAGGAGTTGATGGGTATCGCCTACCGCACTGATTTTGACCTGATGAACATTCAGCGGGTCAGTGGCAAGAGTATGGAATACACCGTCAAGGGGACGAACACAAAATTTGTGCCGCACGTCATTGAGCCGAGTTTTGGTGTGGAGAGGGCGCTGATGGCGGTACTGTCGGGCGCGTACCGTGAGGATGAGCAAAACGGTGAAAAGCGGGTGTATTTGGCGTTGCCAGAACATTTGGCGCCGGTCAGATTTGCCGTCTCACCACTGCTGAAAAATAAGCCAGAATTGGTGGAAAAAGCCCGTGAAGTCTACGCCCAGCTCGCCAAAGCTAACCCCGGTCGGGTGATGTGGGATGACAACGGCAACATCGGCAAACGCTACCGCCGCCAGGACGAAATCGGCACCCCGCACTGCGTGGTCATCGACTTCCAGACGCTGGAGGACGGCACCGTCACCGTGCGCGAGCGGGATACGACGGGGCAGAGGCGGGTGAAGGTTGAGGAGCTGTAGATACTAGACATGAAAAAGTAAATTGGTTTTGAGGAGTGAAAATATTGATAGAAAGTAGACCTGAGTTTGATAAAATTACATCGTTTGATGAGTTTAATAAATACTATTGGTATCGTGAAGAAATTTCACAGATATGCAAGTCATTAGGATTAGAATATAAAGGTACAAAACAGGAACTCAATTATATTATTGAGCAATACTTTAAGGGTAATTTGATTAAAAAGTCATCAATAAAAAATGAAAAGAAGCAAGTTGAAAATATTACGTTAGATACGCTATTGCTTGAATGTGGTTTTTCTTTTAACGCAAAATTCAGAGAATATTTTTCTGCTTTAACGGGTATCTCACCATTTAAATTTACTGCTGATATGGCTACTGCTTGGAGAAAAGTAAAGAGAGAAAATGATTTGAGTTTTACCATTCAAGATATGCTAAAAGTTTATTATGGAGAGTCAGATTATGCCAAGTATGATAATTCGGTTTGTCAATGGAATCAATTTTTAAAGGATTTCTGTGCAGATGAAAATAGCCGCAACTATTCGAATAAATTAAAAGTGGCTTCTATTCTTTGGAAAGAAGTTAGAAATTCAAAAAAGGAAAAAATCTATTCAAAGAATCTTTTGAATGAATATGCCGGTAAAATAAAAGAGTATTGCAATTAGATAATTCCCAACTTGTTAACACCCAATAAGCAGTTAATCATGGGTATTGGAAAGACAGAATATACGGTAGGTGAGATGGTATCAGCCATTTGGCGTTCAGGTGTAGTATAATTACTTTCATGTCAAACACTACCAAAGGACATATCATCACGCAGAATTTAGATGGCACGGATCATCTGGATTGTTTGTATCGCATTTCGCTTAAAGCCTTGATTTATAACGATGCTGGGCAGATTTTGGTCGTCAAAGAAATTGATCGGACGTATTGGGATTTGCCGGGTGGTGGTATGGATTTTGGCGAGACGATTGAGTCGTCTCTGAAACGCGAGCTGTATGAAGAAGTTGGCTACAAGGGCGGTTTGCGCTATCAACTTTTTGACGCGTCGGACGAGATGTATATTGAGCGGATTGACGCTAATCAGATCTGTTTTTATTGCCGCGTCTGGCCAGAGAATTTTGATTTTATGCCAGGTGAAGAGGGTGACGAAGTAATGTTTATCGACCCTGAGGAGTTGTTGCTCCAGGAAAGTGAGGTTGACGCGCCAGCTCGAGCTTATGGGGCGCATATGAAATGGCAGGAGCTGCATAGCGAAATCGTGCGGTAAATATTGATTTGGTTTCGCTAATATTGCAATAAAATTATAATTTTGTTATAATATTCGCATGACAATCACTACAATTCAGAAGGTTATCAAGATTGGTTCCAGTCGCGGCGTGACGTTGCCGGCGCGGGATTTGCGGGCGCTGGGGATTCGCGATGGCGACGAGGTGCGATTAACGGTTGAGCAGGTAAAGCCAATTGAGCAAGCAAATAAGCCGTCGCTTCGTCAGGATTATGATGATTTCAAAAAGCAGTACGGCGAAACGCTGAAAAACTTGGCAGACCGATGATTCGCTATCTGGAGATTGACGAAATTCTAGAGCTGCATTTTTGGATAATTGAGGATTTTGGCGGCTCGCATGGCGTACGCGATGAGCTGGGGCTAAAGTCGCTGGTGGCTGCGCCGCAAACAGTTGTTTTTGGTGAGGAGCAATATGTGTCAGTCCACGAAAAGGCGGCGGTTTATTTGCGTAATTGTATAGCAGATCATATCTTTACCGATGGCAATAAGCGTACAGCGGTGACGATTGCTGGTATCTTTTTGGCGAGAAATGGCTGGATAATGACCGCGGCAGCTGTTGAACTAGAAGATTTCGCCGTCCGCGCCGCGACCGATCATTTCGATATTGATGCGATTGCTGATTGGCTGGAGCGTCATTCGCGGGACGTATCGATGGTTTGATAACAAGGAATTTTAGTGGTAAGTAGGGTTTCTACGAGGTTCCTCGCCGCCTGATAGAGATGATATACTAAGGTTCATGACTACTATCTATATCGCTCGCCACGGCCAGAATGAAGACAATGTGCGCGGGATTTTGAACGGCCATCGCGACCTGCCGCTGACCGATTTGGGACGTCAGCAAGCACGGCAATTGGCGCGTCACATCAAGGATAGGGAACTAGTTTTTGACGCGGTGTATGCATCGCCGCTTGGTCGAGCTTTCGAGACGGCAGCGATTGTAGCGGCGGCGCTGGGTCTTGCCGAGCCGATAGTTCACAACGATTTAATCGAGCGTGATTTTGGCGTTATGACTGGTAAGCCGGTCGCTTATATTGAGGAAATTTGTGCGCCGGACATCATCAAAGCAGAAAACGTGACCTATTTTTTACATCCTGACGGCGCTGAGACTTTTCCTGAGTTATTGGCTCGCGGCCAGCGGGTGCTTGATTTCATGGCGCATCAACACCCAGATCAAACGGTGTTGTTGGCTTGCCATGGCGATATCGGCAAAATGATATATGCTGCGGCAACCAGCACGCCATGGCGGCAGGTCTTAACCGATTTTTACTTTGGCAATACGGATATCATCGGTCCTGTGGATGTGTCTTAAACGTGATATCATTTATATATGAGAGAAATTGAGATAAAAGTTAGGTTGCAAGATAAAGAAGGGCTGTTGGCTACGCTGGCGGGTAAGGGTGTTGCTCTTGGCGAGCCAGTGCATCAACGCGATCAAGTATTTGGTCTGCCGGGAGAAGCTGGCGGCGACGGCAATACAGTGCCTTGGCTGCGGGTGCGTACCGAAACGCATGGACAAGGAGAAAATGAAACCAAGCGGACGTTATTCACCCTAAAACGATCGGTGACTGGGCGGCTGGATAGTATTGAGCGTGAAAGTATGCATCGACTCGGTGGAGGGTTTAGGCGACTTTATGGAATTAGAGCGATTAGCTGACGAGAATGTCGATTCTGCCGCGATAACCGATGATCTGTGGCGCATTATGGTGGAACTGGGCATCAGCCGTCAAGATGAGGTGACTGACGGTTATGATATTTTGATGAAAAAGTTGAGGGCATAGTGTAATGACCGAACGTGTTTTGCCGAAAGGTGCTCGTCTGATTCCTCGGGAAGCAGGTTGTGTTTTTAGAGGTGAGATTTATGAAGTACATCAATGGCTGCAAAAGATGCCCGATGGCAGCGTAGAAACTTTTGAAATGCTGCGCCGTCCAGATACTGTGATGGTCATTGCGCTCGACCATGCTGGCGATGTCCTAGTAATCGACGAAAAGCAGCCAGGCGGGATTATCCGCAATAACCATTTGCCAGTCGGCCGAGTTGATCCTAGCGACGAGTCGGTATTTGTAGCGGCGCAGCGCGAATTGAGAGAAGAAACAGGCTGTACTTTTCCTGATTCTGATTGGGTATTGCTAGATGTCGTGCAGATGGAGAAGAAAATCGAGTGGTTTACCTATTTGCTCCTGGTTACGGGAGCGTTACATCGAGCAGCACAGCATCTTGACGCTGGCGAAGATATTACGGTTAAATCAGCGCCTTTGGCAGAAGTGCTGCATCAAGACAACGTGCTCCGGTATTTTCCGTGGCTTCGTTACGTTGAGTCGGCCGAAGATTTAACGCCTCGTGATTTTTGACGGTAGCCATTGAGCTTAAAAAGCGCTATACTAAGATTTATGACAAAACCTTTTCTTCTTTTACAATCCCGTCCCGAGGACGAAGCGTCTAACGACGAATATGCAGCTTTTTTGAAATTTGGCGGTTTGCAGCCGGAGCAGTTGCAGCGCTTGCGGCTTGACCGCGGCGAGTTTTCGCCAGTTAATTTGGATGATTATAGCGGTATTTTTATGGGCGGCGGGCCGGCTAATTTTGCTTATCCGCCAGAGGAAAAATCGCCGGAACAATTGCAGTTTGAAGATTATATCATGCCGCTGCTTCGCCGGATTGCAGCCGAGGATAAGCCGTTTTTAGGCACTTGCTTGGGTGTGGGGGCACTGGTAACGGCGCTGGGCGGCCGGACGGATTTCGATCATGGCGAGCCGGTTTGCGCGGTGGATATAAATTTGACGCCGGAAGCGCAGGATGATCCGCTGCTGGCTGGCTTGCCGGCTAGTTTTCGCGGCTTCGTCGGGCATAAAGAGGGGACAGACACGGCGCCGCCGAACAGCGTGGTGTTAGCGCGTTCTGCGACCTGTATACAATTGCTGCGCGCCGGGAAAAATGTTTATGCGGCGCAATTCCATCCCGAGCTTGATGCTGATGGCTTGGCGCTGCGGATTAATATTTATAAGCACGCCGGTTATTTCGCGCCAGAGGAAGCTCAAGATCTGATCGATGCAGCGTACCGCGAATCGGAATTGGTAACCGAGCCGGTCAAGATATTGCGGCGGTTCGTTGAAAAATACGCGGAATAGTTTGACGCTTTCTAGCTAGACTGCGATTTCGTTATTAGCAAAAGGCCTCGGGTAATCCCGAGGCCTTCTTGACGGCCAAAGCTGAGAAAGGCTTACTCTTTCTTCTTGCCGCGTGATTTGACGGTAATTTTCTTTGGCTCTGGCGCTGGCGTGACTGGCACGGTGACTTTCAGGATGCCGTCGTCCAGGTGTGCTTCGATAGCATCGGCGTCGGCGCGCTCTGGCAGCTGGACGCTACGGTAGAAGCTGCTGCTCGACTCGCGTACGACGTACTTCTTTTCTTTGTCTTCTTCTTTTTCGTGCCGTTGGGCTTGGATGACCAAGTTGCCGTTTTCGACAGAAATATTGACGTCTTTTTCATCGAATTTCGGCAGATGAACCTCGACGACTAGCGCGTTATCTTTCATGTAAACATCAGTGGTAGGTAAGCCGACCGAGCGCACTTGGCGCGGCATCCAGTTGTCGTCATTAAAGAAATGGCGCTGCAGGGCATCCATTTCGGCAAACGGGTCGAATCGAACGAGTTTACTCATTTGTATTACTCCTTTCGTTTATGATTTGGCGAGCTTTTGCTCTACATTTTATTGTAATTGGTTGGCACTCGCGTGTCAAGAGTGCCAAACATAAGTAGAATAACAGTAGTCTAGTGTGCCTCAAAGATTTCCCTGATTTTTCCACGGCAGTACATACGCTATATATAGTGGCACTATATATAGCGTATGTGTAGCTTTGTCTAAATACGGTACAATAGATGTATGGGATGGTTGCGTGATTTAATTTTTGGCGAGCCGGATGGTGATGACGAATATTTGGCGCGTCTTAATAATAATGATATGGTCTCGCCGCAAGATAATCGCGGCAGTAGTGGCGAAGATAACTTCGATAAAGACGCTTCAGGGGTTGCTGCAGATACTAGGAAGTCAGACAGTAAGCCTCAGCCCGATCAATATCACTCGGCTAACGGGCAAAAAGTGATTCCCGAGATAGAGGTTGAGCGCACCGAGGCGCATCCGTCGGGCGACAATAAGTACCTCGAGGTGTGGGCGCATATTCGCAACCACGCGAGCTTTGACGTGGAGCTTGATAAATATGAGATATTAGGGCAGCGAGGCGACTTGAATAAATTTCTCAAACCGGGTGAGATTTTCGAACTGCGTTTGTATCGCGGGCCGATGCCGCAGAGCGATTCAGTGCGTAAAATGTATATTCAGTACAAGATCGTCGGTACCGGTGATTACTTCCAGGCCGACCACATGATTGAATATAAATATGAACAGGACAACCGCGGTAATAAATGGTATATGCCAGACGAGCTGAAACTGCTGCGGCCAGTCCGCGATATTTAGAAAGCAGGAAAGAAGTGAGAGTATTTTTTACAGACGGTAGTGCTAGCCCAAATCCGGGTCCAGGCGGTTATGCGGTAATTGAAAACGGCCAGCCGGTAGCTTTGGGTAGCGAAGACGGCCAGACGACGAATATTCGTATGGAGGGCATGGCGCTGATTGCAGCGATGGAGCTAGCTGGCGATGAGCCGTGCGAAATTCATAGCGATAGCGAATTTTGGATCAATGTGTTAACCAAGTGGGCGCCAGGCTGGGCTGCTAAAGGTTGGCGTAAAAAAGGCGGTGAAATTAAGAACCTTGATCTCGTGCAGCGAGCGTACGCGCTTTACCAATCGACGCAGCCGAAGCTGGTTTGGGTACGCGGCCATGTCGGCCACGAGCAGAACGAGCTAGCGGATGAGTGGGCGAACAAAGCGCGGGCTGGCGTTCGTCTATAGCGAGAGCCTTGGCTGTTTTACTGTCGATCTAGATTCGGCGGGGTGAGGCGTGTTATAATGAACTTGTTAATAATTTAATATCCAGAGTGCGACGAGGGACTGGCCTGATGACTCGCCGGCAACCTGCTTTTACAGCAAGGTGCTAATTCCAGCCTGCTTGACCAGGAGAGATATTGTCTTTGCGGCTCCTTTCTTGGCCTTGTAGCGGGGCAGATAGAAAGGAGTTTTTATGTCTGTAGAATCTAATAATCAAGCAGTATATCGTACGGCCGAGAGCGTTTCGCCAAAACATCCGGACAAGATTTGCGACCAAATCAGCGACGCTATTCTGGACGCGTATCTTGCCAAAGACCCGCAAGCCCGAGTGGCGATTGAAGCTTGCGGCGGCCATGGCGCGTTGTTTCTAACCGGCGAGGTATCGTCGAGCGAGCTAGTTGACGTCAAGCAGATTGCGCGGCGGATGGCTGGCGACGACGTGGAAATTATTGAGCGGATTGCACGCCAGAGCTCAGAGATCGCTCAGGGCGTGGACGCGGGCGGTGCTGGCGATCAAGGGGTGATGATTGGCTATGCTTGCGCTGAGACGCCGGAATTATTGCCGCTAGAGTATTCTTTAGCGCGGGCCTTGAACCGCTTTTTGTATGAGAAATGGCCGTATGACGGCAAAACGCAGGTGACGACTTATGGCGGCCAGATTGCGGCGATTGTCGCCAGCTTCCAGAATGCGCCGCACGACGAGCTGGCGGCTGCAGTGCGGCAGTGGTTTGCGCAGCAAAAATATGTGGCAGGTGATTTTGATGGCATTTCTCTGCATATAAATCCGGCAGGCGATTGGCAAATTGGCGGTTTCGCGGCGGACGCTGGTTTGACCGGGCGCAAATTAGCAGTTGATAATTATGGCCCGCGGATTCCGCTAGGCGGCGGGGCGTTTAGCGGCAAGGACGCCACTAAGGTCGATCGCAGCGGTGCCTATATGGCGCGGCGGGTCGCAGTTGATTATCTTAAAAAGTTTGCAGCTCAGGAAGTGTTGGTGCGCTTGGCGTACGCAATTGGCCACGACCAGCCGGTTGAGGCTACAGCGGTAGTTGACGGCGTTGAGCAGCCAATCGCCGGCTATGATCTCAGTCCAGCGGGTATTATTGATAAGTTGCAGCTGGCTCGTCCGCAATACGAACCAACAGCGCGCTACGGTCATTTTGGTAACGGCTTTGCTTGGGATAAGTAGTCCCGCGCCTTAAGTTGTATAATAAGGGTAGTGAAGCAAGATTTAGCCTTAGAAATATTATTGAGCGGCGAAAGCGCACTGCTGACCGGCCCGGCAGGAACGGGTAAGACTTTTGTGCTGAATCAATTCATCAACTTGAGCAAGGCTAGCGGCAAATATGTCTCGGTGACGGCGACGACCGGGCTAGCGGCGACGCATCTGGGCGGCGCGACAATCCATGCCTGGTCAGGGATTGGCGTCAGCGACCGCCTGCCGAATGGTTTTGCCGAGCATGTTAGCAAAAGCCGCCGCGAAATTATCGAAAAAACCGACGTCTTGATTATTGATGAGATTAGCATGTTGCACGATTACCGCCTGGACATGGTTGACGAAGTTTGCCGTTTAGTACGCAAGAGAGTCGACGAGCCGTTCGGCGGCATTCAAGTGGTACTGTCTGGCGACTTCTTTCAGCTGCCGCCAGTTAATCGAGCGCAAGGCCGCGAGGGCGGTTTTGTAGTGAATTCATCGGCGTGGCGCGAGCTTGATCCGACGGTATTGTATCTGAGCGAGCAGTTTCGCCAGCGCGACGGCGATACGCTGCTAGAAATCTTGACGGCGATGCGGGCTGGCGATTTGCGCCGCCGCCACGCCGAGCAGCTGTTAGAGCGGACCGAATATCAACCGCCAGCCGGAGCAGATCTGACAGAATTGCATACCGTGAATGTTGACGTCGATAGAATTAATCAAGCCAGGCTGGCTGAATTGCCGGGCGACGAGGTGTTGTATCAACGCCACACTACTGGTAGTAACAACTACGTTGATAATTTGCAGCGCAGCGTACTAGCGCCAGAGGTGCTGACGCTCAAAATAGGCGCATTAGTGATGGCGGTCAAAAACGATCAGGCGCGGCGTTATGCTAATGGCAGTATCGGCATGGTGGTTGATTTCGAGCCAGCGACGGATTATCCGGTAGTGGAGTTTCGTAATGGCCGGACGGTGACGATGCAGCCTGACACTTGGGAGTTGCGCGATGGGACGCGCAAACGAGCTAGCATTAGCCAAGTTCCGCTGCGTTTAGCGTGGGCGATTACTGTCCACAAAAGCCAAGGCATGACGCTGGATAGTGCGCGAATTGACCTCCGCAAAGCCTTTGTGCCGGGCATGGGCTATGTGGCGCTTAGCCGGGTGCGCGATATTGATAATTTGTATTTGACGGGTATTAACCGCATGGCTTTGCAGATGAGCGACGAAGCCTATGCTATTGACAAGCAGCTGCGCGCGCGGGCGGCAGATGATGCTAAAAAGTTCGCGCACTTACAGCCAAAAGCTGACAAACGCGCATCCGGCGAACTTACGCCCGCCAAAAAAGCGAACAGCGCCAATTCTAGCTGGTCGGCTAAAATTGCTAAAATGCGCCAGACTTATCCTAATGCTTATAAACCATGGATTAAGGCTGATGACGATGAATTGCGCCAAATGTTCATTAACGGCGAAAGTATTGCTGCGATGAGCCAGAAACTTGGCCGCCATCACGGTTCAATCAAAATGCGCTTGCAAAAACATTTTGGCGAAGATGCCGTGCAATAGTAGAATAGCGCCTAATAATTGTAGTAGAATATATATCATGAATAATGACCAATCAACACCGGCTGATGACCAGTCGCCAGAGCCAACTGATATTTTCCTCTGGGCGAACCAAGCTGATGCGCATAAGGACGAGCTCGAAATCGACTTATTTCTATTTACCAAGGGCTACACTGTTTATGCCACTAATTACGCCAAGGAGCTCAAGGCGCAGCTCAAGGTATTATTCCTTTACGACATGATTAGCCAGGTACAAACTGGTGCGGCTACTGGTATGATGGTGCGCGACTTTGAAGCGGCGGCTGCTGAGGATAATGTGTTGGAGCGTACTACCTTGGACCGGGTAGATCACGCGCAAGAGGTGATTGAGCAGATTCGCTACGGCGAGGAAACGCTAGAAGTGTTCCGCGAAGGCGACCATGAGTTCAAGAAGGTCAAGGGAATTGTAGCGCGCTTCAGCCGCCAGGGGGCCGAGCCGTTTTTTGTGGCTAAGATTTTACCGCAGTCACAAGTGCTTAAAGGCGCAACCGCTTGGATGTATAACGGCGATTCGTTTCAACCGTTCAGTGCTGATGTCGGCCTAAAAATTACGCCAGATAATCAAGTGTTGATTGCCGGCGGTGATATCTTTGCCTTTAACGAGTCGAAATTCATTCGTTTGTTTGGCTACGACGCTAAGCAGTTCGCTGTTGCCGAGGAAAAAATTGCTGAGATCGAGAAAAATTTTAAGTTAAAGTTCCCTGAAGGTATGACTTTTGATGCGTTGGTGCGCGATACTAAATCGTTAGTAACTAAGCTGCAAAAAGTCGACGTCGGTCTGGTGACGCAGGATCAGGTTATTGAGCAAGCCGATGAGATGGGCTTGGAACTAATGACGGACGATGCTACTGGCGAGATTATTATTATGGATGCCAAGGATGCGGCGAAGTTCGTTAATCTGCTCAACGATGACTATATGACTAGCGATATGACTGGTATCAAATACGAATTAAAGGGCAAGAAGGAGCTGCGCGGCGATAGCGAAGCGAGCACGCCAGAAGGGGAATAATGAGCGAAGAGCATGGCGACAGCGGAGCAAAAATTGTAGTCATTGGAGGCGGCACTGGCAGTTTCACGCTGTTAACAGGTCTCAAAAAATACGTGTCTGATTTGACAGCGCTGGTCAATATGGCGGATGATGGCGGCTCGACAGGGCAGTTGCGCGATGAGCTGGGTGTGTTGCCACCAGGCGATGTACGGCAGTGCTTAGTAGCACTGAGCGATAGTCCGCGGGTGCGCGATTTGTTTAATTATCGTTTCGATGATGGTAGTTTGAAGGGGCATGCTTTCGGTAATCTGTTTTTGACAGCGCTCGAGAAAATGACTGGTAGCTTCGGTGAAGCGGTACAGTTGGCTAGCCAAGTTCTCAATATTCAAGGCAGGGTAATTCCGACAACTTTAACTGATATTACGCTGTGTGTCGAGAGCGCTTCGGGCGAGCCGATCAAAGGGCAATTCAAGATCGCGCATGCCGATATTGCTAAGCAGCCAAAGGTATGGCTAGAACCGGAGGCGGTGGCGCATCCAGCGGCAGTTCGGGCAATTTTGGAAGCAGATATGGTGGTGATTGCGCCGGGTAATCTCTACGGTAGTTTGGCGCCAGCGCTGGTAATTGGCGAAATTCAGGAAGCATTGGCAGCGACGCGGGCGAAATGTGTTTTTGTTTGTAATCTAGTAACCAAACCCGGTCCGACGGATGGTTTGAGCGTGGCAGATTTTGCCAGCGAAATTGAGCGTTTGGCGGGCAGCGAGTTTCTAGACTATGTCGTCTTCAATACCGACGAACCATCGAGAGAGTTAATGACGAAGTATGCTCATGACGGCGAACATACGGTGCAATATGATATTAGCGAACTTAAACGCCAACATTATGAGTTTCGCGGGGCTGGTATCCTAGCTAAAAATATATGGGCGGGCGCGCAATCAAGCGACCCGATTGCCGCAGTGCGCAGTTTTATCCGGCATGATCCAGATGCGGTGGCGCGCCAGCTGATGCGTATATACTTTGCATAAGCAGCGTTTTCTGTCATGGCTTACCTCTATAGACGCTAGATATAGCGTCTATTTGCTTATATAAACACTATAGTTTTCCACGTTTTTGTGGAAAAGTAAAGAAGTTATCATTTTTAGTAAAAAAGGTATTGCACAAGCATGATGAAACGTTGTATGATAAAGCCAGTGGCAAGGCAAGAGATACAGTCTCGAGCTAAAACAAACACCACCGCGTAAAAATAACAAAGAAAGTAGGGTAGTTATGACCGACGCAGCTGTTAGCCAATCTATGTACGGTAGGGCGGGCGTCTTGGTTTGCGTACCTGATGCTTACGTATCGCGGGCGACGCTGTCTTTGGGCGCGTAGCCGTATAGTTTGTGGCACTTTTACAATTCGAAGTTGGACATCCTCGAGATCAACAACCTGATAGTGAGCAGTGGAATATCGACCCACGCTAAAATTGTCGAAAGTTCTTTCCTCTAACACAACACCTCCCAAAAACTCCACCTCACACACAAGTCTCTCAAAGGTATGCTTAGACGAAATATGAATTGTTTGACAATTCTCGTAATTTGAGCATGCTTGACTATACAAAAACAAAAACTCCTATGCGAAAACAAACAGCTCGCTATCGGATTGGTGATCTCGAGACCTCTATCAGACCATGTGGTATGATGGGGGAATGAGTATTAAAGAACATCCACCACTTCATGTTCCGGTATTACTTGATGACGTTGTGCGGTTGCTTAATCCTAAAGATGGCGAGAGTTATCTCGACCTGACGGCTGGATACGGCGGACATGCGGACGCCATTGTCGAACGAACGCATAATTATCGCGGAATGACTTTGGTCGATCGCGATGAATTTGCACAAGCAAACCTAGCGGCATTTGTCGGCAAAGGGGCAGAATTAATACACGCTGATTTTGTCAGCGCTGCCCGGCAGCTGATTGCTATAGGTAAGCGGTTTGATATGATATTGATTGATTTGGGGGTGTCGTCACCACAGCTTGATAGGGCTGAGCGAGGATTTTCATTTTCGCATAGCGGTCCGCTGGATATGCGGATGGATCGGCGGCAAGCTTTAACTGCAGAGCAGGTGGTTAACACCTATTCGCAGAGCGAGCTGGAGCGGATTATTCGCGATTACGGCGAAGAGCGGCCAAATATTGCGCGGCGTTATGCTGCTGCGATTATTAAGGCTAGACCGCTGGCGACAACTGAAGATTTAGCATCGGCTATCTTGAAGGCGCACGTCGGACGGCGCCAGCGAACGCATCCGGCGACACGTACTTTTCAGGCGATTCGGATTTTTGTAAACGATGAGCTTGAGCAAGTACGAGCGATTATGCCATTATTACCCGAGCTGTTGTCGCAGGGCGGGCGAGTCGGTGTAATTAGCTTTCATAGCCTGGAGGATCGTATTGTTAAGCAATACTTTGCCGAACAGGCCAAGAACGGCTACGAGGCGGAACTTCGTATCATTACGAAGCATCCTGTCGATGGAGCCACTAAAGATGTTCACAATCCGCGTTCGCGAAGTGCTAAGCTTCGTGTCGCTGTGAAAATATAAAAACAGAAAGGAAGATGTAGCATGACTCGCCGCATCCAAGTACAAGTCCAAGCCGACGTTCAGCATGACATCACTGTCGTGCGCCGCGCCGCTTAGGCAAAAATACACAACTCATAGGGCAGAGGAGCGTAATTTTCGTTTTTCTCCTAACGTTCCTCTGGCTTTTGAGTGTCAAAATAAATAACAAAAACGAATCCACCACATGTCATATTCACGAACTACACAATTTAATAGCCGGCGCCAAGGTAATTATGGGCGCAACCGCAATACAGTTGCTTTTGCATCGGCTATCAAACTCGGCCCGATTTCTAATGCGATTATTATTGCACTTCTCTTGACGCTGCTAGGTCTGTTATACTTAACACAAGCGGGGAGTGTTTCGGGCTATGATTATGAGTCAAATGACGTCAGTAATAAAATTTCGACGTTGACCGAGCAGAAGAGCGATTTGGCGGTTGAGAATGCTCGCCTAACAGCTCTGCAATCAGTTAAAGACAGCAGCGTTGCTCAAAGGATGGCTACCCCGGCTGATACTCAGTATGTAAGCAAATAGGAGTTCTAAGATCATGAGCGTATCGCCAACTCGTTTTATTCGACGCTCGAGAGTTGGCTTTTTGTTTAGTATAGTGTTGGTCGTCTCGGCCATTTTTGTAGTGCAGCTTTTCGTGGTGCAGGTAGTGCAGCATGATTACTATGTAAAGCAGGCCGATAATGAACAGATCAAGAAATTCACGCTCAAAGCGCAGCGCGGCGAGATTTACGCTATGGACGGCAGCGACCCGAAGCCGCTGGTGATGAATGAGACTGTCTATAAAGTTTGGGCAGATCCAACACAGGTGTCTGACAAGCAGGCGGTGGTAGATACGCTGAATAGCGTCGCTGGCGGCAACGTAGTTGATGGTTTCGCGGCGCTGATCGACAAAAAACCTAGCCGCTACCAAATTTTGACGAAATATATTACGCGGACGCAGGCTGAATTAATCAAGAAGAAAAAGCTAGCAGGCATTGGCTTTGAAGTTGGAACGCGCCGAGTTTATCCCGAAGGACGATTGGCTAGCCAGGTTTTGGGTTTTGTTAATCACGAGGGTAAGGGAGTATATGGCTTCGAGCAAGCTAATAACCAAACTCTGTCAGGGCGCGACGGCATGCTCAAAACGGTGACGGATGCTCGCGACGTACCACTGACAATTGGCGATAAGAATGTCCGCCAGCCGGCAGTAAATGGCCAGAGTATTATTTTGACGATTGATCGTAATATTCAGGCACAAGTCGAATCAGCGCTTGAGGCTGGTGCTAAGCGTAGTAAAGCCACTAGAGCAAGCGCTATCGTCATGGAGCCAAGTACTGGTAAAGTGCTAGCAATGGCTAATATGCCGACGTATGATCCATCGAATATCAATACTTCTGACGTGTCGGTCTTTAACAATGATACGATTTCGCATCCGTACGAAGCGGGCTCTGATGTCAAGACTTTCACGGTAGCGACCGGAATCGACAAAGGCGTTATCTCGCCGCAGAGTACTTACAACAATACTGGCAAAATCAAGGTTGAAGACATCACAATCAATAACGCTTCGAAAAACAGCTTCTTGAATGGCGACATCACTATGCAGACAGCGCTGAACTGGTCGCTGAATACTGGTATGGTAACGATTGCGCAGCGGCTGGGAAATGGTTCTTATATTACTCGCGGCGCTCGCGATACGATTTATGATTACTTTTATAATCGTTTCCGGCTGGGGCAGCTGACTGGTATTGAGCTAGCGAATGAGGCGGGCGGCACAGTTATTTCGCCAGCACAGCAAGAAGGTAATGCTGTGCGTTACAGTAATATGGTGTTTGGCCAGGGTATGAATGTGACAATGCTGCAGGTGGCGAGCGGTTTTTGTTCGGTAGTTAATGGCGGCGTATATCACGCGCCAACGATTATTAACGGCACGATGGGTGATGGCGGCAAGTTCGCGGCTACGGCGGCGAAGACTAGCGCTCGTGCTATCAGCGAAGCTTCGTCGCAGACAGTGCGCGAAATGGTACATCAGGCTCATTATGCGACATATAAGCCGCATGACGACTCGGAACGCTGGCTAGTCGGCGGCAAGACCGGTACTTCGCAGGTGATTGTTAACGGCAAGTATGACGATAACGAGACGATTGGTACCTATCTGGGCTTTGGCGGTGAATACGGCAAAATTCCGCGTTACGTTATCATGGTAGAGATAGCGGCAGACGGCCGCGGTATGGGCGGCGGCTCGGACGCCAAGCCTATTTTTAACGAGATATCCAACTGGATGATAAAATACTTAAAATTAGCCCCGAGAGAGTAGGGTAGGGAGTATAATGGTAATATGTCGATTGTAACTTTTGGAAACGAATTGAACTCTGTTTTTCTAATGAGCTTGATGGCGTTTCTACTGGCGATGCTGCTAACGCCAGTATATACATATTTTGCTTACAAATATAAATTCTGGAAAACACAGCGTACGGCAGCGGTAACTGGCGAAAAACTCAAGATTTTTAACTTATTACATAAGAAGAAAATCGAGCGGCATATTCCGACCATGGCGGGAATAATTGCCGTAGTGGCGATTATGGCGGTGACGCTGGCCTTTAATCTGGATCGAGCGCAAACTTGGCTGCCATTGGCGGCGTTGGTTGGCGGCGCGGCGATTGGTCTGATTGATGATATTTTGAACGTTTTTGGCTCTAACCGCAAGGATGCTGGCTTGCGTAGCTGGGTGAAATTTGCCATGATTATCGGTGTCGGGCTGGTGCTGGGCTGGTTCTTCTTCTGCAAGCTTGGCTACTCGTCGGTGCATATCCCATACGTTGGCGATTGGCAAATGGGCGCGTGGATTGTCGGGTTGTTTGTGTTTGTGGTGGTAGCGACGGGTAACGCGGTTAATATAAGCGACGGCCTGGACGGCTTGGCGGGCGGTTTGCTGATAACGTCATTTTCGGCATTTGGTGTGATTGCGCTACTGCAAGGCCACTTGAAGTTAGCGGCGTTCTGCTTCACAGTGGTCGGCGCTTTGCTGAGTTATCTGTGGTTCAATATCTTTCCAGCGCGATTCTTTATGGGCGATGTTGGCAGCTTTGCTTTTGGGACGAGCTTGGGCGTGGTAGCGATGATGACCAACACGCTGTTTTTGCTGCCGATTATCGGCATATTGTTCGTGGTCGAGGCTGGGTCGAGCTTGTTGCAGATGACCAGCAAGAAATTATTCCATCGCAAGATATTCCTGTCGGCGCCGATTCATCATCATCTGGAGGCATCAGGCTGGCCAGAGGCTAAAGTGACGATGCGTTTTTGGGTGATTGCTGGCGTGGCGGCGTTTGTGGGGATGGCGATGGCGATGACCGGGGGGCATATTGCTCCGTGATTGGCGCTCGGCACCGCGACAGGTACGTACAATTTACCGATGGCAAAATCCAGCGTAAACACCGGCCTGATTATTGGTTGGTGTTATGTGCGGCGTTGTTAATGCTAGTAGGAATGATAATTGTTTATTCGGTCGGGCCGCAGTATGCTAATTTACAGAATAGTGCTTATGGCAGCGATTATTCTAGCACGTATTTCTTTTTCAAACAGCTTATGGGTATTAGCCTGGCAGTTAGTGGTTTTGTACTGCTAGTATTAGTACCGTTTGATTATCTCAAGAAGTATATTTTTCAGTTAATGATGATTGGAATTGGCTTATCGTTTTTGCTTTTTTTGATTGGAAATATTCTGCATATTGATGCAGTAGCGCAGAACACGCTAGGCGCTTATCGCTGGTTTCACTTGGGGCCAGTTAATTTTCAGCCGTCCGAGCTGCTAAAATTAGCAATGACTTTGTATATGGCGGTGTTTTTAGGTAAACGCTACCAAGAGGGTAAGATAAACGACTTGAAAGAAACAGTCTATCCAGCAGCGGCGTTGGTCGGCTTTTTGTTATTTATTGTCGTAGTGTTGCAAAAAGACATGGGCTCGGGAGTGGCGATAGCGGCGGCTGCGGCGTCGATATTTATGGTGAGTACGATAAGAATGAAAACTCTGATGCAAATTGCATTAGTGGGCGTGCTGTTTTTGGGGCTCACGGCAGTAACGGCGCCGCACCGGTTGGAACGGATTACGACGTTTTTCGGAGCGAGTAAATCAGCCTCGCAAGACGATAACGATTATCATATCAAAAACGCAATGATTGCGTTGGGGACAGGCGGGTTAACTGGCCGCGGTATCGGCAAGAGTATTCAGTCGACAGGCTACTTGCCAGAGGCAATTAACGATTCGATTTTTGCCGTAATTGGCGAGATTTTTGGTTTTGCCGGGACGGTGTTGGTAGTAGTGCTGTTTGCAGCTTTGTTGCTGCGGGTTTTGCGAGTTGCTGAATATTCGCCAGATATGACCAGGCGATTGGTAGTGGCGGGTATTTTTGGCTGGTTATTTGCGCACTTTTTCATGAATATTGCATCAATGATTCACTTAGCGCCGTTAACAGGTATAACGCTGCCGTTCTTGAGTGCTGGCGGTAGTAGTATGCTGTTTTCGGGCGCGGCTTTGGGGATTGTTTTTCAGCTATCACGATATACTGCGCATAAACCAATAGATATAGGAGGCCAAGATGCGGATATTAGCCGTAGGCGGCGGCTCGGGGGGTCACGTTACTCCAGTCGTCGCCGTGTTGCGAGAAGTTAAAAAACAGCAGCCAGATGCAGAACTGCGGTTTTGGGTTGACCGCAAATTTAGCAAGCAAGCGCGCAATGTTATGGCTAGCTTTGATAACTCGGTGCGCGTAGATGTCATTGCTAGCGGTAAATTACGCCGCTATCATAATCTTAGCGTTGTACGTCAGCTGTTACGCTTACGGACGATTGTGTGGCCAAATTTTATTGATGCGCTGAAGGTGTGCGTGGGTTTTGTTCAGAGCTTAGTGAAGCTGATTGCCTGGCGTCCAGATGTGATATTTACGAAAGGAGGCTACGTTTGCATGCCGGTCGGCTTGGCGGCACATGTGCTGCGCATTCCGCTGGTAATTCACGACTCAGACGCTCATCCAGGGTTAACTAATCGCGTATTGGCACGTTGGGCTGATCGCATTGGTACTGGTGCTCCGCTAGAATATTATCCGTACCCCAAGGCGATTAGTCGTTACGTTGGCGTACCAATCCGCGAGGGATTTAAGCCGTACAGCGAGCAACAGCGCCGCGTGGTTAAGGAAAAACTAGGATTTCCAAGTAACAGACCGTTAGTGCTGGTTACTGGCGGCGGTTTGGGTGCGGAACGGTTGAATAATGCTGTGGCAGATACTATTAGCGAACTTACACAGTTCACTAGCGTAATTTTAATAACTGGTACTGGCCAATATGCCGAGATTCGACGGCGATTGCCAGAGGATATAGATCAAGTTAAAGTTTACGATTTCGTTAGCGATGGTATGATTGATATGCTTGGTGCGGCTGATGTTGTGGTAGCACGAGCTGGTGCGACCACAATTCTCGAGTTGGCGGCGCTGGCCAAGCCAACGATTCTGGTACCGAATGGCTTTTTGACCGGTGGTCATCAAATTAAAAATGCTAAGGTGTATGAAGATAAAGGCGCTGTCAAAGTTATTGATGAAATGCAAATGGAAAAAACGCCGCAGCTGCTCGTCGACGAGATAAAAAACGTTATTGACGATCCCGCAGAAGCACGGCGAATGGGGCAGGCTTTTCTGTCGTTTGCGCACCCTGGTGCTGCTAAAGATATGGCTGATATGATTCTAGATGCTGCTAATAGCTGCCGAACAAACCCTGATAGCGCTGCAAAATGATATAATTAATACCACAAGCATGTTTGGTATGAGATCGAAAAAATCTAAATCACGCCGCGCCGCACAGCCTGTGCGGCGCCGTGCTGTGGTTAATGATAGCTCGCCTAGTGCGGGAACACTATTTCGGCGTAATCGTACCTTGACTGGTAGCCTCATTTCCTCGGTGCCTAGTCCTAATGAGCAATCGGCTAGCTTGCAATCACCGCGCGTGCAGGCGCACAACCTGAAGCGCAAACGCCGCTCTATCCGCTTAGCGTTGATTAGCGCATTAGTGCTAATTGCTGGTTTGGGGTGGCTGCTTACTCAGATTATTGTCGAGCCGAAAGTGCAAATTGTCGGCACTAGTAACGATCCAGAAGTACAAACTGCCGCCCGCGATTATGCAGCAGCAATTCAAGATTACCTCTCTGCTAATCCGCTCGAGCGGTTGGCTGTAAACATCAATGCTAATAATCTTAGCCGAGCCATTCAAAGTAGATACCCAGAGGTGTCTAGCGTGTCGCCGCCAGCTAAAGGTGCTCTCTGGTCGGCCGATTTTTCGGTTAATTTGCGTTCGCCAGTGGTTTATTGGCAGTCTGGTAGCACGAAAGCTTATGTTGATAGCACAGGTGTAGTATTTGAACGTAATATCCTCGGTACGTCAGTTATCGCCGTCGAGGATCAAACTGGAATTCGTGCAAGCGTTGGCAATTCAGTAATTAGCGGCCGTTTCCTGCAGTTTATCGGTAAGGTTGTGGGGCATTTCAAAGAAAACAATCTTACTGTTAATAAAATGATTCTGCCAGCTAGTACTACTCGCCAGGTGCTAGTCAGTCTCGACGGGGTGGGGTACTCGATTAAAATGACAGTTGACCGCCCAGCGGCTGGCCAAGTCGAAGACGCGGTGCGTGCCATCCGCTATTTAACGAACAGAGGCGTAGCTGCAGAGTATATTGATGTGCGGGTGAGTAGGCGTGCTTTTTATAAATGAGAAAGAGGCTTTAGATAGTAGGCTACTCTTGTATTGGTGAGTTATGTTCTACTTTTGTTCTATTAAGCAGCTAAAAAGGCTAGGTGAAAAAACTATATTAAAATATTGAAAATGCAAAAAGTCAAATAAAGCAGGTGGGGCGGGAAAAGTAGTAGGGGATAATATTTTTGAAAAAATGCAAATTTATTCTCACAGCGCTGAGATTTTTTCTGTGGATAACTTAAGTCTATAAACATGTGCTAATTACTACAATTTAAATTTCGAGTTTGTTTTCGAGTGCGTGGACTTATATCTATATAACTGCTGGTTGGCGGTATTTTTTTATATAGCGAATAAAAAGTAAAAGTAAAAGTAAAAGTAAAAGATGACTCTAGTAGCGTGGTTAAGGCTCCCCATTTTAGACCAAGATTAATAAGCTGCGGCTTGTATCAAGTAAAATCGTTATTTGCGAACGTATGATTAATCATCCTGACAACATAGATTATAAGACGTAAAACGGACATTGTGCGACATTAAAACTATCTACGAAACATGATTACTCCATCGTCTTTTTTCAAGATAAATTTATGTAGTTTGTAAACTTTTGTAGGTATCGGCGGCGATTAATTATGCTACCGCCCTGTTTGGGTCTGCCGGTATATTTATGTTCTAAATCTATATTTGCCATGTTCCATGTTTTTATTGCTATGAGCTGTTGATGGCTTTTGGCGCGCTAATTTGTGTTATTGATTATGGTTTGGGCTTTGATCGCTAAAGATGGTATTTTATGAATCTATGAAATATTGGCAATTGTTAGATAATTATTCTGGCATTACTTTAAGAAACCTGCGGATAATTAGTTCGCTTTTTGTTCTATAGTTTTTCGAGAGTTGATTCTTTAATAGCGCGGGCGACCTCTCGCTTGATGATTTCACTATTCCACTCATCCCCCTTAAACCGCAGCAGGGGCATATTTGCATTGCTTATAATTGAGTTAACGAAAATGTCGCGCTTTTGGCGGTCAGGACGATCATGGGTGTTGTCGTCAAGTTCAATAGCTATGAGCGGTTTCATATTATTGGTGCAAATAAGAAAATCCACTGATTTGCCGTTGATTCTTGAAAATGCCCTGCTCCAGTTCTGTCCGTAAACCTTATGATCTAAAAACATGCTTAAGTGAGCTTGCGGGATGATTACGCAGCCGCTTATTGCTTCAAGCAGGGTTTTATAGAATATTAGCTCGTGCTGTGTCATTGCGCAGGCTTTTTTAGCGTATACGTATTCTCTCTTTGGTTTTTTGGCGATATTATTATTTGTTTTTACTCCGATTGCTACTAAGGCAAAAATTATGATTATGACAAATAGTACTTCCATTAATGTAAGTATAGCATGATCTTTTCTATGAGGTTTTTACCGTCGTGCTCTATCTTGGGGTTCGCAGATGTAGTGATGGTGTCTCAGGGTTCTTAATTGCTAGGGCGATTGCTCTAAATGTTTAGAAGCTATAAGTTATATTGTTGTCTGGAGTATGTTGTGATATGTTTATAAGCGGATTGGATAGTTAAATTAATTAAAGATATCTAGGAAAATAACAATGGCTATAAAAAAGTTTGGACAAATACAACAGAAAGAGAGCAAGAATAAGACCTCTACTAAGAAGTATAAGCGTGGCTGGCTTATCTTTGGCGGAGTTGTCGTTACTCTTGCTGTTATAGGACATGCCAGCAATGTAATGGAGCAGTCTCGCCTTGAGAAGGACAATGTTCCTATCGTTATTTCCAATGTGGACGAAAACATTAAGCTTGATTACCACACCGACAAGCGCGAAATTTCTGCTAAAATATCAGGAGTCAGCTTACTTGCCGAGGTAAAGGTAGCTAACGGTAAGACTAGCATACACGGGCATAAAAATTCAGCTGGCGATATTAAGTATGAAATTAAAGACATAAAAGAGGGCGACAGCAATATTTCTATATCCGTCATCGATGGCAAACGCCACGGTGATAAAGCTATCAGGTTTCACCGCCAAACGAAAGCTGATTATGACAAACAAGAGCTAGAAAAAGCCCTCAAACGTGCTGAGGAATCGGTTAAAAAAGCCGAGCAGCAATCGAACGACGAGAATATCTCCCGCGCCAAGTCGGATGTCAATAAATTACCAGAGGATAAACGCGGTCAGCTCTCTGAGCGTATTGCCAAATTAGAAAAATCCAAGCAGGAAGAAAAAGAGCGTGCCGAGAAAGCCAAGAGAGACGCTGAAGAAAAGAAAAAGCAAGAAGAGGCAGCGGCTGCCGCAGCTAAAGCTCGGCAGCAACAGCAGCAAGCGCGACCGCAGCCTGCACCTCGCCAAGTTGCCCCTATTCCTGCCGCTCCGCAACCAGCTTCAACAACTCCTCCACGCCCACGCCCAGCAACACCTACACCCGCTCCCTCGGCAGAATTACATTTTAGTAGCTGCAAAGAAGCGCGTGCTGCCGGCTATAGCCATATGCGCCGCGGCGAACCGGGGTATTCGCCGCATCTTGATAGAGACGGTGACGGCATAGCTTGCGATAAGCATAAGTAATGAGTATAAGCATACTTCTATTCTTCTTAATACCAGCGTAAGATACTAAGCCATTTTATTGCGCGTTATAGTTCCCTAACAATTTAGATCTTCTTATCCTTAATATCTTTTTTATACCGCAAAAACAAAACCCCGCCTTCACTCTCTTCCATGCGACTGTAATAGAAACCATTTTTTGCTAAGAAGCTCTGTAGGTCTGGCATTTTCTGGGGTGCTTGTGCTTGTAGTTGGATTGCGCCGAATAATCTCGCTTCTTCCTCGACTATTTTCATCAGCTGCGTGCCTACTTGCCGGAGTCGATATTTTTCTCGTACGACGATTAGTTCCAAATTTGCTATTTTAGGATCGTTTGAGTCCTGGCTATAGATAATTGTGCCAACTGGTTTGATGGTATTGCTGCTTTCATCGATGTATCTGGCCAGTGCAGCGGCGTACTCACCCAAGTATAAACGCTGCGTTAGGTCGGTAGCTGCTTCCACGAAAGCATCTCGGCCTAGTATGTCTGAAATTGGGCCGCAGATACTGGGTTTGCATAATAGATCAATAATCTCGCCAACTTGAGCGTCATGAGCATGCGACGTAGTGGCTATTTTTAGTGGTAGAGGCATGGTGTGATGGTTGATTACGAACTAGAAGCGCTTGCAGCTGGAGTTTTACGCCGGCGGCTGCGAGTGCGTTTGCGTTTTGGCTTATTGCTATCGCTAGTAGTCTTAGTAGGGTCTGATACGTTAGGGACATTGTCTGTCGCGGCTTTTGTAGCGTTTTTGTTGTTTTGGCCGTGGTCTATTTGTAGCAGCCCTACTGCACCTTTGTCAAGCTTAACCGACGGCTGCTTGGCGATAGGCTGTGTTAGCTCTTGTTGCTGTTTGGTGGCGGTGCGAGCAGCTCGATCGGCGGCTCGCTGTTCGGGTGTTTTTGGCGGCGTATAGGCAGGACCAGGTTTTTTGACGACTAGGTTTTCTGGCGGTAGGATTCGGTTGGCGATATCGGCTTCAATATCGCTGCGGTTGCGGCTATAATTATCGCGCGTCCACTGGATAATCCGGCCGGTGTTGTCGTCTTGCGCAGCTGGCAGATTAAGCGTCTTGGCGCTAAAGGCTGGAGCCTTCTCGCCGTTGATGACCATGTTGATGATAAAGTTACGATTGTGCATCTGTAGTAGGTCATTTGGCTCGAACTGCGGTTCAAATTGCTTGGCGAGTATAGGACTATCATCAGCAGAAACACGGAAGCTAATTACGGTACCGACGTTGCCGAAAACAGCATCGCGGACGGTTTCTTCCATCTGGCTAATGTACTGGTTGGCGACGGTCAGGTTGAGGCCGTATTTGCGCGCCTCGGATAAAATTGTAGCGAACGAGTCGGTAGCAAAGTTTTGAAACTCGTCGACGTATAGATAAAATGGCCGGCGGTCCTTGATGTCAGGGATATCGGAGCGGCTCATGGCGGCGAGCTGAATTTTGGTGACCAAAAATGAGCCGAGAATGCCAGCGTTATCCTCGCCGATTAGACCCTTGCTCAAATTGACGACGAGAATCTTACCCTCGTCCATAATTTGGCGGATGTTAAAAGTCGATTTCGGCTGACCAATAATGTTGCGGATGACTGGATTAGCGGTGAAGGCGCCGACTTTGTTGAGGACTGGCGCGATGGCTTCAGCTTGGAATTTATCGGTCCAGCTAGCAAACTCGACATTCCAAAATTGCAGTACCACGGTGTCTTTACAGTAGCTGAGCGTGTCTTTGCGAAACTTTTTGTCAGTGAGCATGCGAGTAATATCGAGCATGGTAGTCTCGGGCCGGTCTAGTAGCGCTAAAATGGTATAGCGCAAGATATACTCGAGGCGTGGACCCCAAGAGTCGCCGAACATGCGCTTCAGCACGCCGATAACTTCTGATGAGATATTAGTTTTTTGCGACGGATTAGTGACCTCTAGCGGGTTGAAACCGAGCGGATACTGCGTGTCGGCCGGGTTAAAGTAAACAACATCCTGCAGGCGCGAGCCTGGGATGAAGCGCATGTTATTGATAGCAAAGTCGCCGTGCGGATCAATGACAGCATAGCCTTGCCCGTGGAAAATATCGCTCAAAGCGAATAGCTCGAGCAAGCCGCTCTTCCCTGCTCCCGTCTGGCCGATGATGTAAACATGGCGCGAGCGGTCGTAGCGCAGCATGCCGAATTGGTGGTTGATGCCGCGGAAATTAGTCATGCCAAAGGCCGAGATATTCTCATCATGCGCTGGGTCGCCAGTTATGACTGGCAACTTCGGCGGCGGCTCGGCGGTTTTGGTGCTAGCCCAGACAATGTTTGGCGTTTCGACATTAGTGTGCGGTAAATGATAAACGCTGGCGACTTCCTCAATATTCATCAGATAACCGCGGTCGGCAAAGAGGCGGGTCTTGTATTTGGCGAGCGCCTCTTTGGCGAAGCTATCGTTCGACATCTTAAAGCCGTTGAGATTGGTAGAGTTAAATTGCTTAAAGGTGCCAATGATGCCTTGCATACGTAATTTGGCGTCGCTAGTGCGCTCACCTAGGTAAGCGACGCGGACTTTGACCTGATAGCCAAGTTTGGTCGCCTTTTTTTCAGCTTCAGATATGCGAGTCTTGTCGCGTTCTGATAATTCTGGACCGCCGCTAGCACCTGCTTGTTCAGGCGGTTGCCACAGGGCAGAAAATAGGCCGGCAATCCACTTGCCTATGCCGTCGGTGCCGAATAGGTTGAAGCCGCCTGCTTTGACCGATTGAATCCAAGCGTCGGCTTCTTTGTGCCAGCTGTCGGCGACCGGGCGTACTAGCATCTGTATCCAAATTTCTTCGTCGGTATCTTCGAGCTTGGCGAGCGTGCCGGTGATGCCAGCTAGCGGGTCAACTTCAAAACTCTGAAAGGTTTTGATCGGTAAAAATTCCTTGTCGGTTAAGGTAATCTCTGAAGTATAGACTACGCTGTGGTGGCGTTCGTGAGCGACATAATCTTCTTCAGCCTTATGGATTTGTACCTGCGGGTATTGGGCGTAAATCTGCCCTTCGACGAAGCTTTGCAGCGATTTCGGCGTCCAAACGTAGAATTGAATCCGCCCGCCCACCGAGGCAATCTCGAAGCTTAGGTGCTCCTGATAGCCATTGTTAGCTTTCAGCTCGCGGGCATCGCGCAAAATACCATGGAGGCTAGCGAACATTTGCTCGGCGGCCAGCTCAGACTTATCGTTAGTCTTTGGAATCTCTAGGGTTAACAAGACGCTCTCAACGTTCTTTATTACATCAATACTGCGATAATTGCGCCAAGTCAGATATAACAGCACAATAACCAACGGCCCCCAGACATACCATTGCAACAATAGAGCAATAACAGAAGTGATAAATGACATAGCTATACCTTCATTATATCATACCTCTGTTATTTTTGCAAGATTAAGCGGAATCCGCAGATAGATTATTGCTGTGGTTCGGCGATGGTGTAAGTCGCTTTGGCGACGCGCTTGAACATCGATTTGCTCTGCAAATTGAGTAGAATAGTTGTTTCTTTGACTTGGCGGCTCTTGAGTACGCGCCTGACAATTTCGTCGCGGTGAAGCGGTTCGCCTGCTTTGCGCAAAATATCAGCAATAATATCTGAAACGGTGCCTTTGCTATAGCCCCAGCTGTCGAGGGCGTAAATGCCGCGGCCGATTAGGACGAAGCGTTTGTCTTTGATAAGTTCGTTGTGGATAGCTTGAGTGGTAACGTTTCTGCGCTTGAAGTCGCTTTCCTTGATAGCTTTAGAAATGTCGGAGAAGTGCATCGGCTTACCATTGCCTGCCAAAATGACGTAGATTTTATCGCGGATGTTTTTAGGATTGACGGTCGGCCACTTAGCCAGGCCCCAAACGTCTTTGAGATTGGCTAGTTTTTTGGATAAGCTGGCCAGGCCGCGGATTTGAGACGGACTTTCGAAAGTCAACATGCCGTGCAGGCTCTCGATGTCGATTGGCTGGCCGTGGTTTTTGATGGTTTTAACAATGCTATCAATGTCGCCGCGGATTTTCTTCTCATTACCGTTTTCGGCGATACTGATGCCCTGGTGGTAATTGTCAGTTTCGTTGATTATAACGAAGCGCGGCGACAGCTCGCCGATAAAGGCAACGTGAGCTCGGGTATTATTGGAAGCTTTGTCTTTCGAAAGGCGGTTGGCGACGTCTTGGACGCGGCCGACGCGGCCGTTTTCGGAAAGGTCGCGGATAATTAGGCGCTCGGCGTCGCTAATGGCGGGGATTTTGCCGTCGGCGGCAGCGGTTTTGAGGCGGGCCAAGATGGCTTTTTCGAGTTGTCGGACACGTTCGCGAGTGATACCGAGTAGTTCGCCGATTTGCTCAAGCGTTTCCCGGCGTTCATATAGGCCGAAACGGCGCGTGATGATTTCGCGTTCGCGTTCTTGGTCTATGGTCTTAAGAATATCCTCAATTGCTGTCTTGATAGTCTCCACAGCAGGTGTACCGGTAGTTTCGGTCATGCGATCCTTATCCTTTTATCTCCACTCCCCGCCCCTCGAGAGTGATTTTAGTTTGATATCGTAATTTCGTATCTGATTATAATACATAGTAGTTAGATTGTCAAATCAAATACTAACTAGTTATATTGTATCACAATATAGACGCTTATGGTAAATACTTTTTTGCTACTTTTTTTAATAAAGAATAATGTCTAGGCTAACAATAATACTTATTTTTGTCAAAGTTTAAGGTGTTAAAGCTGTACCGATGCTGGTTAATTTAACGGTTTATCACAAAATATAATTGTTTATTGAGCAAAGCTTATTCAAAACACAAATGAATAATTAGCTGATTAAACAGCTTAATCATTGTCTAATAATATCTGGACTTTTTCTGGCGTGGTTTGCGCCTGAGTTTCTGACTGGTCGCTGTTGATATGCTTGAGGGCGAATAGCGTAAGTGTGCGGCGAATTTCGTCGCTGGTCGGTTTGGTGCTGCGTCCACTGTCGTCGAAGCCGTGGCCGGCATTGGCAACGCGAATAAAGCGGCTGCTCGGCTGGTAGGCCAAGATACGCTGATAGAACTTGTAAGCCTGCTCAATCGACACAATACTGTCTTTGGTGCCGTGGAAAAACAAAAACGGCGGCGGCGTTTTGGCAATCGGTTGGTACAGCGGGCTGGCGACGCGGGCAGTATCGACATTGCGGGTGCCGAGGAATTTGTAAGCATTTGGGTTGCGCTTGGTGCGCTGTAATTGGTTGACCAGGTCGGTGGTACCATAAAAACTGATCACGCCGCGGACAGTAATTGGGCTGTCTTGGCGAGTTAAGACGTAGTCGATAGCCAGGAGCCCGCCAGCGCTGTCGCCAAAAAGAATTACATTGTTGGTGTCGATATTATAGGAGCTGGCGAGTTTGGCGATGGTGTCGATAGCGCAGGCAACGTCGTTATTTTGTGTCGGATAATGGTATTTGGGCGCTAGGCGGTAGTTGACCGAGGCGACCGCAAAACCAGCCGCTGTCAAACTAGAACCGTAATAGTCAAGCAGCGAATTGCGCTTATCGCCCTTATGCCAGCCGCCGCCGTGGATATAAATAACTAGCGGGTACGGTGTCGTATGAGTATTGAGTAGGCTGTTGATCGGCGTGTATAAATCAAACTTCTGCTTGTCTTGGCCGGCGCAATACGGGATATCAGAGTCGACATTAGCGACATTGCCCAGACGTGGATGATTATCGGTGCGGTACGACCTGTGAACATTTAGCGAGAAGACAACGATAATCATTACTACGAGCAGCAAAATCATCATCCAGCGGCGGACACGTCGGACTTGTTGGAGCTTGGTTGTCATGCTTACTTCTTTCGTCGTATTTGGCGCCGCGCCGACCTTTTTTGCGGGGCGTTAGCGAGCAATTCTACTGCTTGGTCGCGAGTGATATCTTTGGGATCGGTGTCTTTGGGAATCTTGGCATTTTTGCTGCCGTCGGTAACGTATGGACCGAAGCGGCCGTTGAGTACCTTGATGCCGTCGCCAAAGTCAGCGATATTTTTCTCAGCTTCGGCTTTGAGCTTGGCGGCGTATAGTTCGCGCGCTTGCTCTTGGGTGACTTCGCGCGGGTCGATATCTTTCAGACTGACGTAGAGTTTACCGATTTGAATATATGGACCGAAGCGGCCGACGTTAGCCTTGATATCTTGCCCGTCCTCGGTTTGGCCAACTAGGCGCGGCAACTCAAATGCGTGCAAAGCTTGCTCTAGAGTGACGGTTTCGATCTTGGCGCCTTTAGGTAGCGGCGCGAATTGCGGTTTGTCGGCTTTGTCGTCGCTTGATCCTAGCTGCAGCATTGGTCCGAAGCGGCCGAAGCGAGCAATAATTGGTTTGCCAGATTTCGGATCAATGCCAACTTCCCTGTTGGCGCCGACAGTTCGGCGGTCAATATTACCGGATTGCTCAATCAGCGCATGGAATGGTGCGTAGAATTTCTCGAGCATGGTGTTGCGCGCCAAGCGGTCACCGGCAATATCGTCGAAGTCTTTCTCGACGTCGGCGGTGAAACCATAATCAACGACGCGGTCGAAATGGTCGGTTAAAAAGCCGCTAATCAGCTCGCCGGCCGGCGTCGGTACAAGCTTGCCTTTGTTGGAGCCGGTCTTTTCTTGGATAATTTCGCGCTCGACCTTATTGTCGATAAGTTGCAATAAGATGACATCGCGCGGTACGCCTTCGGAATCGCCTTTTTCGGCGTAGCCGCGGGTTTGGATGGTGTTCATGATGGTGGCGTAAGTACTTGGGCGGCCGATACCGAGCTCTTCAAGCTTTTTGACTAGCGTACCTTCGGTATAACGGGCTGGCGGCCGGGCGAAAACTTGGCGGGCTTCGACGCTGTGGCGTTGGAGCTGGTCGCCAGATTTGACGGTTGGCAAAATTGTGTCATCTTTACCGCCGCCATAAACGCGCAGGAAGCCGTCGAAGAGGACGACTTGACCTTTGGCCTCAAAGACGAGCTTGTCGTTGGTTTTGCTTGAGCTGTTTTGCTCTTCCTCGTCGTTAATACTAATTGTAATTGTCGTGTTCTCTAGCTTGGCTGGCGCCATTTGGCTGGCCAGCGTGCGGCGGCGGATGAGGTCGTAGAGACGCTGGTCATAGTCGCTGCCGCTGACTGACTCGCGAGTGATATCGGTCGGGCGAATTGCTTCGTGAGCTTCTTGGGCGCCAGCGGATTTAGTTTTGAACTTGCGGACATGCGAATATTCAATGCCGTATAAGCGTTTGATGTAATCGGCGCTAGCAGCGATGGCCTGGCTCGATAAGTTGACGCTGTCGGTACGCATGTAAGTAATGCGACCCTCTTGATATAGTTTTTGGGCGCTGGCCATGGTAGCGCGCGAGCCCATGCCGAGCTTGCTATTAGCCTCTTGCTGCAGAGTGCTGGTGGTAAACGGCGCGGCCGGATTGCGGCTTGACGGGCTGGTGCTGATGTCGGTAACGGTGAAAGTAGCGCTAGCCAGTGATTCGAGGAAAGCTCGGGCTGCGTCCTCGCTGTCGAAGCGCTGCTTTAGCTCGGCTTTTAGTTCTTGTTTGCCAGCGGCGAAAATGGCGGTTACTTTGAACTGCGAGCTGCCAGCAAAGGTGTCAATTTCGTGCTCGCGCTCGACTAGCAGCCGCACGGCTGGACTCTGGACGCGGCCGGCCGACTTGCCGCCGGGGACTTTTTGCCAGACGACCGGGCTAAGTTCGAAGCCGACAATTCGGTCGAGAATCTGCCGGGCTTGCTGAGCTTCGACTAATTTCATATCGACGGTGCGCGGATGCTTGATCGCCTCCTCGATAGCCGATTTGGTAATTTCGTGAAAAGTAATACGCTTGGTGGTTTTGGGGTCAAGCTTTAGGACCTCGCACAGATGCCAAGCAATGGCCTCGCCCTCGCGGTCTTCATCGGTGGCTAGCCAGACGTTGGCTGCGCCGACTGATTTGACGGCTTTCTTTAATTCAGCGATTACTTTTTTCTTTTCCGGGTCGATTTCGTAAGTCGTTTTGAAGCCGTGCTGGATATCAATTGGCGGCGTGCCGTCTTTGGTTTTTTTGGCGATAGCGCGAATATGCCCCACGCTTGACAAAACATGAAAATCATTGCCGAGATATTTCTCGATAGTTTTGGCTTTGGCTGGCGACTCGACGATAACCAGATTCTTCATACTTATATAATAGTAAACCGATTTGCTAAAAATACCAAATTAGTGCTGGCTGCTGAGGATAATAAACCAAAGAAAATAGCCCGCCAGAAAGGCCTTGCGCCGAGGCTTAGAGCTCTGGCGGGCTATTTTCTGACGGGCTTAAAAAAGCCCTTTTCTGCCGAGGAGGGTCACTCCTCGGCGGTGGCAGTGTCGGTGGTGTTCACCTCCTCGGTGTCGTACAGGTCGGCGAGCTGCGTCTGCTCGCCGACCAGCTCCTGGCCAACGTTGTTAATGACGGTTTCGAGACCGTCATTAATATTCGACCATTCTTTCAAAGCCTCAGAAAAGAGGGAGCGTAGGAGAGGAGACGCCTCCTCTCCTCCTTTCAGGAAAATCCTGTAATCGTCGATAATCTTGCGACTATCGGCGAGAGACAGGCGCGCCTGCCTCTCAATCCAAGAGAGATCCTCTTCTCGCTCTTGAGCCAGGCGGCTCAGGAGAGAGAAGCAGTTATCCGACTCAGTGAGCTCCTCGCGGAGCTCACTGACCTGGCGGCGCGCATCGCGCGCCGCCAGACGG
>CAJPIO010000005.1 GCA_905365145.1 Candidatus Saccharimonadota bacterium | reverse complement strand
CCGCGCAAGGCGCGCGCCACCGCCTCAAAAAAGCGTCTCATTTCCCCTCCTAGGAAAAGAGTTCTCGCTCAAAGCAAAAGGGCTACTTCTTGCCCTTTTTACAGAACTTTGAGCAAAAAGCTGATATATATATCACATATGGACGGCGGTGTCAATAGTTTCGCAATAATTTACTATTTTTTGCAACAAAATAGCCAAAAATCCTCTTCAGGCCGCAAATCGCCAGTTTTGCTTGTTTATTTATCATTTCGGTGTTTTGATTGCCGGGCGCGTTCAATGTACGAAAGCGTTGATTTAAATGCGAACGGCAGCGATACAGCGAACGCTAAATTGCCGATACCGCGAGCAACTCTGGCGAGCTGGCTCTGGCCGGTGGTTTCGAGACGGCTACCGACTAGGTGGGCTAGCAATGAGCTGGTTTCGAGCGCTAGCGCCAATTTGCCAGAGATTTCCGGGCGTACAGTTTCATCGCCAGTTTCAACTATCGTTTTGGCGCTGGCAACGGCGTTGATTCCATTAAAAGCTGTGATGGCGGCGATTATTTCCGTTGGTGCGAGGTTTTTACTTTTTATCTCATAGCAGTGACAGCTTTGTCTAGCCCAGCATCCAGCAACGCGCCGAAATCGCTTGTCTGCCCCGTTTTGCGGGCGACGATGCCGTCTAGAACGTCGATGAACCGGCCAGCGGCAACCTGTGCGATACCAGCAGTGGTATCAATGCGTTTGGCGCCGCGCAAGGCTAGAACCGCGCCAGCAACACTCATGGCGTTGGGAATAGTGAGGATATTAGTCCTAGGATTGAATCTTGGAATCCTTTCACGAGACTTAATAGGCATAATATCTAAGTCTACAATTATACGATGAAAATGACAAATTTGCGAAAAGCTTAAACAATATTAATTAGACAAGCGTCCACTGGTTGGCGCCGAGCGAGCGGATAGCGCCAGTTAGTTCAAGCATGGTTAGTGCAGTATTGAACTCGGTTGCTGGCAGCTGAGTAGTCTTTTGTAGCTGGTCGCCGTCGCGGATACCTTGAGCGAGCTGTTCGATGATCGCTGTTTCGGCGGGTGTTGAGCCGAGCGGCAGCTTGGTTTGGTCGGTTCGCGCGTCTGGCATGGATTCTGGCGCGACAACCGACAAAATGTCGTCGAGGCTGGTGACGGGCGTGGCGCCTTGCTTGATTAGAGCGTTGCAGCCAGCGCTCTGCGGGCTGGTGATGTTGCCGGGCACGATGAAGACGTCTTTGCCTTGAGCTAGCGCGTGGGCAGCAGTATTGAGCGTGCCGCTGCGAGCGCTAGCCTCGGTAATTAGTACGGCGTCGGCCAAGCCAGATACCAGACGATTGCGCTCTAAAAAGCTCCAGCGGCCGAGGATGTACGGTTCGGTGTCATCAGTAGAATGCTCAGATAGAATTGCTCCGCCCTTTTCGACAATTCGTCGGGCAAGTGCGCTGTTGCTGCGCGGATAAATATTTGGCAGTTGGCTGGGTACGATGGCGATAGTGGTGCCGCCAGCGTCTAAGCAGGCGCGGTGCGCTAGCGCGTCGGTGCCTAGGGCTAGTCCGCTAACAATGATAAAACCGCGGCTAGCCAGGCCGCTGGCAAACTGATTTGTTACCTCGACGCCGTAACTGGTTGGCTTGCGGGTACCGACGATAGCGATGGTCGGCTGGCGTTGTTTAGGGATTTTGCCTAAGTAATATAATGCTTGCGGCTTGTCGTCAATATTAGCTAATACCTTGAGATAATCGCTGCTATCTGGTGATACTTTATTGATTTTCATACAAATTCCTGTTAAAAAGTATTGACATGTTGTCAAAGGTGTGCTAATATTGGGATGATTGATTGACCCGAGGTGGTGAATCAAGCACCTTATACCCCCTATTCTAACTTATGTTAGGTTGCGCTAAAAGGCGCACGGCAGTAATCTACCCTCCACTTTCGTGCTTAGACAACTTTTTAGCGTATACTAACCCCTTTGTCCAGCGGATCACCGTATGTGTGAGGTGGATCACGTATACCCGATAGGGTGGGACGAAGGGCAGAATGGCGCTAGGTGATGCCCACCCTTACCTAGCGCTTTTTTGTTATCTAACAATATTGACTTTTCGTCATAAAAATAGTATAATGGAAGTATGACCGCTAACGACTTCAACTATGATCAGATGCGCCGTGAAGAATGTCAAAAACTGATTCCGCGGGTGTTTCATATCGAGATGCCGGTCGACGAATTTTTGTTTGACGATATCGAAACGGGGCGCGATTCGTACGCGGTGATTTTTCGCAGCCGCGGCAGCGTTTATGCCCTGCTGATTGCCGAGAATGGTGCCGAGCAGACGCTGGAGGATGTGCGCCGTATCGTCAAGAATATGGGTCTGACTGCCGAAAAGTTCTTGCCGCCAGAGGCCGACCCGCAGTATTTTTATCGCAATGGCGTGGAGCTTTTGAAAAGGGTTTATCCGTCGCTGCGACGCTGGAACTACGATGATGTGTGGATGTATAGCCGTAAAGTGCCGTACAGCCCAGCCCTGGTCAAGGTAGCATCGGTCGACGGTGAGATCCGGCGCTTTAATCAACGTGGTGCGTCGTGGCAGAAATTATTAAATTATTCATTTAGAAAGGTTCAGGTACGCTATGAATGATATCGATAAAGTATTCCCAGCGCGATACAATCGTTTGCTTAAGCTAGCAGAGGTGCGTCCGCTACAGTTCCGGCAGCAAGCGGCGGCCGTCTATGCGGCTTGCCCGCGCTCGCTGCGGCGGATGGCGCGGCGTTTTGATCGCAGCGTGCCGATGACGCTGGAATTTTTCTTGTCTTGGCGTGATGATTGCCTGCCGCGGTTGCGTAAAATCGAAAGCGCGCCGCAGCAGAAAACGC
Organism: Candidatus Saccharimonadota bacterium; assembly: GCA_905365145.1. Lineage (GTDB taxonomy): Bacteria > Patescibacteriota > Saccharimonadia > Saccharimonadales > Saccharimonadaceae > Saccharimonas. Next base: position 37,351 of record CAJPIO010000005.1, on the reverse strand, counting down.
TGATTAAGACGATGAGCGACAATTTCTTGACAGATGATGAGCAAACTGCAACATTGTTGCAATACGCAGCAAAGCAGAGCCAAAGCATTGAACGAGCGCGTTTTGCGCTGCAACATTATGCAGAAGGCGAAAAAAAGCTGCATCGTTTGGCGCTAGAGTTTGTTAATCAGTCGGCAGAAGTTTGTTCGCAGCAGGTCGAAGTCTACGTAGATTATTTGCTCTACCGTGCGGTTGCCGAGGAATTCGGCATGACAGTCCGCGATCCGCAGGCGCGATTGATTAAGCGTTTATTCCAGTCGAAAGTTGAGCGCCATCAGATTCGCCGGATGACGCGCCAAGCGCGGCGGCGTTTGAACGAAATCGACGGTGCTACTGCCGAGATTGAACAAGCGCAAAATAGCTTGGTGGCGCGGTTATTTGGCCTGAAGATTGATTATGTGTCGGTGTTGGCGGCGCGGCAAGAGTATGAAAAAGCGTTGGCGCGTCTCGGTAAAAAGTCAGCCAATAGCCCGGCTAAGCGGCTAGCTCTCTACGAGAAAAAGACCGAGGATCTTCGTGCGGAATATCTGGCTACTGTACCGGGATTAGCTAATCTGTCGGACACGCAAAAGGCTGCCAAAGAAATTGACGGAGTGTTGTTGGCGGTATTTGATCTCACTAATGAGCAGCGCAACGATATTATGAGTTTGCTCAAACGCTACCGCGAGCTGATTCGCGAGCGCGAGACGCTGCTGACTATGATTGGCGATTAGGGTTACTTTGTTGATTTTGGTTCTGGCTTTGGCTTGTTTTTGCTAGCACTAATGCTTTTAGTCAGTTGCTGTTCTTGCCGGCATTTTTGGCAGACACCCTCAAGCTCAAAATGGTGATCAACGACCAAAAAGCTGTATTTTCTGCTGAGGTAATTGATGAGCTGCTCTAATTCTGGGGTTTGGATTGGTGTAGCGTTTTGACAGCGGATGCAATATAAATGATGATGGTGCGGAATGAATGGCTCGGCTAGCTCGTAGTAGTTCTTCCAACCGACGTGGACGACGTTAATGATTTTGAGATCGTTGAACGCCACCAAGGCGCGATAAACGCTGGTGCGGTTAATATCCTTGCAGTTTTTTGCAATATCGCTGATAGTCAGCGGAACGTCTGATTTTTGCAGTGCGTCGAAGACTTGCTGGCGCGGTTTGGTGAGGCGCAGGTTGTGCTGCTTAAATAGATCGTCGAGGGTCATGATATTGCAAGTATACAACTTATTGCAACAAATTTGCAATAATTCGGAGGGTTTGGCATTATGAAAAGCTATGGATATGGCAATTAAAACAGTGATGAATTTGCACGATTTTGCACCATCGCCAGACGTCAATGCGGCTTTTTCTGGCTTGGTGGCGGCAGCTGTGCAGGCTACAAAGTTACCGAAGTGGTGTAATGATGAGGTGTGTCGCGAAGTGCAGCGCCGTTGTTCCCTATCGGAATCAGAGATGGAAATGTATTGGTCGCGGCGAATTGCCAGCTCGGCCCGTCCGCAGCAAGAGCTGGAAAAGTTTTGGTATATTGACAATTACCGCGAGCTGGTGCGGCGTGAAGTTGGCTTGTTGGGCGGGTCGGGTTTGTCCTTGACTGACAGTAGCCGCGCGGCGATGATTGGCAGTGGTCCCCTGCCTTTGACCGCTTGGTGTTTGTGGCGTCAGACAGGCGCGGCGGTTGATTTGGTGGACGTGGCGCCGGCCGCTTTGGCACAGTCGCGCGAGCTAGCGCGGGCGATTGCCTGGCCGGTTGGCGAGTGTTTGTTGGCGGACGGAGCGGCGGTAGCTTTGCCGGATAATGCTTACGACGTGATTTATGTGGCTGGGCTGGCAGGCGATTCAGCTGAAGCCAAACAACAAATTATTGATAATATTTTGCCAGCGCTCCGGCCTGGCGGGCGGATTATTGTGCGCGGTGCGCATGGCGCGAAAACGTTGTTATACCCAGCGTTTGACCCGAATAGTTTGCGACGCGTGCAGCTGCTGGTCGAGTATAATCCTGACGACGATATCATTAACTCAGTATATGTGTACAAGAAAGGCTAATTATGAATGATAAGATTGCATTATATCTGGTGAACGGTGCGCTGGGTGCTGGCAAAACGACGCTAGTGGATTTTTTGGTGCAGCAGCCTGAGTTTGCTGGCGCGCGAGTGATTGAAAATGAGTTTGCGTCGGAAAGTATTGACAGTTGCACTCTGGCGCAACGGGTTGATGAAGTGGCAACAATTGCTGGCGAGTGTATCTGCTGCAGTAGCGGCGAAGAGTTGATTGATATTTTGCACAATTTTGCAATAAGCGGACGAGCGCCAGTGATTATTGAATCGACTGGCGTCGCTAACACTTTGCGGGTGGTCGAGAAATTGCTGGCTGGTGATATCTTTGAGCAGTATGATTTGAAGCAGTCGTTGTATGTCGTGGATGGCGCTGAAGCCAGGGCTGATGGCCTGGCGGAGACGCTGCTGGCGGAAGCTCAGGCGGCGGACATGATATTGATTAGCAAGCTGGATTTGCTGGCTGAAAAAGACAGCCAACAGTTAATTGAAACATTGTTGCAACAAGGGCTGACGAAGGTTGTGATGATGGATCACGGCAAGTTTGATTTGGCGCAGCTTGTTGGTAACAAGTCACATATTGTGGACTATTTACTGCTGCACGAGCCTGCGGATAACGCGGCTGAGAATGCTTTGAATTATAGCGTGGTTGATGTGGCTGAGTTGACTATTAGCGCTGAGAAGATTGAGAAGATCTGGGCTAGTTTGCGAGATAAATATGCTTTGCGGCGCATGAAAGGCGCGGTTGCTGATGGCGACGAGATATTTCACATCGAAGCAACGCCGCAGCAGGTACAGGTTACGCGCGGTGCCATTGACGAGTCATTAAAATTAGTTGTCATTGGCGAGCGGGCGCGTGAGATTACGCGTGCAGTAATTACGGAGGAACTTGGATGATGAATGGCGCGAGAGTGGCGGTTGATAGACTGCTGAGTATGTATGATGAGTATAAGACTTTGGCAGCAAAGATTGCTGCTGCGGAGCGCCGTTTGGCGTTGGCGAAATTGAAGAATAGCGATGTTGAGCAGATACGGATAGAGCTGGACAACTTACGACATAGTCAGCAGCAATTATCTGATGCCATGACGTTTGATACGCCATTGATTTGGGTGATGTATAAATTTGAGGCTTATCAGGATGAGGCGCAGCCGATTCGGACTATGCACGATTTTCGCTTGCACTGTTCAAAGCCTGGCTATATTTGCACCAAGCGCTTTATATTTCTTAATGCATATTTGTGCAGTAACAGACAGAGTTCCCTGATGGACAGAAAACAATATCCCGACGAAATGCTGCTCAGCGAGATTTTTCCGCTGCTAAGTGAAATCGAGCGCGATAAAAACTTCTTATCTAACTGGCGCGCGCATGAATATTACCAGGAAGATGGCGCTGCTAAAAAGTGGCAAGATTATAAACCAAATAATTCGTAAGGGTCTTCTGGTTGCGGTATCGCGGTAGCGGCAGCCTCGGTGATGACGTATTCGGCTTTACCGTTAATTATTTTTTGCATCAACTTCCCTTTGACGGTTAACCAAGTGCCATCGCGGTAGCTATTCGCAGGAGTTTTTTCTACTAAGATTTTCATAGGTATGCTATCGGCGGCGCAGCAGCTAATAACGTAGCGCGCCAGTTCGAAATAGTCGTAGCCGTAGTTCTGTAGTGTGCCGCTCGAGACGAAGCCAGTTATCGTTATGCTAGTATTGTCAAAATACGATAGTTTTTGGCAGGAGTTGAAAGCAGATCGCCAGCGATTGATCGATACATTCGTCTCGCCTTCCCTAGGCTTAGGAGTGTTGCAATAGTTTGTTTGACTGGCGGCGATAGAATTTTCTCTTTGAGCGACACTGTTTGCCGATAGTGGTTTTGGCGGCAGCAGATAGCCTGCTAGTAAAATTAGAATAGATAGACACGGGGCGAACTTGATATGGCGGAATTTGAAACGGTGGTGTGCGGTTAGTGCTCCGCTCTTTAATTGCAACACTATATCAATAACCAAGAAAACGATACCTATCGTGCTCAAAATGGCAGCAAAAAGATGGTAGCGCGGATGAATGTAGAAACTGAGCTGACCGCGGCAAGCTAGCAACAAAACGTATCCGCAGGCAGCAATTCCGCCCAATGACTTCGCCAAATTAGCCAGATCAGCCCGCATAAAGCAAGTTTACTCCTATGCCCGCAGCAAACGACAATGCGAAAATTATTAACATCACCACAGCGATAAATCGCCAACGGAAAGTGGTTCGCATCAATACGATTAGTTTAATATCGATCATCGGACCAGCTAATAGAAATGATAGAATCGAGCCTGCTGTGAAACTGCGGGCATAGGCTAACGCAAAAAAGGCATCGATACTGGAACAGATCGAGACCACGAAACTCAAGCCAATCATGGCGATAACTGATAAGATGATGTCGTTACCAACAGTGTTAATGATGGCGCGCGGTATGAAAACTTGAGTGGCGGCAGCAATGATAGCGCCGATACTTAGCATGGTTAATAATTGCCAGAATTCGTCGCGCGAGGATCCAAGCATCTCATTGAATTTAGAGCTGTGCTCGTGCGCGCGGCAATACTCTTTGAAAGCTGGGCGAACGATTTTATTTTCGTCCATGAAGCTGACGATCAAGGCGGCCAATTGGACGATTATCAATGCAAAAATAATTCGCCACCAAATCATGTAGGGCTGAAAACTGAAAGCGGTCATTGTTGCAATAATGGTGATGGGATTGAGAATCGGTGCGGCGAATAGAAAACTGACGACGTCGGCAGGTTTTAATCCGCGAGCTAGTAAGCTGCGAGCGACCGGTACGTTGCCGCATTCGCAGACTGGTAGCGCTAGTCCGGCTAGCGATAATACAAATCGTCGCCAAAATGGGTTGCGCGGTAAAGCTTTAGTGAGTTTGGCCGGCGGCAAAAAGCGGCGAATCAAAGATGAAATGATAATTCCGAGGATAACAAAAGGTAAAGCTTCAATGACTATGCTTAGCGTGATGGTTAGGAAGTCTTGCAACATTGTTGCAGTTTCGTTGAACCAAATGTCTGATTTGTCGCTGATTAGCCATAGTCCAAGCTGGGGGCTGTATAAGTATATTGCGACAATCAATACTGGCGCAATTATCCAGCCAGTAAGTATCTTGGCTGTGTTAATTAGCTTATTTATGTTGAAGCTTTTGACACGTTTTTTTGCCATACTTATAAATTATAACAGTAAGCTTGTGCTATACTAAATCATTATGAAACATCTCTGGCATTCGCATCACCCATTTCGGATTTTTTGGTTTTCGGCGCTGTTGACGCTGGCGTTGGGCGGGCTGATTTTTGGTCATTTGGGTGCGGGCGGTTTGTGGCTGTTTGCGATTTTGGTAGTGCTGGAAGTGACTTTTAGCTTTGATAACGCGGTGATTAACAGCAAGGTGCTAGCCGGCATGAGCCAGGTTTGGCAAAAGGTATTCTTGACAGTTGGGATTTTCGTGGCGGTGTTCGTGGTGCGGTTCGTGCTGCCGATTATCATCGTGATGGTGGCGAGCGGTCATGGATTTATGGAAGTGGTCGATTTGGCGCTGCACAGGCCGGCGGAATATGGTCATATTTTGCACGAGGCCTCGCCGATGATTGATGCCTTTGGCGGCGCGTTTCTGATTATGATTGGCCTCAGTTATTTCATTGATTATAACAAGCGTGTGCACTGGATGCGGCATGTCGAGCCGTGGATGGCTAAGGCCGGGCGGTTTGAGAATTTCAAGGTGTGTTTGATGCTCAGCGTGGCGGCGGTGCTGTATTTCACGGTCGAGCCGCCGCATCGGGCGCTGGTGCTGATCTCGTCGGTACTGGGAATTATACTGCACATCGGGCTGGAATTGTTCGGCTCATTCTTTCATGAGGACGATGCTAAGTCGGTCAAGGTCAAGACCGGCTGGGCAGCCTTCGCTAGCCTGCTCTATCTGGAGGTGCTGGACGCCAGCTTTAGCTTCGACGGCGTCATCGGTGCCTTTGCCATCACTAGCAGCGTGCTGCTGATCGTGGCGGGCCTGGGTGTCGGGGCGATTTGGGTGCGGTCGCTGACGGTATATTTGCTGCGGACGGGCATGCTCAGCAAATATAAATATCTGGAAAATGGCGCGCACTGGGCGATCATGGCGCTGGGTATGATGATGATTGCCAAGCTGTTTCATCTGGAGCTGCCGGAATGGGCGACGGGAGGCTTGGGGCTGCTGTTTGTGAGCTTGGCAGTTGGCAGCAGTATGCTGGAGGCGCGAGCGATTAATTTGCAAGAAGCAGCCGCGGCGAAATTACATAGTGCTGAGCAGCGGTTGAAACACGGCGCGGCGAAAATTGTGCCGCGGAAGCGACGGTAGTTGCTGGTACTCGGGGTTTTTCGTTTCGGGCGGAAGTGTTTGCTATTGCGACATTGTTGCAATAAGTATTTTTAATTTCGCAGGCGTAATGGTGTAGTGATGTGTCGGGGGCTAGAGCTTGACGCTGAGCGGTTCGATAGTATCATCAAGAAATGTGCCGATCAGCTTGATAGATTCGGGAATTGTCCAATCGCGGAGGATTTTTTGCTCGTCGGCGTTAAATTTGCTGAGGACGAAATCAACATCGCCGATTTGCCGCCGCAGTAAGTTGTCGGTGCCGATGCGAATATGCCAGAAATCAGCGCCGATGTGAGCATGTAGCGATTTTAAGCCGTTGCTGCCAGCGTCGCGGCCACCCTTGCGGACGCGGATCTTGCCAAAATCAAGCGCCGTGTCGTCGTGAATAATCAGTACATCATCAAGCGTCAGCTTATAAAAATCTAAAATCGCCCGCGCGGCGATACCGGAGTCGTTATAGTAAGTGGTCGGCTTGACGAGGAGAATTTTTTCTCGCGGAATAATAACAGGTGGTTTTGCGCTAGCGGATGAATTGACCGTAAAACTGTTCAATTCGGCAATATCCGCAAAGAATTTGGGCTTATTGCTAAATTGTGCACCCTGCCCTGCCGCCAATTGGTCAATCACCAAAAAACCAGCATTATGCCGCGTGTGAACGTACTTTTCGCCAGGATTGCCAAGGGCCAGAATGCCTTTCATAGCCTTAGTATAGCACCTTGGCTGTGATGACGTATAATAGATGTATGGCGAAACGCGATGATGATTTGGAATTTAGCGTTAATGCGGCGTTTGACGAAGCGCGGGCAGTTGTTGACAAAGTGCCGCTTTATTTGGTGAACGGCTCGCTGGGTGCCGGCAAGACTAGCGTGCTGGAATTCTTATTGCAACAAAGTGACTATAAGGGCGCGCGGGTGATTGAAAATGAATACGCCAATGAAAATGTCGACGGCTATCGGCTGGAGGGATTGGCGGAGATGGTGACGACGTTGGCTGGCGATTGTGTGTGTTGCTCGTCGAAACACGCGCTGACGCGGATGTTGCTGGACTTTTGTCGCAATTCCCCGGCGCCAGTGTTTATCGAGGCGACGGGCGTGGCGCGAACGATGAATTTGGTGGAAAAACTCATTAATGCACAAATCTTCAATAAGTACGAGCTGATGCAGAGTTTTTACGTGATCGACGCGCACGAGGTTTTGCGCGGGATTGAGCCAGCGCACGAAGTTGAACTGCAAGCAGCAGACGTGATTTTGGTGACCAAGGAGGATTTGCTGAACGATAGCGAGCTGGCTGAATACGAAGCAAAACGCCGCGCCCTGCCCTACGCCAAGGTGCTCAGCGCGCCGCACGGTCGGTTTGACTTCAGTAAAATAACTACGCCGTCGGGGCTGCTTGCGTTTTTTGATACGTATGACGGCGAACTGGCGGTGCCGGATAATCCGACTTACGCGGTACTGGATGTTTCGGGCATGAAAATTACGGCGACGACGTTGGAGAAAATATGGCCGGAATTATTTGCGGCGTATGGCCTGCGGCGGCTGAAGGGCTGCTTTATCAGTGACAACGGCGCGCGCCAGCATGTGGAGGCGACCGAGCAGCAGATTCAGCTAACTAATGCCAGACCTGAGGAGGCGGCAAAAATCGTGTTCATCGGCGAACGGGCGGACGAAATTACGCGCGAAGTTTTGGCGGCGCAGCTGGTGATGTTTGAATAAAAGTTCGCTTTCGTCGTTTTCGACTCGTCAGCATAAGCACGCACCTATGGAGCGAACTGACAAGCAGGAGAATATAATATGTGCGACGGAGAGAACCGCCAAGTATTCTCGGCGGCTTGCCAGTTCGGAGCTAGACTGAGCGCGAGTGCTCAGTCTTGGTCAGTGCGTACAGCTGATACGGATACCGCTGAATGCCATCCCAGTCGCGCTTACTTCCAATCCAAGGAGCGGCGGTGAACCGTTCGAATTCCACGGTAGCGTAGAGTTCTTCTCCAGGCCTGAGAAAAAACAGTGCTTCTTCGTACGAAGAAGCAAAGATTTCTCGGCCAACCTTACCTTTGGTAAGGTCGCTCCCCGGCTGATAATAGCTTGTCATTGCGCTACTTTCTCCTCACCCAGGCGGGATGCCTGTGCTTTCTTGCAGAAAAAGCACTGCTCGACGCCCGGATGGCGGCGAGCAAGATGAGGTTTCACGACACTATTTTGCTTCCGCTAAAATAACGCCATAAAATCTCACCTTGCTCTATTCTCAACTGCTTGTCAAAATACACTTTTGGACAAAACGTCAAACATCTGTCAACAAAAGCTAATATATATATCACTAATAGAACAAAACGTCAAGGGTTTTTGTCAAAAATGTGGTTTTATAGCTGTTTTTCGGCGTTTTTGGCTTGTTTGTAGGCTTTGGTGACGGGCGCCAGGCCGCGGGCGACGCGTTCGCGGTTGGCTTTGAGCTGCTTCTCGTCGCGGAAAGATAGTTTGATCGGCGTACCAGTGTAATCGAAAACATCGCGAATTTGGCGCTCTAGATAACGCTTGTAGCTCCAATGGACGAACTTCAAATTGCTGCCGTAAATGACAAACCACGGCGGATTGGTATCGGTTTGTACGATGTAGCGCAGCTTCGGGTGGGTGTTTTTCAGGCCAGCTGGCGGATGCTTTTGAATTGATTGCTGCAGGAGATCGTTAAGCTTACGAGTAGTAGTTTTTTGCTGGCGGTGCGCATTGATGCTGAGGGCTAAGTCAAATAACTTGGTAACGTTTTGGCCGGTGACCGAGCTGGTGAAAATCAATGGCGCCCACGGCGTAAAGTCGAATTGCGCTGAAATCTTTGGTGCCAGCGCGTCGCGGGTGTAAGCGTCTTTGCCTAGGGCAACGTCCCACTTGCTGACGACAATAGCTAGCCCCTTGCCTGCTTCGGCGATAATACCAGCTAGCTTTTGGTCGAGAGCGGTACTCAGCTCATTGACATCCATTAGCAAAAAGCAGATATCAGCCTCTTCAATGGCGGCGAGGGTGCGCAAGACGCTGAACTTCTCGATGCCGATCTCTTGCTTGCCTTGGCGGCGGATACCGGCGGTGTCGAGCAGCTCAATTGCTTGTCCGTGATACTGCAGACAGACACGGTTGACGTCGCGGGTGGTGCCGGCGCGGCTGGCAACGATGGCTTGCTGCTTGCCAGCCAGTGTATTAAACAGGCTAGATTTACCGACATTTGGCCGGCCGATAAGGGCGATTTTGAGGATCTCGCTGGGCTCGGATTGTTGTTTGGCGGGGATGTGTTGGCAGATTTCGCTAAGGACGTCGGTGATGCCAGAGTTATGTTCGGCAGAGGTGCGAATGATTGATTTGATGCCGAGGCGCAAGAATTCGCTATCGGGTAGGTTGCCTTTCAGATCGATTTTGTTAGTGATGAGAATGACGGGCTTGCGGCTCTTTAGGGCAGTTTTGGCGACGCGGCGATCTTCGTCGCTGGGGTATTTGGTACTGTCGACGACCACGAGAATGACGTCGGCGGCCTCGGCGGCCTCGGTGATTTGGTCTTGGATGCTGGCTTCGAATTCGTCCTCGGCGGGCTTGAGGCCAGCGGTATCAACTAGCCAAAAATCGCGGCCTTGATATGACGCTTTACCGATGACGTTGTCGCGGGTGGTGCCAGCTTCGCGGGCAACAATGGCTTGCTGCGAACGCATGATGCGGTTGAATAGCGAACTTTTACCAGCATTGGCGCGGCCGATAATAGCGACGGTAGGAAGTTTGGTTGCCATAATTAACTTAATTATAACAGAGGTGAGTTGATTTGGCGAGCGCTAGCGGTATAGCAGAATTTATAATAAGCCGATTGAAATGGCGTTATGCAGTGTCGATAGTAATGTTGTATCAGCATGTTGCGGAAATACTTTGCCACTTCCCTCGTTCCATGTCGCCAAGCGAATAATTGCCGAATTGTACGCGGTGCAGCCGCACGACGGTGTAGCCGAGTGCGGCAAAGGTGCGGCGGATTTGGCGGTTGCGGCCTTCGCTCATGATGACTTGCCAGTTGAGGCGGCTATCGTCGAGTCGCTCTAGGGTCAGCTGGCTGCGGCCGTCCTCGAGGTTGACGCCAAAATCGCTAATCATCTGCTGGTGCAGCGGCTCGAGTGGCTGGTCGAGGCGGACTTTGTAAATTTTAGTCTTGCGAAAACTCGGGTGGGTCATGCGGTGAGCAAAATCGCCGTCGTTGGTCAGCAGAATCAAGCCAGAGCTATCCTTGTCAAGGCGGCCGACTGGCTTGAGGTGATCTAAATCTCGCGGCAACAATGAATAAATTGTCGGCGCATTACCCTGCTGGCGCCGCGAGCAAACGTAACCGACTGGTTTGTTGAGAGCGATATAGACTTTCTTGATAGCATGAGAGCTGATGTCGCGGCCAGCAACTTTGACGATGTCAGTTGGCGACAGACGGGTGCCAAGCGTCGCTGTCTTACCATTGATAGTGACGGTGTCTGTCGAGATGAGATTGTCGGCTTCGCGCCGCGAGATACCGAGTTGGAGTGCCAGGAATTTATTGAGGCGAATCGTTTCGGTGCCACTAGCTGATTTTTGGCTTGCCATAAGATTATTTTGGTTGGCTTGAGGAAATTGCGGTTTCTTCAAACTTTAACCCGGCTTCATCGGAAGAGGCTGGTGCTGCTGATGGTGCAGCTGGCTCTGGTGCGCTAGTGTTTGGTGCTGGTATAGCTGGTGCAGCTGGCGGTGTGGTATTAAGCGCAGGCTGCGCGGAAGGATTATTCAAAGCGCCCCCTGCTGATGCGGCCATATTACTGATTGGCGTAGCAACTGCGGCTGGGCCTGGCATTATGTGAGGTATAGTCGACGCTGGTGCAGTAGGAGTGATTGCTGGTTCTGGCTGTGCTGGTTGAGGGGCGGTTGGAGTTGTCGTTGCGGTAGTACTGGCAGACGGTGAAGCCGGCGCTACTGATGGCGCTGGGTTTGTTGCTATATAGGCTGGCTCGGGTGCAGCTGACGCTGGAGTTGGCGCGGCCGCAGGGGTTGCTGCTGGCGCTGCCTGAGGGAACACATTCGTAGGATTGGCCTGTGGTGCCGGGATAGTGTTAAGGTTTTGATAGGTAGCTAGCTCCTCGCTCATGCGAGCAGTGTAATCAATTGGTTCTTGATCGGTTGGGGTGATTGGCTGGATCACTCGGCCTGACGAACCTGGCCGGTTAGTTGAAAACGGCGCGATTGGTTGCGGCAAAGTGCTAGTTCTCGGTGCAGTTGCCGCGCTAGCTGGCGGTGGCAAAGTAGCTGCGGGCGCAGCTTGGCTGAGTACTGGATTAACCGGAGTAGTGACTGGGATATTAGTGACGGCGGCAGGCGCGCTAGCTGCTGGAGTTTCGTGCGGTGCGGCAACTAGCGGATTTGGCTGCTGTGCCGATGGAGCTACGGGAATAGCTGCTGGTTCTGGCTGTGCTGGTTGAGGGGCGGTTGGAGTTGCCGCTGCAGTAGTGCTGGCAGGCATCGTTGTAACGGTAGCTGCCGCCGTATCGGTCGGCGCTGAGTTAGCTAGTGTTGGAGCGGTCGAGCTGGCTGCTAGACTAGAGCTAGAAGCTGGGCCTCCTGGAGTTTCAGAGCTTGGACTTAGTTCATTCGCTTTAGTGCTATCGCTTTCAGCTTTTTCTGGAGAATTGTTAGCTGGCGCTGGCTCCGTCGCCCTAGCGCTAGGACCAGGTTCAATAGTAGCTCGTTTTGGCTCGTTGACAAGAGGCGCTGGCGTGTCGGCTGGTACTGAGGCGTCGCCGAGAACTTCGTGGACGGTGCGAACGACGTCCTCGATGCCGACTTGCGATTTGACTAGATAGCGGTCGGCACCGAGCGCCATGCCGCGTTGGCGTTGCTCATCGCTTGACAGAGCGGTCATCATGATAACGTGAATACCGCGTGTCTCGGTGGTGCTACGTAGGATATCCAGCATGTCGAAGCCGCTGATATTCGGCATCATAACATCGCTAATTATTAGGTCGGGTACTTCTTTGATGGCAAGCGCCAAGGCTTGTTCGCCGTCGCTGGCAGATAATATGTCGTAGCCCTCGGCGCGCAGCCGTACGCTATAAATCTCGCTGAGGCTTTTGTCGTCTTCTACTAGTAATATTTTTGTCATCTTACCCCTATTTTAACGGTTATGGTTTAAAAATGCTATACCCTATAGTTTTAATTTTGCCGTGGCGGGACGTTTAATCTGATTTCGTTGCGCAATTGTTCGGCGTATTTGTCGGGTGCGGCCTCAATATCGCTAAGTGGCGTGTTGGTAAATTGCTTGGTTGTACTGGCCGCGTTTTGGTTTAAATCGTCTGGTTTAGGTGCTGGCGGCGGTGAATAGTTGAGCAAGCTGGTATCGGTGAAGGTCTGAGTTGGAGCTGTTGGTGTTGGTGCGTCAAGCGGCGTTTGCTCAAACTCGGCAGCCGCTGGTGCAACCGCTAGAATTTCTGGCGCATTGCTAGCTAGCATATCTTCGGCTGACAACTTGTCAATGCTGGTGTTATTTTCGGCTTCGCCGTTATCGTTATCATTTAGAAAAGTGGCAGCAACATGATCAACTCGTGGAATAGCCAAGAAAAATGTGCTGCCGTGCTGATATTCGCTTTCAACCCACAATCGTCCGCCGATAGTTTCGGCTAGTCGCCGGCACAAGTATAAGCCCAGCCCAGTACCGCCGATCTGGCGGGTGTCGCTGTTATCGACGCGGTAGAATTTCTGGAAGAGATGGCCAACGTCCTCTGGCGGGATGCCGATGCCAGTGTCGGCGACACTTATCGTCACCTGGTCGTTGTTGCTAGTTACGTCAACGGTGATACTGCCCGACGGCGTGTACTTGATAGCATTTTCAATCAAGTTTTGGACGATTTCGCGGAGGTGGTCGTTATCGACATTAGCATATAAAATCGGGTTGATTCGGCGGTTTTGGACCTCCTTGCTGGAAACATCGCTAGTCGATGGTACGAAATTGACACTTAAGCCTTTTTCTTCGGCCTTCGGTGTTAATCCGTCGGCGATATCTTTGATGAAGTCGATGACATTAACGATTTTTGGGTTGTTGCTGAGGCGGTGATCATCGGCTTTACTAATATCGAGCAAGTCTTGAAAAAGCCGGCCCAAGTGCTCGGCTGATTGATGCGCTTTGGTAATATAACCGCGAGCGCGCGTATCGATGGTGGCGGTCTGTGGGTTAAGCGCTAGGCCGAGGTAACCCTCAATGCTAGCAACTGGTGTACGCATCTCGTGGCTGGCGGTGCTGATGAACTCGGCGCGCTGGCGCTCGTCGCTGCGCTCGGCGGTGATATCGCGAAAGACGATCACTGCGCCGTCGTTATGCTTGTTACTGATTGGCTTAACTGAAATGCTAGCCATAAAATTTTTGTCAGATTGGGTCTTGATTTTGAAGTCGTCAGTCTTGAGCGGGTTATTGGTGTTGAGGACGCGAGCAATAATATCGCCGTTATCGTTATCTTTGATAGTGTTATTGTCCTGGTCCATCAGCCTGATGACTGATTTGTACGACAAGCCGATGGCGTCTTGATTACCCCAGCCAACTAGCTGCTGGGCTGCTGGATTGATCAAGGTGATGATACCCTTCGCATCGACGGCTACTACCCCGTCGCCGATAGCGCTGATAACAATGTCTGAAGCTTGAGGGCCAGCCACGGTAGCTAAACTCTCGCAGATTGGTTCACTAGCGCCAACAGATTGGTATCGGCGCAGCCACAGTAAACTTGCAGCTAGTAAGGGTGTAAATAGCATCATAGCCAATGCTGCTAACGATCCCAAGGGTGTCTGCTCAATAATAAAACGCTCCGCCACCGCGGCCGCAGCGGCGATGACAGCTGTCAAGAGACCATAAGTTCCAAGTAATGGTCCGACAGCGACGATTACTGCAAATAGCGCCAAATGTGGCGCTCCTTGATTGCTGGAGGCAAAAACTAGCAGCCAGCCCGTTGCAGTCAACAAGATATAATTAATTAGCAGCGATTTGTAAAAGTTTCGCTTAACAGCAAAATATGATACCAAAGTAATTACGAAAGCAATCGCGGCTAACGAGCCTGGTAGCATAGACACGCACAAAGGGCTGTCTGGTCCCTTTCCACTACCAATAGACCAAGCAAACAATCCAGCTATAACAGCGAGGATAAGCATAATTGCTTCGCTGGCACGGTGATGCCAAAACCGATCAATATAGTTAGACGTGATGCCCCCTAATTTAGAGTTGCTTATGATTAGTATATATCGACAAGCCGTTTTGCTGCAACCCTCTGGTACGTTCTTTAAGATAGCTTTAAGGCAATTTGCTATAATAGACTGCAGATATGAAGCAGATTTTCAAAACTACCCTACTTATGGCAATTCTGACAGGGTTGTTCATGATGGTTGGCTATGCGTTTGGTGGCCAGCAAGGTATGTTGATGGCGCTAGGATTAGCGGCGGTGTCTAACTTTTTCATGTATTTTTTCAGTTCGTCGCTGGTAATTAAGATGCAAGGCGCTCAGCCGCTGGGTAATCGTTACCCGCAGGTCGAGCGTATCGTCCGCGAGTTAACAATCCAGGCGAATTTGCCGATGCCAAAACTTTATTACGTCGAGACGCCGATTCCTAATGCCTTCGCGACAGGCCGCTCGCCGCAGCATGCTGCCGTAGCGGTGACGACTGGTATCATTGACATTCTGAATGAGGATGAACTGCGGGCGGTTTTGGCGCACGAATTAGGACATGTCAAACATCGCGACATGCTAATCTCGACCATCGCCGCGACGCTGGCGGGTGCGATTAGTTATCTGGCGCAGCTAGCCTTCTTGTTCGGCGGATCGTCGGACGACGATGACGGCGGTAACATCTTTGCGATGATTGCTTCGTTAATTTTGGCGCCGATCGCTGCGATGTTGATCCAGATGGCAGTATCGCGCAGCCGCGAGTATGCGGCCGATCAGTATAGCCACAGTATTCTCGGTACTGGCGATGATTTAGCGTCGGCGCTGATAAAGTTAGAAAACTGGAAAGCTAGCGTGCCGCCGATTGCACCATCGCCAAGCCAAGAGGCTTCGGCCCATCTAATGTTTTCGAATATGTTCTCGCTGGGCGGCTTGCAAGCTCTCTTCTCGACTCACCCGTCGACCGAGGCGCGAATTGCTCGCTTGAAAGAATTAGACAAGTAGGCGTTGATGGCGGCTAAACGCAAGTTCCGCGATCAAATCCTGCACAAGATGCTGCATGTTCCCTATCGATTGCGCGTCCGTTATAAACGTTTGCGGCGGCCATTCGCGGTGACTTATGTCTTTGTTCACGGTCTGGCGGATACTGGTGAGTTGTGGCAGCCTTTTATCGAAAATGTGCCAGCTAATTGCAACTATATCGTAGTTGATCTGTTGGGTCACGGCGATTCTTATCTGGCACAAACACGGCGGATGTATAGTGCCCGCGAACAAGCCCGCCACCTGCTGGCTACCTGCTTGACGAATGGCTTGAGCGGTCCGGTAGTGCTGGTCGGACATTCGTTTGGCTCGCTGGTGGCGATTGAGTTCGCTAGTATGTATAAGGGTATTGTTAAGCGCTGTATCTTGGTGGCGCCACCGATTTACCGTGATAATTCCCAGACAGGTGCGGCGCGATTGCGCCAGGACAATCTACTACGTGAAATCTATCGCCAAGCGCTAAAAACACCCAAGGCGGTAGTGGTAGGCTACGATCTGTACTCTAAATTGGGTCTGGCTGGCTTCTCAGAGACGCAGCTGACTCAGGATAATTTTAGCGCCTTTCGCGATACGCTGTTAGCTGGTATTATTAGCCAAAATGCTAGCCGCAAATTGGCTGAAACACGCATCGACACCGATATTATATATGGCAAACTAGACCCGTTCATCGTCGAAAAGAATCTCAAGCACATTGCCGAAAAGAACCAACAAATTACACTACACTCATTAACTACCGCCACCCACGCCATCCGCCAGCGCACGCGCAAAGTTATCGTTAGTTGCATGAAAAGGGCTATCAAACCAGAATCTGCTGTGAAATAGCCTATTGCACATTGTTACAATAAGCAGCCTACTGCAGAAAGTAAAGTGGTATTAATTATTGTTGTAAGTATGTCGAAATCTTCGCTTTGGCAGCATCAACCGATTCATTGGACGGAATCATCACGTAAAGCGGCGTACCGCTGTAGCTGTAAGTTGGCTCCATGGCGCCTGCGCCGTCGACGTTAGTCGATTCGACTTTCCATGGATGAATATCATCAAGCTGTTTGCGGATGATCGCCTTGATCGACTGTTCGGATAAATCCGTCTCGATGGAGTTGCGGATAGTATCGACAATCTGCGGTAATTTCACGGCGTTTTCGGTACGCGACAACTTGGCGATAATCGCCTCGGTAACGTGCTGCTGGTTGCGCCCGCGCTGGCGATCGCCTTCTTGGAAGCTGTAGCGCTCGCGCGAAAACTCCAGAGACTGCTTACTGTTCAGTGTATTATACCCCTTGTGATAAGATTTAAAATCGTAGTCCGAATAAGCTTCAATTGGACCGATAGTGTCGATCAGAGTTACCAGAGAAGTGAAATTGATGCGGATATAGTGCTGAATATTAATACTATACAAATCCTCCAATGTCTTCACCGACATATCAACGCCGTACACTCCGGCATGCGTCAGCTTGTCACGCAAGCCAGTCGTACCGTGCAGTTGTACATAATAATCGCGCGGCGTATTTACCAGTAGAATCGAATGTTTGGCTGGATTAACCACCATCAATATATTGACGTCGCTGCGCGATACGGTAGATATTTTGCCAGCCGTATCAATGCCGCTGATGTAAAGAATATATGGCTTATCGACATTAATCGCCGAAGACTGTTTCGCAGCCTCCCCTTCCACGCGAATAGTCCGCAGCACCACCAAATTATCGTGGAAAGTTTTATCAGCTTCTTCGATAATTGGCATATTAGCCTTACGAATAGTTGCCAGCTGCAGATCGCCTGACTCGAGTTTATTCTTAAGTTCAGCCAAACTATCCAGCGCTTGTTGATTGGCAGAAGTTTCGTCCTTGACTGCCTTAGTTACTTTATTATAAAGCGGATCGGCCGAAAGCATCCCGACCGATTGAGCATTACTAAGCGACGTATTACGATCCTTATAGGCAGCAATCACATATTCAACATACGACGACTTCCTGCTTTGCACTGAAGATGTCAAATTATCAAAAGCTCGCGCCGTACTGATAACGTAAATATTCACAGCAGTAATCGCCAAAGCCACTACGCCAAGCGCAATCAGCACGCCAGTATGAATATTACCAAAGCGCTTCTGACTCACCAATCCCCAGATTATAGCAGCAGTCACCACCCCGTAAATCGGCAAACCAATCCACAAATAACGCTCAGGCACAATCCCCGCCTGCAAAACACTAACCACCAGCGCTATGAACGATAACAACAAAATACCAGCGACCATTCTTCGCAAGCCAACTCTTAGTTTAGTAGTTTTAGTAACTTCAGACACCATATCTTATATATTATACTCTATTTTTTACTTTTTTGCAATATTCTTACAAAAATGCTTATTATAAATACTCCAATTATTGCGGCGCAGCTATCTATCATAATATCGCGAAGCTCGCCGCTTCTACCGATGATAAATAGCTGGTGGAACTCATCGCTGGCAGCGTAAAGTGCGCAAACAATGATTGACAGTATAGCTGGGCTGTTAAATTTGAACTTACTTAAATCCACTCGCCATAAAGCATTAAACGTCAAAATACCCAGCACGAAATAAGCAAAAATATGCGCTCCTTTGCGAACCAAAAAAGTTAGTAGCTGCTGATCAATACTCGGTGCAATGTAGTGCAGCTGTTCGACAAACACGCCGCTCTGCCCACTAGAAACCGAAGCTGGCTGGTGCGAAAGCATGAAAATGACTACCATCCAAAGTAGCGGAAGAAGCAGGTGGATTTTAGATAATTTCTTAGTCTGCGCCATTCTCAGAATCCCATTCCTGTATTAGCTTATCGGCTTGTTTTTGCTTTAATCCGCGCGTCTTTTTTAATATAGTATCTTTGGCTATTTTAAGCGTATTCTTATTAATAAACACGACGCCCGCCCCGATTAGTACCACATTGGCTGCGGTAGCATAGGCAGAATTTGCGTAATACAAGCCTATACATATTATATACAACACGGTAATTTCTATAATAGCTTTTGGCTCGTAAGTTATTTTAATAGACTTTTTAACGTCAAAATGGCGAAAAATTGCCATACCGAGATAAGCAGCAATTAACGCTATAGCTGGTCCGTATAATCCAATCAACGGCGTCAAAATCACAGAAAGCACGATACTGATAGCCGCCGCCACGACTGAAGTATTTAGCACCTGGCGAGTTTCTTTCTTAGCAATATAAATTGCGCTGTAAATGCCGACTATAGAATTAAACAACGACCCTACGATAAGCAGCGGCACATATAGCCGCGCCTCGCTATACTTTGCATTTATTAAAATGTTGAAAAACACTGACACCCCGACGATTAAAATAGCGCCAAAACTGCCGAAGACGCGCAAACTCATATTGGCAACTTTGGAAAAGAACGCGTCGCGATCTGCTGATTTTATGTGAACCGACGCCGACTCTGTCCAAGACAGCCCGAAAAAACTATAAATAGCGGTAAAAATTTGCGGAAATTTATAAGCAACAGCATAAATACCATTAGCAGTCACGCCTAGCATCGCGGCGATGATCATACGGTCGGCAGCATTGACAATCCACCACGACACGCCATTCGGAATTAACGGTAGCGAATACTGTAACAGTTCGCGCTTTTTATCGGCGTTTATTAGTTTAATATTGATGTATTTTTGTATTTTTAATGAATATGTCAGATATAACGCGGATAGCATATTGCTAATTACCGTCGCTAAAAGCATACCAGTTGCACCCATTTTACATACAGTGATAAACAATATATTTAGCAAGATTGCTGAAACTCCAGCGATAACACTGCCAATGGCATATTTGACATTATCGCCAAACCCGCGGGCAACCTGCAAACAATAGTTTGAGCCAATTGACGCCAACACCGAACAGAGTGCCAGCCAGGCGTACGGTATCACGACAAACTGCATTACGACTACATAGACCAATGAAGCTGTCAGCGTACTATAAACCACCATTTGCAACGAATTGGTAATAACTGAAGCTTGCCGCTCTTTAACCCCTCGCCCATCGATCAAGAATCGGAAAACTGCCATCTCCAGCGACAACATAATAATTGGAGCTGTTAATGAAACTATGACTGTTATCAGATCAACTACGCCGAACTCACTCGCCGCCAGATAAGCAGTGTACAGCGGCAATAATAAAAAGCTAATAAACTGCGTCGATATCTTGCCGAGCGCTATGATAATGGTGTTTTTTATTAGAGACGAGGTTTTGGACATTTTATTTTTTCACAAGCACCTTATCTAATTCGCTAAATTGCTTTTCAGCCAGTATTTTAAGCTTTGATATATCAACTACCTGTATATCGTCAAAGTCAAGCTCATTAATATTAAAATTATCAATAGACCTGATATCGATAATTGGACTAGGATATTTCATATCAGAAAGTATATTTATAGTTTTATCACTGTAGGCTATTGGCAAAATTTTCTTGCCAAATACCATGCCTAATATATTGGCATGAAATCGCGATCCAGTTATAGTTTTGGCGCTTGCCAGAACTTGCAGCGCTTCGCTTATATTACCCCTATATCGATATATTTCAACTCTGTCCTTTATATCTTCCGGCAGTAGCGACATAATTGTAGCACAAGCATTCTCATCGCCTTCTTTCTCGCAGAATGACATTAGCGTAACAGACGATTCATCATCTACTAACAATTTTTTAATGATTTTAGCAATTGTTTCATTATATTTTTTAGAGGTTTCGCTATCAAACTTTCTGGATGCATCAATCACAGATATTACATGATTATTGCTCTCAGTGTCGCATTTATATTTAGAGACATCTAAAGTAAATACGATATCTGTCGCAAGTCTAATATTGTCCAAATCCTTTACTAGTTCATAGGAATAACTATCGCGCAAGCACACATCTTCTGCTCTGCTAAAAATCGAACGTACAATTTCGATAAATTCAGGCGAACTGTACGGCCCAATATTGGATCCTAAAATATAGTATGGCTTATCTAAGCTATCATAAAATTGCTTCTCTCGCCTCCAGGCGTCCAAATTATTGTTTTCAATAAATAATGAGCCTCCTATGTATACTAGCAAGTCACCTTTATTTAATTGGTCTGGTACGATGTAAAAACAATTTCGAAGTACCCTTCTTAATATTTTTGTTAAATTAGATACCGTAAAGCTATTCCTTTTTTTTATATTATTAGCAGATTCTTTTTTTACAACTCTATAAGCTGCATAATTTACAAGGAATTTATTCCTATACCGATCAATTAGAATTTTTATAAATAAGTCGTCCCCTAGGTTCACTGCATCATAATGTCGTATATTAACAATTCTCATAAATATCCTTAATTTATAGCATTAGCGTCCACGGGATTGTAATAATTTTATAGCAATATCGTAATTAATTAGCGCTATAGCAGCGACAATTCTGTACTTATAGAACATATTAAAATCACGCATAACTAATCCTGCATTCTTTAGTATGACCCTCTTTATAATAGCAGATCCCTCTACTGATCTATTTACACTCGGATCAGAGGCTATTAGAACTGCCTCAATAAAATGACGCCCTACGGCTGCTTTTTGGATTTTTTTGTTATTTGTCGTAGATAAAGCATCCTTAACGATAATATCAGTAGCAGTTAATCCACTTAGTTTTTTCTCATTGAATTCTTGGTTCATTGCACTCTTCGGGTTTGGTCTATAAAAATACAGTTTTTCATTCAATACTTTAATTATCTTAGAAGATTTTATTAATCTATAATTTAATTCAAGGTCCTCTGCTATCGATAAATCTATATTAAATAAGTTTTTTTTCAACAGGACTGTAGGATATAATTTAGCACAAGGGCCGTTGTCAATTCCATAAGGGTACAATAATTTTATTAAAGCTTGGTCACTGCTTATGGACTTTACGACAGGTTTTTTATATCCTAATACGCGTTCTTTAAATTCATTAATTTTTTGCGTAGGTTTGCTAACTATTATACACCCAGGATGAGTACATGTAATTTGATTTACTAAACACTCCACTAAATATTTTCCAACTAGGTCGTCACCATCCACGAAGGTTATATATTCTCCCCTTGCCTTGTTTATTCCTAAGTTTCGCGCTGCAGACACGCCCTTGTTTCGCTGCTTGTAGTATAAAATATTGCGATGTCTCTTTTTCTTGTCTTTTATAATATTTTCAGATTCATCTTTAGAGCCGTCGTTAACAACAATAATTTCAATATTATCATAAGTTTGTTCGACAACAGAGTCTATACACTCGCCTATATACTCTGCACAATTATAGACTGGTATGACTACACTTACTAAGGGATTATTATCGAACCTTTCGTTTTCTCTACCAGATTTTAGTATAATTTTTCTGCGAAAAAATGCCACTATTCTGGTCGGCAATATACTAGACACAATAGATTTAATGATTACCAGGTAGGCTAGCACAGGAGCTTTAGTCAAATGGTAGTAGTGCAAACGCGCCTTAATCTCACCTCCGCGTGTTTTGAGTTTTCTCTTCGAATAATCCTCTTTATTAACCCTATAGTTCAATAACACTCTGTCAATCACAAAAAGACGAAACCCTTTCATAACTAACTCAAACCAAAGAGATAAGTCTTCTGCCCGTTTGTAATTTTTGTATCCTCCGACAGATTGAATATCTTTCTTCCTCATCATTACACTTGGGTGAATGATACTATCACCATATGCTAGCGACTTGGCTGTTTTTTCGCCAGGTTTTCCTAAAACTCCCGTAGTATTATTTTTTGAAAATTCATTCGCAAGCGTTCCTACAACACTATACTCTTCATGATTTATCATAAAATTATATTGCTCCTCTAAGCGATTTTCGTCGGCAACATCGTCAGTATCCATTCTCGCCAAAATATCAGCTTTAGAGACGGCTATAGCTTTATTTAGAGATTTTACTAATCCTATATTTTCATCATTTTTAATAATTCTTATTCTTTTGTCTTTGTATTCTTTGACTATGCTACTTAAGTCATTTCTACCGCAATCATCAACTATAATAATCTCAATATCTTTGAATGTTTGATTTAAAATGCTCTCAATTGAGGCTCTAAGGTAATCTGGCGGGGTATTATATTCCGACATGATAACACTAATTTTTGGCTTGCTCATTAAAATCCTCCAAATATACTCTGATAAGGGAATATATCAGAGCCTTTTAATACAAAATATTGTATAAAGAACATAATTAAACCATACAGTGATACTAGTAGTAGAATAGGTCTCTGCGCCTGTCTTGTAAATACTTCCGTTATAGAGGGGATGAATAGCAAAGAAAACACAGAAAAATACATTGCAAACCGGCTAATATCAACCGAAGACAAACCTATTACTAGCATAGTAATCTCTAGAAATGACATTACTATGAATAGTCTTGAGTAAGCTAATTTGTGGAATTTGCCCATAATTATGAGAGTTAAAAAGACAGAGAATATGATAAATTTTAGCATTAACATACTGCCTGCTGCGGCGTTGGAGGTAGATGAGTACTGAGAATAATCTGAAAATATAGAACTCTGCATAAATGTTGAAAATATAGCTGAACCGCCTAATAATATAGCAGTCCCTACGATAAACATTGAGAATATTTCACGAAACTTAAAATTAGTTTTATATATAAACATAAGTATAGCTGGTAAAAATACTAACAAAATTAGAGAGCTCTTATGCACAAGAACTGCTGCGATAAATGGTATAATCGCCGCTATATTCTTGCGTTTATATAATAAACTGACCGATAAAAACACCATAGACATAGCTGCTAGCTGTCTAACCGCATTAAAGCTTACTGGGAAAATCACTAATAAATATAGCAGATAGGCAGTACTGGGATATTTCAGATTAAAGTTCTTAATACCGTAATATATCGGTAATATAGTTAGCGCGGAGAAAGCAGTAAACATGAACCAGGAATCAAGATTTAGGGCAATTCCTATGTTGGATATAAAGTATATACCCAATTCTGTTGGACCGTATGTCATATAACCTTTTAGGTCTAAGTTAGGGACTATTCCGTTGTAAATATTTTCATAGTTCTTAAAGTCAGTGCCAACATTATAACGAAGACCCGACGCCAGAATTGGAATCAGCAAAGATATCAGTAAAAATAGCCTATTTTTTCTTTTTTGGCCAATTCGCATAAGTACAGCAGAAGCCAAAAAGATAGATATGTAAAAAATCAGACTTTCTTGCATAGCGTTTCTTTATATATTTTATTAATTTTCACTGATATATTATCTATTGAGTAAATTCTTACTGATTTTTTTAAAATTTTATTATTCCTAGTTTTCTGTACGCCTTCTATGAATTCATCTTCATTAAATCCAACCACAAACCCATTCACGCCGTCCTCCACTAACTCAGTTGCTCCGCGGCATTTGGTAGTGACTATTGGTAGGCCAGCAAACATTGCTTCGATAAGATGGACAGGCAGACCTTCTCGGTGACTAGCCGATACAGACAGGTCGGACATTTGTAGTAATTGCGGGATGTCAGAACGGTAGTCTAAAAAGTGCACGTTTTTAGCCACGCCTAGGTCATCGGCAAGTTTTTTATGGTAGCCATTTAGATTATCTTTGCCAGCCAGTAGTAAATGTACTGATTTATCTTCTTTATTGATTTCGTGTAACACATGTAGTAGTAGGGTTTGATTTTTATTTTTATTTAATTCTGCTGGATAAATCATTACAAAGTCGTCTTTTTTAAGACCGAGTGATTTGCGAAGTTCTAGCTTTTGCTTGGCAGTTAGCTTCGACTTGAAACGCTCCGGATCAACACCCACGCCTGGCATGTATATAACATTTGTCTTGAATTGTTTTTTAGCGCGATGGTAATCCTCTTTATTGATAGTAATAAGCGTGTCCGTATGGCGAGCCATCAGGCGCTCAACTGGATAATAAATTAGCCAATTTAACAGAGGTGCACCTTTGAAAAAATGAAAACCGTGGGCTGTATAGATAATTTTAGTACCGTTTTTACGAGCCTTTTTGGCAGCCAGCCGCGTTACCACGCTACCCATCGGCGTGTGAGTGTGAATGATGTCGTAGTTTTCTTGGTTAATAATCTTTTTCAACTGTCTGTAAGCGGTAATATTACTCAGTCTGAACGGGCTTCGCGTAAATGGTACAACAAATGACTTATCACAATCCAGAATTTCTTCCTCGCCCATCGACGCGTAATGAACTTCCCAGCCTTTTTCGCTCATCATATGCATGAATGGACGGTTGAATTTTTGGAAGTTTGCAGTATGCGACGTGAACAATATCTTCTTTGAGCTTTTTCTACTTTGATGCATCGTTAATTCCAATACTTTCTTGTTCGCTTCCCTCTCGGTTGCCCGTTCTTTTCAGCACTATGGCGATTGTTTTGAGGAATATTTTAATGTCCGTTTTTGGACTTATGCTGTTTGCGTATTCACCGTCTAAGGTGGCTTTATCTATATCGTCTAACTCGTCGCGGCCATTGACTTGCGCCCATCCAGTGATGCCTGGTTTTAGAGAGTTAGCATCGTGTTTGTCGCGCAAAGCTATCAGCGATTTTTCTGCCAAAATAACTGGACGCGGTCCAATAACACTCATATCGCCTAGCAATACATTGAATAATTGAGGCAGTTCGTCGAGAGATAATTTTCGCAAGATTGCGCCAAATGGAGTAATAAAGTTAGAAGCGTTTGAAAAACTGTTAGTCGGCATGTTTTTTGGAGCTTTTACCGACATCGTGCGGAATTTGTTGATAGTGAATGGCTTTTTGTCTTTGCCGTAGCGTTGATGGCGAAAAAATACTGGCCCTGGCGACGTTAGTTTTATGGCTACGGCTATGATTAGCATAGGCACAGACAATATTATTAACGCGATTACGGAGAAAAGCATGTCCATGAGGCGCTTTCCGTATTTTTGATACATTGTTTCGGTTTCCTTAGTGTTGTTTAATTATATTTTGCAATCTTTGGTTTCGTCTGAGCGATTAGCTGCGATTTTCTGTAATCGTAGATAAAGAACAGCACGATAATAGTTAGCGCTACCGAGGCGGCAGTGACTAAGCCGATTTGCTGCAGCGGCTTGATATTCGACGGGCTGTTTGGCGTGTCAGCCGAGTCAACGACGCTGATTTTGACAGAGCTGTTACCGTAAAGCGATTTGGATTGCTTTTCAAATTCTTGGATGGCTGATTCTAAAAGCGCTTTGCTAGTTTTTGGATTAGAGGTACTCATCGATACGTTGATGATATCGGTGTTTTTAACGTTTTCTGCTGTAGTATTGCCAGATAGGGTTTTATAATCTTCCGAATAATCGTTATTCGTAATAACCGGATCAAGTACACGGCGCGACGTGAATAATTTTACATAGTTATTGAGAGTCACTGAACCCTGATTGCTGCTCGAATGGTCGGCGCCAACCAGCAGGATAGTCGCTGAGCTTTTGTACTGTGGCTGCTGGATAAAATAAGTATAGGTAATGCTGATAATTGCGCCAATCATAGCAGCGATAGCGATGGTTAGCCATCTTTTGGCATAAAAGCGCAATAAATCGTAAAGATTAATCTCTTCCATAGAGCTCCCTTGAAGTTATTTGCAATGTATTACTCTTTCTATTGTAGCATAAATTTCTCTTTTTGTAAATATTATCGTGGGATAGTGCTAAGGCTTTTATGATTATAAGCCATACCTAGCTTAGATAAGCCTTTATAACGCTTATGCTTGTTACGCTTATGCAAAGTTTGCTATTATTTTTGTAGGGCGCTAAGGAGGGTGCTTATGAAGATTAGAGGGTATGATATTACAGAGAAAAGAGTGGCAGCCGTTTGCGCGGTTATATTGCTAGTGGTTTCACTGTTTGCAGCTGTCAAGCAAACAAACGCAGCGGCCGATACAGAGAATTTACTAAGAAGTAAAGATCAGCAAAAGAGTTCTAAATCGGTTGAGCAGAAGATGAAAGTTAAGTCAGATGACAGTACTGTTCAGCAACTCGTGCCGCAGAAAAATAATGCTAATGCCGCTAATGCCAACAAAGATGCTGGGGCCGCCAAGAAAGCTACTGGCAGCCAAGAGCAAAGCAATAAGAATGAGACAGAAAAGAAAAATAAACCAGACGATAAAGTCGCGCAGTCGTCTGTGGATAAGTCGAAACCCCAGTTGGGCAGCTACACTTACGCTGTGCAAGACGGTGATTCGTATGCAACGATTGTTCGTCGCGCTATCAACGAGCATGGCGGCTCAGGATTAAATCCCGCACAGAAGATTGCTGCCGAAACCAAGCTATCAGAACAAGCTGGTTGGCCCGAGGTAGACACTGGACAAACCATAAAAATCGATAGCGCTGTCCTATCGCAAGCTGTCAGCTTAGCTCGATCAATGACAGCCGGCGAACAGCAGTCATGGCAGGCTTATGCTGATGGGGTTATTTGGTGAGAGTTATTTGATTTAACTGCTGTTTCTGGCTTATTGTCAGGTTTAGCTATAGCACTCCTCTGGCTGATAGATGGTTAATCAGAATATTCATTGGGTCGATGGTGTTTGGTCTTTTGGCGAAGGCGCAAGATAGTTCAGTGCAACCTAGTAGTATTGGCGGATTATTGATATAGTTTACTGCGTTCGCCTGCTCGGATTGGAATGTTATTGGTACTTTATCTAGCGCTGACTGCGGTATTGCCTGACCAGAAATTACTGCGCGAATTATCACTTCCAGCGCTTGTTCTTCGTCCTTATCCGGCGTTAATACGGCTACTCCGGCAGCTTTCAACGGCTTGTCGTATAGTCCAGTGCGGATGGTTGTCGGTGATGCTAGTAATCGAATTGTTTTATAATGGCGGCTAGTATAATCAATTGTGGCATCCACCATGGAAGTTATGTGAACATTTAGACGCTGTTCAATGTCGAGCTGCAGTAAATGCGCGGTATTGCAAGCAATTATGATAATGTCGTCCATTGATGCGCTAATGTTTTTTAGTTCGTTTATGATAATTTCCAAGGCTTTGCTGCGCCGCGATTCGTTGGCGATAAAATCAGGAACTGGCAGCGACAAATGAACGATGTACGGGAAATCTGTGCCGTCTCTTGCGCCGTTTGCTGATGCTCGCCGAATTATTCGCCGGTGTAGCTCCAAGCTTGCCTGCGGTCCCATGCCACCAATGATAATTATTCTCTGTTTCATGATTCCTCCTTTGGTTATATAAAAAAAGGCCGCGCACGGCCTCTATTCATGGTTAGTATTTTCAGAAGAAGTTTACGAACAATTCAACAAGCCGCGGCGAAAACGCGTGCTTTGCCAGGCGATACTTGCCGACTGCTGTTTTATAGTCATGGGGCGATTATAGCGCTAGCGGGCGAAACACGCAAATATCTATCGCTTTGCCTTATGATACGCCCGCAGAATCGCTTTCAAACTAACGTTATGCTGGAAGTTTATGTTTATACTGTTAGCCTTATCCAAGTGAACTTATTCCGGCTTTATAAAATTGCGTTAATCAGCCCGCTTGATGAGCAGTATTAGATTTTACCTCTTTAGTTTTTTATCCTTTAGCTTCAGCACCACATCCGCCTCTTTGGCCAGCTGTTTGCTGTGGGTAACGACGATGACACACTTGTCGTTTTCGTGGGCAGCCCGGCGCAGGATGTCGATGATGTCGGCGGCGGTAGTTTCGTCCAGGTTGCCGGTCGGCTCGTCTGCCAAGATGATCGGTGCATGCGAGACGAGGGCTCGGCCGATCGCCACGCGCTGCTGTTGGCCGCCAGAAAGTTTCATGACATTGCGGTGAATATGATCGTCATCTAAGCCCATAGTGTGCAGTGTTTCATTGGTAGCTTTAGGATTAACCAATTTCAAGTTTTCCAGCGGCGTTAGATAGTCAATTAGGTTATAATTCTGAAACACCAGCGAGATATTGTGCTTGCGATGG
Source organism: Candidatus Saccharimonadota bacterium (assembly GCA_905365145.1). Taxonomy (GTDB): domain Bacteria; phylum Patescibacteriota; class Saccharimonadia; order Saccharimonadales; family Saccharimonadaceae; genus Saccharimonas. The sequence goes on along the minus strand of CAJPIO010000005.1, from coordinate 8,793 downwards.
TGCGAATACCCCTGCTCAGCGATGTCTTGATCGTCGAACAAAATCTGCCCGCCAGTCGGCGTATCCAGCCCGGCTAGCAGCCCCAGCAGTGTCGATTTACCAGCGCCAGAACTACCGACGATGGCGTAGAACTTGCCTTTTTCAAATTGATAATTGATGCCGTTCAGCACATTGCTAGTGCCGTCAGCGTATGAATAGATAATATCGCGTAGCGTAAGTATTGACATGATAACTCCTAACTTAATTTTGCTAAAATTTGCTTTGGTGATTGGCGCATGATTGGCGCGGTGGCAGCGATGGCTGACAGCAGAACGACCATGTAGCCGAAGGCGAAAGCCTCTAGGTAGGTCGCTACTGGCGCGGCTTGCACCGCAGTCTTTTCTATGCGCTGGCTTTGGTCAGTTTGCGCTGTCAGGGCAGTAGAAATTTGCGATGAGGTGACCGAGCCGATGGCGAGTGCGAGCACCGAGCTAACTAGAGCGATGATCGCCAACTCTGCCAAGAACTGCCCGATAATCTGCCGCTTCGACGTGCCGATAGACAGTAGGATGCCAATTTCATGCAAGCGGCCGCGCACCCAGAACACCAGCACCAGTGACAGCACCGCCAGTCCTGCGGCGGCTGCGCCGATGGTGGCAATCGTCAAAATATTTTGAATACCAGCGATGTTTTGGAGAACCCCAGCAAATACTGCCCCGTTGTCGGTTAGGCTAAATTTTTTCCAATCGACGTTTGGTAGGCTTTTAGTGCGGTCTGTTAGCGACTTCAGCTGATGCGGATGTTCGGCGAAATATGTCGCCCGCGTCAACTGCTGGCTACCTGTCAGCTGCTGCGCCGCAGCCAGATTGGTGATGAGATGATTCTCCGCCATGTCGGACTGTAAGACTGCTGGCTTTTCGCCTTTGCCGCTAAAGATACCTACGACAGTCACCATCACCTGCCGGCCGTCTTTGGTGATGTCCAGCTTGTCGCCTGGCTTGATGCCATTTTTCTCGGCGAATGTTTTGTGAATCAGGGCCGCGTTTTGATCGTTCGCCGTTAGGTGCTTGCCCTGCTCCAGCTGGTAAAATTTACCGGTGAACTCGCCGAGCAGATTACTCTCTGTCGCGCCCGTTACCTTCGCCTCGCCAGCCACGTTAGAGTCCAGCTGCACGCCACTGCTTGCCGTGTCGACTAATTGCTTGCCCGGCAGTCCCGCGGTGGTCTCTGCCTGGAAATTGTGCGCCTTGACATTGTTCAAGCGCTGCACCCGTCGTGCCATTTCCATCGGCACTTCGCCCGACGGTTGCTTGTTAGCGATGCTAAAGCCGGCGCGGATATTACGCTCGACCGATTGCTTCAGCTGTGCCATCGTCTGCTGCACCGTCAGCGTACCGATCAGCAGCGTGAAAATCAGCGTCATAATCAGGGCGATGGTCAGGCTGCGGCGCCGTTTGCGCGCCACAGCCGTCCAGGCTCGTTTGATAATCGTCATCATTCGCCCCTAGTCCACTTCGGTTAGTAATTCTTTTGGCGTTGACTGGGTAATCGGCCGCGAAGCCAGCAGTACCGCAATGATAATCACCGCCAGCCCAGCACCCCACACCGCCAACAGATCCGTCGGTTGTACACCAACCGTCACCTTGTCGAGCGTGCGCGACGACGTCACCGAGTCAGCGTCAGCACCGAGTGACGCACCGTTGAGGGAACTACCAGCTTGACGTGTGGCATTCTGCGCCGCCTGCGACACCACGTGATCACCCATTTGTTGAGCAATCAGCCCGGCGGTAAAGTACGACGCACCGAAGCTCAGCACTGCGATCATCACCAGCTCAGCGATATATTGCAACACAATCTTTGACTGTGGCACACCGGTTGCCAAGAGCACGCCCGCTTCGCGCTTACGCTCATTCATCCATAGGTACAGCACCATGCCAATCACTGCGACGCTGACCAGCGCCGTCGCCCACAACATACCGTCGATCAGGCCGTACACGCCGTTCACCGCACCAGTCACGCCAGCCAGTTCCTGACTATTCTTATTCAATTGATACTTTTGCCAATTGACCGGCAATTTATTTGCCTGCGCCATTACCTCATCCAACTGTTTGGTGCCCTTGGTGAAGAACGTAGCGTCCTGGTAAATCTCATTTTGCTCGGTATAGGCATTCAACTGGCGAGTTGTCGCGAGGTCAGTCAAGAACAAATTCTCGAACAACTCCACCTGATAGGTCGCCTGCTTTGGGTTTTTGCCATTAAATATACCGACTATTTCTACCTCGACCTCGTCCTTGGATGGATGCTCGTTGTCAGTGTCGTATTGATTGGCCTTCAGCTTAATTTTACTGCCCAGCTTCAGGTTGTCGGCCTTGGCGAAATCTTCGTGCACCAAAATCTTGTGCGAATCGTTCTCGGTGATGTGCCGGCCAGCGATGAGCTTGAGCGACTCAGCCCGGAATTTTTTCTCGGACTCAGATTTATTGACGCCGATGATGGTGGCGGCGTTGCCAAACTGTTTGTCTTTCTCGGCATCATAGCCGCTGCCGCCACTCGGTAGTGGCACTAGTTTGGTATTGATAAAATCGACCGTGGCATTCTGGCGTTTAACATAATCCGTCACGCCCTCCAGATTCTTCACCGCGTCGATGTCTTTGTTCGACACCGTCCCCGAACCGCGGGCTGTTCCCGGATTGGTGCGCGGATTATTGCCCAGCGTGAAGCCGGCCTTGAGCGTTTTGTCTAGCGACTGCGCCGCCGCGTCGGTTGAATGCTTGATGGCAAATCCACTCAGCATAATCGTCGACATACACAGCAAAATCGCTAGCAAAATCAGCGTTTTGAGTTTTTTCCTGGTGATATACAACCAGGCACGTTGTATAAATGACATAGATCTCCTTTCTTGGTTCTATGTCAGTGTAGCAGGGGTGTGTGAAGGGAATGTGAAATGGATGGGGTTATCTGGCTATTTCTTCTCAAGCACTGCAACCCGTTTTTTCAAATCATCCAGTTCGGCGCGGAGTTCGCTTGTGCTTGCTGCGGGATTGTTTGGTTCTGTCTTTTTAGTTTTAGCGTATTTCTCTTGCTTAGCTCTCTGTTCCTTGCCAGCTTTTGCGGCAATATGCATAGAGATGGCGCTACTTGATACTACGATAATAATACCTATCATAGATACGATGTCTAGGGGTTTGATTTCCATATATATTCCTTTGTTTATGATTTATTATTAGGTTTAATTATACACTCTGCTGTGGTGTACGGCTAGTAGGTTGAGGCTGGCTAATTCTTTAGTTGTAAGTGAATATAATACCAAAACACAGAAAAGGCGCGAGGCGGGGTGTCTTGCGCCTCAAAAGCCTATGTTCCTGCTTTTGGCACTGGGTTGTCTTATGTTTTTGCCAAATAATCCCTCAACATCACAAATCCATCAACCGTCTCAATTGCCGCTAAGTACTTTTTCCACTCCTCATCATTCAATTCTGCCAAACTACGGCCAGGAAAGCTCGGGTGTCCATAAATGTATAATAATTCCGTCCAGCCATGTAAGTTATCGCCACGTGGCTCGTCAATGATAAATCCCTCTTCATCGGCTACGAAAATGTGGTCTTTCTCACCGTCAAAATAGCCAACCGCAAAAGAAAAGATAGCTCTACGATCAGTTTCATCTTGCATTAACTTGATGATGCCGGGATAGCTAAAACTATCCAGCAACAATTTAACGAAAGGCCCCGGAAATCCTTTCAGCGCTGGGATGAAAAAGCCGCGATCATCAACAATCAGGCGCTTATTTGGAAAAGCTTTTTTAGCTTGTGCTAGTTTACTTTTGGCAATTGTTTGAATATCTAACCCCCGCCCCTCGTCAAAATCATAGTCGAGCTGCTGCAGATTAATACCGATCGGGTGAAGAAGTTTCTGGAGGCTGGCGAACTTGCGCTGGTTGGAGGTGATGAAGTAAATTGGATATAACTGACTCGTCATGATACAAGTATACGTCATTCGGCACTATTTATGCGGACTCCTCGTGCTTTACTTATTACCCTCACCATAAGCCCCTAAAATCGTCCTCAAACTCACGCTATGCTGGAAGTTTATGTCCTCAATCTTATCCAGATTAACCCATTCCGGCGTGCCGTTGGTGTAGGTTTTTTCGCTGTCGGTTATGTTGTCGTTATTGATTTGCCCGTACAGCTGGCTATGCGTAAAGTACAACTGGATTGACTGGTTAGCTTGCGCTTCAGCGTTGCGCTTGAAGAAAGTAGTTGCCTGGTGAATGATTTTATCCGGCATGATGGTTAGTCCAGTTTCTTCCTTGACTTCACGGACGATTGATTCCTCAATCGTTTCACCTTTCTCGACACCGCCGCCAATCAAGCTATATCCGTCCCATTGCCTGGTCAAAAGGATCTTATTATCCTCAATGATCACCGCGTACACGCCGACGCGGATATTCAGCTCGTCAACGGGAACGGTGCATTGATTGCCGAAGACGTCTTTACAGATGATGGATTTAGTCATCTTTGCTCCTTATCGCAGTAACTTCTAAAATTTGTACTAATCAACCCGCTCGGCAAGCGACATCACCTGATAGCCGTATTGATCAATATCTTCTTGTTTCCAAAAATCAACTTCTTTCGTACGCAAAACTTCGCCGACTACGTGACGAACTGTGCGGCCAGTTGGCGTCCCGTCATAATTTACCTCAATCTGTTCCAGGATATCGCCAGGCTGGATGTCAAAATCAGCCACCCTCATATCAAATGTTTTCTCACCTGCTAGGACTTTTTCGAATAAATCAGGGTAGGATTTTTTGCTGATGATTTTCATACGTTTTATTATCTATCCCTTCTCGCCGCCACCGCAAACCACACAAAGTAGCTCTCCAACGATTCGTCCTCCATGCCGGCGAATAGTTCGCGGGCGCGCAGGACTTCGCGGAGTTTTGGCGATTTTTGGCGAGCAAGTTGCTCGGCGGTGGCATCTAATAAGTCCAAGCCGCGCTGCCAGGCGCCAGTCATCGCAGCCGTATCGCCGCGGCGCCGGGCGGCAAACGCTCGCCCGACCTCCGAGCCGATGTTGCCCATTTGCTCAAATATTGTTAAGCTTTGCCACTTCTCTCGGTCAAAGACATGTTCACTCACGGAAGACTCCGGCGATGATATCGATAATTTGCTGGCGCACTGTTGGGTCGAGTCATCAACAATCTTCATGATTTAATTGTAGCACGAATAGGCGGGATGGGGATTGTGTCTATTATGCCGTGGCATACTCCCACTCAGCAATTGATAGCGTAAATATTATTATCAATAAGCCGTCAAGTTCAGTTTACCGTCCATATACTCTCCCAAAAATACATCGCTATAAGACTTCAACCCCTGCTTTTTCATTTCTCTCAGCAGCCATTTCTCATCCTTGCCAATTACATGCAAAATATCAGTTTGCAATTGCCCATCTGTTATCAATGGGAATTTTGGATTCTCTTCCCCTTGGTGAGTAATGATTAATTCGCCGTCTTGCTCCACCACGGCTCTTTTCACTTTTCTCGTTGAATAGATATGATGAGTCCGCAATTTAAACGATACATCATGAGCGCTCAAACCAACTTTCTGGTAATTTTCAATATTGATTTTTCCATTATCAATGATTATCAACGCCCTGCCGTCGATCAGCTGCTTTGCTTTCACGTTATACTGCTTTATCCATTTCAACGTCAGCACCAGTGCGCACCATATGCACAAAATACCGATGTAATCCAAAATCTGAATGTTATTGTTATAAATCACGCCTCCAATGATGCCACCCAGCACATAGTTCTGTACCTGATCGCCGGCAGACGATGGCGACAGATTACCTTTTCCGGAAACGTTGATGATTATCGTCAGCGCGAAAAAGCCAATCAATAATTTTATTGCTACTAGGATGAATTCATTCATGATTTGATTTTAGTACAGATCGCTAGTGCTTCAGTATGATATGCTTGGCGGCGGAAGCTTTATGTAAAGCAGGGGCTGGGAGTCTGTTTGACGACTTTAATATGCACAATTTAGGAAGACCTATTCTTGGACCCGTATTTTTCTCTAGCTATTTTAGTATACTTTCTGATAAAATCGCTTTTTGCATCAGTATACCCATCTCTATCATGCTCAAATTCCTTCCAAAGTTGTAGTTTCAATTTCTCGTAATGTTTGGCAATGTCTCCATTCTCAATTAGATAATCCCTAAAGTAGATCTCATCATTATCCCCCATAACCCTAATGTGGAGATGAAATACCTTATCCGCAAAGCCCTGTTTGGTATATCCTTTATTCAATGAGATTCGTTTTGCTTTCTCACTCATGCACAACCAATTATTTTCAACAAGAATATTTTTTACAGGCTCTAATTCTTCTTCCGACGGGACTTCAAGCAATATATCTACTATATTCTTTGCCTGTATATTTGGGATAGCCGTACTGCCAATGTGAGATATTCGTGTTATGTATTTTTCTGGTACCAATGAAGAGATGGCTTTCACTTCCTCATCATACCAGCATGCCCACTTTCGATTGTGTTCTACAAGAAATATGGGGAATAATTGCCACAACTCTTTCAAACTCATTTTCTCTAGCTCTCTGTCCACTACATCCTCCTACTCAAATCTCACCACAAACCGCATACCCTGCCCGTGTGGCACAAACTCATAATCCAGCCCCTTAGTGTCGAGCAGCATTTTCACGGTGTAGAGGCCGATGCTGCTGCTGTCTGCATGTTGCTTCGTGCCGTCACTGCTCCAATAAAACGGATCGAAGACGTGCTGGAGTTGCTGCTTGGTGAGTGGTTTGCAGGCGTTTTCGATGGCCAGCTCATGCTGGTTGCAGGTAATTTTTATCACACTTCCCGCATCGCCGTGGCGCACCGCGTTTGACACCAGGTTCGAGATGACGTGGCGCATCATGTCGCGGTTGGTACGAATGATCGCGGGCTGCGCGTCAACCGTGAAAGTCATGCCACGCGTTTTTGCCAGCAACACATAATCATCAACCACTTCAGCAAGTAGCTTATCAATCTTCAGCCGCTTCTCCTGACGCAGAGCCTGCTCGGCGACACTGCCAGAGCGCAAGACATCATTCACCATCGCCGCCAATCGGTCAACCTGCGCCACCGATTCCGCCAGGTACTGATCGCGATTTTTATACTCGCCGATGTTGAGTTGCATGTTTTCAAGCATAATCCGGAGGGCCGCTAGCGGCGTTTTCAGCTCGTGCGAGGCCGCTCGCAAAAAAGCAATCTTCTCTTTCTCCAGCTGCGTGATCCGCTTATTTTCATGCTCCAGCGAACGAATCGTTTGCCACAAATTTTGATAGAGCTCATTAATATTTCGCCCCAGCACGCCAATTTCATCACGGCTATTTACCGGGTAGCGCGCACCCTTTTCCAGCCGCTGCATGGTCGTAGTCACCGCCGCCATCCGACGAATCGGCCGCGTCACAAAACGGCTGTAGATATAGGAAAATATCAGCGCCACCAGCAGCGAGCCAATCATGGTATATGGCAATACCTGCAAGGTAGCGAGTTTAGCCTGGGTGACGGGCGCTACGTCGGCCAGCAGCTTGACTGTAATCGCTCGCCCCTGCTTATCAGCCACACTACCCTGCCGCAAAATCACCGAGCGCGGATCGACCGTTTGGCCATCAGCAATTTTTACCACGCTGGTATCGACCGATTTACCGCCATCGGTCACGATGTTGATCGATTGAAAACCTTGAAAATACTGGTCGCGTCCATCAATTGTCAGCGTGATATTAACATTTTTTACCTGAGCAAACTCCTGGCTGAGACGGCGCATTTCCTCAGTCGATTTACCGCGTAGTTCAGCCACTAGCGCCGTGAGATTATCCGCCGCCTCGCGCTCTTTTTGCTGCAGATAAAATTGCGGCATCAAGGTGTAAACCAGCGCATGCACCAGGATGATCAACGTCGCGAATAGGCCGATTGACACCAAAAATGTTTTGGGAAATAATTTAAGATTCTTCATAGCGGTAGCCCACTCCCTTCACCGTGATGATGCAGTCCAGGTGCAATTTCTTGCGCAGATTTTTGATGTAGACATCAATCACCCGGTCAAACGGCACCTCGTCATCACGCCACAACTTGTCAATGATAGCCTGCCGACTCCAGACCATGTTTGGATTATCGACGAGCAGTTTGAGTAGCTGCACCTCCTTGGGCTTGAGGTGCGCATCAGTATCATCATAAAATCCCTGATAGGCCATAAAATCCACCGAGGCCAGGCCGCGCTGCCACAAGGTTTTTTTGACAGGCTGCTGACGACGAAGTAACGCCTTAATCCGCTTCTCCAAAATCACCAGCGAGAACGGCTTACTCATATAATCATCCGCTAGCTCGTCAAAACTCGCAACTTGCGTCGGCTCATCATGCAGCGCCGTCAGCATCAATACCGGCACGTCGCTGGTCTGGCGAATTTGGTGTAGCGTCTCGATACCGCTAATCCCCGGCAACATGATATCCAGAATAATCACATCCGCCCCAGCAAATTTTTCCAAAGCTTCCTCACCACTCACCGCCGTTACCACCGCAAAGCCGCGCTGGCGTAGAAACTGCTCGGTGCCAGTGCGCAGGACGGGTTCGTCTTCAACTAGAAGGATTCGTGATTTTATTGCGTTACCCATTTCGGTTAATCTTGGATGCTATCCTCCTATGTTTTGAATTGGCTTGCGCTCGATATTCGGATAACAGTACTTGGTAATTCTGTAGTTAGTCAAGCTGCCAACGCGATGATTAGTTAATTACAATTATACCTTACCAAAGTAATTTGTCTAC
>CAJPIO010000004.1 GCA_905365145.1 Candidatus Saccharimonadota bacterium | reverse complement strand
CGTTTGCGTGTATCCATAGTTTATATAGTATACCAGCCTGGCGATAAGCACAAGGGCTATGACGCTAATTCTTTAGCGCGCGCCATTTGCGGATCGCGGCCAGCATTATTATCATCCGAGCTCATCTTGACCGTCTGGTTCGGCTGGATGCCTTCTTTGGTGATGTTTCTGTCTTGCGGTGTATACCAGCGGGCCACTGTCACCTTGAGGATACGATCGTCGGATAGGTTGATCACCTTTTGCACCGTACCCTTGCCAAAGGTTTTTTCACCGACCAAGATGGCTGCTTGATAGTCTTTCAGCGCACCAGCCACGATCTCACTAGCACTGGCTGAGCTGCCATTGACGAGGACAATGGTTTTCTTGCCTTTAAGTGTCGGATTTCCCGAAGCTTTAACTGTCTCGGTAACCTGGCCGCGGCTTTTTTCAGTAACGACCGTCTTGCCGTTATCTAGCCATAGACTCGCTACTTCTTGCGCTGCTGTCAAATAGCCGCCGCCGTTGTTACGCAAATCAACAATCACACCCTTAACACCTTTGTCAATGAACTCTTTAGCGGCTTTGCGGGCTAGCGAACCAGTATTATCGTCAAAACGCGAGATTGTCAAGATACCAATATCATCGCTAACCGACCAACGGACGCTAGGATCGCTAATTTGAGCCCGCGTAATCGAAAAATCTAGCGATTCGCTACCGCGGCGCATAGTTAGCTTGACGGTCGTGCCCGCTTCGCCAGTAACCTTATCAGCCACGCCGCTAGCCGTCTCGCCCGCTACTGATGTACCGTTCACAGCCACAAAGATATCGCCTGTTTTAAGGCCGGCTTTCTTGGCTGGAGAGTCATCGAGAACTCGCAGTACTGTCGGCTGCAAATTACGCACGCCGATTTCGGCACCAATACCAGAAACTTCGCCGTTTAGACTTTTGTTAAATTCTGCCGCTTCTTCCTTATCTAGAAATGTCGTGTAGTCGTCGCCAACCGCTTTGACCATGCCGCGAGCCGCCCCGTCAGACAGCTTATTAGCATCCAAATCACCGTCATAATTCGCTGCTAGTTGACGATAAGCTTCTTTCATCACCTCGGTATCAAGCGGCTGCTTAGCCACCTTGATGCCAAAAATCGGTGCTGCTATCTGATAGATTTCTTCGCTGCGCGTACCGGCTGCAAATGATACGATTATCGCCAAGATCAACGACGCCAAGAAAACACCCTGTGAAACCTTCCGCTGCCGAGGCTTCCGCCCCTTATTTTCAACTCCCTGTTCGTTTGCCATAATCATAATTATAGCGCACTCTGGCTGAGTACGCTATAATTTACTGATTATTATATTGATCTCGCTAGAAATATATATAAGTTAGCCCAGCACTTGAACGCGTGTAATAGTGGTAACGCCCCCAGCCTAGACTATCCATGTTGTTGTTATAATCGCTAACGGTGATCGTACCATCGCCGTTAACTGCCTCAACATACATAGCGTGCCCGTACGTACCAACGTACCATATAGCCACTGAACCAGCCTTTGGCGTAGAGCCATTAGCGATACCGTAGCGTGCCGTAGTACTTGGCCACTGATTAGCGTTACCTGCTCCGCCAAAATGCGGCACATAGCGGCCAGTACTAGCTACCTTCCAGGCGGTATAACTGACGCATTCGCGGTTGTAGAGGCCCCAGTTATCAACTATCGTATCTTGCTCGGCATTAGCCCAAACCGACGGATATCCGCCGCCGCTAGCCGAGCCCGTACCAATATTAGTAGAGCCTGAAGCACGGGCAGCTGCAGCCATAGCGGCGGCCTGCTGAGCGCGAACACTGCTGATTTCACTATTACGCTTGGCAACTAAGCTATTGTAAGCTGATTCTTCGCCGCGCGTGTCCGAAACTAATTTAGCTTGTTCAGCCTCTTTGGCAGCTAGCGCGGCTTTTTGCGACTTCTGGTCGCGTAGTACGTTCTCGACTTGCTTTTTCTGCTTTTCGAGCTGCGCTTTGAGCGATTTAATCTGCTTGATCTTGGTACTCAGATTATCCTGCATTGACGAGCGGTATTCTTGCTTGTCAACGTAGTCGCCAATATTTTTGCTGCTAGCCAGCATCTCGAGCGGCGAGATTGAGCTATCGACATACATATCGGCAACAATTTCGCCAAGAGCTTCTTTGTTAATCTCGATTTTCTTTTCGGTAGCAGCGATATCTTTCTCAAGCTTATCGCGCTTAGCTTGGCTAGTATTAATTTGCGCTTGGATTTCATTTTTTTGCTTGGTTAGTACATCAAGCTGCGCTTGCAGCGTTGACGCCAGCGCGCCAAGCGTCGCCGCCTGCTGCTGATATGAATCAGCTTCTGATTGAAGTTTTTTGACCTGTTCGTCGTACTGGTCGGCCAACACGTTTTGCGCGAAGGCAACCGGTATACTTGCGCTCATCAAAACAGCTGCTGCGACGATTGACGACTTCGCAACGTGCCGCCTTGACGAAACTGGTGTGGTGGACCTATGTTTCATACCTCTAGCGTAACAAAGCATTACCGCTTTGTCAATAAAGCTACGTCGAATAAGCACCCCCTTTCGTAAATTACTCTACAATTTGAGATAACGGCGAGTAGCCAGTGTCGAGGAAATAATCCCAATCAACGAGCCTAACAACATCATACTTAGCAAGACCAGCAGCAAATTATTTACCAGAAAGTGCGATGTAGCTACAGCAGCAATTCCATAAGCCTGTAATTTGCCAGAAATCGTCGCGAAAACCCCTACCCCTATAGCGGTCGCTACAACCGCAGCAATACAACCATACACCATTGCCTCTACCAAAAACGGGCCGCGGATAAAGCTTTTGTCAGCACCGATAAGCTTCATCATCTCGATCTCGCTTTTACGATTGAATATTGCCATTCTAATGGTATTAAAAACAATCAACGAAGATATTACGACGAAGAGTACGCTCGCTGCCAAACCGGCCCGCTGCGCAAAATCTGTCCAGCGGCCGATATTTTCGATAGCATCACGCCGGTCGCCAGCAAACGACGGTTCGCGCTTATCATCGATAATTTTTTTGAGCGGCTTATTAGTTTTGACAAAATCGCTAAGACTATCGGTGTCATTGATATTCTCTAGATTAACGCGAATCACTGCTGGCATTTTATTGGCAGCTTGATTGAGGGCATCTAGTATATCTTGGTCGGCTTTGTTGTCTTCAGCGCTTTGTTGGCGCGCCTTTTCCGAGGAAACGAATTCAACGCGCTCGACATTGTGCAACTTGCGCAAATCGGCAATAATCGGTTTAGCCTGCTCTTCGGTGGTACCCGTTTTGAGATAAATTGACATATCGACTTTTTTACTCAGCTCTGTTACCGAGTCTGCCAAAATATTGCGCGCCACCACCGTAGTAAAGATAATCAGCAACGTAATCGTCATCACTGCGGTAGCCGCAATCGTTAGCCAAGCATTACGAGTGAAATTATTGACACCGTAACGGCACATTCGCACGAAAGTCAGCCATTTGCGCTGGCGGCTGCGCCTTTGTCTGGTCAGGGCGCGCGCACCGGTATTTTTTTTGTCCTCGCGGCGGCTTTTCTTTTTGGTGGCCGCTGTCTTGACTTTGTCTCGTCTCATTGCCGATAACTCCCCTGCGCTTGGTCGCTAGTAATCTTGCCGTGGTCAACAGTGATAACGCGGCGCTTTAACCTATTGACAATCTCGACATTATGTGTTGTAAGTATAACAGTCGTGCCATACCGGTTAATCTTCTCGAGTAGGCGGACAATATCCCAACTGTGCTTTGGATCGAGATTACCCGTTGGCTCGTCAGCGATTAGAATCTTTGGCTGGCGCACTACTGCCCGGGCAATCGCCACGCGCTGGCGCTCGCCGCCTGATAATTGGTGCGGGAACTGCTTTTCCTTACCCTTTAGACCCACCAGGTCAATCACTTTTGGTACAGTATTTTTAATTTCGCGGTTAGTCATGCCAGCGATTTCTAGCGCAAAGGCCACATTTTCAAACACCGTTCGGTTCGGTAGTAACTTAAAATCCTGAAAAACTACGCCAATTTTGCGGCGCAGCAACGGGATGTGCTTGTCCTTGAGCTGGTCGTAATCAATACCGCCAACGACAATCTTGCCGCTAGTCGGCTTTTCTTCGCGCGTCAATAACTTGAGCAAGGTCGATTTGCCAGCACCGCTCGTCCCGACGATAATTACAAACTCGTTCGGCTCGACATGCAGATTAACACGGTCAAGCGCTGGCTTGCTGCCCTTACTATACACCTTGGTCACTCTATCCAATAGAATCATCACTACTCATTATAGCATAAGCTGATTTTTAGCGGTAGCTGGCTATTCGGTCGCTGCTTGCTGCTCGAGATATGCTTCAATAAAGCCGTCAATGTCGCCATCTAGCACGCCGCGGGCGTTATGCGTCTCAAATTTGGTGCGCGTATCCTTGACTAATGTGTAGGGGTGAAGTACGTAATTACGAATCTGCGCGCCCCAACTAGCCGACTCGCCTGCCCGCAGATCAGCTAGCGTTTCGGCGCGTTGTTCTAACTGCATTTGCGCTAAGCGGCTTTTGAGGATTTTTAGCGCGGTTTCTTTGTTTTGGAGCTGGCTGCGCTCGTTTTGGATCGCCACCACCGTGCCTGTCGGCAAGTGAGTGATGCGCACTGCAGAATCAGTCGTATTAACTCCTTGCCCGCCGTTGCCGCCGCTACGATAAATATCAATTCGCAAATCTTTGTCGTCGATCTCAACCTCACCTGGCGCGTCCATTTCCGGCATGATTTCGACCAGTGCAAAGCTAGTCTGCCGCAAATTATCAGCGTTAAACGGACTGAGCCGCACCAGCCGGTGCACCCCATGTTCGCTGCGTAATTTGCCGTAAGCGAAAGCACCGCGGATAATGTATGTCGCATTCTTGATACCGGCCTCTTCGCCTGTCGAGCGCTCGACTAGCTCGGTTTGCATATCATGCTTTTCAGCCCAGCGCAGATACATTCGCTCTAGCATCTCTGCCCAATCCTGCGCATCGGTACCGCCAGCGCCAGCGCTCAATTTGAGAATCGCCGCCCGATTATCGTATTCGCCTGAGAATAGCAAATCTTTGCGACGCTCCTGGTATTCTGCTTCGAGAGCTGCCAACTGCTCGGTAAACTCTGCCAGCATCGAGTCGTCGCCTAAATCCATTAGTTCAACAATGTCCGAGATTTGCGAACGTAAAATCTGCCACGGCTCAATTTGCGAACGCAAGCTCGCCGCCTGCCGCGTCAGCATCTGCGCCCGTTCGACATTCGCCCAAACGTTCGAGTCGGCCAGCTGTTCATCAAGCACTGCCAGCTCTTCAGCGCGGGCGTCAATATGCAAAGCCTGGCAAGCGCTAGCCACGCGAGCACGGAGATCTTCAGCTTGTTTTCGTAACGGCTGCATAGAACCTAGGCAGCAGTCTCGTCTTGATTTTGGCTGGTGTCATCTGATTTGCGGCGAGTTGATTTCTTGGTAGAGGTTGACTCTACGGTTGTCGGCTCAGTAGCAGGTTCTGATTCAGCAGGTTCAGGAACATTAGGCTGAGCAGCAGCTGGCGCAACGCTCTGCGGCTGATTTTGCGGCTCAACCACGCCCTTCCAATAGTCAATTTGGCTCAACCGACGTACCAAAAACGGATGATCGCTGAATGTCTGCGCAAAATGATTCATCGGGCGCTCAGCCGTGTACTGCATCCACTGGCGCGCTACCTCATTCATACTGTCTGCCGCATCAGGTCCGACATGCACCTTGATCAGCGATTTCTTGACCAATTCGCTATCGCCTAAATACATCAAAGCTAGACGATCGGCGGTTAGCTCGGCACGGCGGTGCCAGAATCCAGAAATCCAACTACCCAATACGCTGATAATTGGAATCGACAAAAACGGCATCAAATACACGTTAGCGTTGGCATGGCGGTATTTGATATGTGCCATTTCATGTACAACAACCACCTTTAATTCATCTTCGGTCAAATAACGAATTGATCCAGAATGTAGCACGATAGAATATGGCCTAGCAAAACCAAAAGCATAAGCATTCATCACTGGATTCTGCGTAATGAAAATCTCGACTTGCGGCATCTCTAAATCAGCCGATACCTGGTTAGCCCAATCGCGCAACCACGCGTAAGCGCTATATTCAACTTGCAAGGCATTACCCAGCATTTGCTGGCGCATCATCCGCACCATGAACATGCCAATACCTAGCAGCATGCCCAATCCCATAATCATAAAAACTATCGCCAGCAATACAGCAATCACGCCATCGCTGAACGATAACTCAACGTGGTGCCCAGCATTATCTGTTGACATTTCCTGGAATGTTGTATAGATAAAATAGCTAGCCGCAAAGAAACAAAAGATAATGATAGTTATTGTCAGAACGACATTATCTTGCGCATTGCGAGCCCGCGCTACGGCAAGCTGGCCTTTGGTTTGTGCCTGCGATTGCGGCGGCTGCTGATACTGTTGGTATTGCTGGTACGGCTGTTGATCCATAAACCCTCCGATTAGATACTATCTCAAGACTCGCGCCTATTCCTGCTTATTATAGCAGTATTAACAGCAATAAGCAGCAATTTCGGCGTTTCAAATCTGCCAAAACTGCGAGCTCTGGTATTGTCGTAGATATCGTTACGGCGGTTTTGCTATACTTTTTGTATGAAGATCGGCATATTTGATACGGGAACTGGCGGCAAATAAATTAGTAGCAAAGAGGCTGGAAAAGTTACTGCCGCAGCATTTGTACATCACGGCGATCGACCGCGAGCACGCACCGTACGGCAATCGTTCACCGGAAGAGATTATTACGCTAACCGATGCCGCCATCCAGCCGCTGCTATCATGCGACATTATTGTTCTGGCATGCAATACCGCCACGACCAACGCGATTAGCTCGCTGCGACAACGTTACCCAGACGTATGCTTTATGGGCTTTGAACCGATGATCAAATCAGCCGCCGCCCTGACCAAATCGCATCATATCACCCTACTGGCGACAAACGCCACCAAACACAGCCAGCGTCTGCGCGCGCTTATCAGTGAATATGCTACTGGCGTTCGTATCGACACGCCAGACACTCACGCGTGGGCGCAGATGATCGATCAAGGTTTGGCCGACGATATTATACTTGATGAAGTATCGACCAGTGTTGCGGACGGTAGCGATGTTATTGTTCTAGGCTGCACGCATTATCTGGCGCTTAAGAGGCGGTTACAACGCCTTTTTCCGCAATGCCGCATTCTTGAACCTACTGCAATTATTGCCAAGCGGATTAGCGATTTTGCTAAGTTAGCTTAGCTATCTAGCCCCCGCTAGCAATACTAGAATTTACCGTATATTGGCATATAACGGTACTAAAGCTTCTCCACCGCCGCCACGAACTGCTCGCCGCGGTCATTATAGCTCTTAAACATATCAAAGCTAGCGGCGGCCGGACTGAGAATCACTACGTCGCCAGATTGTGCTTGATTGGCTGCCGTTTCGACGACCATTGGCATCGTCGCCATTTCTAATTGCACAATTTGGCAAGAGACGTTTTCTTTTCGCAGAATTTCAGCAATTTCACTAGCATTAGCGCCGTTGACGATCACTGCTCGCATTTGCTGCCTGGCGATTTCCTGCGCTAATTCCGCGTAGTCCGCACCCTTGTCAGAGCCGCCCAAAATCAAAATTTTTGGCTCCGTGAAAGCTTTTAACGCGGCGATGGCGCTACCGGGCGTGGTTGAAATGCTATCATCGTAATATTTCACGCCTCTTTTCTCGGCGACAAATTTCAAACGGTGCGGCAGACCTGTGAAACTCTCCAGTCCAGCAGCAAATTGCTCATCAGTCACCGCAACAGGCAATTCTGTCACCGCGCTCATTGCTGCGCAGGCATTCTCTAGGTTGTGCGCGCCCGGCAACCGTAAATGATCGGTGCTGCAAATCTGCCGATTTTGCACGCAAAAGTAGCCATCCTGAACATAAACTTGGTCATCGTCAGGAATAGCGTAGCGCTGCGCGAAGTCCAGCGTATCGCCATGATTATCGCCCGTATCTAGCAGCCTATCAAGCGGCGCAGCAGCCACTTCCTGCGAATATTTATTCGTCGGGTGATATAAACAGACATCGCCAAGCTGCTGGTGGCGGCGAATGTTTTTCTTAGCATTGAGGTAGTCGGTAAAATCTGCATGAACATTCAGATGGTCCGGCTCGATCATCAGCACCACCGCAATGTGCGGCGATTTTTCTAGATCCCACAGCTGAAAGCTAGACAATTCGTAAACGACAATGTCGGTTTTTTTAATCTTCGGCAAGACATCCAGCGCTGGCACGCCAATGTTGCCGACCAGATGCACTGTTTGCCCGGCTTGCTGCAAAATCGAGTTAATCAAACTGCACGTCGTCCCCTTGCCTTTCGTTCCTGTCACGCCGATAATCGGCGCCGGACATTTGTCGAAAAACTCATTGGTCGCCGACCAAATCTTGCCGCTGGTCTTGATGTTACGCGGCGGCAGACTAGCCGTCCGCACCACCAAATCAGTATCGCCCAGCTGTTCGCTGAAGGCATTTTTGCCAGAAATCAGTTTCACGCCGTCCGGAATTGCCGGTAATTTATCCGCTGGCCGCTCATCCGCCACCACAAACTCAGCATCCGGAAACTTCCGCCGGAAATATATCAGATTTGATATACCTTCTACGCCGTAGCCCGCTATGATTATTTTCATATTACCCATTATAGCACGAGCGATATCTGATAGCATACCAAATTTAAGCTGACTACATATTCATTTAGTGATATATATATTAATCTTTTGCGCCGACCCACAAGAGATAGAACGTTTCCGTCTATCATAAGGAAGGAAGTATTGCCATGGGGTGGATTCTATTCTTCCTCGCGGCAATCGCTACGATTGCCGGGCTTATTATCAGCATAGCATTGGCGTACCTATTTGATGCGTCATCGAAGAATATGGATTTCAAAGACGCAACGGTCTTTGTTATCACCACGATGCTTATTATGTACGCCGTCGCTAACGTGGCGGTGTACAACATGACACCTTCAAACAAAGACAGGGTAGCGAGATTTGCCGAGGCAGCCTCGCTGTACGGGTTCTCTAGCGGGTCTGAGTACCCGCTAGAGATTGGCGGCCGCTCGGTGTCCGCCACCGGCGAGGCTGCCGTCAACGGCGGAGTTTTCGCCATTAGCGCGTATATCAGAGTACAGGCGGGAGCTAGTATTCTGGTAGACTACCAGCACCCTGACGGTAGCCACGAAGCACTAGAGATACCTTTGTCCAAGATTAAGTTTAACATCATCGACGACGATGAAATGTCATCGATGGTGATAAACTTTGTGGATATGCCGGGTGCTGAGGGATATGTCGCCAAGGACACCCTTGGCGATTGCCACTATGACATCCGATGGGGTTGGTGGCTGAGAGAGTGCCCAACCGTCGAGAATACCCAAGTCACCTCGACAATAGGTGACGAGGGATTGTCGGGCCTTCTTCAAAAGGCGCTTGCCAGTAACCCTGGCAAGTTTATCGTGATGAGCGTGACCGAAGAGCTGAGTATAGACAGATCCTCGGCTCCGCTGGTAGCGCCACAGAGACGGAAACGCCAACTCCGTCGCCCACCCAGAATTGAGAGTAAAATGCTCCGCTGGGTCGGCGGCGGAGCATTTTACTTTTCGAGAGCTAATTAGAATAACTTTTCGAGTTTATCATTGAGCTGAACAAGCATCGCTTTGTCGCTGGCGCTCACCCCCGCCAGCACCCAGGTGTCCGCGCCGATAAATTCGCGCGCCGTCGCAATCATCCGTTCGCGGGTGATGTTGCGGATTGCCTCGGGCACGCGCTCATAATCCTTGACAAAACCATCGCCAAAATAGCGCCCGCTATAGAAATTGCTAATCTGCGCGACTGTCTGCGCCCCCATTTGATGACGGCCGAGCGCGTAGGACTGCGCCGCCGCCAGTTCTTCTTCGCTAATTTTCCCATCAAGCACCGCTCGCACTTCGCTGGCAATGATATCAAAGAGCTTATCCGCCGTCTCGACATTGACCTGCCCGCCAAAATCCCAGCTGCTATCATAAAAACCGGCGCTAGCTTCGCTAAACATGCCATAAGCCAAACCCTTTTTGCGGGCCGCACCGAAGATACGCGAGTGCATCGTTCCGGTCAAGATATGATTCAAGCACGACATCGCCTCTAGTTCAGCGTCATTGATTTCGCGTGGCAGCGACATGCTCCAACCAAAGGTCAGATTAGTCGCTTCCTTGCGCTTGATAAGGGTCGGAGCGGCCTTTTTCAAAACATCGCGCGGCACCACGAAACGTTCGCCGCGCGGCAGCTCCCAACCCTCAAGCATACTTTTAATCTGCTCGCGCCGGCCGTCGAGCTTGCCCGCAATCACAAAGCGCATATTATCCGAGGTGTGCGTTTTTCGATGGTGGCGCTGAATATCCTCGAGCTTGATATTATCAATCGTCCGCAAACGCTGCCAAAAGGTATAAACATCCTCGCCTAGCAATTGCTGAACTTTCGGCCAAAGCACGCGGCCGTGATTGTTCAAATATCCTGTTAGTTCGCTGCGGACATTGCCCTTTTCGGCCTCTAGCGATTCTTGCTGAAAGTGCGGCTGGCAAATCGCCACTTGTTGCAATTCAAGAATTCTATCCCATTCGAAATCGGCGCAATCGGCAACATAAACCATCGACAAATCGCTTGTCCAGGCATTATGATAAGCACCATTTTTAGTGAATTCTGCTTCGTAAGCATGCTCACTTGAGAACTTAGCGTTTGCACCAAACGACATGTGCTCCATCACATGAGCGGTTTCATAAATATTTTTGCGTCCAACATAGCGGTTGCCAGCGCGAAATTGAAACTGGAAGCTCATCACCGTCGCGCCAGGCACGTCAATAAGCAGCCCACGCGAACCATTGTCGAGCCGCACTTCTGTTACTGTGTGTTTCATCTAGCGGCTCTTTTTTCGATTCTGGCGTTTGGCCTTTTTCTTTTTGCGGGCAACGTTGCGCCTATGATTAGTTTCGGCGGTCGAGGCGGCTCTTTTTATTGAACCGCCGAAATCGTGATCACGATTCTCTTCGCCGCCGGTGATTTCGTTGACACCATGCTCGACCGAGGTCTCGGCAAGCTTCGTCAATTCCGTTTGGTGATCATCGTCAATTGATTCGCGGCTAATAGCGTCGGTGGCGCGCACATGATAAATAGCACGCAAGACTTCCTCACGCAATGTCGCTTGTAAGCTATCAAACAGCTTCTGCGACTCACTGCGGTATTCAACCAGCGGGTCGCGCTGGCCAACGCTGCGCCAGTGAATACCTTCGCGCAAATGCTGCATATTTTCGAGGTGCTGCATCCATAGCGTATCGAGTACTTGCAGATAAACTTCGCGCTCAACCCCGCGGATTAGATCGTCGCCGAGCTCTCTTTCTTTGGCTGTATACATTTTTTGTGCAGCAGCTAACGCTTTATCGCGGCGCTGACTATCTTTTTTGATCGCGCCAATTTTATCAATTTCGTCGGTCTCTAGCGGAATAATCTCTGCAAATTCTTCGACAAATTTTGGATTATTCTTGGCCGGCACCTCTGTTAATTTATTAACCATCGCCCGTAGCAAACGCTGAATTTCTGGTTTGATATTATCGCCTTCGAGGATTTTGCGGCGCACCGTGTAAACAACTTTGCGATGGCGATTAATAACATTATCGTACTGAACAACATTTTTGCGCGTATCAAAGTTATAACCTTCGACTCGCTTCTGCGCTGCTTCCAATGTCTTGCTGACGGCACGATTCTGGATTGCCGTTTCCTCATCGACACCTAGGCGTTCCAACACATTAGCAATCCGCTCGCCCTGAAAGATACGCATCAAATCGTCCTCGGTCGAAACATAAAACTGCGTATCGCCCGGGTCTCCCTGCCGGCCGCCGCGGCCGCGCAGCTGATTGTCAATTCGGCGCGATTCGTGGCGCTCTGAACCAATGACCACTAGACCACCCAGTTCTTTGACGCCAGGCCCGAGTTTGATGTCGGTACCGCGGCCAGCAATGTTAGTAGCTAGCGTAATCGCGCCTTTCTCGCCAGCATGCGAGATAATCTCTGCTTCGCGCTCGTTGTTCTTGGCATTTAGAATTTCGTACTTAATACCTTCGCTATCCAAATATTTGGCAATCATTTCGTTTTTAGCGATTGAACCGGAGCCAACCAACACCGGACGGCCTTCATCGTAATACTCTTTGATCGCTTGAGCTACTGCTTTCAGTTTGCCTTTCTCGGTCTTGTAGATTAAGTCCTGATGGTCCTGGCGAGTAATTGGCTTGTTCGGCGGCACCACCACTACGTCGAGCGAATAAATTTGTTGAAACTCTTCAGCCTCAGTGAAAGCAGTACCAGTCATGCCGCTAAGTTTTTTGTACAAGCGGAAGTAATTCTGAAAAGAAATCGTCGCTAGCGTCATGCTTTCCTGCAGCACTGGTACGCCTTCTTTGGCTTCAATCGCCTGATGCAAGCCTTCACTATAACGGTTGCCTTGCTTGAGCCGACCAGTGTGCTCATCAACAATTATCACCTCGCCGTCGTTTGTCACCACATAGTCTTTGTCGCGATGAAACAACGTTTGCGCCCGCAAAGCTTGATCCATATGGTAAACGCTGCGCACATACTCTGGCGTGTATAAGTTTTTTATACCCAGCATTTTTTGGACTTTCTCGACACCTTCGTCAGTAAGAGCTACCTGCTTGCGCTTCTCTTCCAAGGTGTAATCCTCTGGCGTCAACTTCGCCGCAATCTTGGCAAATTGATAATAGCTATCAGGATTTTCAGCGGCCGGCGCGCTAATAATTAGCGGCGTCCGCGCTTCGTCAATCAGAATCGAGTCCACCTCGTCGACAATTGCAAAATTCAACTCGCGCTGGCGCACCAATTCGATATCATTAACCATGTTATCGCGCAAATAATCAAAGCCGAATTCATTATTAGTACCATAGGTAATATCTGCCTGGTAAGCTTCTTTACGGGTGCACGGACGAAGCTTCTTCATGCGCGGATCAGTATGCGCCTCATTGTTATAATTTTCGTCATACAAGAATGAAGCCTCATTGATGATCACCCCAGTCGATAAACCTAACGCATTATAAATTTGCCCCATCCAGCCAGCATCGCGCTGTGCCAGATAATCGTTGACAGTTACAACATGTACGCCTTTGCCTTCAAGCGCATTTAAGTAGGCTGCTAACGTCGACATCAAAGTTTTACCCTCGCCAGTCTTCAGCTCGGCCACGCTACCCTCATGCAACACCATCGAACCAATCAGCTGCACATCGTAATGGCGCTCGCCGATTGTCCGATCAGCCATCTCGCGTACCACCGCAAAAGCGTCTGGCAAAATCGTATCAAGTGTCACAGATTTCTTCTGCAGACGCTTGCGCAAAACATCGGTTTGGCCAGCCAATTCCTCGTCAGATAATTTCTTGTACTTCGGGCCAAGAGCATTAATTTCGTCGACTTTCTTTTGTAAACGCCGCAAAATCCGCTTCTGCGGGTCACCAAAAACCTTCGTCAGCACCTTCTGTTGTGTTATCGCCATAACGTCAAATTTCCCTCACTTTCAGGTATTTTCCAAAAACTCCCCTAATTATAACTGTTTTCGGGGAGTTTTGGAAGAGGCTGCTACTAAATCGCTACTGTGTTTCGCGGTCAAAACCGCGTTTGAACCGCGCCAGTATATCGCGCCGGCCAACGTGAGCTAACAAATTTTGCTTATACTTGCGAAGTTGCCCGGCTAGCTTGCGCTCGACGATGTCAGTTGCCGCCATAACGTTCATTGTCGAATCTTTGGCTTTAATAACCTGATCTGGCACGTTAATAATCACTTCGACTTCATATTTGTTGCCGTTATCGCGATTGACTTCCTCGATCTTCACCGAAGCACTCATAGTTTTGCGAGCATGCCGCGTCACTAAGCGATCTAATCTGCCGATTTTCTTGCTAATATACTTTCTCGTCGGTTCATCCAAAACGTAGCCGCCTACGCCAGTTATATCAATATCTGCAATCACTTTGACCCCTTTCGTTAAACCGATAATGTATTTTAATTATAGCATTTAGCCATGGTGAGCGCTACCAATCGCCTCAGTAATATTCTGAAAGCCATCGCGATCGAGCAACTTAACCAGGCCTTCGTTAATTTCGCCGACAACCTGCGGCCCCTCAAACATTAGCGCCGTCACCATAGCCACCAGACTCGCACCAGCACAAATCTTCTCGTAAGCATCCTCGGCAGTAAACACGCCGCCGACACCGATAATCACAAAACGATCGCGGTATTTGGCATAAGTTTTGAAAATTAAGCCAGTAGTAAGCTCCCGCGCCGGCTGGCCGCTGAGATTTCCCCTGATCTCGTTATCCAGCAATTTTGAATTACGCAGCGCTGAGCGGTCCTTGACTAGATTACCAATCGTTAAGCCAGCAATCTCATGCCGATCAATTACTGCTAGCAGCTTCATAAATTCCGGCCACTTTTTATCTGTCGGCATCTTAACGAAAATTGGCCGCGTTAAACGCAAGTTATCTACCGCCGTCAATAATTTATCCAGCCGCGCTGGCGTCGTAAACGGCTCGCCGCCATAAGTATTCGGACAGCTAATATTGATTTCGTACAACGGCGCGCAACCAGCTGCCTCTAGCTGGCGCAAACTTTGGCAATAGTCGGCAATCGCTTCGCTATCGCTAACATTTTCGGGATTATTGGTTTTAGCAATTGACACGCTCAACGGGAAATCGCGCCACAGCCGCCGCGGATACCGCTTAATTCGCTGTATATTGCGAGCGACTCCGTTATTTGCCAAGCCGACGTTAACTACAATCGATTTCTCGCTCGGTAAGCGGCGAAACCACGGCCGCGGATTACCAGCGCAAACCTGCGCAGTAGTCGAACCGCCAATTTCGAAACCTAAGCCAATCCGCTTAGCCACCGGCGGCAGGTCGAAGTTCTTGTCCAGCCCAGCTGACATTCCTAGCGGATTTTTGAATTTTAGGCCTAAAATCTCCTGCTCGAGCCGCGAATTGCGATAATTCCACACCCGCAAAATATTCTCGCCGCGCACTCGGTGCAGTGCTCGCGCTGCTTTGATCATACCCTCATGCGCTTTGTCTGGGTGTTGTCGAAAAAGCAACGGTTTAGCAAGTTTCTGATAGCCGCTGCGCGAAACTTGACGCACCACTCGCTTCATCACAATTCCTCGCGATTACCTAGATACGGCCGCAGTACCTCTGGTACGCGCAGCTTACCATCATCAGTCTGGTAATTCTCGATGATTGCCACTAGCGAGCGCGCCAAACTCACCGCTGTACCGTTTAGCGTGTGCAGTACCTGCAGCGAACCGTCGCTGCGGCGCACACGAATATTAAGATTTCTAGCCTGAAAATCAGTACAATTCGAGCAGCTAGTCAACTCGCGATACTGCTTATCAACTGGCGACCAGTACTCGATATCATATTTTTTGGCTGCTGGCGCACCGAGGTCGCCAGCCGCGATATTCACCACACGGTACGGCACGCCTAAGTTTTGCCAAATTTCTTCCTCGATCGACAAGATTTTTTCGTGCATTTGGACTGATTGTTCTGGCGTACAAAAGATATACATTTCCAGCTTATTGAACTGGTGCACGCGGAATAGTCCGCGACTAAACTTGCCAGCTGCACCCGCTTCCTTACGATAGCACGGGCTGTAGCCGGTATACAGCAGCGGCAAATCTTTCTCATCGATGATTTCATCGGCGTGAAAGCCAGTCAGTGGCGCTTCAGCCGTACCGATTAGCATCGTGTCTTCGCCATCTATAAAGTACTCGTTACTTTCTTTGTGGCTTTTAGGAGCAAATCCCGAACCACGAGCTACCCGGCCCGACACCATATGCGGTACTGTCATCGGCGTAAATCCTTTAGAAATCAACAAATTCAGCGCATATTGATAAATCGCGTTCTCTAGCAGCATCAAATCGCCCTTAATATAGTAGAATTTGGTGCCGGCTACCTTGGCGCCGCGCTCAAAATCTAGCCAGCCGCGCTGCGTCGCAAACTCAAGGTGATCTTCTGCCGATTGGCGTTTGTCTCCCCACGCCTTAACTTCGACGCTATCTTCCTCGCCGCCCAGCGGTACGTCCTCGAGCGTTACATTAGGCACGGCATCCATCTGCGCTTGGAAATCCGCGTCAACATCATGCAATTCGCTTTCTAATTCTGCTAGCTTTCCCTTCAGCGACCGGCCTTTTTCGACTAATTCTGGCGCTGGCTTACCACCCTTCATCTGGCTAGCAATTTCGTTGCGCTGCGTGCGCAATTCATCAACCTGCTGCTGCAATTGCCGTCGCTGCTCATCAGTGTCTAACAAACGAGCAATCGATACGTCATTGTAGCCTTTATTTTTTGCCGATTCCTGAACGCGATCGGCGTTTTCTCGAATATAGCGAATATCTAGCATAGCATTAGTATATCATCTCGCGATACCGTACGCCAACGAATCTATTAATCGTATCAAACCAACTTATTTCGCTGTAAATTACTCCGTTCGCAGTGCCTCAATCGGGTCAAGTTTCGCCGCCTTGCGACTCGGTAGCCAACCAGCGACGATCGCTACCAGCATCAGCGCCAACACTACAACGGCGGCATTTATCGGCTGGAAAATCAGCAAACTATATTTGCCCAGACCCAACGCATTAGAAATTGCCGGATTAGCCAGCGTACCAGCTCCCCAGGCACCCAGCACGCCAAGCATACCGCCCAAGAAACCGACCCATGCCGCCTCGTAACGGAACAGCCGGGCAATGTCGCGTTTCGACGCGCCCAGAGCCTTCATCAAACCAATCTGCTGCGTCCGCTCTAACACCGAGATATACATCGTATTAACAATACCGAACACGCTGACTACCAGTGCCAAGATACCAAACCCCATGACAATGGTTTGCAATATATTCACAAAAGTAAAAATCATGCTCTGCACGTCTTTCGAAGTCATCGACGGATAACCGGCATCTTTCAAGCTATCACGAACCTCTTCAGGAGTTTTACCGCCAGTGGCAGTCGCATTAGTAAAAATATATTTCTGATAAGAATCCGTTCCGGCGGTACTAAAATCAGTCAGCTCCTTAGCAGCACTCGAGTCAATGTACAAATTCGGCCGGTTAACCATCTGATCTGGCGATTTCTTGATAACTGCCGCAATTTTAAACTGTTTATTTAGCATTTTGCCGCTTAGCAACTCTTTCACGCCAGTTTCACCTTCCTCGGCATATACCCGCTGAATTGTCGCACTATCTACCTGCTGCGGCTGCTGGCTAATGGTAATCGTTAGCGTCGAACCAACCACCTCTGCCGCTGTTTTACCTAATTTTTCAGTGTAGCTCTCTGGTATGACCGCTTCGTCTGGCGCTAGTTTTGTCCCCGATTTGATCTCGCGACCAGCCGCAGTCTCTAACTGCAAGCTATTATCGCGCATCATGACTTGAGCGACGTATTTTTTGTCGCCTTTTACACTAAAAGTCACGTATTTCGGCTGCAGTTGATAACCCGGCTCAACATTTTTGAGATCCTTGCGCTGGCGCAGCTTTTCGATATCGCTTTGGGTGAGTGTGTCGTAATCTTGGCCGTAGTATGATTTTGCATTCGGATTGTACTCGGTTAGCTCATTTCTGCTGCCAGTGGCTGCACCGGCAGCAACAACCCGCTTATCTTTGGCAATAATCAAGCCATTCGGATCAATATTACTGCTGATTATCCGATCAACGTACTGCCTAGCACCCTCTCCAACCATCAAGCTAGCCATAATCGCAAAACCGCCCACCGCAATAGCTACGCTAGTCAAAATCGTTCGCATTTTAGCGCGGCGCAAATTGCGGCCGGCTCTGGCGATAATATCAGTTGTTTTCATTGTTTTGTCTCCTTTGCTGGCTTGCCGGCCGATTTATTTTTGGCAGCAGTTTTGGTTAATGCTTTGCTTTGGTTTTTAGCGGCCAGTTTCCTAGCGACAGAGTCTGATTCAATCTTGCCGTCTTTGATATGAATCACCCGCTGGCATTTTTGCGCTAAATCTTCATCGTGGGTCACGATAATTAGCGTAGCGTTGTTTTCTTTACAATAATTAAATAACAAATCCTCGATTACCTTTGAGGTTGCCGAATCTAGGTTGCCCGTCGGCTCGTCAGCAAACAAAATCTGCGGACGGCCGACAATCGCCCGAGCAATCGCCAAACGCTGTTTTTGCCCGCCTGAAAGGTCTTTGGCACGCGACTTAATCTTATCGCCCAAGTCAACCGCTTCCAGCGCTTCAATGATCCGTTTCTTGCGGCCGATCCGCACCACGCCAGCCGTTTCTAACGCCAAACTGACATTATCATAACAACTCTCGCCGCCTTCGACGAAGAAACTCTGGAAGATAAAACTCATCTTCTGCGCCCGGAATTTGTCAGTAGCCCGCGGCCTCAACCGCAAAATGTCTTCGCCGTCAATTAGCACCTTGCCCTTTTGCGGCTTGTCTAGCCCGGAAATCGCATGCATCAGCGTCGATTTGCCACTACCGGACTTACCTAAAATAGCCACGCTTGAGCCCTCTTCAATATTCAAGCTAACATCATCCAGCGCCGTAAAAGCATTCTTCTTTTTGCCGTATATTTTGGTAATATGTTTGACCTCAATCATTGCACTCTTTCTTTATTAATTTATATTGCCGTTATCGCGCCAGTCATTAGCAATAACATAATCATCACGCCCAAACCGATGCGGTACCGGATGAACAACGAAAAGTCATTGCGGGCGACAAATTTCAACAGCCAAGCAATCGACCAATAGCCAACCGCAAAAGCCACCGCTGTCGCCAAAATTGTTGGTACCCAGCCGACGCCGCCGCCAATATATTTGTAAGCAGTCATCGCCTCTAACAAACCTGCCGCCACCAAGGCTGGAATACCCAGGAAGAAGCTTAATTTCGTCACCGTTACCCGATCAAAACCGCGGAATAGTCCCACCGAAATCGTCGCCCCTGAGCGCGACACGCCTGGAATCAGCGCTAAGCACTGGCCTAAGCCAATCGCCAGCGTATCCCGCCAAGTTGTCTGCCGCTCGCCGCGCCGCACAGCGCTGCATTTGTCGGCTAGCCACATCACCAGGCTCCAACCAATCAACGCAAAAGCCACAAACCATAAACTGCGCAGCACTGTCTCGACCTCATTTTTGAGAGCATAACCGATAGCCGCAATCGGCAGCGATCCAATAACAATTGCCCAGCCGTACTTGTAATCAAACTGCCGCCGCGCCCGTTTCCACCACAAACCGCGCCACCAGGCACTCATCACCCGCCAAATATCATCTCGGAAATAAATTATCGCTGCAGCGATAGCGCCAATTTGAATAATAGCCGTAAAAGCCGTCAAACTTGGATCGTTGATCCGCATACCCATCAACTTCTCGACAATTGTCAAATGCCCGGTCGACGACACTGGCAAAAACTCCGTTACTCCCTCGACAATACCCAATATGATAGCCTGCCACCATTCCATAATATTTAATAGTATAGCATTTGCAGCCGTCTCGGCAAAAATCTCAGCTATTTTTACCCATTTTACGCTAAAAATATTGACATAAGCGTGATTTTTTGCTATAAGTTGTATAGAAAGTCAGACAAAAATAAAAAGGAATAACAAAATGCCCGCGAGATCATTCGAGAGAACTGGAAGTCCACCACCGCCAGTAGGAGAACAAAGTAAGGATTTTACATTAGATAACGGATCTGTCGTACATACTGATGAGAATGGTATACCAGATTACATAGAAGTGCCGCCTGAAGGCGATGAGACGACCCCTGAATCCGATCAAGAAAGCGGCGCCGAATATGATAGCACCGAATACGAAGACGTCAAACCTGGCCGAGAAAGCGCTGAAAACGCCGCCGAAGTGCAGGCTAACGAGACTCTGCGCACCGATCAAGAGCTTCTAGGTAGACACTATCCAGTTCGGCAATTAGTCGAAAAAGCTAGTAATGCACGCAAGGGGGTTATTGAGTACGCGCAAGCGAGCGTGGCGAACATGAAGGATACACCAAAACTCTTAGCAAGACATCTAGCATGCAGATTTGCTGAAAGCTCGTATAACCGCCGCAAGAAGAAGGCTGAGGCGGTTGCTCATCTTAGTCCCAAAAACCCGCTTAGGATGTTACGCGAGAAAAGGTTGCATAAAGCTAAGCTCCGATTTGATAGAAACAAAGCTAGATACGAGAGTCAAAGAAACCAGATGGTTGGACGTCTGGATGACGTCAAAAACAATATGGAATCGCGCCGTAAAGAAGCTATTGCCAAGTTAGCCATGCGCCGAAATGAGGCTCTTGCTCGCAAAGAAACTCGTAGAAAATTACGCGACCAAGGTGCAGGCTGGCTTGAAGCACGTAAAGCCGCCAAAGAACACATCAATTCTATACCAGAAGATCAACGCCGCCGCATCGCTAACGCCCTTCTGAACGCCGTCGAAGCCAACAAAAGATCACAAGAGGCTGGCTGGCAAACAAGATACGCCGAGCGAGCTTCTGCTGACGCGCAAAATCGAGTTGAATCAATTGGCGGGCAGCTTCAGCAGACCAGAACCGAGCTAAATAGTATGCGCCAGCAAGCTGGAGAAATCGCCAACATGGAGTCAGACCTGGTTTCGGCCAGAGAGAATGCGGCTAAGCTTCAAGAAAAAGCCGACTCGCTATCCGATGATAGCGCCAACAAATTTGCAGCAACGTACGAAGCCATCAAGGCTCAGCAGCAACAAGAAAATATGGAGAAAGCAATCGCCGATTACCATAAACGTTTAGCCGAACTGCAGCGACAGGAGACGCAACTTGCGCAGTCGCTGATTCAAGCTCAAAAAGACGTCGAAAACACCGGTAAAGAGTTTGAGAACAGAGCGCGAGCAGAAGCCGCTGCAAAAAAGAAAGCCGAAGCTACCCAGCAAGCCAGAGACCGTAGCGTCGAAAATACCTTTGTCTAAAGTTAAAACAGAAAAAGAAAGGATAACATCATGCCAATTTTAAGCCGAAGCCTCCTCGCAGATTTAGGAATCAATCTATCAGACGAAGATTTCCAATCGCTTGCCGATCATTTTGACTCGACGTTAGAGGAACGCGTCATCAACGAAATCGTCCTCGAGCTATCGCCAGAGCAAGCCGAAGAGCTATCACACATGCAAGAAGCCAGCGACGACCAAATCGTCGATTGGGTGCGCGCCAATGTGCCAGACTTTGCAGACATTGTGTCTGATGAAATCGATATCTTGCTCGGCGAACTAGCTGAAGATAGCGAGAAAATGGCTGCCTAAGCCAAGATACCGATAGTATCGACAGCTCAAAAGCTATAACTTCACTTCTGGATATATCGCCCGCGTCGTTTCATCAATCTCATGACGCAGCTGTGGGAACGGCACGCCCTCGCGGGCAGTCACGCCTTCAAAAATCCAAAATACCCGTTCAGAATAACCCCAGCCGCAAGCTGGCGGCATACCGTACTCCAACATTTCCACGAAGTCAATATCCAGCATCATCGCCTCGTCATCGCCTGCATCGCGCATCTGTTGCTGCTCAACAAAGCGATTCAACTGATCAATCGGGTCATTCAGCTCGGAAAAACCATTGCCCAGCTCCGACCCGGCAATAATTGGCTGGAAACGCTCCACCGTCTGCGGATTGTCGGGGTTGGACTTGGACAGCGGACTGATGAACTTCGGTGTATTCACCAACCACACCGGCCCCGCCACATCTTTACGAATATTCTTCCATAATTTATCGATACTGCGCGGAATGGAATCGGTCTTCTCCACTTCCAAGCCATGTTCTTTCAACTTGGCAGCTACCTCTTCAATCGTTGTATTATACACATCAATTCCATAGTGCTTGCCGATCACCTCGGCATAATCCCAAACTTCCCACTCGCCGCTCATATCCACCGTGAACCGGCCCAGCTGGAACTGCAGCGTGCCAAACGTCTTTTGAAGCACATCTTTATACATCGCCTCCATAAAGCGCATGCCCTGCTTCCAGTCCCAGTACGCAGCGTACCACTCCATAGCGATGTGTTCTGGCAAATGCTCATCGGAATAATTCTCATTGCGAAAACGCGGCCCGAGATCGTACACCTTCTCAAACCCAGCACCGATCAGACGCTTGAGCGGCAGCTCGTGAGAAATGCGCAAGTAGAACCGCTGGTCGTCCAGCGCGTCCATATGCGTCACAAATGGGTTAGCATCAGCACCGCCGGTAGTATGCTCCAATACTGGCACATTCACCTCAGTAAAGCCGTGGCTGTTTAGATAATCGCGCGTCGCCTGCCAAAACTTACTGCGGCGAACAAACCGCTGACGCACCTCTGGATTGACGTTCATATCAACGTAGCGGCGGCGGAAACGCTCTTCTTTGTTCTCTAGTTTTTCGGGCATCGGCCGTAGCGACTTAGTTAGCAACCTTAGCTCACGCACACCAACCGACTTTTCGCCAGTCTGCGTCGTCGTCATCACCCCGCGCGCCTCGACAAAATCACCCGTATCTAAAAGCTTCAGCTGTTTCATGCCCAGCATGCCGCGGCTAGCATCCAACTCCGATACATCATCGCGCTGCAAATATAGTTGCACTTCACCAGACTGGTCGCGTAGTTTGATGAACGCTAGCTTGCCAAAACTGCGGATTGAAGTGATACGTCCCGCCACAACTACTTCCCGGTCCGCCAGTTCATCATAATGCGCTAAAACCTCGCCGCAGCCATGCGTCCGCTCCGACCGCGCCGGATACGGATTAACGCCTAGTTCACGCAGGGTTTCTAATTTTCGCAAACGTTCGTTTCGATAATCTTGCAGTGTAGCCATAATTATTTATTATAGCACGCCCCTGTTAGTAGCTACGAAATTGCTTTGATTGCGTATATAGTTTCGCCTTTAGGCGTGTTAATAGCGGCAGTATCACCTACTACCTTATCAATTAGCGCCACGCCCAGCGGCGATTCATCGCTAATTTTGCCATTCAGCGGATCGGCTTCAACTGGACCAACAACCGTATATTCAAATGTTTTACCGCCAGATTCAAGCGTCACTCGACTACCCAAACTAACTTTATGAGTGGTGCCGCCCTTGATATCCTCGGCGTTCTGCAAAATATCCTCAATCTCGGCAATACGCGTCTCGACTAGGCCTTGCTCTTCGCGCGCCTGATCATACTCGGCATTCTCGCTCAGATCGCCATAACCGCGCGCTTCAGCGATTTTCTCGGCAATCTCGCCGCGGCGACCCTTCAAGGCAGCTAGCTCTTCTTCAAGCTCTTTTCTTCCATCCTCGGTGATCTGATATGCTTTTTTCATGAGTTTTACTCCTTTCGTTATACCGCCCGAAACTTTCTCTGTCTAGAGAAACCCCAGCCCTCCAATACAAAATACTCAGATTAGTTCAGTGTAGCAAGCAACTCATCTGCCGTCAAGAGTCGTTGTTCGCCAGTCTGACGCGTTGACACCTCCCATTTACCATCATCAAGCAAGCGATCGCTGACCGTCACCCGATACGGAATGCCCAGCAGTTCGGCATCAGCAAATTTAACCCCTGGACGCTCGTCGCGATCGTCATAGATAGTTTCGATTCCAGCAGATTGCAACTTCTGATAGAGTTCGTCAGCTGTAGCGCGCGACTGGCTGCCAATTTGTACCAGATACACTTTAGCGGGTGCAATATTTTCCGGCCAAACCAGCCCCTTGTCATCAGCAAATTTCTCAACAATCACGCCCATCACCCGGGTGATACCGATACCGTAGCTGCCCATATAAGCGTACTGCTCTACGCCCTCAGCGTCAGTAAAGACCAGGCGCATTTCCTCGGACTTTTGCGTACCGAAGTTAAAGATATTGCCAACCTCGGCAGTTTTGACCCGTTCTAGTTCGCTGCGGTCAATATCCAGCTCCTTGACAGCGTCATCCAAAACTTCCTCGTTCACGGCAATATTTTTGCCGCGATGCAGATAAATATAATCCTCGCCAGCGTCACAAATCGTCTGAAATTCGTGGCTAAATTTAGTGAAAGCTCCGCCCGAGGCAAACGTCACATACGTCTCATCGCCGATACCAAAGCGGTCGTAGCAGCGCTTGTAAGCCTCGATCGCGGCGTTATAATACTTATCCAAGTCTTCTTTGCTGGCATGCACCGAGTACATATCTTTCATAACGAACTCGCGGCCGCGCATAATACCGCTTTTGGCGCGCAGCTCGTTGCGCAGCTTGTTCTGGAACTGGTAAACGCTAATCGGCAAATCCTTATAGCTCTTCAGGTAGCCGCGCAGCAGTTCGACAATCGGCTCTTCGTGCGTCCAGCCGAAACCGACCTCGGTACCATCCTGCAGATGAGACTTAAACCACACATCGACCAACTCGTCGCTCCAGCGGCCAGTCTCTTGCCATAATTCCTTGCGCTGCAGTGTGCTCATGACTAGCTCTTGACTGTCAATTTTATTCATCTCTTCGCGGACAATTTGCTTGATATTCTCAACCACCTTTAGCCCTAGTGGCAAGTATGAATAAACGCCCGCCATCGTTTTATGCACGTAGCCAGCACGAATCAGCAGCTGGGCATTACGCGCCACTTCGTCAGCTGGCGCCTGCTTGATAGTTCGAGTAAAATTCTTACTTAGTCTCATAATATCCTCATTTTACCGTGAATCACGCATATCAACAAATTACCAAAACGCCGCCGCAACATAAACCGCATAAAAAGCCACGCTATTTTTGATTGCGTGCAGCAAAAAGCCAGACCAAATCGATCCAGTATATTCACGCAGCGTACAAAGCACCAAACTCAGTGCAAACGTATCAATACCAACATTCCACTGCCCATGCGCTACCCCAAAAAGCAAACTAACAAAAAATACGTTAGCTACTACTGGCAGCTTCGCCGAACGCAGTTTGCCATACAGTATACCGCGAAAAATTAACTCCTCGCATAATGGCACCACTATCACCAGCACCACGAAAGCTATCGCTAAATCTAACGAAAACAGCCTATCCGACACCCCGACATCCTGAGCTTGGTTTGGGTTAAATCCTGGTATGATGGCTTGCGCAACAAATGATAAGCTCACTGTCAAAGCAATGTAAGCCACCGCGCCAACGATTGCCATACCGATATCGCGCCACTCAATCAACCGCTGTACGCCAGACTGTTTGACTGATACCGCTCTTTTAATGCGCCAAGCCACTGCGCCAACAGCGGCAATTGTCAAGACATGAACAAAACATTGCAAAATTAGATTAACCACTGACACATTAGCTTGCGCCAACCAACCTGTCCGTAACAGCAATCGCCCAACGCCAGCTACCGCATAAGCAGCCGCTACCATCGATACTGCCACCAGCAGCGTCCAGCCAATCAATGATAGTATCTGCCGCCGGGAAAAACGAAGCTTTTTTAGATTACCCACCCGCCAGCGTTTCATTTTAATAGTTTCCCGACGTCAGAAATCGTTACTAATATTATCAATACTATCAAAACCAAGAAGCCAGTACCATGAATTTTCTCCTCGGTATCTTTGCGGAGCGGTTTCTTTATTAAGCGGAACAAAGCCGTTACAAACCACCGCCCGCCATCAAGCGCCGGAATTGGCAAGATATTCATCACTGCCAGTGACAAAGCGATTAGTCCAGCAATCATCAAGACGTAGCGGCCGCCAGCCTCGCCAGCCGCCGGAAACAACATGCCAAATATCGTTACCGGACCGCCGACACTATTGCCAACTGTTGCTAATTTTTGATTAGCCTGCTGCTGCGCCTGATCGTTCGGCACGATTTTCATAGCCAGCCCCGTCAAACCGTCATAAACAACTTGCCCAAGCCCTTGAATAGTTATCCCAGTCAATTGAGTAGTTAGCCCTACGCCGACAATTGGCGCCGACCAAGTCGAACGCATCAAGACCTCTTGAGATAAACTGGCACCCAGATAGCCGCGCTTGTCATCATTGCTAGACCGCAATGTTACAGGCAGCACTGCCTCTCGGCCGTTTCGCGAGTAGCGAATCTTGACTGTTTTGCCTTTGTCGCGAGCTAATCTCTTGGTCAGCTCATCTGGAGTTTTAATCTTATCGCCATCAACCGACAGAATATCGTCGCCAGTTTTTAATCCGCTTTTTTGCGCTGGCAAGTCGTTCTCGACACCGGCTATCTTGACTTCTTTACCTGAAGTTGTCGTGTCGCTAGCCACGGTGAATTGATTAGCGACAAGCGGCGGCATACCCCACCACGCCAAAATCGTAAATATCAACACCGCACTCAGCCAGTTCACTGCTACGCCAGCCAGCAAGATTTGTGTTTTTTGCCAAAATGTCGCTGCGCCGTAGTCGCCAGGCTGCTTATCATCGTCGTGCTCGCCTTGTAACTTAACGAAACCGCCTAGCGGCAGCCAGTTAACACTGTAATCAACATTTTTGCCCAAAAAGCTTTTCTTGACCTTCTTCTTATAAGCTGCCGGCGGGAAGCCAATACCAAACTCCTCAACACGCACGCCGTAACGCCGCGCCACCAAAGCATGGCCTAACTCGTGCGTCACCACTAAAATAGTCAACACAATTATACCGACAATGATACCAAAAAATAAACTCATTTCACCCTCCAAACCGCCGCGAACGTTTCGCGTACTCATTTAGTATAGCGGTTATGTCGCGTTTTGTCATATCTGGCCACGATTTTTTAACAAAAATTAGCTCGCTATAAGCACTGCGCCACAGCATAAAATTGCTTAGCCGCTGTTCGCCGCTGGTGCGCACTATCAAGTCGCATGGCGGCACATCTGGCGTATACAAAAATTGCTCAAAGATTTGCGCTGTTACTTTTTTGTGTGTTGAAAGCGTTTTGCGCAAGGTGTTGACTGCATCTATAATTTCCTGGTGCCCGCCATAGTTAAACGACAAAATTGCCGTGCCGTGCGTCAAATCTTTGGTGACCGCTTCGGCTTCGTCAATCGCTTTTTTGACTCGGCGGCTGAGGCGCACACGCGTTCCTGCTACTCTTAACCGTATACCGTGTTCAACGAAAATATGCAAATCGCGCGTCAACATTTGCACCACCAAATCCATCAGATGCTTAATCTCCGGGCCGCTACGATGCCAGTTCTCGGTACTAAAAATATACGCGCTAACATACGGCACGCCGCGATCGATAGTGTCGATGATAATTTCGCGCAACTTTTCATAACCAGCACTATGCCCTTCTTGCGCTGATAGACCCTGAGCTTTTGCCCAGCGGCGATTGCCGTCGACAATGAAGCCGACGTGTACTGGCAATACTTTCTCGCTCATTAGATGGTTAGAATA
Organism: Candidatus Saccharimonadota bacterium; assembly: GCA_905365145.1. GTDB lineage: Bacteria > Patescibacteriota > Saccharimonadia > Saccharimonadales > Saccharimonadaceae > Saccharimonas. The sequence goes on along the minus strand of CAJPIO010000004.1, from coordinate 24,878 downwards.
TCCTTTTCTTTGTCCTTGAAAGCGACCTCTAGCTTGTCTTGGAATTCATTCATCAAGCGATCAAATTCTTTTTCAATCATTTTGAGATCATCCTCGCTCAGCTCTTTAGCTTCCTTCATTTTTTTGGCGTCCTTGATGCCGTCTTGGCGAATATTGCGCAAAGCGATTCTCGCTTCTTCTAATTTTTCTGACGCTTGACGAACCAGCTGCTTGCGGCGCTCCTCGGTCAAGGCTGGTACTGGCACGCGCACTACCCGGCCATCGTCGCTCGGATTAAAACCAAGGCTCTGATCGTTACGAATCGCCGCCGCGATATTTTGCAAATTACTCGGGTCAAAAGGTGTCACGAGCAACATTTGCGCCTCAGGAGCTGTCACGTTGGCCACCTGATTGAGCGGCATAGTAGCTCCGTAAGCCTCAACTATCACACCCGCTAACATACCTGGATGCGCCCGGCCAGTGCGAATCTTGCGCAGCTCCTCGCCAAAGTGCTCAAATGCGCCTGTCATTTTTGCTTCATATTCATCTGTACTAAACATATACTCTCCTTTACTCTATTGTAACATCAAACGCTAATTTATCTGCGCTACTCCTAGTAAACTAGCCCGCCGGTCAAATCCCCGGCGCAAACGATACGCCTGGCGAAAATCCGGCGAGCCGTCGACTTCTTGATAAGCATTTTCATCAAAAATCAACCACACGTCTAGCGGATAGTGCGGCCGTTCGGCTACCCGCGGCATCACTGTATGATACAAGCGGAAAAACGCATCAGTCGTGTGATATGGCATATATGGCACGAATGCTCGCCCCAAAACTTCTGGCTCGCTGCCATCCCGGTTTAGCGGCAAGCCGCCAGTCTCGCGAATACGTTTAATAAACGCCGCCCGCCCTATCTCGTTGGTAAATTTGCGCGATTGCAGCCCGCAAACAATGATCTCTTGGTACATGAAACGATGCAAAAACACTATATCCACATAGCGCGAAATCTCGTAAGTCTTGGTGCGATTCGGCCCCATGCCAACGAAAGGATTGTCGGCAAAATCATATCTATAAGCCGGGATATCAATATGAATAATCCCGCCTGTATCTTCGCTTAGCTGGTCTCGCAAAGCAATCAGCTGATCGTCGAGATCCTTGCTATCAATCCGCTCGTGGTCTTGAAAAACTTCGCTTTCTGGCCGCAAATCAATATCATCCAGCTCACTCGCACGCTCGCGCTCGTCGCCGCTTGGCTTTTCGCGGTTGCTATAAAAGTCAAAACTACCAGATTCAAAATTGCGCATCTACATTCCGCCGTTGATTGCTCATGCTTTTATCATACCAAAATAACCGCCATATTTCAGCGGTCATATTGGTTGTGCAAGACGTAGGTTTATTCGCCGCCAAGCTCGATACGCTTGAATTGGCTAACACGCACATTCTCGCCGCGCAGCGCTACTTGCTCTTTGATCAGCTCGCCAACAGTTTTGCTATCGTCAAGTACGAAGGCTTGCTCGGATAGGACTTGTTCGGCAAAATACTTGTTGAGTTGTCCTTCGACAATTTGCTCGCGCATATTCTCTGGCTTATCTTGCAAACTGTCGCTTGCCAAAAACTCCTGCTTTTTCGCTTCGTAAACGTCGCTCGGAATATCCTCGACCGTTGCATATTCTGGTGCCATCGCTGCGATCTGCATAGCAATTTGGTGCGCAAACTCCTTGAATTCTGGCAAGCGCGCCACGAAATCAGTTTCGCAGTTAACCTCGACAACCACGCCAATACGGCCCGAGTGTACGTAGCTCTCAATCAGACCTTCGCGCGTCTCGCGGTCGCCTTTTTTCTCGGCCTTAGTCAAGCCTTTCTTACGCAGCGCCTCGAGAGCTTTATCGAAATCGCCCTCGGCTTCAACTAGCGCCTTCTTAGCATCGGTTAGCCCAATGCCGCTTAATTCTTTCAGCTTTTTAATGTCTTCAATTGATACGCCCATCCTATTTCTCCTCTTTTTTAGTCTTACCTTCGTTCACTGCTGCTACAAAGTAATCTAGCAGCAATTGCAACCCTTTAATCGCGTCGTCGTTGCCTGGGATTGGATATTCAACTTTGCTCGGGTCGGCATTAGTATCAGCAATTGCCACCACTGGGATTCCGAGATTTTCTGCTTCAGCGATTGCATTTTTATCAACCAGCATATCGAGCACGATTAAAGCGCCAGGCTTGCCATTCAATTCTTTGATGCCGCCGTATTTGAAGTTCAAACTATCGATTTCTTCTTGGTAGCGCTGAACTTCTAGCTTATTGTAGCGCTTCTCGAGATCGCCGTTGTCCATGCGGCGCTCGAGGTCGCGCAGTTTCTTGATTTGTGCATTGGTAGTGGTGACATTGGTTAGCATACCGCCGATCCAGCGATTCACCACAAACGGCTGGCCAGCCGACTCGGCAGCCGCTTTAACGATATCTTTGGCCTGCTTTTTGGTGCCAACAAACAAAACTTTTTTGCCGCTCGCTACCGTCTTGGTGATAAACGGTAAGGCTTTGTCTAGCGCCTCAACTGTCTTCGCTAAATCAATAATATGGCTATCCTGGCGTTTTGAGTGAATATACGGCGCCATCTTCGGGTGCCAGCGGCTAGTTTTGTGTCCAAAATGAACACCAGCCTCAAACAAAGCTTTCATGTCTACTGCTACAGACATCAGTTTACTCCTTTTCCTCGCCCGCTGCTTTTGGAGCTGCAACGGGCTGTGTCGTTAAAATTATTACTATAGTAGCGTAACATTATTGGCTATTTTTTTCAACAGCAAAAGGATTTCTCGAAGGCCTATTTGTACCAGATACCTGCGCCAGAGATCCTGCTAGTCGTTCTAGAGAATCATAATTAGAACAATCGGCAGATTGGTCAGGATTAATTTCAGAAGAAAACAATAAATAGACCTCCCTCTTGTCATCGTCGTCTTTGCTACCGATTAGTTCACCTACGACAGAAACATGATCTCCTCTAGTAATGATTAGCCACCCTTTTCTATCACCGCCCTCTTCGCGGACAACACTAACCGTACGACAATTCATCCCATCGTCATCGTCAGCCTCTTCTACATCGGTTCTTATAATTAAACTTTCTTTATTTTCAAAGAACGATTCACCAGACTGCAAGCTAATGATATAGCCTTCTATCTCTTTTATTCTTTCTCTGATCAATTCTGGATCGCACTTATCGGTATCTGGTGATAAGCCAAGAAACATTTCTGTCATACCTCGCCTCCTAATGTCATATTAGCATTTTCTTCGGACACCAGAAAACCCGCCACGCTAGTTACTAAGATACTCTTCGTTCTCTTCCAAAATACCTTCTCTAGCCAGCTAGCAATTCTATTATAACCAGGAATTTTCATTTCAATAAGTAAGTCCTCTATAGCGCGGTTCAAAGGTACCTTTGACCTCAAATTAGCCTCCCCGTCTTGTACGTCTATATACGCATCTTCTGGCGGAGCATGTACGGCTAAACCTTTGTCCAAACAAGAGAGGCATTCCGCCAGGCTTGCTTCTCCGCCAAAACGACGAGCGCCAGAACACGACATCAGATTGATATTTCGCAAACCATCATCGCCTGCTTTTATCATATTGATGAGCAAAGTAATAGGGTTCTGCCTTAATACACTGGTATCTCTTGGCAGAGTATAACCAGAGGCTAATAACAATCCATTAGCACTGCCATGGCCAGCGATAGTCAAGCGGTCGATGGTATCAATGCCCATATTCTGCAACGTCGTAACTCTATCCTGAGTATCGTTAGCAGAACCTACTTCGATGGGTATAATATCCGAAGACTCTGTACGTCTGAAATTTTTAAAGGCGCCATTATGATCGCCCGATTTGCCAATTAGAACAACCGACCACGACTTTTCTTCACCCTTACCATTCACCAAATCAACCATGCTATCTAACGTTTGCAACGACCAGCGAGAAAAAATTGCTATCCCAAGTTTATCATGCAGTTTAAGCACATTATCGCGGCCCAAATGCTCCATAGCTCTTATATACTCCATATAATCTGTTTGACCTTCTTCCGTCATATAGGCCTCCCCTATATTAATCGTCCCATATTGTCCTATATATTCACCGTATTCATCTATGACAGATTTAGCCGATTCGTCATCGCCAAGCAGTACTCTATTACACATTTCATACCGCCATATCATCCGTTCGTAATCGCTATTTTCAAAATCAATATTTTTCTTATCTACGATACGACCGCCGCTATCATGAAACTCCTCTCTAGCAGCCTGGACGCAACGATACACTGTACCATTACCCGATTCAAGCATCCATTTTACATACTCGCTACAGACATCCGGATACTCAAGCAAATCGTCTGGCCAATCGACTAATGGTACGTCAGCAATTTTTTCAACTAGCTTAATACCTTTACTTATAGCGGAACGCTCTTCTCGCGACCGCTCGTCTCTAGCTAGGCAGACATTCCTAATGGTTCTATCGAGATATCCTTTATATTTTACCTTCAATTCTGCCAGGTCGCCTTTGCGCATTTCATCTATATCATCGCACAACCTTCTGAAGAAGTCGCGACGTCTACTATACTCGTCATCCTCAGTGCTTACAGCTTCTATTTCTGGCGGCGTTTGTGCAGGGTAATATTCAGGTGTTTTGTCATTTGTCATTTTTGTTTCTGTTACGTATCCATCGTAATTATACACTATTTTTGCTAATATTCGCCTTTTTTGTTATGCTTAACATCATGAAAGAACGTTTTCGCAAGATTTCGTCGCGCGCTTCGACGCTGGCAGGGTCGGCTGGCGTGTTTATCCTAGCAGCCGCTTCAATAGCTGTTTGGTTTATCACCGGGCCGATTTTTAACTTCTCTGACACCTGGCAGTTAGTTATCAACACTGGTACGACGATTGTCACTTTTTTGATGGTGTTCTTGATTCAAAATACTCAAAACCGCGATAGTCGCGCTATTCAGCTTAAGCTTGATGAACTAATCCGCTCCACCAAGGGCGCCCGCATGCGCTACGTTGGATTAGAAGACTTCAGCGACGAAGATTTAGCGGACATCGAGGAAGAAATTCGCGCTATTACCCAGCTGCCAGCTTCGCAGCGCGCGCTACGTAAACTTCACGACAAAATCAGCAGCGAAAAGGAACGCCGTAGCAACGAAAAGCGCCGCAAAACTCATTTTTGACAGACAGATAGATTTTTGTTAAAATACTACAGTTATGAAAAGCAGTATTCACCCACAGGACTATCGCCTGGTCGTATTTAGCGACGAACAAGCAGGCTTCGCGTTCTTGACTCGCTCAACAGCGCAATCTACCGAAACAATCAAGTGGAAAGACGGTCAAACTTACCCGTTGGTCAAAGTCCACATTTCGAGTAAATCACATCCATTCTTCACTGGCGAAGAAAAGATCATCGACACCGAAGGCCGCGTCGACCGCTTCAAGGCCCGCCAAGCCGCCGCGAAGGCCCGCCGTGAAGCTCTCGTCAACAAAGCAAAAAAGGCTAACGCCGCTGCTGCTGCCAAAGCTCAGCAAGCTGCTGATGACAAAATCAGCGACAACAACGCCAAACCAGCCAAAACCTCCAAAAAAGCTAAGAAACAGGTCAACGAGAAAAACTAGACGCCATCAATCGCATAATAAAACATCGCTGCTATCTGTCGGCGATGTTTTATTTTTCTTGCCTGATCCACAAAAACACCTTTACATCTGACCTATCTGCCACCCTTAACCCTAATATGTACCCCACCAACATCTAAAACTTGCCACGAATCTAGCGGCGATATTATACCTTAAAACTCTTATTCCGCCAATATATGCTATAATTTTATAAGTTATGGCAAAGATTTCTCTCGATTTAGACGCCTTGAAAGCCGAACGCGCTCGCCTCGGCGATTTTCTGGCGCAACCTGATGCCTACAATTCACCGGATTTTACTGCCAACAACAAACGTTTCGCCGAGCTAGAAACCATTATCACTACTGCTAGCGAACGCGATACTATCGAGAAACAGCTAGCGGAGGCAAAAAATCTAGCTCAGGGCAACGATGAATTAGCCGAACTAGCCAAAGCAGAGATTCCCGAGGACGAAGCTAAAATCGCCGAACTCGACGATAAGTTATTCATATTACTAACACCCAAAGACCCGAACGACGAGAAAAATATCATCATAGAAATCCGTGCCGGTGCTGGCGGCGACGAAGCCTCATTGTTCGCGGCAGAACTATACCGCATGTACTTGCGCTGGTGCGAAGCCAACGGCTATAAAACCGAGCTCATCAGCGAATCCGCCAACGACTCAGGCGGCTACAAAGAAGTCATTTTCATGGTTAAGGGCGACGCGCCATATGCCAAATTGAAATTTGAAGGCGGCGTCCACCGCGTCCAACGCGTCCCAGTTACCGAAAGTCAAGGCCGTATTCATACCAGCACCGCCACTGTCGCTGTCCTGCCTGAAGCCGAAGAAACTGATATCGATATCAACCCGAACGACCTGCGCGTAGATATTTACCGCTCCAGCGGCCATGGCGGCCAGAGCGTCAACACCACCGACTCGGCGGTACGCATTACTCACCTGCCAACTGGCATCATAGTTACCAACCAAGACGAAAAGTCGCAGATCAAGAACCGCGAAAAAGCCATGAGCGTGCTGCGTTCGCGGCTGCTGCAGATGAAAATTGACGAAGAAAACGCCAAATTAAGCGCTGAACGGCGTTCGCTAGTCGGCACTGGCGACCGCTCTGAAAAAATCCGCACCTATAACTTCCCGCAAGACCGCATCACCGACCACCGCATTCACTACAACCGCAGCAATATCCCCGCGGCAATGAACGGGGATATTGACGATTTGATTGAACAGCTGCAAGCTTACGAACGAGAATTAAAAGCGCAAAACGCCGACCAGTAATAATCTATCGCCCGCCTCGCCCCTGATCATATTAATTTAGTTTGACCACTACAAACTTGCATTTTATACTATTCATATGAATATATCGGCATGGCTCGATCACGCAATCAAACAATTACGAGAAATTGGCGTCGATTCTGCCAGGTTGGATGCAGAACTTATCTTGGCTAATACGCTGCGGAAAAATCGCACCTACCTACACGCTCATCCCGAAAACGACATCGACCCGCGGCGTGTTGATATTGCTAATGCTCGGCTGCGCTTGCGGTTAGAACGCGTACCGCTTGCTTATATTTTAGGTTACCGCGATTTTTACGGCCGAAGATTTACAGTGTCGCCGCAGGCTTTAGTACCTCGTCCAGAGTCAGAAGCCATCATAGAGCTGCTAAAAGAACTTGGTGTTTCTGGCAAGCTGCTAGATATTGGCACTGGTAGCGGCTGCTTGGGCATCACCGCAAAATTAGAGATCCCGAAACTTAACGTAATTTTATCTGATATTAGCCAACCAGCTTTACGCGTTGCCCATCAAAATGCTGAAAAATTTCAAGCCGACGTCGCTCTGATAAAAAGTAATTTGTTGCGCGCCGTACCTGGTAAATTCGATATAATTATCGCTAATTTGCCATATGTCGACCGTTCGTGGCAGTGCTCGCCCGAGACTAATCATGAACCAGCATTAGCGCTCTTCGCCAAAGACGAGGGCTTGGCGCTAATCTACCAGCTGATAGACCAGCTACCAGCACACTTAAATCCTGACGCACTAATTTTTTTAGAAGCCGACCCGCGGCAGCACGGTGCAATAATAGCCTACGCTGGTTCGCGCCAGCTGCGGCATAAGCTAACACGCGGCTTTATCGTCGTGCTGCAAGCATAATTTACCTATTCTTGATAGGCCGCTAGTGTCGCTTTGATATTTATCGTTTTACCGCTGCGCATCACCGTCAAATCAATAGTATCGCCCGGCTGATACTGCCCGAGAACGCTTGATAAATTACCTCGCGCGCCCAATTCAGTACCATTGACCTTGGTAATTATATCTTTGTCTTGAATACCGGCTTTAGCGGCCGGACTGTTAGCGGTAACACCAACGTCTTCGCTGCGGCCGCCAGTCACGTACGCGCCATATTTTGATGGCAAACTATAATGCTTGGCTATTTCCGGCGTGATATCCGTGTAATTGACGCCCAGATACGCTCGCTGCACGCCTTTGCCGGCCAAAACTTGCTGGATTGTACCTTTTGCTGCGTTAATCGGGATCGAAAAGCCAATTCCTTCAGCATTCGAAGCTACCGCTGTATTAATACCGATAACCTGCCCGCTGTAGTTAATTAACGGCCCGCCAGAATTGCCAGAATTAATGGCCGTATCAGTTTGCAACATATCAGTCAGAGATTCCCGCGAGTTACCGCTGCTATCGCTCGCCGAGACCGCCCGGCCCTTACCAGAAATAATACCTTTAGAAACGGTGTTCTGATACTGTCCTAGCGCATTACCGATAGCAATAACGTTCTGCCCGACTCGGGCTGTCGACGAGTCGCCTAGAGCTGCTGGTGTTAAATTATTAACGTCTTTGATCTTTAAGTAAGCCAAATCATTCAACGGATCGGTACCAACTAGCGATACCGCGTCGTAAGTCGACCCGTCCGAGGCTACAATCGTAACCGACTGCGCGCCTTCTACAACATGCTTATTAGTAAGAACGAAGCCGTCTTTACTGATAATAATACCCGTACCGGCCGCCTGCACCTGGCGGGAACCGCCAAATAGCGATTGTGACTTAGTATTGGTGACTATCGACACCACGCTTGGCGAAACTTTGTCAATAATATCAGAAACAGAAGCTTCCTTACTATCAGCCGCCAGATTACCGTCAACGAAAGTATTCAGAGAATTGCGGCCTCCTCGCATTAGCAGCGTACAAGTTATGCCGCCAGCCGCCAAAATAATCGCCGCAATCACGATAGAGATCGCTAACCAAATCGTCTTCTTCTGGCAAGGTTTAGTAGACGCAACAACTCGAGGCGGCAGCGGCTGTGAGTCTGACGATCGCGGCGTAGCATTTTCCTGCTTATCATTCATCAGAAACCTCCTCTATTCGATAATTTGATCATATCCATTATACTTACTATGCGCATATAGTCTTAAAGAATCCTTAAAAATCTGCTTAACGCCCTACAAAGCATCGCTGCCGCTCAAAACCGCAAAGATATACGCCACAACCATCGTCATTGCCGTTAATAATATCGGCATTGCAATATCAGCGAAGCGAACTTCGCCGTGTTTATGATAGCTGCGCGCTGTCCGCTCAGCCACGAAACCCATCAATACTGCAAATATAGCGAACTGCGACACCTTGATAGCAGCCAAACCCGGAACAGTATAAGCAATCATCCAATAATACGAAATCCAGCCGAGTTCAGCGCACACTGTTGCTGCTGCTATCGCGTAAAGATTAGTGCTGATTCCCTCGTAGCGGCTAGCTACATGCCGCGCGGACGCATAAGCAATCACCCAAACAACTGCTACGAAATAAAACGAATCCCATGAATAAGCTGTCAACGACAGTGTCACTAGCCCCAAGAACAGCGCAGTACCAGCCTGAATAACCGCGTACGTGTATTTTGAGCGCTGCTTGATAAATAGCAGCCAGACAATATGCAACGCTGTTAGCCCCAGCTGAAGTATCATGTACCCGCCCGACAGCCAAATTAACAGCGCAAAACTAACGCCAACTATAATATCCACCAAATTAGACAAAACATTAGCAGCCCAAAAACGCGGCCTTACCGACAAAATCCGCCATTTGCCAAGCGCCACCAGCAGCAAAGCAAAAATTGGCGAATTAGTTACATAAATAGTTCCAAACACCGCCAGCGCCAGCAAAATATTAAGCGATACATAAGCCAGCGAGCTTGCCTTAGAGCTATACTTATGCTTTTTTGTTGAACTCATACCGCTTAATTATACCACCTTAGTATTGTTTCTATAACCCGCCTACTCGCCGGCATTCGGCTTGACTGCTATGATAATAACGTAGTCTACCTCTGCATTATATTTGACGCCTGGCACGCTCTGTACCGCTTCTGGGGCAGCGCCGTAAAGCGACTGCAGTTTTACAGACGTAGCTGTCTTGGCGCGCGTTGAGACTTTATATATCTTGTTGCTAGAATACGAACCGTTTTGCGGCGCATTACCGACAATACTAACCGTCATGCCAAGCTCAGTTAATTTATCAGCTTGTTTTTGCGCCACGCCTGATACGCCAGTAGCATTAAGTACAACGACGTTAGCATTTTCTTTAGTGATATCTGTCGCATAGAGGTTTTTCTTGACGAAAGCCCGCAGCTGGCTGTAGTCATACGTTCCGGCCGTCGGTAACACCGAACTAGCGCCGCCGTACGTGCCAGTTGTCAAGATAGCCGGCTCGGCATCAATCAAACTGACGCTTTTGATATTATCGCTTTTGATGTCGTGTACTAGCTCGACCAGCGTACGTACTTCGCTCTTTTCGAAATTAGTTCGTAAATTCTTGCCAATCGCGTCGATAATACCAGAAATTTTAGTAAAATCTGCCAGCGTGCCGGCACTTAAGGCCTTGTCGCGAATAGCAACCATAATCTTTTGCTGGTTTTTTTCACGGTCAAAATTGGATTGTTCGAAACCGTACGTTGGCGCTCGGTCACCGCGCGCCATCGCCAAATACAGCGCGTGCTCGGCATCTAATTCTACTTCACCGTTTGGATAGCTAATATAGTGGCCGCGCGGACAGCGCTGAGACTTCTCGGCAGACGTCGTACCGCACTTCCAGTCAAAATTACTATCCATCACACCATTCGGATTGCGGCTGTCAATGGTAATCTTGATACCGCCAAGCGCCCCCACCAAATCACGCATCACACTATAATTCAGGTGAACCGAATATTGCACATCAATACCAAATATATTGCCAACAAAAGCTCTGGTTGCCGTCTGACGCTCTTCCTCAGCGCTGTCGCTCGACCAATTATCGTTGACGCAGTTAAAATAAGCGTTAATCTTACCAGAATAACCCGCTTGGCAACTCTTACCATATTTGACGTATAAGTCTCGAGGCACGCTAATCATATAAGCATTCTTTTTGTTCTGGTCAACGCTAAGGATCATCATCGAGTCGGTCAGATATCCCGCTTCGTGGCCAGCGTCGTCTTCTGAGGTACCAAGTATCAAAATATTGCTGCGGCCATGAGCATCTTGCTTGAGCGGTTTCTTCTGTACGAAACCGAATATATCGCCCTTAAAAACAGCATTGCCCGCCATCAAAGCCCGTACCCCCAGGAAAATACCGATACCAAGCACAATAACAATTATTGCGATTGCCGCACGCTTGGCGATTTTTTTCCAATCGCGCTTTTTTTGGCCATTTTTTGGCGAGTCTTTGCCAGAATGTTTGGATGGAGATAAGTCAAGATTATTACTAATCTCGCGCAAAGACTCATCAATATCGCTGCGAACACCTCTATTTGGCGCCGAAGTAATCGGCCGCGGCGGCAATTGCTGCTGGCGCCGTACAGGCACAGTATGTCCCATATCGCCGAAATTAACCGCTGGTTTTTTCTGGCTATCAACAGGCGCTCTGCGCGCAGGAGTATTTCGCGGTACAAAACCGTCTATCGCTCGCTTCACCATATCTATGTACTATAAAGGATTTTAGCTAAAAAATAAATATCACGCTTATTGTTTCGTTGGTTTTTACAGCGTATAATACGTGTAATGGAAGCCAGCTATCTCACCCGCCATCCGCGTCTTCGAGATTTTCTAAGTTTTAGCGGATTTGTTATTGCAGTGCTGATTGGCACTTTGCTATTAAATGCTTACGTTTTTCGCAGTTTTTCCGTCTCTGGACACAGCATGGATAATACTCTCGCCGACGGCGACCGGTTAATTATTAACCGAATACCTGTAACCATGGCTCAGATACAAAATAAACCGTATTTGCCAGAACGTGGAAAGATTGTTGTTTTTGTTAATCCCGTCTATAGGCCTGGAGCACCAGATCGCTATATCATCAAACGCGTAATCGCCTTCCCTGGCGAACGCGTCGTTGTCAAGGACGGCGTGCTAACAGTTTACAATAATAAATATCCCGAAGGCTTTCATCCAGACGATAGTACACGCAAGAACAACGTCGGTCCAAAATCACCGACTAGCCACAGCGGCGAATGGACAGTACCAGAAGGCTCTATTTTCGTAGCGGGCGATAATCGAGTCGGCGACAACTCATTCGACTCGCGTAGCGGACTGGGTTTCATCCCAACTTATGATATTGTCGGACCAGTAGCTTTGCGGATTTTTCCGTTAGGCAATATAGACTCGTTTTGAGTTTAAAATTAAGACTACAAGCTAGCAGCCTAAAAATTCAATTTGTAATTTTTACAACGTTAGATTAGTACAATTCGGGGTTATTCACCCAACAACTTGGCAATTCGCTCGAAATCTGCATGATCTTTGAATGAAATAATAATCCGTCCGGCGCCTTTTCGAGTCTCTTTGACGGCGACTGGCGTTCCGAAGCGTTTAGCAAAAGATTCCTCTTCGCGAATAAATCTCGAGCTGCGAGCTGCTTTTCTACCCTTAGTCGATACTGTACCATGCAACTTCTTATAATTCGAAACATAGCGCTCAATCGTCCGCGCGCTCCATTGTTCTTTTATAATTATCGGAACAACCCGCAAAATTTCTTCTTCTGGCAAGCTCGTCAACGACCGCGCCTGGCCTTCGCTTAATTCGCCGCGCGCTACTATATCGCGCACTGCCCCCGGTAAACGCAACAGGCGCATTGTGTTAGCAATTGCCGCCGATGTCTTACCGACACGCTTGCCAATATCATCTAAAGTCAGATTAAATTGATCGCGCAGCTTCAAATACGCCGTCGCTGTTTCTAGCGGATTAAGGTCGCGGCGCTGGATGTTCTCGATCAGCGACAGTTCTAACCGGTGCTGGCCCGATAGCGTCCGCACCAGCGCTGGAATCCGATCAAGCTTCGCCAGCTTAGAAGCCCGGAAACGACGTTCGCCGGCCACAATCATATAGCCGTCGCCATGCGGCCGCACCACTACTGGCTGCAATACGCCATGCTCTTTGATCGATTTACTCAATTCAACCAACGCATCGTCGTCAAATTCGCGGCGCGGCTGATCTGGATCGGGCATAATTGACGCTAGTTTGATATAACGCAAATCGCTAACACGTTCGTCTTGCTCGGCTGTCGGATCGAACGATTCGTCTAGCAGCTCTGTCGGAATAAGCGAGTCAAAACCTCGCCCTAGGCCCTTTTTAGCCGGCACGCTCAATCACCTCCTTGGCTAGCGCTTTATAAGCGCGAGCACCTTTACTAAACCTATCATACGCGCCAATTGGTAAGCCGTGGCTCGGTGCCTCAGCCAAGCGGACATTGCGCGGAATCTTCGTTTTGAATACTTTGGCTGGAAAATGCTTCGAAATCTCGTCTAATACTTGCGTTGACAGTGATGTGCGGTTATCAACCATTGTCGGCAACACACCTACCAAATCAAGCGTTGGATTGAGATTTTTGCGCACTAGTTTCATCGTTTCCAGTAACTGGCCTAGGCCCTCTAATGCATAGAATTCTGCTTGTACCGGCAGCAAAACATACTGAGCGGCAATTAATGCATTAACCGTCAACAAGCTCAAACTTGGCGGACAATCAATGATAATGTAATCGTAATCTATGGTGCAAGCCTTGATAGCATATTTCAGGCGGCTGAAACGATAATCAGTCTGAGCCAGCTCTACTTCGGTATTAGCTAGGGTTGGCACAGCAGGCACCAACGATAGGTTATCAAACTCGGTTGGGATTGTTACTTCTACTAATTTTTTACGGCCGAGAATAGCATCGGCAATAGTTACTTCTAAGCTCTGCTTATCAATACCTAAGCCGCTAGTTGCGTTGCCCTGCGGATCAAAATCAATCAATAGAGTCCGCTTGCCCATCTTTGCCAGATAGTAAGCCAGATTGATTGACGTTGTTGTCTTGCCAACGCCGCCTTTCTGATTGGTAACCGTTATGATAGATGCCACTGTTTATCTGCCCTCTCTGCTTACGTTTAATTATACCACAAACATCTAGTAAATATGAAATTGCCCCGCTTCAGAGAACAGGGCAATTTATCAAATTTATGTCTATTATTTGATCGACGTAATCTCGATCCGGCTATATTTTTGACGATGGCCGTTTTCTTTGTGAACGCGTTTTTTAGCTTTGTAGCGAATGACGCGGATTTTATCGCCTTTGACTTCCGCTTCAATGACTTTCGCTTTTACCACCGCGCCTTTCACCGTCGGCATGCCAACTTTTGTTTTATCACCATCAATCACTAAAAGTGCGTCGAGAGTGAGTTCTTTTGTGCCTTCAGGGAGGAGATCCACCAAGAGGGACTCTTTTTCGCTGACAATATATTGCTTGCCAGAGATTTTTACGACTGCTTTCATTTCGTTCCTTAATATATATTTACTATCAGTGACCAATTATAACAGAGACGGACGATACATGCAACTAGTTTTTCTGTAGCTCAGCCATGGCGTTATTGGCGCGCAGCCAGCCGCTGGGCGAACCGCATTCCATGTAGTCGCCCTTGGCCTCGCCCACCGCGATAATACCGCCACTGGCAATATACGCATTGATGGCATCAGTCAGCTCAAATTCGCCGCGCTGCGGATTGGCAGGCAATGTCCGTGCTAACTCAAAAATTTCTTTGTTGAGAACGTAAAAACTTGAATTACTGAGATTGCTTGGCGCGTCTTCCAGCTTCGGCTTTTCAATGATGCGCACAAAATTACCTTGCTGGTCGGTTTCGATAATGCCCGTTTGTGGGATAAGTGCCTCCTCAACAGGGTTACCCAATAGCCCAGCCGACAAACCGCGCGCCTCCACCAGCTCCGCCAGATCAGCCGCATTTGAACCGCCGTCGCCGCGCCAAAAGAACTGATCACCCATCACCACAAAGGTCGACTCGCCTGGCTCAATAAATTCGCTAGCCAACCCCACTGGAATGCTAGTGCCGTAACCACCCGTACCAGGCTGAGTTAAAAAATGTATTCGCACATCGCGCAGCGGCGCCACCAGAGGTAATTTATCTTGCTTGCCAGCGCGCCGCAAATAATCGTTCAGCTGGATATTCGACCGATAATAACTCTGTACCTGAGTGCTTTGCTCGCCAACCACGAAGTAAACGTCCTTGACGCCCGCCCGAATTATATCCTGCACTATATAATCAACCACTGGCCGCGTCCCCACCGGCAACATACACTTTTCGATTGATTTAGTAATCGGCAACATCCGCGTGCCCCAACCGGCGACCGGAATGATAGCTTTGGTAATAGTAGTCATAGCTCTATCGTAACACTTAATTAACCTATGCGAAAATATGGCCAAGAAACCCTGGAAATTATAAGGGTGTACTCCTGGTCGCAATTTAGCAGCTTAATCAGCTTTCTTCAGATAAATTTCTACCGGTTTACCGTCAACTTTAACGTCGTATTTTTCCATATCATCTGCCGCAGAACCTAGTTTTATAGCCAGCGTCTCGGCCTTGATGGTATCGGCAAATGTATCGACAGCCTGAGCGATTTCTGAGTCTCTACTAGTGATGCCAAGCTCAATCCGATCGTCCACCTGCAGTCCCGCTTTTTTACGCGCACTTTGGACGTGGCGAATGACTTCACGCATCAGACCCTCGCGTTTGAGTTCGGGCGTTAAGTGCTTACTAATTTCTACCCAACTCTCTGGCTTGATCACGCCCTCGGTCACATCATAATCAGCCAAGTGCTCGTCTAGACTCTCAATCCAGCGAATTTCCTTAACATTTAGCTCCTCGGCCATGATCTGTTCATAGTACTCAGCCAGCTTCGCGCCCGCATATGCCGCACTTTGCAGCGGCTGGCGAACCTTGATCGACACCTGATGCTCATCCTGCTTCATACGCAAACTCAGGCCGTTGTTGATCAATTCGCGTGTCCGGGACATATCGGCCAACGCCTGATCATTGACTGCCCCAGCCGTGAGCCAATCCTTCAAGTGAATTGATTCATTATCGCTCGTCAAATTGCGATACAACTCCTCAGCCAAAAACGGCGTAAATGGCGCCAAGATGTAGCCCAGACGCACCAGCACGTAATGTAGCGTACGGTAAGCATCGTTCTTGTCGCCATCATCTTCCGACTTCCAGAAGCGGCGGCGGCTGCGGCGCACATACCAGTTGGATGCGTCGTCCAGGAACGGCAAAATCGGGCTCAGCGCATCGGGAATATTGTAGGCATCCATGTGACGCTCAACTTCTGCCACCAACTGATGCAGCCGACTGACGATCCAGATATCGAGCGGATTCGTCAACTCGCCCAGCGGATCTTTCAGTTCACCATCAAATTCCCAGCCGTCTACCTCAGCATACATCGTAAAGAAATCATACATATTCCAAATCATACTGAGCTTGCGTGCCACGTCACCAACGTCCTTATCGTGCAGAGCAAAGTCCTCACCATTGAGCAGCGGGCTGCTCAGTAGCAAGAAGCGTAAACTATCGGCACTGAACTTATCCATCAGCTCGTTCGGGTCGGTAAAGTTACCAAGCGACTTACTCATCTTGCGGCCGTCATTGCCCGCCACCACGCCGGTGGTGATGACGTTGCTGTAGGCATTTTTGTGCTGGGCGCCAGCCTCGCCAAAGGCACCGATCTCGGCCAAGGCAGCGTTGACAGCGTGCACGTAGTAAAACCACGCCCGCACCTGGCCAATGTACTCAACGATGAAATCCGCCGGGTAATTCTGCTCAAACTTGGTCTGGTTTTCAAACGGATAATGCAGCTGGGCAAACGGCATCGAACCTGACTCAAACCAGCAGTCCAGCACCTTGTCAATGCGCGTAAATTTTTCGCCGTCAATTTCAAAGGTGATATCATCCACCCACGGGCGGTGGTAATCATCCAGCTCCACGCCGCTGAGCTCCTTGAGCTCTGCATACGACCCGACCACTTTGACCGTACCACGGTCGCCCTTCCACACCGGCATGGCCGTCGCCCAGAAGCGGTCGCGGCTGAGGTTCCAATCTGGTGCTTGCTCAATGTTTTTAGCAAAGCGGCCATGCTTCAGGTGAGCCGGGAACCAATTGATATGCTCGTTCTCATCCAGCATCAGCGGCTTCTGCCCCTGGATGTCGAAGAACCAGCTTGGGATGGCCCGGTACATGATGCGCTGCTTGCTTCTCGGATTGAATGGATATTCGTGGCGAATGTACTCAATCTTCCACACCACACCCTTTTCTTTCAGGTCTTTGGCGATGAATTTATTATTTTCCCACACCTCCAGGCCTTTGTAATTGGTATCGGTGTAGTAACCATTATCATCAATCACATGGAAAGGCGCGATACCATTGGCTTTACCAAGCTCAAAGTCATCCTCGCCATAGGCCGGCGCAATGTGCACGATACCCGTACCCGACTCGTGCGAAACGAAATCCGCCGCGTAAATAGTGTGAATTTTATCATTCTGCGGCCAGGTCGAGCCGGTGTCGAGCGGCTGGTATTTCTTACCCACTAGCTCGCTACCCGGAAACTTCCGCAGTACGTCGTACTCAAGCGGCTGGTGCTTGTCGTCTTGCAAAGTGCGTTCCAGCGCCTCCTCGGCGATGATTAATTTCTCACCATCGACCAGCACTTCGCAGTACGTCATCTCGGGATTGACGGCCAGCATCAGGTTGGCCGGCAGCGTCCACGGTGTGGTCGTCCAGGCGAGGATATTGACATCCTCATCACCTTCGATATCATCATCAACCACTTCACCACTAATCAACTGCTTGACTCGCTTTTCGATTTCGTCGCACGCCAATTCTGCCAGCTTTCGACTTTCGGCATGAGGGTCCTCAATCTTCCACCAAACAACGTTATCACCCTTTAGCCAATCAGGTGTCTGGTCACGATTAGCGATATTGACAACTAGGTCGTAATCACGCAGCATATCCTTCGTCAACTGTGTCCGTTGGCTAGCTCCGACTTCGATACCTTTCTCTTGCATTAAGTCAATAACCGCCAGTGGATCAAGATTCTTAGCAATGAGATGAGCATCAAAATCCGCAACTGTCGGTATCTCATCGGTAGAATACTTCTCTGCATTAACACCAGCCGAATCGGCATTCTGTGTCTTGGTGAAGTGATTATAAAAAGCCTGCGCCATCTGCGAACGGACAACATTTGCATTGCACACAAACAAGACTTTTGAGTGCTCATTTAATACTATTTTGTGGCTCGTCTTACTATCTTTTAGCTTAAACTTCACATACACACTCGGATCAGTCACCGTCTGGTAAGCGTCGTTATCCATCGTCACTTCGGCCTTGCTGACAGGGGTGGCAAACTTGGTGTCGTACATCAGCACCTTTTCGCCTTCGTAGATTTTGCCAGCCTCATACAGCTGCTTAAAGGCCCACCAGACCGACTCCATAAAGTCCTTGTCCATGGTGCGATAGGCGCCCGCAAAGTCCACCCAGCGACCAATCCGGTCAATCACACCCTGCCACGTCTCGCTATTGGCCACCATACTTTCGCGCGCCTTGGTGATGTATTTTTCCAGGCTAATGGTCGGCAAAGGATTGCCGTCCTTATCCAGTGGTGCTGGCTGATCACTATTCGTCATAATCTGCCGCCGATCCACAATATTCATCTGCTTTTCGACGAAATTCTCTGCAGGCAGGCCATGACAGTCCCAGCCCCAGCGGCGCTCCACACGCTTGCCTTTCATTGTCCAGTAGCGCGGCACCGCGTCCTTAACGATTGAGCTCAGTAACGTACCATGATGTGGTACGCCAGTAATAAACGGCGGCCCGTCATAAAAGACGTAGGCATTATCTGCCGACCGCTGTGCCACTGACTTTTCAAACGTCTGATCATCCTTCCAGCGCTGCACCCAATCTTTTTCGTATTCTGCCGCTCGGCGGCGTGTGCCGTGTTTGAATTTCATTACACTTTCTCCTTATTTACCTTATATTCACTGCTTTGTTTAAATTATTAATCAAGCTTTCCTATTCACTGTTCATCATTCTATTAGTTTCCTCATCGCAACAGTCACGATTGTATTGTTTGCTTTGAAATGAGAGTCTGGTTTCTTACCAAAATATTTTCGCATAATATCGCCCGCCTCCAGCGCCACGCTTTTCGCAAAATCCAGCCATTCTTGCTGCCGATTAGTCATGATTTGCCTCTGTTTGCAACGATTTTGTCATTAACCGTAGCTTATACACCTGCGGATTAGGCTTGCCGAAGAGAAAATCATACGTATCGCCACCGCCTACCTGCTGATAACTGTAGCCTAGTTTTTCGTATAGTCTTTTCGCCGGTTCATTTGAGATTTCAACACCCAGTCCAATCATAGAAAAGCCTTGGCGGCGGGCCTCATTTTCTGCTGCCGTAACAAGCATAGTTGCCAAGCCTTGACGTCGATAATTCTCGTCAATTTCCAGCGCATTGATTTGCGGCAGACCCGGAAAATCCTTTTCAATGATAGAGGTTTCATTGCCCCAATCATGCCGCAAGGTCACCCGACCGGCGTAGCGTCCACCCGCCTCTACCGCCAACACCACCGCCTTTTTCTGTTTAATTAGATCACGCAGCTCCGCCTCATAATCATCAGAGATATACATCTCCTTTTTAAGGCGAGTAAATAAGCTGCTACCAGGCGGCACTACCTCAATAACAGGCGTATATTTATTAGGATTAAGCGAGCATTCGCCGTTGGCATCTTTAAGCAACTCTTGTTTGCTAGCTGGCACTAGTACTATTTCCTTTCAAAAAATCACCTCTCTTGAACTCGAGAATCCGCTGGAGGTGTTTCAAACGGACGGTACCATCTCGATTCCAAAAGAAGTGATTCTTTTAGCTCTTTCTTATGCTATTTACGCAAGCTCACGGCGGGGTCTAATATCAGCTGATAAAAGCCAATTTCTTCCTGCAGGCTTCGCGGTTGATAGCCGCTCATTTCGCCGTACCGCCACAATAGCCAGCACACGCGAAAACGCCCTACTCACATTCTACTACATAAAATTAAAATACGCTATATCTAGCGTAGGTACACCAGATATAGCGTTATCTCGAGCCAAATCAACCTAAACTATTTTACTTCCAAACCGCCCAAAACGCATTCGCCGCGCAGATAGATTGTCTTTTTGGCGGAAGATTTGGATACGGTTTTATCCTCGCTGCCGCCCAAAATGCCGTGAACTTCGTTTTTAACGATCACGTCGTCAGGCATATTGATGCTAACGCCGCCGCAAAATGTAAAGACGTCAATGACCGCGCCGTCCTTAATTTTCGCTTGGCGCAAATCCAACTCCACGCCGCCAAATATCGCCGTTACCGAACCGCCAGTATAATCGCCTTTCACTCGCGACTCTTCACCATAAAAAATCGCAATTTTTTCATTACCGCTATCATCAGCAACCGATTTCTTAGATCGCTTGTGGCCGCCTGAACCGACACTTACCATCAAACCGATAGCAATCAAAATCACCGGCCAAAATATTTTCCAAACGCTAATATTAATTACACCGTAAGCGCCCAAGCCAATGGACACACCGATAGTCATTAGCAGTAATCCCCACACCCGCAGCGAGGCCCTGCGAGAACTGAATATCGTCATCAGACCAGCCAAAATCAGACCGGCCGCCCAAACCGTTCCCCAAAACACGTTCCAGAGCTATCAAACTTAATAATCTCGAGATTCTTTAGCAACAGAACCCCGCCGAACGCCGCAATAGTGATACCAAAGAACGTTCTAACAAGAAAATTTTTCTTCATACTACCATTATGGCATATCAATCGCAGCTAGTAAATTATCGCTTCCGGCGCTTTTTCACGAGGACAATCACCCGCCAAACCGCCGCAATAACTATGGAAATCGCTCCAACGATAATCGCCCAAGCACCAGGTGTCGGCCAGAAAAATAATTCTATCGGTTCAACCTTTTTCGTCGTTAAATCAGCTGAATTTTTACTAACACCCCATTCGCCAGCCTTTTTATTGTAAGCAATTGAAAGCTCAGCGCGGTACTTACCGCCCCAGAACGGCTGTAAATTACTCTCGTAGCGGAACTGGCGGACTTGCTCGGCAATTGCCGCATACTCACCGCCATTTCGATAAACAACATTACCCAGCATGTCCCTGACTACTAACTTGACATCAACATCAGCCGAAACGTTGCCAGAATTTTTAATAGCAATGTTATATAGCTGCTTGCCGTTATTATCGACGGCGAATTTGTCAATTGTCACATCACGGTGAATATTGCCAGGAATAGTAATCGCCATACGCACCGCTTGGCGCGTTTGTAGCTGGATGCCACCCTTCTTAGCAGCGGCCGGATCGGCCTTACGCTGGATTACCAAACAAGCATTATGCTCGCCAACGTCAGCCTTATCAGGCGTGGTAACTGTGAAATCAACGTTCGTCGATGCGCCAGGCGCCAAAGCCACCTCGCTTTTCGCTAGTTTTACCCAATTGCCAGCATCTTTCTTTTCCTCAACCTGCTGCTTGCATGTCATATCGCCAGTCGCTGTAACTGTGCCATCGACAGCATACACTTCGATGTTTGCTTGTTCGGTCAAGCCATTAGTAATCGTCAATTGATCGGATTTATTAGCGCCGCGATTCAATTGATAAATAAAAATCGACTGCGTCCGCGGGTTGTTCGGATCAGGATTCGCTGGACGGCTGCCAATTCCTGCTGCCAGAACCGACGACGGCCATAAAACACCTGCCGCAACCGCCATTACCGCTAGCCTGCGCCAGCATGAAGCTATACCCCGTATTCTCCTCATTAAAATCATATGATTTATTATAGCAAGCCAAGACGCTCATGGCTATACCAACACCCGTTGATACTTCCAAAAACTAAACAATCCGCGTAAATGAAAATTAGACGCCCGAAAGAGCGCCCAATTTTCATTGACATAACTGCGTCAGATCTTAGATAGCGGCCACAGTTTGAGTCATCGGCAAAGTATAGGTACCTGCTGCTTGGCCAGCTGGAATAGCCTGGCTCAAGCCGACGCCCGTCACATAACCGCGCCAAACATCATCAGAACCAGCCGCCGCACTGATCAGCGTTACTGGAGAAGTGCCGGAAAATGCTGCTTGCGAACCCAGTGTGATGCCTGTGGAAGCACCGATCATTGATGTCAGCGTTCCAGCAGCCGGATTAACCGTCAACTGTCCAGTCGTAGCATTACCGTTGTATTGATATGTATTGCTACCGCTCGTCCACTTTCCCGTACCAGGAGTTGTGGCATTCAATGTTAGCGTCCAGCCATTATTAGCACCGCCAGGGTTATCGACAGCGATGCGCTTATCATTAGCGCCAAATGTACCAGTCGTCGTCTGGGCAGAAGTCGATGCCGTAGTCGCGTTCATAGCAAATGTTGGGTTTGTTACTACACTATCGCCAGTATCGCGAATGTCGGTACTAAGCACACCAGCGTTAATCGTCTGGCTCAATTCTGACGTCGCCGTAGTCGCCGCGTACACCGCTGTGCCCGCCAAACCGACTACGCCAGCTACACCGACCGCCAAAGCTACGTTTGCTATTAGTTTTTTCATATCGTATCCTTTCTTTTACGTTGTTTTCGTTGCTTCGTTGTTCATTATAGTGCTACTACCTACCCTCCTTCGCACCTCCGAACATCCGCTAATTTCCTACGGTTCATGACTGCCTCCTCGTCTGTTACGTATCAGCAGTATGAACGCAATAATAATCATTCCCAGCGCCACCATCACCATAAACCACATGTTTGCGCCAGTATTAGCCAAATCTTTACCAGATTTTATACCTGTAGCGACTGCCGAAACAGCTGGAACCGCTGGTGATGACGGAATTACTGGCGGCGTCGGCGGCAAGGTTCTCGGCGGAATAGTAATTGTAAAAGGTACCGCGTGATTAATTTGCAAAGCCGAGCCGTAAGCCCGTGTCGAGGAAGTAATTTCGCCAAGGTAAGTTTTGCCGCGTTCTATCACCAGCGTCGTATCGCCAGGATGTGTATTCGGCCAATTAGATAGATCAAGCACCCAAGCATTGCCATTAACCGTCAATTCTGGATCAACTCCCAGGACAAACGCCCTGCCGGCAAACTCAATCGCCAACTGATGCGCGCCAGTCACCGGATCAATAACCGTATGTACCGCATCATACACGCCATAAATCACTGGATAGCCGTTATCTTTAATTACCGAATGGTCGTATTTTGGAGCGAAAACGTCGCACTCCACATTATTCACTTGCCCAACCGCTCTGCTGTAAACTGTATGAGAGCAGTCTATTTCACGAATTAACTGTGAAAAAGTCGAATCTGCTGAAGTTGTCGCCAGAGCAGCTTTGCTATTAAAAACTACGCCAATTATTGCTGTTAAAAATACAACAACTACCGCACCAGCTCTCATTGTATTTTCCTTCTTCATCACTGCGCTACCACCGTTACTGTTACTGGCAATGTATACGTGCCTGGCTTCTGATACGCCGGAATAGTCTGCTTCAAGGAAATATCCTGCAATTTAAACAAGCAAGTCAAACCACTGCTGCTCGAGGCGGTCACCAGCGTAATCGCGTTAGCCGACGCCGTGCCAGCTACGAACGCACCGCCCACACCATACGATAAGCCAGCCGTCGTACAGGCCTGCCCCAGCGGCGTCGAACCAGACGCTGTAAAGGCGCTTGATGATAGGTCAACCGATAATTGCCCCTGGTCTACATTAGTACTATTAAACGCATAATTCGCTGCGCCGCCAGTCTGCGTCCATTTAGCAGTTGGGCCGCCAGTTGCCGCCAATGAAACGCTCCAGCCCGTCGTCGATAAGCTATTTGCCACCTCAAGCTGTTGCGACGAATTATTAGATAATTTCGCAGTCGTGGTACTTGCCGTTTTACCAGTCATTGCTGCCGAAAATACAGTAGTCGGATTAGTTAATGTGGCATCAGCAGCATCTGCAAATCGAATATCTAGCGAACCGTCAGCGGTTTTGAACTCTGGATAGTATGAATAAGTATCGATACTCGTCCCCGGCGCTGCTGCCGTATCGGCCACCAAGCGAACACAATAATTCGTATTGCGCTCCAGGCCATTATCAGTCAGCGCCAAATCCCACAGGCCCGTCTCGCCGGCATTAATCTCGCGATTGTTCGTGAATGTCAGCTGCGCAGCGCTACCCGGGCGGACTATTGATTGATAGCTGTGACCAACACTAGTTGGCGGCAAACCTGGATTATTAGCCATTGCCGCAATCGCCGTCCCGTTATTCGGACCGGCTGCCGAGTACGCCAAAGCTGAGCCATTAGTCACATCTTGCCAACCCGCCGCCACTGCCTGGCACGTCGCCGCAGTTTTTTTGGCGTATTGGGCGCGGAGCTTCATGGTATTAGCAGGAATGGTGGTGTTTTCTTTGGGAGCATAGACGTGAGTAGGGACGCCGGAATTAATGGTTGAATTGTTACCAAGCTGACCACTTGAATTACTCCCCCAACAATATGCTTTATCATCAGAAGCGATAGCGCAAGTATGCGAACTGCCAGCAGAAATCTGCTTGATAGTCTTTCCGGCTAATACACCGGAAGTATTGACAGCGACAGGGACGCCGGAATTAATGGTTGAATTGTTACCAAGCTGACCACTTGAATTACTCCCCCAACAATATGCTTTATCATCAGAAGCGATAGCGCAAGTAAACTCCGTACCGGCCGTTATCTGCTTAATTGTTTTCCCCGCCAGAACTCCAGTGGTACTGACAGGTGTAGGAGTAGAAGAGTTTTTTAAATTACCATTACCTAACTGTCCAAAGTTATTGCTACCCCAACAATATGCTTTATCATCAGAAGCGATGACACAAAAATACGAATTACCGGCCGTTATCTGCTTAATTGTTTTCCCCGCCAGAACTCCAGTGGTACTGAC
>CAJPIO010000003.1 GCA_905365145.1 Candidatus Saccharimonadota bacterium | reverse complement strand
TGGCGGAGAGACAGGGATTCGAACCCTGGGTACGATTGCTCGCACACACGCGTTCCAGGCGTGCACCTTCAACCACTCGGTCACCTCTCCTTCGCTTACAATTCTACCAGAAAACGCCAGAAATATGAATTGCGCTTTATTCTGCGCCCAACTAATTAAAAATGTAGTATTTTACACAATCTTCATCGGTTGATTTATTAAACGTCACTTGTCTATAATAGATTAATATGACAGCGCGAAAGACAGCAAGGCCGATAATTCAACTTAAAAAACTTACAAAAATATACGGTATAGGCGACGCGGCGCACGATGCGCTCGATGAAATTGATCTGACCATCCGCGAGGGCGAGTTTATCGCTGTGATGGGGCCGTCCGGCTGCGGCAAGACGACTTTGCTTAATATCATTGGTTTTTTGGATCGGCCTGACCAGGGCGAATATCTGTTCGAGGAGCACTCAACCGCTCGCCTATCAGAGCGGCAGTACGCCAAAATTCGTTCTAACAAGATTGGCATCGTTTTTCAGAGCTTTAATTTGATTAATCGTTTGACGGTGCTCGAAAATGTCGCTTTACCGCTGATTTACAAAGGCGTACCGCGCGTCAAGCGTCTGGAAATGGCTAGTAGTATTCTGAAGTCGTTCCATTTGCAGGAGCGCGAATATTATATGCCGTGGCAGCTATCGGGCGGCCAAATGCAGCGCGTGGCGATTGCGCGGGCTTTAGTGAACAAGCCGAGCATCATTCTAGCCGACGAGCCGACCGGCAACCTTGATAGCCGCTCTAGCCACGTTATTATGGAGGAACTGGCTAACTTGCACAAAAAAGGCAATACTATCGTCATGGTGACCCACAACCCGAATCTGACTAGCTATGCTAGCCGCGTGATTAACATGCTTGACGGCAAGGTTGCTAGCGACCGTCGCGTGACGGTTGAGGCGCATACCGAATCAAAGGAAGTAGCAATCCCGCTGCACAAATCAGACGCTTCTAAAGACAAGAATGACGCAGATGCTAAGAACGCCAAGGATAAGGACACTAAAAAAGCCAAAGAAGCTACCAAAGATAAACCTAAAAAGACAGCCAAAAAGAGCGAGGACGACGAAAAATGAGGTTAATGACAGTTGAACACATCACCGATGCTTATCAAACATTGCGGCGCAGTCGCGCGCGTACGGTACTGACGGCGCTGGGTATTGCTATCGGCGTAGCTAGTGTGACGTGCATTTTGGCAATTAGCGACGGTGCTCGCGGGATGATTTCTAACCAAGTTAATACCTATGACGGCAAGTTGATGATCGTCCGTCCAGGCGCGCAGACACGCGATTTGAACGCCTATCTCAATCCAGCCGGACAGCAGTTATTTGGTACTAGCTCGTTGACAGAGGCTGATGTCGAGGCTGCTAAGTCAATTGACGGTATCGACGCAGTGGTACCGCTAATGATTTTGAATGCTACTGCTAAAACCTCTCGAGCTGAGGCAGCTAATAATGTTGTCCTTTCTACTACTCCTGCATTTGTCAAGACGGCAGATATCAAAATGAACGCTGGCCAGTTTCTCGGCGAAGAAACTGACGACTCAGCGGTGGTGATTGGCAGTGAGCTATCGACTAAACTATTTAATACTGATCGGTCGGTCGGTCAGATGTTCACGATGTATGGACAACAGTTCACGGTTATCGGTGTTGTCAAGGCTGGCGCTAATCCGGTTAACTATAACACTGTCGATTATGGTAATGCGATTTTTGTTTCTTATAATCAAGGCAAATTGCTGCACAAAGGCAGTACGCAGATCCAACAAATTAACGTTTTGGCAAAGGACAAGAATAACATCTCTTCCATTAAAGACCAGCTGAAGGAGAAAATTCTCAAACAACACCTAGGAGAAGCCAACTTTACTATCCTAAATGGTGCTGATATTGGCCGGCCGACTGGCGAATTGTTTAGTGCCTTAACAGCGGTGATGGCGGCCATTGCAGCGATTTCGCTGGTAGTGGGCGGCGTCGGTATCATGAATATCATGCTGGTTGGCGTGGCTGAGCGCACCCGCGAAATCGGTATCCGCAAAGCAGTTGGCGCTAGCCAGCGGACAATTATCGGGCAATTTTTAGTCGAGTCGCTGATGATTAGCCTGCTGGGCGGCACTTGCGGTTATCTGGTTGGTTGTTTGTTAGCTGTGATCATTAGTTCGCAAATGAGCTTTGGGCCGACAATGACCTGGTCAACGGCGATTGCGGCGTTGTTGATGGCGGTTGGTTCTGGCGTAATCTTCGGTACTTACCCTGCCCTGAAAGCGGCGCGCAAGAACACTATTGAATCGCTGCGGCAATACCACTAGAAGCTGAATTTCTACCGATAGACAATAAACAAAATAGACAGCGCCAGTCTGTCTATTTTGTTTTTACTTATCTCCACGCGCGTTTATTTTTCGAGGGCTTTTTTGAACTTTTCAATTAATTTAACCTGGGTTGGGTCGACATTATTGAGAATTGCCACGTAAATACTGGCAAAATCTGCTAAAATACAACCCCACAGCATCTGCTGTAGCGGTGTTTTGCCTGCGAGTGGTACCACGTTTGATTTCGGGCGTTTGCCAGATAGCATCTGATCGCTGAGCGAGAAGCGTTTGAGGATGCGCGGGTGTTCGAGATCGCTTAGCAAATCAAATACCGCGAAAGGCTTCTCGACCGGGTGGCTAGTCCAGCCAATAAATTCGTTGTGGCTGAATTCTGGCAAATAGTTGCAGAAAGCAACGTTTTTAGCATTTTCGTTCCAACTAATTTTCCACTTATAAGCTAGCGGCGCCATCAAACTACCGCCGTAGAAAACCGGCGTTTTGCCAACAGCGATTAAGGCCAGCTGCTTGGCGTAGTTTTGCTTAGTTGGGATGTCTTTGGCCCAGAGCACACTCTCCTTCTCTAGCCAAGTGCTAGCAGCTGCTAGTTCGTCAATGTAGGTGCGGTCAATCAACTTGAAAGCATTAAGCACCTCAAATAGCGCTCGCAGCGAATAAATAACGGCCATGCGCGGCTGGCAATCTTTGGGAATGAGTGCTGATAGGATATGTTCTCGTTGAGCAATCTCGTTAAGTTCTCCACCAGTAGCAATGATAGCAATTTGGCAGCCGTGTTCAATCGCCTGCTTGAGGCATGATAGAGTTTCCTCGGTGTTACCAGAGTGGCTACTAGCGATAACTAAGGTATTGTGATCGGCGTAATGCGGCAAACCGTAGTCCTTGACGACGTCGAACGGAATTGATAGCGTGTCGTTGAGTAGCGACTTAGCGAGGTCGGCCGCTAGCGCCGAGCCGCCCATGCCAGCGACGATGATGTTGCGCAGTTCGCGGCCGTCGTGCTCGGCATCGCGCAGTTGGCAGTCAAAATTTGCCTGTTGATAGAGTTTAGCCGCAACTTCGAGAGCGCCCCCGTTGTCTCTTTGTTTCAAAATATTAGAGTCATCTAGCATGTAAAATCACCTTTCTCTTGCGATATTTCCTATAACTATGATACAGTATATACTAAATAAAGTATAAAAGTAATGAAGAGGGTGGGCACATGGATATAAAACCGCAAACAACGCAGCCAATTAGCGACGATCAGGATCTCGCTAAGGTTTTGGCTGGCGTAAGTAACGGCGCGAGCGCAACGAGCGCACAACCAGCAGCACAATTGCCGCCGCTGCCTGATTTGCCGCCAGAGCCAGCGCCGGAGCCGGAACCAGTGGCACAGCCAAAACCAGCTAAAACATCAGCTACAGTTACGCCAGTTGCTGACAACGATCTTGATAGTGTCAAGAACGAAGCCATCAAAGAACTTCGACCGCTGGTAGATAAGCTCAACATCTCTGCCGAAGAAAAATTTGACACTTATCTGCTATTGATCCGCTCGACGGACGACAAAACCTTGATTGCGCCGGCGCATGAGGCCGCCAAAAATATTGCTGATGAATCTCGCCGCGCTCAGGCTTTGCTTGATGTCATTAAAGAGATTGATTTCTTATCAAACCCGCAGCCGTAATAGATTTTCTCTGTTAATCACGCGATAACACCTCCGTAAGCCCTCCTCGGAGGTGTTATACTATAGTTATGACTATTCGTTTTGCAACTGGTGATGAAATTAACCGCTGGGATAATCTAGTGGTTCATAATAGCGATCGCGGCAATATGCTGCAAGGGTCGGTCTTTTTAAATTTGAAACGGCTAGCTAACTGGCGGCCGCGTTTTATCATCTGCGGCGAGTTAGCAATTGGCGCTATCGAAAAGCATATTCCCCTATTCGGTAAAGTATGGTATATCCCGAAAGGTCCGGGCGTAGCAACCGCTAGCGAGTTAGCTTCGGTAGTGCCAGTGCTGCGCGATTTTGCTCGCCAGCAGGGCGTTTTTACTATCAAAATTGAGCCGGAATTATTGCTTGGTACTGACGTTTCAATGATTGAACTGTTGCCTACTCAACCGATTCAGTACAATGCTTCGACTGTGGTGGTTGATTTACATAGCGATATTGATACGATTCTCAAGAATCTGCCGCAAAAGGGCCGTCACGCTATCCGCCGCGCTAATCGCGACGGTGTTGTTATTGAGCGGGTGCCAGTCAATGATGAAACTTGCCAGGCGATGTATGATTTGTTCAAAGAAACGGCCGATGGCGCTGGCTTTACGATCCGCTCGCCGCAATACTACCGCGAATTCTACCAGCAATACGCTGATGCCAACCAAGGCCAGCTATTTTTTGCCTATTATCAAGATCAGCTGGTGGCTGGGGCTTTTGCGGTGATTCTGGGTACTAAAAGTACTTACAAAGACGGCGCTTCGGTTCGCAAGCGTACGGCCTACGGTGCTAGCCACCGCCTGCAATGGGAAGTAATCAAATGGGCTAAAGAGCATGGCTCGCTCGAACACGACCTCTGCGGTACGCCAGCTTCCGATGAAATGAGTAACCCGAATCATCCGCGCTATGGCCTGGGGCGCTTCAAAACTAGCTTCAATAAGCATATCACTGACTATATTGGCGCTTTCGAGATTCCAGTTTCGCCTATTAAGTCGCGGCTTTGGAGCAAATATATCGAACGATTAGTGCGCCGATTATACTTCGCCCGCCATCATGAATCATACTATTAGGCAGCTTAGAAGCGCTCTCAGCCCTAATCGTCGCTACTTAGCCTTTTCAAAATAGCTTGCCGTACTGTTTCGATTTCGTTCCAAGGGTGAGCTCCGTCGGCGCGTTCAATAGTTTTTTCGTGTCCTTTACCTAGGAATATAACAGTATCTTTCGAGCTGGACACTCGCGAGACGGCGAAATTAACGGCCGCAGTGCGGTCTGATATTAGGAAGAGGTTTTTCTCGCGTTTTTTGCCAGCTTTTTCAGCACCCGAGGCGATTTGCGATAGTATGGTATTGCCATCGACATCGCGGTCGTCTTCCTCGGTTAAGACAATCTCATCGGCGTATTTGCCAGCGATTTCGCCCTGAATGGCGCGTTTAGCTTCGTCGCGGCGGCCAGCCGAGCCGAACAATACCACTAGCTTGCCCTTCGTTGCGTTTCTAACATCATTTAGCAACCGTTCGAACGAGTCTGGCGTGTGCGCAAAATCAACAATCGCCGAGAATGGCTGTCCGGCGTCGACCACTGTCATGCGGCCTTCTACGCCCGCTAAAGCGGCAATTCCCTGTTCAATTTGGGTTTTGGTCAAGCCAACCTCGCGGCCAACAGCAGCCGCCGCTAGGCTGTTATAAACATTGAACTCGCCTGGAATATTAACATGAATGTGGTAAGAGTCGTCATCAATTAACGCTGTGTAATCACTGCCGTGGGCGCTCAAATTGATATCTTGCGCCCGCCAATCGCCAGATTTGAGGCCGTAGCTGACCGATTGTTTGACGGCTTGGCGGAAAGTTTCAGCAGACGGATCGTCGGCGTTAATGACACCGACGCGGCTGGCTAGTTTAAATAGTTTGGTTTTGGCAGCTAAATAGCGCTCAAAAGTTCTGTGATAGTCGAGGTGTTCGTGCGTAACGTTAGTCATGACGGCGATCTCGATTGGTACGCCAAAGGTACGGTGCTGGGCTAGCGCGTGGCTAGTTACTTCCAAAATCACCCATTCCACCTTTTGCTTCTTGAACTCTGCTAAGCGTTTTTGTAGCAGCGGCGCTGAAACTGTTGTCATATGAGCAACTTGCGGCGTAATATCGTTGCCGACACCGTAAGCGACAGTAGTCATCAACCCTGCTTTGATGCCAGCTTCAGTTAGCATTTTGTGGATCATGAAGCAGGTCGAGGTTTTGCCATTGGTGCCAGTCACGCCGATGACGCGCATATTGTGCGCTGGATAACCAGCTTTGGTAGCAGCGGCAGTAGCTGTCAATAGATGATAAGTTGGCTCAATTGATTGGTATAAACTAGCGGGAATGGCCTTTTTCAAAGTTTTCTTGAGTGAATTCATACCGATATTATAGCATCGACCTCTTGGCGGTGGTACAATTAAGTAGATGAAGGTTTTGGGAATTGAATCAAGCTGCGATGAAACCGCGGCAGCCATAGTTGAGGACGGTTTTCGGATGTTGTCAAATGTGGTGCAATCGCAAATTGATATTCACGCGCATTTTGGCGGCGTGGTGCCCGAAATCGCGGCGCGCAGCCATATCGAGGCTATCGGCCCAGTCGTCGACGAAGCTCTCGCTCAAGCGAACTGCACTTGGGACGACATTGACGCTATCGCCGTGACCTACGCGCCAGGTTTAATTGGTTCGCTGCTGGTTGGTTCGCTGGCGGCGCGAACGCTGGCGATTTTGCATAGTAAACCGCTCTACCCAGTGCATCACGTCGAGGGACATGTCTACGCCAATTTTATTACCGAGCAAGCACCCGGGCCTGTTCAGCTCGCCTTGCCAAAATTCCAGCCGCGCTTTCCTCTCTTGGCCTTGATTGTCTCGGGCGGACATACGCAGCTTGTACTTTTTCGCGGCCACGGCGACTATCGGCTGCTGGGACAAACTCAAGATGACGCTGTCGGCGAAGCTTTTGACAAGGTGGCCAAAATTCTCGGCTTGCCCTACCCTGGCGGCCCGTCGATTGCGCGCGCGGCCGAGTCGGGTAATCCTGATAAATACCATTTACCCAAAGCTAAGCTCGATAATCCGTACAATTTTTCGTTCTCAGGCCTCAAGACAGCCGTTCTAAGGGCCGTGCAGCGCGAAGTGGGCAAAGACTTCACTTTTCCATCGCACGAGCTCCCAGGGCTTGTCACGAGCTTGCAGCAGCACGATTTTGCAGCTAGCTTCCAGAAAGTAGCCGTCGAAACGCTAGTTGAGCGTACCTTGCGCGCTTTTCAGGACTTTCAGCCGCAATCGGTAGTGATTGCTGGCGGCGTGGCTGCTAATCAAGAACTGCGCCGCCAACTGCGCCAGAAACTACCGATTAACATTGAGTACGCGCCGATTCAGCTGTGTACCGATAATGCAGCAATGATTGCGGCGCTAGGCTATCAGCAGGCGCGGTTAAGCAGCCCGGCTGATCCGTATACTCTCGAGGTAGTCCCTAGCCTGTCAATGGCCAAAACCACCTGGAACAAGACCGGAGCGTTGTAAATGTCACAACTATTTACCTCTGTTAATAATGATGAATTGATCAATATTTTGAATGGCGGCGGTATTGGCGTGCTGCCTACCGACACAGTTTATGGACTTGTAGCACGGGCCGCTGATCCAGCAGCGATCCAAAAAATGTACGACACCAAGAAGCGCGCTAGCCAACCAGGAACGCTAATCGCTAGTTCAATTAATGATTTGGCGAAATTAGGACTAGACTCTAGCCAATTATCGTTAGCAGCCAAATTTTGGCCTGGTCAAATTAGCGTTGTTATTAATGCCGATAATGTCGCTACTTATCTCAAGCAAACGCGAGATAACTTAGCTGTGCGTATTCCCGATGACACTTCGCTGTCGCGGCTTTTAGCGCAAACTGGACCATTGATGACTACTAGCGCTAATGTGCCAGGCCGGCCAATTTCGTCGACAATTACTGAAGCTAAAGCCTATTTTGGCGACAAGGTCGATTTTTATGTCGATGGCGGCACTATAACTAATAATCAGCCGTCAACTATTATCGGCCTCGATGAGCATGCAAATATCATTGTATTTCGCCGCGGGGCTGTTGATATCGATCGGTTATTTACCAAGTAATTTTTTGGTGCTGCGAACAGCTCTTTTAGCTAGCGGTAATCCATGCCGCCAAACTGGGTAGAATGGACTCATCGGATAATCATAAGTACCAGCTAATTTATTCTCATGGCTAGCGAAGCCGCGCTTGAAGTTGCTAACACCGTCGTTGAGCAGGCCGTTCATGTCGTAACGCTTAATTCCCTGCCGCTTACATTCGACGATAGCGTGCCATTTTAGCGCATAGTTAGCGCGCAAAGCTTGGCCGCGATCGTTCATACCGCCGTATAGCTCGAATGAAGTTTCGCGGCTAGTCGCCAGCCAAAGAAATGATATCGGGCGATTGTCTTCGTAAGCAGCAAAAATCTGCGAGTTCTCCCCTAGTTTGTCGTAAATATCGTAATAGTACTGGTTGTCGTGCAGAGCGAATTTAGCGCGTTTAGCAGTTTGGCAGTAAATTTCGAGGCAAGCAGCGATGTCTTGGTGCGTTTTTACCGGTTTGATATCAAGTCCAGCCCGGCCGGATTTACGAATATACTGGCGGGTTTTTTTGGTCATCGCGGCCAATAGTTCGTCGGTTGTATGAGTCAAATCCAAAATCAAAGTACGCGATAGCAGAATATTGTTTGGCGATTGGCACCAACCTTTGGCGCGTAGCGGATGTTCAGTATCTGGCTCAATAGTTAGCACAGCGCATGGCAGCTTATGCTTAACGTAATTAACAATTGCCGCCAAAACATCGTCTTCCCTGCCTTGTTTGTAAACTGGCCCGCGCGGAATGTAGCATAATTGATTAAGCGGTTTAGGCAGGTTTCTCAGTAATATTTGCGCAGCGCCAATTGTTTCGTTGCTGTCAACTATAGTAATTCGCTGAACGCGCCAATTGTGCGCCGCTTTTACTTCTCCCCATCCCCAGAGCTGCAGCGGGTGCCCGCCAAACTTAGCAACAGTCTTGTCCCAGGCAGCTTTTTCGTCGCATAGTATTGTATCAATCATATGTTTAGTATACATCGTTTGTGCTATAATAGGATAGAACACAAACACGTGGAATAAAAAACAGCAAGAGGTGAGGAATAGCAAACTGTGGAATTGCTATGCTTGGTTATTTTGCTAATTTTCACGTGAAATGAATTGAGAATGAAATGAGCTTAGCTAAAACTTATACTCCGAACGAATATGAACCGTCAATTTACGCCTTGTGGGAAGAATCTGGTGTATTTAAACCGAAAGGGCAGGGCCAGCCGTACGCGATTGTGATGCCGCCGCCAAATGCTAACGGCAATTTGCATGTCGGGCACGCTTTAGGGTCGGCAATTCAAGATATTTTAGTACGTTATCACCGTATGCAAGGCTATGATGCTGTGTATATACCAGGGGCTGATCATGCCGGCTTTGAAACTTGGGTAGTTTACGAGCGCGAGCTAGAAAAGCACGGCCAGACGCGCTTTGACTTCAATCGCGAAGAATTATACGCGCAGGTATGGGATTTCGTAGCCCAGCGTCGCGGCGATATGGAATTACAGCTGCGGGCGATTGGCGTGGGTGCTGATTGGGATGATTTGGTATTTACGCTCGACGATAAAGTCATCA
This sequence comes from Candidatus Saccharimonadota bacterium, assembly GCA_905365145.1. GTDB lineage: Bacteria > Patescibacteriota > Saccharimonadia > Saccharimonadales > Saccharimonadaceae > Saccharimonas. Next base: position 117,071 of record CAJPIO010000003.1, on the reverse strand, counting down.
AAACCGTCTACGATACTTTTGAAAAGATGTGGCAGGACGGCTATATTTATAGGGGCGAACGCATCGTTAATTACTGTACATATCATCAGACGAGTTTTTCGGACTACGAGGTGGTTCACAAGAATGAAAAAGGGAAGTTATGGGAAATCGCTTATCCGCTAATTGATAAAGTCGGTGAAATCGTTATCGCTACGACGCGTCCCGAGACGATGTTTGGCGACGTAGCCGTAGCGGTCAATCCAAACGACGAGCGCTACAAAGACCTTGTCGGCTGCAAAGCGCTGCTGCCGATTGTCAAGCGCGAAATTCCTATCATCGCTGACGATTATGTCGATCCAGCTTACGGTACTGGCATGGTAAAAATTACACCAGCACACGATCCGAATGATTTCGAAGTAGGCAAGCGCCACAACTTGGAGTTAGTTCAGGTAATTGATTTCGATGGCAAAATGATCAATGTGCCAGGTCAATTTGTTGGTATGACGGCGCTAGAAGCTCGTAAACGCGTTTTAGCAGCGCTCGAAATAGACGAATTGCTGCGCGGCGAAAAAGATATCGAGCATCAGGTTGGACATTGTTACAAATGCGGTTCGGTCATCGAGCCGCTCGCCAAAGAGCAATGGTTCGTCAAAATGCGCCAATTGGCTGATAACGCTATCGCAGCGATTGAGCGCAAGGAAGTGACGTTTACCCCTGAAAATAAAGGCGATGTTGTCATTAAGTACCTCAAAGATATCAAAGATTGGAATATCAGCCGCCAAATACCGTGGGGCATTCCGATTCCAATGTTTCAGTCCAAAACCAATCTAGACGATTGGCGCTACAGCACCGAAGTTGATAAGAAAGAAATCGTTGTAGATGGTACAACGTATCGCCGCGAGGAGGATACGCTTGATACTTGGTTCAGCAGCGGCCAGTGGCCGTATATCACTACCGATTATTTGGATACTGGCAAGCTAGCCAAGTATTATCCGAATACTGTCATGGAAACAGCAGGTGATATTTTGTTTGCATGGGTAGCGCGGATGATTATGCTGGGCTTGTATCGGACTGGCCAGGTGCCGTTCAAACATGTGTATTTGCATGGCTTAGTACTTGATGAAAAGGGTATCAAGATGAGCAAAAGCAAGGGCAATGTCATCAATCCGATGGAGACAGTGGCGAAATACGGCTCGGATGCGCTGCGTATGGGTATCATTGCTAGCCGCAGTGCTGCTCAGCCGCAAGCGTTTAATACTGGCAAGGTGGTAGCAGCCCGCAATTTCTGCAACAAGCTGTGGAATATTGCTCGCTATACTGAAAATTTGGTTGGCGACCGCACGCCAGCGGTCAGTCCGCAACTACAATCGCTGGCTGACCACTGGATTGCTCGCCAACTAGACGAGGCAGCACAGTCGCTAGATCGGCAGATTGCGACCTATCATTTCGCTGAGGCTGGCGAGACGATTTATCACACCGTTTGGGATGATGTAGCCGATTGGTATATCGAGGCTAGCAAAGTTGAGCAAAATATCGATATGAACGCGTATGTTTTAGACACAATTTTGCGGTTAACGCACCCATTCGCGCCGTTCTTGACCGAAACAATTTGGCAGGCTTTGCCGTGGCACGATACGATTTTGGCTAGCGAAACTATGCCAGATCACCTAGAGTACGATGATATCGCTGCTACTGCATTCGGCCGCTTGAAAGATTTAGTATCAGAAGCACGCTACGTAGTTAGCGAACTGCCGGGCAATAAACGCTATGGTCTGTTGTACATGGACGATTCGCTGGTGGCTGATAATATCGAACTTGTCAAGAAGCTAGCGCGTGCTACCTCGGTAGAGCATGTTGACCAGGCCAGGGGATTGCGCTTGGCAGCTAGCGGGCGAGACGTTTGGCTAGACATTGACGACGAAACTCTTTACGAGCATCAAGCTAACCTCGAGAAACGTTTAGCCGAAGAACGCCAGCATATCCGGACGCTCGAGACGCGCTTGGCAAATGATAACTATGTAGCCAAAGCTCCAGCGGCTCTGGTCGAGGAATCGCGCAAGACACTCCGTGAAAAACAAGAACTAATTACCCGGCTACAGAACGAGCTGCAAGTTGTGTCGAATAAGTAAAAGCTAGTCGATAACTGGCAAATTCGCGTTATCAAAAGCGTGCCGGCCGCCTTCTTCTAATAAGGCTAAAATGTTTTTGTGGTGATGGCGGCGATCTGGCGAAATGCTAGGCGATTGGTAGCGAAAACTGTTGCTGAGCATGCCTTCTGAGAGATTATGCTCGGAATGGGTGTGCTGCATTCGCGACTCGTTGATGGTCCGCAAATCTTGCGAACTGAGCTTTTGCATGGAATGATCATGCGTCAAACTGATATCAATAGCATGCCCGAAATGCCCGTCGTGGACAGCAACACCGCTAGCTATCAACAGACTGAGTGCGGCGAATAAGGCGTTAATGATGTAAGTAAAATATGTCATAATTATGTTTGTTTTAAGGTATTGTGCTTACAAATATAGCACAAGTATGATAAAAAGTCAATAGTATGTCATAAAATAAGATTATAAGTTAGTCTGAGGCAGTGTTCGAACGATTCGTAAACAGATTACCGCTAGGTTTTAGCGCGCAGGTTGGCTATCTACTGGTGATGATATTTGCTGCCGCGAGCAATCTCTTGGGCTCGGTACAGCTGCTCGACGATAACCAATCGTACCAATTGATGCGGAAGGACTAGCGGCGACAGTGACCAAACCAGGTTAGCACGCTGTGTCAGTGCTGCGCTGACACCAAAGGCGCCGCCGATAACTATCATGATATTTTTACCTTGCACAAAGAGCTCATTTAACTGGCGCGATAGGGTAGGCGAGTCAAACATCTGGCCGCGTTCGTCGAGCAGAATTACGAAATCTTGGGGATGTAAACGCGCTAAAATTCGCTCAGACTCCTCTTGGCGGGCCTGCTGGCCATCTAGCTTGCTATGCGGTATCAATTGCCACTCAAAGCTCCAAGGCTGCTTGCAGCGCGTTTGGTAGCGTTTGATGCCGCCTGAGACCCAATCCTCGTGCTTTTTACCAACGGCGATAACATTGATCATATGGCAATCAAGCGCTCTTTGATGCTGTTGGCGATATTATCGAGCCGTTCGTCTGAAATATCGACAGGGTAGTCGTGATGGAGCTGCAGGGTGTCGCGGTCATACAGCGGTACTAGATGGATATGGGTGTGCGGTACGTCGAGGCCTTCAACGACTACGCCGACGCGCAGGGGGTTGAGTTCGGCCTGGATAGCCTGAGCGATATTTTTGGCAGTTTGCCAGAGGTGAGCGTAAGTCTCGTTGTCGAGGTCCCAAATTAAATCAACCTGTTCTTTGGGCACCACTAACACATGCCCGTCGCTGAGTGGGTTGATATCGAGAAAGGCAATAACATCATCGTCTTCGTAGACTTTGCGGCAAGGAATTTCGCCCTTAATAATTTTGGTAAAAATTGAATCGTCCATGATTACTCCTTGTTTATCATAGTTTTTAGTTTATCAGACGCATAATATAGTACGGAAGCCCCCTGCTTGACAGAAAAGGTCAACCCTAGATTCAAGAGGCCTTTTATATCTTTATCAGCAGTTTGGCGAGAGATGGCGTTTAATTCTGCGTGCGAGGAAATGGTAGCGTAATGACTATCGTCGGATATTAGATAGTATATAATTTGTTTTTGCCGGTCATTAAGGTTTTTGATAGAGTGAAGTTTCTTGGTTATAGCGCTATTTTCTTCATCGGTTCTTTTAGTATAATCTCGAAATTCCTTGATAGCCTCCAGAACTTTTTCGGTGTGATAATTAAAAAAGTAGGTAAAATCATACGAATCTTGTTCGGCGTAAATATAAGCGTAGGCGTACTGCGCTGGCGCTCGCTTAATGACTGTAGAAATTGGAAAATAAGCTAGCGCCCAATAACCGTTTTTCAGCATGTACCAATAAAACAAGCTGCGCGCTAAACGTCCATTGCCGTCAGTGAAGGGGTGCAGATACCCTAGCCAAAAATGCAGCACGGTTGCTTTGACTAACGGGTGGATAAACTTACTGTTGTCGTTGGCATATTCTATCAAGCAATCGAGCTCGTGCTCGACAAAACTTTGGTTTGGCGGCACATGGGCGATTTTTTCGTTAAACCAGACGACTATATTATCGCTGTCTTTGCGAAATCTACCTGAATCGGCGTCGGGAATCGTGTGGCGGGTTAGCTCTTGATGCAATTCTAAGAGTAAATTTTTCGATAGACTGCGTTCGACGAAATTTTCTTCGATTTTCGATAAAGTTCGATAGTTATTGAGAATCATCCAGTCGCTTTTGTTGCGCGGCTTGATATTGTCGGCTATCATATGCTTAGCATAGCGCCGAGAAGTATCTGCGCCTTCGAGCTGGCTTGATGCGATAGCCTCCTCGAGGATGCCTCTTGCGATATATTTTTGCCGTTCAGATCGGGTAGTAATTGCCGGCGTATTTGTTAAGAATTGTCCGCCAGCATACATATCGACAGTTCGCTGCGCTTCGTCAACTTTCTCTTGTCTAACCCAGCCGAAATAAGTGCCGTTTTTAGCGCGAATAGGCGTCGGCTGCGAGTTAAAACGCCTAACGGTGTGGGCTAGCTGCCACGACTCTGCTGGGGTAAGCTTAGGAATCGGATCGACAAAGCGTGCCTTATCCCAGTAAAGGTATTTTGATTCGTTGACTGCTTGCAAGTAGGGAGCTGCGGCTGCGGACTCATTAAAATACATGTCGATTAGATCTAATCGGCGTTTCGTAGATATAGTAGGCTGTTCTCGGATGATTACAAAATCTTTTTCCATAATATGTATATACTTGACATCATAATGGTAGCATAATGTAAAAAATATGTAAAGTATATGTATGTAGTTTACATATTTTTAACATATTAGCAAAAATGAGCAGCGTAGGGTATAATTACCTATGCAAGGAGAGGTGGCCGAGTGGTTGAAGGCGCACGACTCGAAATCGTGTATGCGGCAACGTATCGCGGGTTCGAATCCCGCCCTCTCCGCCAAGAAATAGCACGAATTTATGGACTGATTATACTCTTGGCAAGAATTTCTAGATTGACCGATTATACGTTATTGCAAAGTTAAGAGAATTTTGGCAATGGTCTGCTCAATAAGCGGCGAGCATTACTTGCGGGCGAAGATTTCTTTGGCGCTGAGTTTGCGGTTGTATTCGAGCGCGCCAAAGCGGAAGATGCGTACGGCGATGGCAATGATGATGGTGGCAGAAACGGCCAGTAGGGCGATACCGATTACTGCTTCGCCGATTCCCAGGTTGCCGGCGGCATTGCGCAGCATCAGCGGGATTGGCGATGTCAGCGGGAAGAGCGACAAGAATTTTACTAGCGGCGCGTCTGGCATTGATATGAACATTGAAACGGCATAAAGCGGGCCGAACAGCAAAATCATTACTACGCCGAAAAAGCTGCCAGCTTCTTTGGCGGTCGGCACAGCGGCGCCGATAGCTACTAGCAGGCCGGTAAACATCATGAAGCTGCTAGCAAAGGCTAGAAAGCCGATGCCGATACGCAGCGGGTCGATTGGCAAGCTGCTGAGGTCAACTGATGGTAGCTTGAGCTGGTCGTGGAAAAACAAGTAGCCAATAAGCACCGGCAAGACCACCAGCAAACCTTGAACTATTGCCAGAATTATTAGCGAGATAATTTTGCCGACGATTAAGGTGCGCGCTTCGATAGTAGTGAGAATCATTTCGATAACGCGATTTTCTTTTTCTTCGGTGGTGCTGGTCAGCATTTGATTGCCAAAGAAAGTGATTAGGAAATAAAAGAGGATCAAAAAGATACCCGGCAAGATCATCTCTTGGACGCTGTCGTGAATTTTGCCGTCGCGGTAAATAGTGCTGGTTGAGTTGATTTTGCCTTGGATAATTTTTTGAATAGCTGGATTAACGTCTGACCGAACAGAGGTGGCTAATAAACTATTAGCCAGGCTGCCGTAGCGGCCGTTGTCAAAAATACCGACATCTTTACCGTAAACTTCGATTGATTGCTGGTCGAGATTCTTTGGATAGTAGATGTACGCATCAAGCTGGCCATTTTTGACGCGGTCAATAGCGTTTTGCTTGTCGCTGGGATTAATTTCGGTGGCTTTCGAGGCGGCGATTAGCTGCGGTTTGACCATCTTTGATTCGTCGGTAATAGCAATGCTAAACGACTGGTTTTTGAGCTTTTCGGCAGCGTCGTTGGTAGCTTGATTGGACAAAAAGACCATCCCGAAAATTGCCGCAAACATCAATGGAAAGCTAATTGCTAGAATCCAGAATGATTTTTTCTTGAGGGCGCGAACGACCTCGAAACGAATGACAGTTGATAAATTATACATTTTGCTTCTCCTCGTTGTTGCGGCTGTAGACTTGAACAAAAATATCATCGAGCGATTTGCCGCCAAATTGTTTACGAACGCTGGCGACGGTGCCGTAAGCACGCGCTGCGCCATCCTTCAGCAGCAGTATGCGGTCGCATAGGCGTTCAACTTCTTCCATCTGGTGGGTAATCATGACGACGGTAGCGCCTTTGGCCTGGTGCTCTTCGATGATTTCCATCAGTAGCCGGCGATTAACTGGGTCAAATCCTTTGGTTGGCTCGTCGAGAATTAGCAGCTCTGGGTTATCGATGACGGTGATACCGAGCTGGACTTTTTGCTGCTGGCCACCCGAGAGCTTATCGAGGTGAGTTTTGGCTTTGTCGAGCAGGTCAACGCGCTTCAAAAAATCAAGCGATTTTTGCCGGGCGTCGAGGCGGCTCATGCCTTTGAGCTGGCCGAAATAAGTCATGATGTCGATAACCGGCTCTTTTTTGTAAAGGCCGCGCTCTTCGGGTAGATAACCCAGTTTGATACCGCTTGATACCGAATAGGGTTTGCCGCCGACTAGCAGTTCGCCAGCAGTTGGCTGGTAAATGCCGAGTAGGGCGCGAATAGTGGTAGTTTTGCCTGAGCCGTTGCTGCCGAGAAAGCCGAATGTTTCGCCGCGCTTGACTTCGAAACTTAGATCCTTGATGACTTCGGTTTTGCCGAATTGCATCTTGAAATGAGTAATAGAAATAATAGGTTCCATATTTTCCATGATAGCATGGGCCAAACCAGTTGTGAAAATTACTAGCAAAAATGCTTGAAAAATCCATATTTAGCGTTTATGCTTGATATACAGACGCTATATGTATAGTGTTTAGTAAAATAGACAAATATGCAAATAAATTGCGCAAAGCGGGCCTAGATGGTCTAGCTAGTTTTTTGCACTCAAAAATAGCAGCTAAAAATAAGAAAGGAAACGATGGCAGATATTACAGTTGTGAAGCGCGACGGCAGCCAGCAGCCGTTTGACGCTAACAAAATTAATTTAACTCTGCTGGCAGCTAGCGAAGGCTTGCCAGGCCAAATTGCGAAAGTAGCGCAAATAGCGGCCGAATTGCAGTTGACGCTGTTTGATGGCATTACTACCGAGCAGCTTGATGAAGCGCTTATTCAGACAGCAATTCAAAATGTCAAAGACGACCCGGATTTCGATACGATTGCGGCACGGTTACTGCTGCGAACTATCTACCAGCAAGTACTCGGCGATTATACTGACGAAATCGAGCTTAAAAAGCTACACGCGCAAAAGTTCCCTATCTATATTCACCAAGCCGCTAAAGAGGGTCTACTAGATAAGCGAATGGCTGATTCGCAGCTATTTAACCTCAAAAAGCTGGCGGCGGCGCTTGATCCGAGCAAGGATTCACTTAGCAAGTATCTCGGCGTAGTGACCAACCGCAATCGTTACGCGCTGCGGCGCCAAAGCGGCGATCCGATCGAGGTGCCGCAATTCACTAACATGCGTATTGCTATGGGTTTGAGTTTTAACGAAGTCAATCCGACCGAGGCGGCGATAAAATTTTACCGCCACATGGCTAATCTGGAATACAGTCCGGGCGGCAGCACGCGGGTTAACGCTGGCGGTTCGTTTCCGCAGCTAAGCAACTGTTTTGTCATGGAGGTTCAAGACGATATGGCTTCGATAGCCAAAAGTATTCGCGATACCATGTTCATCGCTAAAGGTACTGGCGGTATCGGCATTAGTATGAATAAGCTGCGCGCCGCCGGCAGTCCTGTTAAAACCACCAATACCGAGTCAACTGGTCCGATTCCATTTATGAAAATGATTGATACGGCGCTGTTTGCGGTGTCGCGCAAGGGCAAGAAAGCGGGTGCGGCGGCAGCATATATGGAGAATTGGCACCTTAATTTTTCGCAATTCCTCGATTTGCGCCAGAACTCGGGCGATCCGTACTTGCGGACGCGATTTCTAGATACGGCGGTGTTTATTTCGGATGAGTTTATGAAGCGCGTCCAAGGCGGGCAGGATTGGTATTTGTTTGATACAGCTGAAGTTAGCGACTTAAACGAACTATACGGCGAAGCATTTAGCCGCCGCTACCAGGAATACATCAAACTAGCAGAAGCTGGTAAAATTAACCGCTTCGAAGTCGTGCCAGCCCGCCAACAATTCCGCCAGATTCTCAGTAGTCTGCAAGCGACTGGACACCCTTGGTTAACCTGGAAGGATGCCATCAATTTGCGGGCGCTAAACAACAATACCGGGACGATTCACCTCAGTAATTTGTGTACCGAAATAACTTTGCCCGAGGACGAAAATAATATCGCGACCTGTAATCTGGTTAGTATGAATTTGTCGGCTTTTCTCAATGCTGATAAGACTTGGGATTGGGATCGTTTGGCAGTATCAGTACGCTCTGCCACGCGCCAGTTGGATAACTTGATTGATATCACGAACACGCCAGTTACCGAAGCTATGCATAGTAATGAGCAGAATCGGGCGCTCGGGCTCGGCTATATGGGGTTATCGGATGTTTTGGAGAAGCTAGAGATTAGTTACGAAAGCGAGGCTGCCTACGATCTGGTTGACCAGCTAACTGAGTTTATCAGCTACCATGCCATTGATGAATCGGCTAATCTCGCAGCTGAGCGCGGCAGCTATCCGAACTTTGCTGGCAGCGGCTGGAGCAAGGGCTTACTGCCTATCGATACCGTTGATAAACTTACAACAGAGCGCGGCGTTAAGGTAAAAATTGATAGTAAATCGCGCTTGGATTGGGAAGCGCTGCGCCAAAAAGTCAAAAAAGGTATGCGTAACGCGACCTTGATGGCGATCGCACCGACAGCTAATATTTCGCATGTGGCAGGCACGACACCAGGACTTGACCCGCAATTTAGCCAAATCTTTAGCCGTAGTACGCTCAACGGCAAATTCCTAGAGGTTAATGCTAATTTAGTACGTAAACTCAAACAACTTAATCTGTGGGAATCGCTCAAAGACGACTTGCTGGCGAATCAGGGCGATATCCAAGGTTTCGAGCAAATTCCGCAGGCAGTCCGCGACGTCTACAAAACTAGTTTTCAGTTGAGCCCGTATGCCTTTATCGAGGTGGCGGCGCGAGCGCAAAAATGGGTCGACCAAGCAATTAGCCGCAATATGTACCTGGAGTCGCGCGATATTGATGAATATATCGAAATCTATTCAGAAGCGTGGCGCCGCGGTTTGAAAACGACATATTATCTGCATGTCAAGCCGCGCCATCAATCCGAGCAAACCACCGTCACGTCGCAATCAGTACAGAAAGTTCGTACCGACAGCGCGAAAAGGGTGAGCGGTTTCGGCTTTGCCCGCCGCAAACAATCATAATGTTGCTAAAATCACAATAATAAGGAGGAAATATGACGCAAACAACACAACCGCAAGGTATTTTGGGATCGGGCCTGCGCGACGGCTTGCAACTCAAGCCAGTACGCTACCAATGGGCGATGGATTTGTATAATCAGGCAGTTGCTAACACTTGGTTCCCGAATGAAGTACAACTAGTGCAAGATTTGGCGGCGTTCGAGAAGCTGACCGACGACGAAAAACATGCTCTGAAAACGGTGATTAGTTACTTAAACCCAAACGAATTACTTATTAATAAGTCGTTAGCTTTTGGTATTTATCCGTACGTCAATGCCGCCGAGGCGCACTTGTATCTATCGAAACAGATGTGGGAAGAAGCTAACCACTTTATGACCTTTGAATACATTATTGAAACGTTTCCGTTTGACCGCCAAGAAATTTACGCAGCCGGCTATGGCAAAAAGAGCTTGAAAGACAAATCAGATTTTCAGACGAAATATGTTGGCCGTATGCTGAATGACAAATTAGATGTTACCACTACCGAAGGCAAAAAAGATTTCGTGCGCAATCTGGTAGCTTATAATATTGTACTCGAAGGTATTTGGTTTTATAGCGGTTTTATGGTTGGTATGAGTTTCCGTCGGCGCAATTTGCTGCGTAATGTCGGTAGTTTGCTAGATTGGATTACCAAGGATGAAAATCTGCATTTAACTTTCGGTATTAACCTGCTGTTGACAATTCTTGACGAGAATCCAGATTTGCAGACGCAAGAATTCGCCGACGAGATTCGCGATCTGATTTTGCAGGCGGTAGCGCTTGAGGAGGCTTACAACAAAGACATGCTGCCAAAGGGTATCTTGGGCTTGAACGCGGATTACGTGAACCAGTATGTCAAGTTCATGACTGACCGCCGCCTAGAAGAATTAGGCTTCGAGAAAGAATACAATGTAGCTAATCCAGCCAAGTGGATGGCAGCGGCCAACGATACGCTTGAATTGGTCAATTTCTTTGAAAGCACCAATACGAATTATGAAGTCAACACCGTAAAGTAGCAGTTTTAGTAATTGAATAAGCGGCTTATTAGCCTATAATTAATATAAGCAAAGGGGGAAATAATGAATCCATCAGCGATAATTAACGACGACATGACGCTCGAGGAAAAACTCGAGGCCATTGAACGCGAGATAGCCAAAGCGCAAGCTGAGGCTGATCAAAAAGCTGAAGCTGACGGCCTGCCATCAGCGCCAATTGATCCGGCAACACTAACTATGTGCGAGGGCTGCCAATAGACACGCTACATATAGCGTACTCTAAGCGGTTATGCTATAATAAGGGCTCATGAAAGAGCAATCATACATGGGCAAACAGACAAAATATATCTTTGTAACTGGCGGCGTTCTCTCGGGGGTAGGTAAGGGAATTACCGCTGCGAGCATCGGCGCGGTTCTCCAGGCCAAAGGTATCAAAGTCTCAATTCAGAAATGCGACCCGTATCTCAATGTGGATGCGGGTTTGCTTAATCCGGCAGAGCACGGCGAATGCTTCGTGACGCGCGATGGTGCTGAAACCGACCTTGACCTCGGCCATTACGAGCGGTTTCTAGATATTGAATTGACGCAAAAAAATGCCACGCTAGCGGGACGCTTATTATCAGAGCTGATTGCCGATGAACGTGCCGGTAAGTTTCACGGCAAAACTGTCCAACTAATCCCGCACCTAACGCATGCCATTCAAGAGTCAATTATTGCGGCTGGCGAGGGTAGCGATGTGCACATCGTGGAAATTGGCGGTACAGTCGGCGACTACGAGGGGCTGAGCTTTATCGAGGCGATTCGCGAATTTGCCCACAAAATTGGTAAGGAACGTTGTTTGTATGCGCACGTGGTTTATGTGCCGTTTATTGATACCAGTAAGGAGTTCAAGAGTAAGCCGGCGCAAAATGCCTTAAATGATTTACGCGGTTTCGGTATTGTGCCAGAGATTGTGGTTGTCCGCAGCGACGAGCCGGCGCCTGAGTCGGTTGCTCAAAAAATTGCTTTGTACGGCGGCGTTGACTTGCCGGGAGTGCTGATGCTGCCAAATCTCGATACCGTATTTATGATTCCCGAGCGGATAGCCGCTAGCCCGCTGATGACCATTCTCGATAAGTTCACTGGTAATTTTACTCAGCCGAATCTCGCGAAATGGCAAGCGTTAACTCAATTGCAAAGCAAAAAGCCAACCGATATCGTGACTGTCGGTTTAGTCGCTAAATATATGGAAAACAAGGATACTTATCTATCGGTGACCGAGGCGCTCAAGAGTGCGGCTTGGCACGAAAATGTTGGTCTGCATATCAAGTGGCTCAATGCCGAAACAGTTACCGAGCGCGATTTCGAGACGGTTGATGCTCTGCTGGTGCCAGGCGGCTTTGGCCCACGCGGGATTGAGGGCAAGATTGCGGCAGCGCAGTATGCGCTTGAGCGCGATGTGCCGTATTTGGGGATTTGCTTAGGCTTGCAGACAGCGGTAATTGCCGCGGCGCGGCGAGCTGGGCTTGACGATGCTAACAGCACGGAGTTTGACGATGCTACGACGCATGATGTGGTGTATATTATGCCTGGCCAAGAGGGCAAAGAATCGACTGGCGGTACGTTGCGGCTGGGCAATTATCCGGCAGTATTCACGCCAGGGTCGCTCGCTTCTAAGGTATATCAGTCGGATCACACCGAGGAGCGCCACCGCCACCGATATGAGGTAAACCAGCAATTTCTAGATGAGATTGCCCGTGGCGGCGTGACGGTGTCGGGCTTGTCGCCAGACGGGCGGCTAGTCGAATTTGTCGAGGCGCCAAATTGCCGCTATTTTGTCGCAACGCAAGCGCACCCCGAGTTTCGCTCACGGCCAATGCGGCCGCATCCGCTGTTTGCTGGACTGATTAGAGCGGCTGTCTCTTGACAAATTATACTACTTATGCTAATATGAGAATATGGCAGAAGAAGAAAAACAAAAAGTAGAAGATTTCGAGCCAACTTACAACGAGAGCAGCGACGATACAGCGATGTTGCGAGCGGTGCTGCAATCGGATCATGCTCGTAATATTACGCCAGTATCGGTGTATCGCCAGCCAGATTTTGACGGCACGGAAGATTAACTGTAGTAAAAGTGTTATAATATGGTCTATGATTGATTGTGTTATTACACTGAAGAAAATAATTGACAAACTATATCAGCAGCAGGTTGATGTACAGTTAACGCGCCCCGACCCAAAGTTCGGCGACTTTGCAACCAATGCGGCGCTGCAGTTAGCAAAGCCCTTGGGTAAAAACCCGCGCGAGATTGCCGAGGCGATCGCGGAAGAGTTGCGCGGTCATGAGGAACTGGGCGAGGTTAGTGTGGCTGGTCCGGGCTTTATCAACGTGACGTTAAGCGACCAAGCGGTGTTGGAATCGCTGAAGGTGCGGCCAGCGACTAATCGTGCAGGCAAGACGGTCGTTATTGAGACCAATTGTCCGAACCCGTTTAAGGCCATGCACATCGGCCATGCGCTGAACTCGATTTTGGCAGACACCATGGCGAACTTATTGGCGGTGGACGGCGCGGCGGTACACCGGGTCAGTTACCACGGCGACGTCGGCACACATGTCGGCAAGAGTATGTGGGCGATTCTTCGCGAAATTGACGGTGATGTCAGCAAACTAGACGCTATTCCGGCTGATAAGCGCAACGAGTTTATGAGTCGTATGTATGTTGAGGGAGCACGGGCAGCCAAGGAATCGCCAGAGGTGCGGGCGGAAATTGATGAGTTGGCCAAGCAGTCGTTTGTGCTGGATGATCCGCTGTACAAACAGGTGTATGAGATTTGTAAGGCCTGGAGCTTTGATGAAATTGACGCCAATGTGGCGCGATTAGGCAATGTGCCAATTGAACGGCGTTATGTCGAGAGTGAAACCGAAGTGCCAGGTAAAGCTTTGATCAAAGCAAAAACCCCAGAGGTCTTTACCAAATCAGATGGTGCGTATATCTTCAAAGGCAGCCAATACGGTGCGTTTGATAATGTGTTCATCGGTTCACACGGCAACGGATTATATGGTGCACACGATATGGGGCTAATTCAGCTGAAGCATCAAGATTATCCAAACTTGGACCTATCGATTACGGTCAACGGTGAGGAGCAGGCAGCGTATTTCCGCGGGGTGATCGCCGCTAGTGAATTGGCAATTCCAGAATTGAAAGGTAAATTGTTTAATTATGCGACTGGCCTGGTTAAATTAACAACTGGCAAGATGAGTTCGCGCACTGGCGAGGTGATCACTATTGACTGGCTATTTAACGAGTTTAAAAAGGCTATCACCCAAGCTGGCGGCGAGCCGACCGACGAAGTAGTGGCGGGTGCGCTGCGCTATCAATTCTTGAAAGTAAAAATCGGCAGCGACGTGGTATTTGATATCAATGATGCGGTTAGTCTGACTGGCAATACTGGTAGCTACCTACAATACGCGCACGCTCGGGCGCGAGGTATTTTGGCGAAATCTGAGCAAACAGTTGCATTTCCGACAGAATTGTTCGACGAAGATCGGTTGCTTGTTAGGAAACTGAGCGAATACGCTGAGGCGGTTAATCACGCTACCGAGAGTCTGGAACCGCACCACATCTGCACCTACCTGTTTGAGTTGGCGCAGGAGTTCAATCGTTACTACGAGAAGAATCAAGTTGTTGGCAGCGACAAAGAAGCGCACCGTGTTGGTTTGGTGGCAGTGTACGCGGATATTTTGAAGGCTGGTTTGACGATTTTGGGTATTGCGGCGCCGGAGCGCTTGTAGGGTTACGTTGTAAGGTTGAGGAATAAATAATTACAAAGCGATTTATCACAAGAAACCAGGTTATAACCAAACAGTTAAAGGAGGCTAAATACCATCAGAAACAGTCAAAAAAGCCAAAAAATCAGCTGCCAAAAAGCTAGCTGACAAAAAATTGGCGCAAACAATAGTTAAAGACACCCATATGGGCGGTTTCGTTAATTTTATCCGCGAACAGGGCATAGTCGGTCTAGCGGTTGGTTTGGCAATTGGTACGGCGGCTGGCGATACGGTCAAAAAGTTGGTGACGGCGTTTATTGATCCGCTAGTGCAGCTGATTGTCGGTTCGCAAAAAGGCCTGCAGGCGGCATCGTTTACTGTTGAAATTGCCGGGCGTAAGGGTGAGTTCCTGTACGGGGCGTTTATTAGCTCGTTGATCACATTGCTGGCGGTAGCTTTTGTGGTGTATGCGATTGTACACCTGTTTAAGCTCGATAAATTAGATAAGAAAAAGGACTAATTGGGTTTTGAAGAACATATCCGCCGGACAAGTACGGCGGATTTTATATAAAACGATTTATGTCAGGAAAAGGTATATCATACTCAATAAACTAGGAAATAAGCGTACCGACTGGCTGGCCGCTGCTAGCCCGGGCGATATTGCCGTCGGTGAGAAGGTCGCAGATAATAACTGGGATGTGTTCGTCCATAGCCAGGCCGATGGCGGCTTTGTCCATGACGGTGATGTCAGGGTTGGTCAGAGCTTCGTGATAGCTGAGCTGATCAAATTTGGCGGCATCAGGGAATTTGGCAGGATCTTTATTATACACGCCATCAACTTTCGTTGTTTTAATCACAACATCACACTGCATTTCTAAAGCTAGGTTCAGGGCGGCGGTGTCAGTGGTCAGGAACGGCCGGCCAGTGCCGCAGGCAACGATAACCACGCGGTCTTTTTGAATGTGGCTGAGCGCCCGGCGGAAAGTGTACTGATCGATAAATTGATTAATTTCTACAGTGGACAGGGCGCGGGTTGGCAAGCCAGCGTCATTGAATACATCAGCCAGGGCGATGGCGTTCATCAGGGTAGAGAGCATGCCGATATTATGGGCTGAGACAGGCTGAATGCCGTGGCCGATGATTTGGTTGCCGCGGACATAATTGCCGCCGCCAACCATGATGACGACTTCGGCGCCGCTATTCAAGGCTGGTTTGATTTGTTCAGCGATCCAGCGGGCGCGAGCGGGGTCAAAACCGCTAGTGAACTCGCCCTGAAGCTGCTCGCCGGATAGTTTGAGGAGAATGCGTTTAGCCATGAGCTTAGTATAACATGGCGCGCTTAGAAAATAACACTGCGCAAAGCGCGGCTATAGGTTAGCCAGACTAGATGCTAATCTGTTAATAATTATTATAAAATAGTATTGACATATAATAAATAGTGTGCTATTATACTCAGTGGCTGGACGGAAAGCGGTTTGCTAGACGGCTAGCCCTGGGCAGCGTAGCGCTGCATAACGAGCTTTCGTTGGGAAGCTAGCGCTTTAAAATGGAAGAATCTGGTTCAGTATAACGCATGTTATCGCCCTGGTCAGACTAGCGGTCTCGAAATGTCGAGGCTGGCAGTCTGGCTGGGTGCGACACCTGGCTGGAATGGCGATCATTTGTGCGCTGTAATGACAGTTTTGGGGATCCCAAAGCGCTTTACAGAGTCACGCACGCTCACCGAAGGAGGTGAAATGGCGCTTTATAACCGCCCGGTGGCGGTGCTCGGTTCGTGCATCGCCACCGCGGACGGGCTTTATGACCTCGAGACGGTTAGTCTCGAGGAGGCTCGTCAGATGGTAAAGGGCAAGATCACGTCGTTCGTTGGCCACCAGCCGACGAACGACGTTCTGACCCGGCTCTTGGGTGTGGAGATTCCGTACAACCGGGGTCTCTTTACTCACGAGGTCGGGCAGGTCGCTCTGGTCTGTCGACTTGAAGGAGGCCGCATCCCGAATGGGGTGCAGCTGAGCGAATCCGAGCTTACCCAGCTCGGATTCAGCTTTAAGCGGCTGATCCGGCTCGACTAGCCCTTTCCCGGTCACACTGAACCGGCAGTAACCCGGGAAAAAACGGATTGAGTAGGCTTCGTCCGAAAAATTCGTTCGCTCTGGAGAGAGCTAAAGGTGTTGAATACGTGTGAAATGGTTCGTCACCTATAATCACGTATCACTACCATCTCTTCCCGCTAACTCGGGGTCCTTTCAATGCAGCACTGGCGAGTTAGCGCCGCGCTGCCTTACCTGTCTTCCCCCGCGCCAGTAAAATGCGGGGGATTATTCCTTGAAAGTTTATTATCTTCGACCGATCCGGCCGGCGGTAACGAGCAGTCAAGGCTCGAGAGACAGGAGAATATAACTTACAATGAGCCCAAAGAGGCTAAATCCAGAAAGCCGTGTCACGCCAGAATTGCTGGGTGACGTTAGCGGCTTTCAGCAAGAGTTTGCGCGTGTGGCTTATGGAAAATATAGAGCCGCGGCCGGATGATAGGAAAATTGTTCGTACTGAAGAGACAGAATATTCGTTCGATAGTGGTCTAGTTCACATTGATGACAGCAATCAAGAACAAGTTTTTTATGCAGTGAGAAAGGGTCGTTCAGGTTACTCGCAGTTGATTCCTAGAGAAGACGTCACAGAAGAGGATGTTCAAATAACAAGTGATGTAACAGTGGTTGTGAAGCTAAAAGGTGTTGGCGGTCGCGATCCTAAAAATCTTTTCTGAGAGGTAGCAACCGCGCATGTTGGCGGTGCAGGCGGCGGAGAGCCGGGAGATCCGTCGTTAGTTACTCCTGAACAAAGAGCGGAAGCTGAAAGGTTATGGCTTGATAAAGCGATTATTGTGGATGGCAGAGAAGGCGGTATGGACGAGAGACACCCAATATTGCACAGCCGCGAGGAGTATTTGGGGTGGTTAGCTGCTCGCTATGCGTGGTTGGATAGTAACCTCCGGCGTCAGCGGCGGTAGTTTTTGGTGTGGAGGCAAAGAGGGGATCGACTGTTTCACGCTAGTGCTTAATATTATTATGGTAGTAATTGCAAGAATGTGTTATAATACCGGCGAGGGGCTGGGGCGATGCCGCCAGTCTCTGGCGCACTTTAATATAGACGTAGAATCGAGCCCTCTTTGATGCTGCGAAACGAAGTTTTCACGGCGCCGAAGAGGGCTCGGTACAGGATCGAGCTCCAAGATCGCCCCGGAATGGGGCAGAGAGGGGTCAGAGATGGCTGAGGAAATTGAGGAGCTCAAAAATATTGAGCAAGCCCCTTCCACAGTGAAGGGGTACATGAATATTTTTCCAACCCAGCACCTGGAGGTGCAGGGTTGGGTCTTCTCACATCGGGAAGGCGCACGCCTTCCCGATGTGAAGACGTCTTTGTCGATGGAGCTCCCCGAGAGTAGGGAATCCATCAATGTTGCGGTCATTTTTCTGGGGACGACGGGCTCTCCCTGGAGCATTTTTTACCTCGCCAGCACTGTTACTGAGGTGGTGGTGACCAGGCGCCCCAAGGACGGGTGGGGGCTCGTCCAACTCATCTACGCTGGGCTGCCGCCCAAGTCCCAGCGATAGCCCCCCCATCCCGCCCCGGCAGGGATTGTCCGGCCGTTTTCGGCTGCAATCTCCGCCGGGGCGGCAGACCCCTCTTCGCGCCAGGAGGGGTATTTTCTTTGTGTTAGAGCGTTTGCTGCAGCAGCTACCAGAGCAGTTTTCGCGAGATTACTACGATGTCAAAAAGTAGTATACTAGAAGTATGAAAGCTAGTTTCAAGCCAAAAAAGATTTTGTGGATGGATTTAGAGATGACCGGGCTGGATCCGGTGCGCGATGAGATTTTGGAGGTGGCGGCGATTGCGACGGATTGGGATTTTACGGAAATTGCGACCTATGAAGGGGTTGTGCGGCACGATCCGGAGAAGTTGGGTAAACTGCTGGATCGAAATGCCAGCTTTTGGAATGAGCATCCAGCAGCGCGGCGCGGGCTGGAGGAACAAAACGTTTCGGGCAAGCCGCTGGCCGAAGTAGAGCAGGAGTTGCTGGCGTTTTGCGATGAGCATTTTGCGGACGAGCCGCGGATTTTGCTGGGCGGTAATTCAATTCATCAAGATCGGCGGTTTATCGACCAATGGTGGCCGATGTTGTCAAAAAGACTACACTATCGGATGCTGGATGTTAGCGCTTGGAAGGTAGTGTTTGAGGGTAAATATGGCAAGAAATTTGCCAAGCCAGAGGACCATCGGGCGCTGGAAGATATCCGCGGCAGTATCATGGAGTTGAAGTATTATTTAAAAAAGGTGAAAGCGTGACAGATAAAATATGGCATGATATCAGCGAGGATTCGCTAGAAGTGCGGCAAAGTTTAATTGAAAAATTAAACTTATCGGAGTTGCAGCGGCGGATTATGATTGAAAACCGTTGGCTGCCGCAAGCGGTCGAAGGTGGTGATTGGCTACTGATCAAGGCGGAGATTCCTAGTATTGAACGCCGCAATGTCCATTGGCAAGGGTTGACGATTTTGCTCAGTAAAACCAAAGTTATCACCTTGCACCGCGACGAATTAGATAGCGAGGTTACCGAGCGGATTGAAGCGTATCGGCCAGGCGCTCTGTCGCCGTCGCTAATTGCAGCAACGATGATTCAATTTACAGTCGAGCAATATATGCCGATTCTTAATTCAATTGACGACGTAACCGATCAATTAGAAGATACAATGATTCGCGATCCGGGCAAGCATCAGTTGCAGCAGCTTTTTGTGTATAAGCGCCAATTGGCGGATTTGCGCAAAGTGATTTTGCCGCTGATGAATATGCTAAATGGCTTGAGTAACGGCCGGTATAGTATTTTTGATGAAAAGTGCGCGATTTATGCGCGCGACAGCTACGATTACGCTTGGCGCGTTCACGAGCTGATCGATACGATGCGCGATCTGCTAACTAGCGCCCTGGATATGTATCTGTCGGTGGTGTCCAACCGAATGAATGATGTAATGAAGCGTTTGACGATTGTAACGACGATATTTATGCCAATGTCTTTTTTGACGGGTCTGGCAGGCATGAATTTTTCGCAGCTGCCGTTTCATAGCGATGTAATGTTTTGGATAACGATGGCGCTGCTGGTCGTTTTGCCGATATTGATGCTGGTATACTTTGTACGGAGCAAATGGCTATGACGCACCAACAGTTTGAAGAGTTTTTGCTAAGTTTGCCAGGCGCCTGGTTGGACTATCCGTTTGGCGATAAGGTGGCTGTGTACAAAGTCGGCCGCAAAGATGCTGGCCAAAGCGAAAAGATGTTTGCGTTGATAGCCGAGGGTTCAAAGCCGTTGCGGATTAGCTTGAAATGTGATCCGCAATTGTCGTTAAAGTTACAACAAAAGTACGAATCGGTTCAGCCGGGCTTTCATCTTAATAAAAAACACTGGATTACGGTGATTTGCAGCGGCCAGCTCAGCGACGAAGAACTTTTTGACCTGGCGCGGTTAAGTTATCGGCTGGTGACGGAATAGCTGCTACTGCTTGGTTGAAGCGAAGTCGTGGTAAGCTTTGAGAATAACATTGATATTATTAATGGATTCGTCGCAGAACGAGCGGATTGATTTGGAGTCGCTAACCTTTTTAAGCTTGTTGAGTTGCGACTTTAAAATGGTTAATTCGTAAGTCATGGCGGTGGCGTAGCTACTGTCGAGCTTGCCTTTTTGGTAGGAATCGTTGAGCTTTTTCTGCAGGGCTTCTAGGTAGCTTTTTTCGGTACTAGAGGATTTTTTCTGGATTTTGCGCTCTTTGATGATGGCGTCTAGCCGGGTCTGCATGGTTGTCAGGGTGCTGTTGAGCGCAGTGTTGGCCTCGGCAATTTCAGTCTGCGTCAGGCGGCCTTCGTTTTCGTCGACGACTTTGTTCAGCGTATCGGTGCGGTCGCGGATCGGCTGGATTAGACTGTTGGCATCAGATGCGCCAGGGTTGATGATTAGAATCAAAATGATGATAACGCTAGCAATAACAGTGCCAATGAGCGCAAATATAGCGATTCGATTGATGGTGTGCTGTTCTTGCGGAGCGATGCGGTTAAGGTAGTCAACAGTATTATAATCATCATCCGAGCTGCTAGCGTAAACTGGAAAGGTGCTTAGCGGCTGTGGTCCTGTGCCGTACGATGGCGCGGTTTGGTTAATTTGCGATAGTTGATCAGGCTGATTAGCTGCCAGGCTGGGTGCTTGCTGCGGGTATGCCGGCGGCTGCGGCTGGGCGGCTTGGCTATTGTAATACAGATTAGGCGCCATTTGCTGCTGCGGTGTTTGCTGGCCGTAGACCTGATTGTACGGTGCAGCTGGCTGCTGCGGGTTTTCTGGCGGTAAATTATTAGCAGAACCCTGCGAATACGGTTGTTGCGGATTGGTGTACGGGTCCTGACTCATATCTATATTTAACCACAACCGATAACAGAGGTAAAGAGTGATATACTAAAATGTATGGATGCCAAGGAGGAAATTCGCTCGCGGCTCAATATCGAAGATGTGATTGGCGAATATGTTGAGCTGAAGCGGGCAGGGCGCAGCTATAAGGGGTTAAGTCCGTTTACTGGCGAGAAAACGCCAAGCTTCTTCGTAAGTCCTGAAAAAAATATTTGGCATGATTTCTCGAGTAATAAAGGCGGCGATGTCTTCGCTTTTGTAATGGAGGCCGAGGGGATGGATTTTCGCCAGGCGATGGAATTTTTGGCGCGCAAAGCTGGGGTTGATCTCAGCGAATATCAATCGGCTGGTGCCAAGAAGCGCAGCGCCTACAAAAAGCGGCTGTTGGCAGCCAACGAGCTAGCAGCACGATATTTCCAACAGAGTTTATTGCGTAGCCAGCAGGCGATTGAATATGTTTTTAAGCAGCGAGGATTGTCGCGGCAAACCGTCCAAGATTTTCAGATTGGTTATGCGCCGGATAGCGGCACGGCGTTGCTGGCGGCGCTCGAAAAAAGAGGTTTTACTAAGCGAGAGATCAACGATGCGGGGTTATTAAACCGCTATGGCAAAGATTTGTTTCGCGGTCGAATGATGATTCCGTTGATGGATCAGGGCGGGCAAGTGATTGGCTTTACCGGGCGGATTATTGGCAATGTGCCGAATGCGCCAAAATATCTGAATACGCCGCAGACATTACTGTATGATAAGGGTCGTCATATTTTCGCGTTGAGCCAAGCCAAAGAAGCGATCCGCAAAAGTGGTTTCGTAGTGATGGTTGAGGGAAATTTGGATGTAGTTAGCAGCCACCAAGCGGGCGTAGCGCAAACAGTAGCGACTGCTGGCACGTCGATGACCGAGAATCACCTCAAGGCGGTCAAGCGGCTGACTGGCGACGTGCGGCTTTGCTATGACGGCGATCAGGCTGGCGTAGCGGCGACCGAGCGGGCAATTGAGCTGGCCTCGCATGAGGGCATTGAGCTAACAATTATTTCGTTGCCAGATGGCGCTAAAGATCCAGATGAATTGATCAAATCAAGTGCTCAAGCCTGGCGCGAAGCGGTAACTCGCAACGAGCCGGCTGTCGAATGGGTATTGCGCCAGCATGCTGGGCGCTGCGATTTGGATACAGCGGTTGGCCGGCGAACTTTTACTACGGCAGCGCTGCGAGTAGTGCGCGGGCTAGCTGACCCCGTCGAGCGCGAATACTATATCAAGCGGATAGCCGCTATGTCGCATACCAGCGAGGAGGCGGTTCGGCAAAAACTAGCCGGCGATCCTGCCAAGAAACGAACTTTTAAACCCGTTGTGGTAAATACATCGATTATTAAGAACGAGCAGGCGGTGCTAGAGGATAATATTTTGGCTTTGGCGCTTTATGATGCTAGATGCTTGGAAGAATTGCGCCGCGCTGGCCGCCAGCAGTGGAGCAGCGCTGAGCGAGAGTTATTAGCGACGGTACTCCTCGAAGAAGACGATCCGCAAAATCGCCCTAAAAAGTTGCAAAAAGCTGATATTTATGTAAAAATGGTATCATTGCGCGCTGAGGAGCGTTATGTAGCATGGGATAGCGGCGATCGCTATGTCGCGATGTGCCAACTGCTGCGGGATAAAGAGGATAAACATAACAAACAAACTCAACAAGAATTATTAGCTAAGTTACGCGACGCTGAAGCTGCTGGCGATGAGGCAGCGGCTAGAGAGTTGCGTGCGGCACTCAATAACATAATCAAGGAGAAAGCTCGTGACAAACGACGACCAAGCGCAGAAGCCATCTGACGACAATATACAAGATCAGGACATCAATGAGCCTGATATCAACGATTTGATGGACGAAGATACTCCTGAAGATGTACTCAATGCTAATCAATATTTCGACGATATTTCGGACGACTCAGTGCGGCTGCATTTGCGCGAGATTGGCAAAATCCCGCTGCTGAGCGCCGAGGAAGAACTAGAATTGGCAAAACGCGTCAAAGAAGGCGACAAAAAAGCTAAAGATAAAATGGCCGAAGCAAATATGCGCTTGGTGGTATCGATCGCTAAACGATATTCGGGTCGCGGCTTAGACTTCTTGGATTTGATTCAAGAAGGGCATACTGGCTTACTGCGTGCTGTGGAAAAATTTGATCCAGACAAGGGTTTTAAGTTTTCAACTTATGCCACCTGGTGGATTCGCCAGGCGATTACCCGGGCGATTGCTGATCAGGCGCGAACGATTCGTATTCCAGTTCATATGGTAGAAACCATCAATAAATTGCTGCGCACGCAGCGGCGCATGACGCAGGAGCTGAATCGCGAGCCAACGATTGAAGAGCTAGCTAAAGAGCTAGAGATGGAACCAGAAAAAGTCGAATATGTCATGAAAATCAAGCAGGACATTTCGAGCTTGGATGCTGGTGTCGGCCGCGACGGCGATGACGAAGGCGAGTCGGTGCTGGGCGATTTCATCGAGGATGAAGGTACAATTAGTCCAGAGGAATCGGCCTCGAATCAGCTGTTAAAGGAACAAGTTAAAGATTTGCTGGGTACGCTGAGCGATCGCGAACAAAAGATTGTCCGGATGCGCTTTGGATTAGATAGCGGCAAGAGTCATACGCTTGAAGAGGTTGGCCAGGAATTTGCAGTGACGCGCGAGCGAATTCGCCAGATTGAAGCTAAAGCGCTAGCGAAGTTACGCAAGCATAAAGACGCTAAAAAACTTTATACTTACTTGCAATAACTTTGGTTTTAGGTGTTATACATTAACAAAACCAGTTGTACTGAGCAGCGAATTAATCTTGGCGTATAGCGCAGTGATATCGCTGTCGTTAATTAAATAATAATCAGCGATAGCTATTGGTCCGCCTTTTTCGATGTCTTCAATTTCTGACCAGTCGCGCTGGTTAGCTTGTTCGGCGGTGAATGGCCGCTCGGGACGAGTTGCGAGACGGCGGTGGCGCAAATGTTTTGGCGCGACAATGGCGGCAACGATGAGCTCGCCAGGAAACTCGTGTTTGAGGAACTTGTACTCTGTCCAGGAATAGAGCCCGTCGAACAATAAACGATGCTGGCCAGCATCAATTAAGCGGTGTAATTGCTCGGCAGCGCGGCGGATGATAACGTCTTTGCCGTCGCGTTCGCGCCACTGTT
The DNA here is from genome assembly GCA_905365145.1 of Candidatus Saccharimonadota bacterium. Taxonomy (GTDB): domain Bacteria; phylum Patescibacteriota; class Saccharimonadia; order Saccharimonadales; family Saccharimonadaceae; genus Saccharimonas. Next base: position 92,963 of record CAJPIO010000003.1, on the reverse strand, counting down.
TGCGAAACTCGGCTTGCGATTCGGGTGTGATTTCAACGCCTTGAGCGCGCATTTCGTCGTACAAAATGCCGCCGCCGTAGATTTTGGGAAAACCTTTGGCGGCTACGAAATTGGTTGCTTCGGTTTTACCGGCGCCAGGCAGCCCGACGAATGCCAAAATCTTGGCTGGTTTTTCTTGTGATGTCATAACCTTAGTATACATGATTATGGCTATATTTGCTTGTAAGTAACGGCCCTTAGATAGCGTATAATATAAATATGGCCAAACGCCTAGTGATTATCGACGGTAAAAGCGTGTTCTATCGCGGTTATTATGCTATGCCTGGGTTGTCGACCGCAGACGGGACACCGACAGGCGGCGTGTATGGTTTCGCGGCGCTGAGCTTGGAATTATTTAAGCAACTTAACCCGGATTATGTCTGCGTAGCGTGGGATAAACGAGGAACGAATATTCGCCGCCGGTTGGCGATTTATCCTGATTATAAGGCCGGGCGCAAACCAGCACCGCCAGATTTTTATGCGCAGATTCCGATTTTGCACGAGCTACTGGCGGCTTTTAGCTGGCCGCTGTATGAATTTGATGATTATGAGGCCGACGATATCATGGCAACGCTAGACAAGCAGGCTGAACAGCACGGCGACATCGAAACTTATTTGATTACTAGCGACTTGGACGCGCTGCAAATTCTCGATCAAAATACGTATCTTTATGCACTCAAAAAAGGCCTGACTAACATTGATAAATTTGATATTCCAGCGTTTGAAAAGCGCTACGGTATTCGGATTGGCCAATTTCTCGACTTGAAAAGCTTGAAAGGCGATTCGTCGGATAATATCCCTGGGGTGCCGGGGGTCGGCGAAAAGACAGCCGTCAAATTACTACAACAATTTGAAACGCTAGACGGTGTTTATGAGAATCTATGGCAGATTAAAGACAGCTTGCGCCGCAAATTAGAAGCTGGTAAAAAATCTGCTTATATGAGTAGGGAATTGGCGCGGCTATTCACCGATGCGCCAGTGAAACTCGATTTAGAGGCAATGAACGTGCGCGACTTAGACACGGCAAAGTTGCGAGAGTTACTCGAAAAGCTGGAGTTTCGCTCATTGTTGCGAAAATTACCACAACACATGCGCGATGGCGCTTCAGAAGTGGCTACAAATAATATTCTTGCGCCGGCTGTTGAGATATCGGGCGATAAAGTCATGCCAATGTTAGTAATGGCGCCAGAATTACTGGTAATTTGGGATGGTGATATGGTTTGGCTGAGCCATGAAAAAGGCAAGGTCGCCCGCTTGCCACTGGCTAAAGCAAGCGCTATTTTAGCAGAAGCTTCGATAGTCGGCCACGATACCAAGGAGTTTTTCAAAGCACTTCTCGGTGCTGGTTGCCAGCAATTGCCGACTGTTAAGCACGATACCGCGCAGGGCTCGTTTCTGTTAAATCCTTTGCGTAAATCGCGCGCATTAGCGGATTTGGCAGGCGTAGAATCTTTGGATGACCCAAGATTGGCGATGGCAGCGCTGTGGGTAGTTCATGAACAACAAAAGTCAGCGTTTGCTGAGCTGCCCGACCTCCAGCAGGTGGCGCAGACGATGGATTTTCCACTGATTAATGTTTTAGCGCAAATGGAATTTCGAGGTATCAAAATCGATGCCAGCAAACTCGAAAAAATGAATAAATCATTAGCGCAAGATATTGCAGCGGTTCAGCAAAATATTTATGATATGGTCGGTTATGAATTTAATGTCGCCAGCCCAGCGCAGTTGGCTAGCGCGCTATTTGATAAGCTGCTCTTGCCGACAGCCGGTATCAAAAAAGGCAAAACTGGTTATTCAACCAACCAAAAGGAACTTGATAAGCTGCGCGGGCAACATCCAATTATTGAGTTGGTCGAGCGTTTTCGCGAACTATCGAAATTACAAAATACCTATGTGGCAGCTTTACCAGAGCAAACGGACGCTAACGGCTATATCCACACAACGTTTAACCAAGATGCGACAGCGACTGGGCGGTTGTCGAGCACTAACCCGAATTTACAGAATATTCCGATTCGTACTGAGTTGGGGCGGCAGATTCGCGATGCTTTTGTGCCAGCGCCTGGCAATGTTTTCGTAAATGCTGATTATTCGCAATTTGAGCTGCGCCTGGCGGCGGTGATGGCTGGCGAAAAACAGATGATTGAAGATTTTAATACCGACGTTGATATTCATGCCAAGACGGCAGCTGAAGTTTATAACGTGCCGATTAATGAAGTGACGCCAACGCAGCGCCGCCGCGCTAAAGTGGTGAATTTCGGCGTATTATACGGCATGAGCCAGCATGGTTTGGCAGCTGCTGCCAATATGAGTTACGGCGAAGCGCAACATTTCATCGACGAATATTATCGTATCCGCCCGCGCATCAAAGAGTTCATGGAACGAACGATTCGCCAAGCGCACGATGACGGCTTTGTGCAGACATTGTTTGGCCGGCGCCGGCCGACGCCCGATGTCAGATCGAATAATTTTGCTGTTCGCTCGGCTGCCGAGCGCGCAGCAGCTAATATGCCGATACAAGGTACCGAGGCGGATTTGATGAAATTAGCGATGCTGGCGGTAGAGAAGCGACTGACGATAATGACAAGCCCAGATTTGCTACCTTCAGAGACCGGCAAATTCGAAAAGAACGAATTCGCCTTGCCGGAAAGGCAAGTCTCTTCAGGCAGCAAGTCTGGGCTTGTACATAAAAATATCTCGCTCGGCCATCAAATCTTGCAAATCCATGACAGTATCATGATTGAGTGTCCGCTCCAAAACGCCGAAATAGTCAGCAAAATGCTGGTAGAGACTATGGAAAATATCTACCCGCAGCTCGGTATTAAGCTCAAAGTCGACGTCAAAATCGGTAATAATTGGGGCGAAGTGTAAAAAACTTAAAATTTGCTGAAAATTAGCGAAAACCCGTACAAATATGGACAAATAACTGCAACTGTGGTATAATCTAATTACAGTTAGCTTAAGCAAAAAGGCGGATGTTGTGGAACGGAAAATGTTACCAAAAAATAGCAACCCTAAACTTGAAGGGGCTAGGCCTTTATCTAGGCAAGAGCGTATAGCGCAGCTAGAAGAGCAGTTAGGACAAAAAGAGTCTCGTCTCAGCAGGCAAGTGGCTGCTGCGGACAAGCTTTATAAAAACCTTGGCGAAGAAAGTGGTTGTGACTTTCGTGTTGGTAGGTTTGTAGACGCAGATAGTACTGTTTGGCAAATCTACAATAATTATGCAAATAAAGAAAATCCTTACGGTTGGCTAGTAATTTGCTGCGGCCCTGATGCCGAAAACGACAGCGGCGATCCAGAGGCGGCAGTGCAAGAAATTACCGAAAACAGCTGCGCAGAAGGGCGGTACATGCCATATGTTATGCCAAAAGGCGTTAAGGCTATTGACACGCTTCACTTTGCTGGTAGACGCAGTATTAATGTTTTTTGGAAAGGTGGTGAAGAGTTGGTAGTAGCAGATAGTCTTGGCAGAGAGCTTTTACCACTTGACGAATTAATCGCTAAAAAGAACGCTAAAAAGAACGATACAGATAATAAACGACCTGAAGAAATAACAGCTGATAATAAAGAGGACGATACAGATAAACGTTTTAAAGAAATCGTCGAGTCTTCTCTCGCAGACGTAGAAGAAGGTTTGGGTGCTGCGGCTGTTTCTGGCACGGTACGCGTAGCTGCGTGATAAGTGTGTTAAAATACAAACATGTACAGAGGATCCCGACCGAGAATTTTACCGATAATCATTACTATTATTACTGTGGTGGTTGTTATTGCCATTTTGGTAACACTTGTGCGATCGTTGCTGAATCCGGATAAAAAGACCGAGCAGCCGCAAACCCCCGAACAATCGTTAGAGAGCAAAATCAAAAATCAAGACCCAATTCGCAGCGTGCGCTGGACGGTGCGCGGTCCGATTGTTGCCGATGAAGAGTTCAAGAGCTACCAGATTACAGTTAGTCCAACATCGCGTAAATACGTTATTTATTCGGGTTATCTGGATAGAGTTTTGGACAAGAAGGAATATGCTAATAACAGTAATGCTTATGAACAGTTTACTTATGCGCTAGTCAAGGTCAACATTCAGGCTTCTGATAACAAATCAAACGATGATATTCGCGGCGTATGTGCCACCAAAGGGCTGGCTTACGTATTCGAGACGCGCGATGGTGACAATACCGATACCAATTTGTGGACTTCAACTTGCAAGGACTCGCCTGGTACGCTTAACGCTGATACTCTGAAGCTCCAAGCTCTTTTTGTCAATCAGATTCCAGATTTCAAACCGTCATTTAATAATATTTTCTAATTATGGTGATAAAGGCGATTGTTTTTGATTGTTTTGGCGTACTGTACGGAGGCAGTATTGATACGCTTATAAAAATGGCTGCGCCAGAGGGCAAAGTACTGCTGCGCGACCTCAGCAAGCAGCATGATTACGGTTTTATTAGCGGCAGCGAGTATGAATCGGGAATTGCTGAGTTGTTTGGCTGGACACAGCAGCAGACGCATGATTTCTTGATGCACAAGCGGATTCGCAACGAGGAATTGATAAACTATATCATAAATTTACGCCAGCAGCACGCTAATTTGAAGATGGCGATGTTGAGTAATGTTGGCGGCGGTACGCTGGAATATCTATTTGCGCCAGGCGAATTAGAAAAAATGTTTGATGTGCGCGTATTGTCGTACAAGGAAAGCCTGGCTAAACCAAACCCGGAAATTTTCACGCTGACAGCTGGCCGCTTAGGTGTCGCCGCTAGCGAATGCGTGATGATTGACGATCGTGTCGAAAATTGCGAAGGCGCCGAGGTAGCGGGGATGATGTCGTTGCAATACACCGATAACGAGCTGCTTATTAAGCGTTTGAACGCTTTACTGGAGGCGTAAATGCCAGAACTTCCCGAAGTTGAGACAGTTCGCCGCGGGTTGGCGGAGCTACTGCCAGGTCGAGTGGTAGCGCGGGTGTCAGTGTTTGACTCGCCAAAAAGCTTTCCGAATGCGCCGGCTGACGTTAAACAATTTTTGTATAGTACGCGCGTGACGGCGGTGCGGCGGCGGGCAAAGGTGCTGATGATTGATCTGGATACGCATTATTCGCTGGTGGTACATTTGAAGATGACGGGGCAGTTGGTGTTTCGCAGTTGTCATCCTGCGATGTATCGTCGGAAAAAATCTGGGCGTGCTTGTCGCCGGGACCCGGATTGTTTTCCGATGATGCTCGAGGATGACAAGGTGCCTAACTTCGCTGGCGGCCATCCGAACGATAGTTTGATTGGCGAGCTGCCGGATCGGTCGACGCGGGTGCAAATTGACTTTACCGATGGGTCGCGGCTGTTTTTTAACGATCAGCGCAAATTCGGCTGGATGAAGTTGCTGCCAACAGCAGAAGTGCAAAACTTGCCGTTCATGCAAAAAGTCGGGCCGGAACCGCTTGATCCTCAGACGCGCGCCGAGGATTTCATCCAGCGGATTCGCCGTCGTCAAAACTCGATGATCAAGCCAGCGTTTCTTGACCAGGCGGTGATTGCTGGGGTTGGTAATATTTATGCTGATGAGGCGCTGTGGGCGGCACAGATTCATCCGCAAACGCGGGTAAAAAACATCAGCGATCAGCAGCTGAATACATTATTTAATGAGTTGCGGCAAATCTTGCAACTCAGTATTGATCAAGGCGGCTCAACCGATAAAAATTACGTTGATGCCGAGGGTCGAAAAGGGAATTATCTGACATTTGCTCATGTATTTCGGCGTGAAGGCCAGGCTTGCCATCGCCATCCCGACCAAGAGGTCATCAAGCTAAAAGTCGCTGGCCGCGGTACGCATATTTGCCCGGTCTGCCAGGTGGAGGTTAAATGATTTATTTGATTATTGGCACGAACGCTTACCGTGTACAGTATGAGCTGCAGCAGTTAGTGAAATCTTTAGGCGTTCGGCCCGAAAAAATCGACGCAGCCAGTCTTGATTTGAATAAATTAGCCGACACGGTGCGCGGTCTGAACTTATTTCAAGAACGACGGCTGATTATTGTCGAGCATCTTTCGGAGCGAAAGGATTTGTGGGATAAACTAGGCGAATGGGCTAGTGATATTGCGGCAGAAACCTACTTGGTATTGATCGAGCCGCGCCCGGATAAGCGTACCAAAACTTTCAAAACCTTGCAAAAAACTGCAAAGCTAATTGAAGCAACACCGCTGACTGATCGCCAGCGTCCAGCGGCCGAAAAGTGGCTGCTAGACTATGCAAGCGAACACAGTGTAAAATTGACGAAAACACAGGCTAGTAATATGGTAGCGCGAGCAATTGTCGCCGATGAAAAATCGCGGTCTGCCGAAATTGATCAATTGCAATTAACTCACGCTGTAGCTGCCTTGAAAAATACTGTGAAAATTGATGATGCGGCGATTGCAACGGTCTTGCCACCAGCACGTGAGTTTTCGGTGTTTGATATCATTGAATTGGCAGTGTGCGGCAAAACGGCAAATCTACGGAGTGCGCTTGACGAACTTCGCCGCAGCGATGATATTTATAAAGTGGCGCCGTTGGTCTGGTCGCAGTGGTCGCAGCTGGTGTTATTAGCCAAGGCCGAAGCAGCTGGCGCTAGCGATACGATTGATCTCGGTATGCATCCGTTTGTTGCCAAGAAGTTGCGGCCGCTTGCTCGGCAGCTGTCGCCAAAGGACTTGGCGGAATTAACCGAATTAGCGGCGGAGCGCGATTATCAGATGAAAACATCATCAGTTGATCCGTGGATAGCGTTGGAGGATTTTTTGTTTCGGGTGGCTTCGCGGCAAAAGTAAAACACTCCGGCTTGCGGAGCGCTTTAATCTCGTTAGTATAAATTAAGCAGTTTTAGCTACGGCCTTCTTGGCTGTGGTTTTGGCAGCTGGCTTTTTTGCAGGGGTTTTCTTGGTGCTGGCAGCGGGTTTGGTCGCCTTCTTTTCTAGCTTGACGCCAGCAGCTTTAGCGACCTTGGCTAGGGCTGATTTGCGGCGGCTGACGGTTGCCTTTTTGAGTAGGCCTTTCTTGACAGCAGTATCTAGCTCACTTTGAGCTTTGCTTAGGGTAGCGGCGCTCGGGTTGGCCAAAAATTCCTTGGTGGCAGATTTGATATCGCGCTTGATACCGATGTTACGCTGGCGGCGCTTAGCGGTTTGCTTCATTCGCTTAACGGCTGATTTGATGAGTGGCATAAATTCCTTTACCTCTGTTATTGATTTAGTGTATACAATCAGTTTTCAATTATAACTTATACACCTCTGTTTGTAAAGTGGCGCTTGCTTGTTTTGTAAATTAGTATTGACTTTGTCGTGATGCTTATGTTATAGTACGTAAAGTCTATAGCGAATAAAAACAAATAGGATAAAAATATGGCAGACGTGCTAAACCAGATAGTAGAGAAAGTCAAGGAAAGTAACAATATTCTCGTTACGGTTAGCGCCAATCCGTCGGTTGACGAATTGAGCGCTGCTTTGGGTATCACGCTGCTAATCAATAAGTTAAATAAGCATGCGACGGCAGTATTTAGCGGGGCGGTGCCGCCAGCGATTAAATTTCTACAGCCCGAGAAAACGTTTGAAAGTACAGTTGATAGTTTGCGCGATTTTATCATCGCGCTGGATAAGGAAAAGGCTGATCACTTACGTTACAAGATTGTCGATGATATGGTCAAGATTTTTATTACGCCATATCGGACGACGATTAATCAGAAGGATTTGGATTTTAGTCAGGGCGACTATAATGTCGAGATGGTGTTGGCTATTGGCGTCAAAGATGAAGCTGATTTGGATCATGCGCTTGAGAGTCATGGACGAATTTTGCACGACGCGGTGGTAGCTAGCGTGTCGCTTGGCGAATCGACTCAGCTCGGCAGCCTAGAATGGAGTAATCCGCGAGCTAGTTGTTATAGCGAGGTTCTATGCCGGTTAGCCAATGAATTAAGAGGTGAAAGCCGGTTGATTGACGAACAAATCGCTACGGCGTTTTTGACAGGTATCGTGGCAGCAACTGAACGTTTCAGTAATGCGCATACTAGCTCGGCGGCGATGACCGTGGCCGCTCAATTGATGGCAGACGGTGCTAACCAGCAACTAATTGCCACTAAACTCAAAGAATCGCACGATAAGCCGATTCCAGTGCCTGAAGCAAAAAGCAAGGACGAAGAAAAATCCTCCAAAAAGGATGAGTCTAAAAATTCTGGCGATATTGGTGCATTGTCGATTTCGCACGAGCCAGTCGGTGATGTTGACGACGTCAAGAATGCAGTTGATAGGCGCCATTCCGACGAAGCTCTGAGGGCTGCCAATGAAGAATTAGAGAAACGAAGCAGCCGAGATGCCGCCGCTGCCGCCGAAAAGAAATTAGCCGAACAATTAGCATCGATTCCTGCTGCTGAGCCTGAAGTTGATAAGCCAGATATGCCGTCGGTTGCCGATTTGCAGCGCGATATTGCTGCCAGCTCGGCAGAAGTAGATGAAGCGGCCAAAGAAGATCTAACTTTGCCGCCAGTTGCTCCATTTGCGCCAGGGCCAGGTCTAGCGATGCCAGTTAGCCCGAGCGAGCCGTCGATTGGCGGTACTTTCAATGCGACAACCGAGCAGGCTGCCGAGGAAGCTAGAAAAGCTGAAAAAGACATGCATAATCGTGTCATTTTAAGCCACGATCGCGGCGCGGTGGCATCGCAGCCGCCGTCAATGCAATCGCCATTTAATGCGGTAGCCGATAAAACCGAGGTAGAACCGACGGTTCGCGATGTCTTATCAGAAGTTGCGCCGGTTGATGCGGCGCCCGAAGCAGTTTCTTCGAAGGGGATAACGGTACAGCCGAATATGCCAGCAATGCCAGCGCCTAGCGTAGAAGCTGCGCCAGCCGCAAATCCTGCTAGTTCAGATCAAGACCAAGCGCGGTCTGCCGTTGATGCAGCTCTGTCGGCAGCATCAGCTGCGCCATCGTCTGGCGCGGTTGACGATTTGCCACCACTACCACCATTGCCGCCGTTGCCAGATTTTTCATCCTTGCCGCCAGTACCAGCTAATGGCGGGGTCGGAGCTGACACTTTAGAATCTACTCTACCGCCGCCGCCAGCTCCAGCAGTTTCGGCACCAACATCAAATGATCCGGCTCAGTTCAAGATTCCAGGGCAAGCTTAAGCTTGCGAATAGGTTTCAGATTGACTCTGAAAAGATTTTAGAATCAATGCTACGAGGTATACTGATATACTTGAAGTATGAATGACAGGGTTATACTGATTGATAAGCCGCCAGGCATGACTAGCTTCGGGGTGGTGGCGCGAGTTCGCCGCGTGCTTAGCCATCGGGCTGGCAAAAAAGTCAAAGTCGGTCATTGCGGGACGCTTGATCCGTTTGCGACGGGCCTGTTGATTTTGGTTACGGGCAAGGAATGCCGCAACGCGATGCGTTATACCAAGCTTGATAAGGTTTATGAAGCGACGTTTCGGTTGGGGCAAACTAGTACAACTGGCGACCCGGAAGGCGAAATTATGCCGTACGTTGCAAATAGTAAGCCGCAAAATGATATTCAAGCTTCATCCATCTCCAAACAGCCGGATATAGCAGTCGTCAAGTCCGTCTTAGCGCAATTTGTTGGTGATATCAAGCAGCGTCCGCCAGCGTTCAGTGCTATCAAAATTAACGGACAGCGGGCCTACAAATTAGCTCGCAGCGGTAAAAAAATTGATATTCCAGAACGCACAGTGACGATTTATACACTGGAATTGCTTGATTACGCTTATCCGCTGCTCAAAGTTCGAGCCCATGTCTCTAGCGGCACCTATATTCGTAGTTTGGCAGTTGATATCGGTGAGGCGCTAAACACGGGCGCTTACTGTCAAGAATTGCGCCGTACGCAGATTGCCGGTTGGCAAGTTAGCCAAGCGCAAAAGCTAGCTGATTTTGGCATTGAATCATAAGAAGCATAGAAATTTGCTTATTTAGATACCAAACTTATTAAGGGCTGGATAGACCAGTCTCGTCAGATGACGATTAGCGATATTGAGAAAATCTATAGGGTGATAGATATGATAAGGGATTCGCATAACTTGACTGATTAGCGGATCTCTGCTAAAGTTGTTAGCTATGATATCAAAGGATAACAAAGCGAAAGCTATTGCTTTGACTCAGGTCAACGAGAACGACGTCGGCAGCCCACAAGCGCAGATTTCAATCTTGACAGCTCGTATCAAAGAGGTGACTGAACATCTCAAGTCCAATAAGCACGACCGTATGGCGCGCCGCGGACTGATTCAGATGGTAGGCAAGCGCAAGCGCCTGCTGAAATACCTTGAGAAGACGAACTTTGAGGCCTACAAGGCAACGCTAGAGAAGCTCAGTCTGCGCAAATAAACGTGCAGCCTGGGCCAAAAACCGTCTCGTATCGAGGCGGTTTTTGGTTTGTAAAGGTAGATCGCGGCTGCCGTATTGCTAAAATTGCTAATCTAAGTAATAATATTGACAAAAAGCATAAGCTGTGTTAGCATAAAAAGGTAAGTAAGCGGCAAAAATAAAAAATGATTATAAGAGAACAATTTCCATCTCATGAAGCAACTAATAGCAGCGAGCAAGACAAATCGTTTGATTATGAAAAGTACGGTATTAGCCCAACAGTTGAGTCTAACTCTTTTGATAATGATAGTGGCATGCCGCACGAATGGACGCCAGCTGGCCGGGCCGAGAAAGTCAATGATGCTCGCGATGCAGTAGCGATTGCCTTCGGCGATAAGCCGCCCGCTATGGCGCGCCAAGAGTCTAATACTGGCAGGCAGCTGCTGGTCGGCGAGGCTTATAAAGCTGCTACTGACGGCGGAATAGCGCCGACCAACGAACGTGCTTCTACTCGCCGGGTTTTCATGACTGGCGAGAAAATAACTGGTAAGTTGCCGTCGCATGCTGATGCCGAGAGAGGACCGCAAAGTGTTGATGAAATGCTTAATCGGCGCGCTGATTTGTTAGCAAAAGGCGTTCCAGAGGATTTGGTTGATGGTATTGTCAGTGGTGAGCATAACAGGGATAGAGGCGATAATCTAGTTCAATATGCTTCGCGGCCGCCAGTTGAGCAAGCAGTATACGAGCAGCCAGCGATACGCGAGGAGTCAAATGAGCTGGTATCGCATGAGCCCAGTGCTAGCGATGCTGTGCCCAAAGTACAAGAAACACCGTTGCCGCCGCGTGCCGAAATTCCGAAAGCAGAAACTGATGCCGCCAAGCCGTCTAGCGAACCAGAACCTAAAGCGCCGAAAGAAAACACGCCGCCAGAAACCGCTAGAAACGAAAGTCTAAAGGCGAAAACTACAGAAGCTAAACCTGCCACAAGTGATCGCGCTGCAGAGAAAAATCCAGCAGAACAGGTTGAGCAGCCAGATGGCAATCAAAAAAATACGGTAAAATCTGAAGCAGACGTATCGAAGTCAGACGGAAAACAGGCCGCTGGAGAGCAAAATACGACAAAACCTGGCGAGCGCCAACCATTTGACCAAGAAAGAGCCAACAAATGGGCGGAAGGCTTCTTGAGGGCTTATGGCGGATTTCTTGACCAAAATGTTAGGGCAGAGCTAGCCGATAGGCTAAAAGCTAAAGGCGGACTAAACGTTAGTGCAGAAACTCTTCAAGCAATGTCTAGGCTAGCGAAAGAAGCTAACCCGCGGTCGCCGATATGGCAAACTGAACCAGGCAGCGGCTCGGCTTTGCAGCAATTTGCTGGCAGAGCTCGCAGAGATCTACAGAATATCATTGACAGTTTGTAGTTCATCACTATTCGTGTACTAAAACTTCGCAATTGTGTATAATATAGACACAAGTAAGCGAAAGGAGTGCGCAATGGCGTTTGGGCCGATGATGAAATTAACAACCGATAGGGGATTATCGGTTGAACTGGCGCCGTTTGCGCGCGATAATCTAGCGGTGTTTGTCGAGGGTTTTGCGCGCGGCACGGTAACACAGTACTTATCAGCGCACCGAGCGCAGACGATTGAGACCGAGCAGGCCTGGTATGATGAAATGATCAAGAACAAAACCAGCCTAAACTGGGGTATTTGGGTTATAGATGGTGACAAGCGCCAGCTGATCGGCAACACAGCGCTTACCGAGATAACTAAAGATCACGTTCATTATGCGACAAGCGGTATAGTTATTGCCGATAAGAAATATTGGGGCCAGGGGATTGCCAGTGCTTGCCATCGGGCACGGACGTGGTATGCTTTCGAAAATCTAGGCCTGCACCGAATTAAGTCGGCAGTCATCCACGGCAACGCGGCGAGCTGGCGAGCGCTTGAGAAGTGCGGCTACGAACTTGTCTATACCGAGCGCAATGAAGAGTTTGTGAACGGTAAATTACGCCACATGGATTGCCTGGAATGTCTCAACCCGGCAGATTGGGCTTGGCGGCAATGGTGGGGCGATGATCGCCCGCCGCGAAAGAGCTTGGAGGCGCGCAAACGGGCGCAAGCGGCGGTTGATTGGGCGCGGCAAAACGTGACACTAGAGTAGTTGTTGGTGCTGTTCGTCGAAATTATCGACGACGAGAACCGGCTGGTTGCTATTGATGTACTGTGCGATATCGGTGTGCTGTAGAAATTCGGGGTAGAGAACCCATTGCGACGGGTCGATATACTCGCAAAGCGCTAATTCTTGGGCGCCATGCGTTGTTTGGCTAATGTCAATATCGGTAAAGTCATCAGGATTATCGACCGCGAAAAAGAACTCTAATTCCTCTTCGTAGCCAGACCGCGATGATGGGAATTGCTGGATGAATAGCAATTTGCCAGGTTTGGCAGTTATGCCAGTTTCTTCGCGTAATTCGCGGATTAGACACTCAGCCAGCGACTCGCGCGGGTCGAGACCGCCGCCTGGTACGGCGTAATAAGGGGCTGCTTGGTCGCCGCGGCGATGTTTGACGGCGAGTATTTTTCCTTCGCGATAAATAATAGCGCGCACATTAATGCGCCGCCCAGTGTATAGACTTTCGGTTTGTGGCATTAGGCCTCCTCGTTGATTGAATTTGAATAGCTTGCGATTAGCTTAATTTAGCAAGGGCTAGCATTAAGGTATAATATCAAGGATGTTGTGCAGTTTCCAGGAAAAAGTGTCCGGAATCAATATTATTACCATCGCTTTGCTGGAAAACAACGATCAGAGGTTTTTTATCGCCATCATCTGAGTCCAGAGAGTTAGGGTGTTTGGTTACGCCTCTAGCCTCGAGTTGAGATGAGTCGTCAGGACCGAACAATCCATCTGCTTCGTCTATTCGGTGGAGATCGGCAAATGAAGCTTTAACTTGAGTAATGGCGGCTCTAACTGAGGTTCTTCCTATATCAGCAGATGCTTTTGCTGGCAGTGTAATTACTTCTCCGCTTTTGATCGAACCGATAATGTCGTCATAGGCCGTTTCTGGATCAACCAAATCGTATTGAGTAAGCCATGAGCTTGCTGATCTGGTCTCGCTAGACATGAGTTAACTTCTTTCCTGTACGTGCTGGATTGTTATTTCGTTTATGCATAGTTATTATCTGTTCGTCTAATTCATTCATAATTCTAGTATATTCATGATTATCTACAATACCAGAAGTATATAGATTTGCAAGCATCTCTTTTGAAGGTTCTAACATTTCTCCGTACGGGTCTTTAGGCAAAACTGTATGAATACTTTCGAGGGTTTCGGGCGAAAATGGGCAGATAGCTATAGTACCGTCATTATAATACTTAGCGTTTCGATCATTGGTTTTGTTCGCTTTAAATCTTGAAGATTTAATATCTACCGCTGTCTGCTTTCCTTGGCTGTCAGTTATAAGATAATCAATACCTCTCTTGTCTTGTTCGGTAGTCGCACGGACTACTTCAAAGCCCATGTTTTCGAGAGCTAGCTCAGCTAGTAATTCTGTACGTACACCTTTTATGCTTGTTTCCATTTTTTTGCGGTAGTGGGGTTTGTCGGCTATAGGGATAAAATTATTTAGAAGCTGCATTATGTCAGCTGGCGTGATAGTAGTGCCCCAGCGGTTAAAGATTTCGCGCAGCGAGTCGTTGAATGAAGAATGCACACTAACAATTTTTTCGTGATCTTTAGGAGAAGGCCTCCTATTTGAGTCTCTAGCTGTTTTTTCGGCAGTTACAGCAGTAATCCAGTCGCGATAGGTGCCGTAGAGAATGTAGAACTCTTTTTGCTGGTTAGTTTCAGCAGTTGGGTGTTCAATTTGATTCATCACGCGCAGTAGATTGTGCGCAGCTTGGCCGATACCGCGCCGCGGGCGTTCTGGATCGATCGTATGCGCTTCTCGCCGCAATTCTTTCGCGGTCTCTTGGCTTTTTTGCCAGAACTCTTGGCGGCGTCTTAGCTGAACTACAGGAAGCGTGCTCATTCTTTTATTATAGCATAAACATGATAAAAAAGCAATAGCATGACATGATATAGATGAAATAACCTTTGCTGTCTGCTATAATAAGGTAGTTATTGTTAACGCGGAAGTGATAGAGACGAGAATTTGCGGCGCGCGGCTTTGAATCGCCAAGCCTAGCCAAGACGAATTTTCATCCCTGTTACTTGCCGCGAAGAAAGGAGCTCTTTTATGAGTATTATTAACCCGAGCGGCAAGGAGATTTTTAGCGTTACCACCGAGCTGTGCGGCCGACCGCTGACGCTGGAGGTCAACCGCGTTGGTTTTCGGACGACTGGTAGTGTGCTGGTTCGCTACGGCGATACGGTGGTCTTGGGCAGTGCCCAGGTGGGTAGCCGGCCAGTGCAGCTGGATTACTTTCCGCTGTCGATTGATTATGAAGAACGGTTTTATGCGGCGGGCAAAATTTCTGGCTCGCGGTTTATCAAGCGCGAAGGTCGGCCGAGCGACGAGGCGGTGCTAATCGGCCGGCTAATCGACCGTCCGATTCGGCCGCTGTTTCCAAAGGGCTACCGCCAAGAAGTGCAAGTCGTGGCGACGGTGCTGAGCATGGATCCGGATTTCCGTCCGGATGTGGTGGCGATGATTGCGGCGTCGAGCGCCTTGATGCTGACTGGGACGCCGTTTGACGGTCCGGTGGCGGGCTTGCGGGTAGGCCGCGTGAATGGCGAGTTTAAGGCCTTTTTGACGCCGGAGGAGCGTGAGCAATCTGATTTGGACCTGGTGGTGGCGGGTATTGCCAGCGGCATCACCATGGTGGAGGCCGGTGCCAAGGAGGTATCAGAAGAAGTGATCGTCGATGCCATGGCCTGGGCGCACCAGATGATGCAGCCGGCGATTCAGTTGCAGCGCGAACTAGCTGCCAAAGTTGTGCCAACTCCGCAAGAATATGAATTAGTCTTACCCGACGAAACAATTCAGCAGACGGCTGATGAGTGGGTTGACGGTAAATTGGGCGAGCAAATCCGCCGGCCGTACCCAGAGCGTAACGAAATGGTCAATGAAATTCGCTGGGCCTTTCATGAAGCAATGGCCGAGAAAGTTGGCGAGACGTATGATGAGGTGCGCGATGAGTACGATGAAGCATTTACCCTGGCATTGCACAAAGATGTTCGCCGCGGTATCGTCGAGGACGGTAAGCGCCCGGATGGCCGCGCTTTGACGGAAATCCGCCCGTTAAGCTCAGAGGTTGGTTTACTGCCGCGAGCGCACGGTTCAAGCTTGTTTACCCGCGGTGTGACGCAGGGTATGAATATTGTCACTTTGGCGCCGCTGAGTTACGCGCAGCTGGTTGATACTATGGAAGTTAACGACGGCGAGCGGCGCTACATGCATCATTACAATGCGCCGGGCTATACGGTTGGCGAGGTTAAGCGGATGGGCAGTCCGGGTCGGCGCGAGATTGGCCACGGCTATTTGGCGGAGCGCGCCTTGACGCCGGTATTACCAAGCGAAGAAGACTTTCCATACGCCATCCGCAGCGTCACTGAAATTATGAGCCAGAACGGTTCGACGTCGATGGCAGCGACCTGTTCGAGTTGTCTGGCGCTGATGGATGCTGGCGTGCCTTTGAAGGCGCCGGTTAGCGGTATTGCCATGGGTCTAATGATGGACGGCGATACGCCGTACGTACTGAGCGACATTGCCGATGCCGAGGACTTTGCCGGTGACATGGATTTCAAGGTGACTGGTACAGCCAAGGGCATCACGGCGCTACAGATGGATATGAAGGTACATGGTTTGCCAGTGGCAGTGCTGCGCCAAGCGATTGAGCAGAGCAAGGCGGGGCGGGCATTTATTCTTGACCATATGCTAAGTATTTTGCCAGCGCCGCGGGAAGCACTCAGCCCGTACGCGCCGCGGATTGAAAAGCTAAAAATTGATCCAGATAAAATCGGCGCGGTCATCGGCAAGGGCGGCGAGGTGATTAACAAGATTACCAGTGAGACTGGCGCTGAGGTTGATATCAAGGAAGACGGCCTGATTACCATCGCCAGTCCGAACGGCGAATCAATTGAGAAGGCGCTTGCCTGGATTAAAAGCCTGGTCGAAGAGCCAGAAGTTGGCAAAATTTACCAAGGCAAGGTGGTCAGCATCAAAGATTTCGGCGCGTTCGTGAATATCTTGCCGGGGATTGACGGTATGTTGCACATTTCACAACTATCGGATAAACGAGTCGGCAAAGTAACTGATGTCTTGAAAGAGGGTCAAACGGTACGTGTTAAGTTAACAGAAATTGATAACCGCGGGCGCCTAAGCTTGACAATGAAGGGAATTGAACAGCGATAATATTTCTACATAAACGAATACTATACGGAACAGCTTAAGTTTTGCTATACTTAATAGAGATACACTTATAAAAGAGGGGAAGTCTATGAACAATCAACCGCAACCACCTGAATCGCCGCAGTCAGTGCCGCCTGCGCAGCCACCAGCTCCAATGTCCGCACCACCTATGCAACAGCAGCCAGCGATGCCGCCGCAAATGCCGGTTAACAAAGGTCTCAGCAAAGGGGTTTTGTGGGGAATAATTGGCGGTTCTGTTGGCTTTTTGCTGCTAATTATCGTAATAGTGGTTGTTTTGCTGCTTAATATGGGGCCGAGCAAAGAGGATTATCGCCAAGCTATTTCGTGGATGAACGATGAAAGCTCGAAATTGAACAGTTTGCAGTATTCGTCTGTGCGCAATCCAGAAGCCTACAAAGAAACAGTTAATAGCGCTATCAAGAGCCGCGACGAGTTAAACGACAAATTGTCGAAATCTAAGATTATGCACGATAAAGATGTCAAAGAAGCTTACGACAAATACAAGAAAGCTTACGACGTCGCTAAACCTGAAATGGAAGGCTTGTCGCAGTACGTGGAGGTTTATAGCGAGGTCAGAAAAAAATGCGATAACGTATTTTATCTTGGCCATATAAGCAAAAAACCCGATGAAGTCGACAAAGAAGTTGACCAAAAATACGGCGATTGCACATCTCTGATGCAGAAACTGAGCAAATCGGACAATAGCAACGTGGCTAGATTTGGCAAGGAGTGGAGCGATTACTACACTTCGTTGAAGAAGTATTACGTCGAATACGCTAGGGCTTATACCAGCGGCAATTTCAGCGCTCGACCGCGCCGTCCAACCGAACCGTCAACCACTGGCTATACGTTAATTACTAACGCTAGCCGCAAAGTTACCGATAGCGGAATGGATCGGTACTACAACGACTTTTCAAGCGTTGTCAATCAAAAATTAACTGCGCTGCGTTAATATTCGCCGCGCCGGTAGTACCCTCTGTATCAGCAGAGGGTACTATTTTGGTAAAATGTAATTATGGATAAGCAAGCTGAATTAGACGCATTGGCGGCAGAAATCATCAAAGCTGGGATTTGTTCGGAATTGGCGGCTCAAGCAACGCAGCTGGTGATGGGCGATGGCAATGCTGATGCTGATATCGTATTTATCGGCGAAGCACCGGGCAAGAATGAAGATTTACAAGGTAAACCATTTGTCGGTGCAGCGGGGAAATTTCTCGACGAGATGCTGGCGGCAGCTGGTTTGCAGCGTCCGGATGTTTATATTACCAACATTGTGAAGTATCGGCCGCCAAATAACCGCGACCCGCTGCCAGAAGAGAAGCGCCAGTTTTGGCCGTATTTGATGCGGCAATTGGAAATTATCCAGCCAAAAGCGGTGCTGACATTGGGGCGGCACAGCGGCGGCGGTTTTATCCCTGGGTTGCGGATCAGTCATGATCATGGCCGACCGCGGCGGGTGCGTTTGCATGAATTGGAATTTGTAGTGATTACGCTATATCATCCAGCAGCAGCGCTATATAATGGCGGTATGCGCCAGACGCTAATTGACGATTTTATGCGGGCGGCGGCGTTTGTGCAGCAGAATAATCCTGAATCGTAAGGTTGACACGCTGGCAACCTATAGATATCTGCTCAAAAGCCGGGGCTTATTCCCAATCCGTTTATTAAACTCTTGCCAAAACTAGCCTAGTGTAGTATAGTGGATAGTCGATATCCACTATATCTAATTCATGAAAGGACTTTATGAAACTATCGGGAGCTGTTGAACAAGCGTGCTGTATTATGGCGATTTTGGCTGATCCGCAGCGAAAAGCACCGATGACCAATGATGCTTTGGCGGAAAAGATGGCAGTATCGCCGACGTATCTGAAGAAAATTAGCCGCAAGCTGGTGGTAGCACGGTTGATTACTTCGACGCAGGGCGCTGGCGGCGGTTTCATTTTGGCGCGGGAAATGGGCCAAGTGACGCTGCACGATGTGGTGCTGGCGATTGAAGGCGAAGCGCCGTTTTTTCAGCCTCAGGGAATTGTCGAAAGAGTGTTTGCGTCGCGGCCTCGCCAGGTGGAAATTGGCATGAATATGATTGAAAAAGTCTTTTCCGAGGCGCAAGAGAAGTGGAGCGAGTATCTAAAAACGGTAACGTTAGAAGACGTTGTCAAGGAGGTAATGCATGGTTGAAAAATTAAAACGGCTGTCAAGCAGGCGTCGCGTCAATATGGTGCGAGCTGAGTGGCAGCATCTCTGCAAAAACAAAATATTGCTGCTGTCGATGGCGGTTATTTCGTTTATTCCGATTATGTACAGCGGTTTTTTCTTGGGTTCCATCTGGGACCCATATGGGCAGGTGAAAAACTTGCCGGTGGCATTTGTCAATGAGGACAAAGGCGCGCAGCTGAACGGCCAAACGGTCAATATTGGGCAATCGGTCGAGCAAAAACTCAAAAGTAATCATGATTTGGGCTGGGAATTTGTAAATAAACAGCAGGCTGATGATGGGGTCAATAGCGGGCATTTCTATGCGGTGGTGACTGTTCCGACGGATTTTTCGGCAAAAGCGGCGTCGATTACTGCTGATCAACCGCAGCAGGCGGTGATTCGCTACACGACTACGCCAGCCAAGAACTATATCGGTTCGCTTGTCAGTAATCAAGCGGCTGAAAAAGTCAAAACGTCGGTGGCCGAGCAAATCACTCAGGCGTACGCTAAGGGTGTGCTGGAAAATGTAGATAAGCTCGGCGATGGTCTGGAAACGGCGGCGGGTGGCGCAGCTACTTTGCGCGGCGGTTTGACGCAGCTGCAAGCGGGCGCGCAGACGTATACTGGCGGCGTCCAGCAATTGGCGGTAAATCAGCGGGCGATGGCTAATGGTTTAGCGCGGCTCGGCGATGGATCGCGCCAATTACAGGCAGGTTTGGGACGATTGTCGAACGGTTTGCCAAGCGAATCGCAAGTTGCGCAGTTAACAAACGGTATGAAACAGTTGCAGGCAGGCCTTAATCAATTAAATACCAGCGTCCATAATCCATCGCCGGCGCTTGTTAATCAGCAGAGCAAAGTGCAGAGCGAAGCGCAAATTTTGGCGCAAACAATGCAAACTGCAGCAGCGGATTTGACGGCAGCAGGCGGGACGCTGCAAACATTAGGACATGATACAGTAAGTTCTGGCGGTTCGACAACCATAACTTTACCGCAAATTAGCCAGCTTTCCCGGGCACTTAATAAAACGCAAACGATTAGCGTTCAAGCAGCCGCACTGCTTAAAGATTTGCAGATACTTACTCAAAGTCTGTCAACGCAGCAAGCGCAATTGCAAACTGGCGTTTCTACGCTAAACAACGGCGTTAATCAGTTGGCGCCGAATGCAATCACTGCTCTTAATGGCTATAACAGCGTCAGAGCGGCGAACAATCAGTTGCTAGCTGGCTCGTTATCGCTGGCGAACGGTCTAGCGCAAGCGCAATCCGGCAGCCAACAACTGGCAAACGGCGCGCGGCTGTTAGATAGCCGCTCTGGTGTACTAACAAATGGCGCCTCGCAATTGGCGGGCGGCGCGGATACTCTGGCTACGAAGCTAGCAGACGCTTCTCGGCAACTCAAAATACAACCAACTGGCGCAGCCACTCAGCAGCAGATAGCCAGTCCAGTGAAGTCGGAAACGACCAAGCAGGGCGACGTGCCGAATTACGGCTACGCGCTGGCGCCGTATGTGTTGTCGCTGAGCTTGTTTGTCGGGGCGATTGCTCTGAATATTATTTATCCAATCCGCAAAACTTTTGCCGAGCAAGAAAACGCTTTTCGCTGGTGGCTGGCCAAAGCTTCGGTTACTGGCTTGGCGGCCTTCGTTCAGGCAACTATCTTGATGCTGATCATGGTTTACTGCCTGGGTCTAGTGCCAGATCATCCGGTGAATTTCATCGGGGCGATTTATTTGACGTCGTTTGTCTATATGTCGATCGTGTCGCTACTGGTAATTGTGCTGGACAATCCAGGACGCTTCCTAGCGATGGTGCTACTAGTATTACAGCTGGGGTCAAGCGAGGGAACGTTCCCGATTCAAACAGCCAATGGCTTTTTCCAAGCAGTCAATCCGCTGGTGCCGATGACTTATTCTATTCGGGCGTTACGCCAGGCTATTTCGGGAGGTTTAGGCAGTTCGTTCTATAGTGATAGCATGTGGGTGCTAGCTGGATTCTTACTGGCGGCTAACTTGTTGACAATCGGTTTCTTTATCTACCGCGGCAAGCGAAAATTCGCTCATACTTCGGTGGATGGCGACGATTAATCCTCTTTGAAGCTTTTAGAAAATGCCAGCGTCTTTGGGAAAACGGCGCTGGCATTTTAGTTGGCGTAGGGTCATTTTTGACAAAATACTGACAGTTTGCTAGAATAAAGCTACTAACGAGAGGGATTTCTAATGAGTAAAATAACACCTCTCTACCTGGTTTTTAGATTATTGTAATAAAAAAGGAGTATAACAATATGGGTCAGCGGCGACTGGCAACACCCAAAGGCGACGATACTGGTAAACGCCCTTTGCAGGTTAAACAAAAATCAACCAATACTGTACTGAACGCGACAACTACGCGCAAAGGCGAAGTCTTTCGGGCGCAGCGGCGGATGTCGGAAGGCGTGAATGCGCAGGCTAGCCAGCATCTGATTAATGTGCCGGTCAACAAATCGGTATATAACGGCTATGGCGGCAAGCAATTCAGTCTAAAAGACCAGCTGAAACGTCCGCGGGCGCCGCGGCCAACATTGAAGGTGATTCCGATTGGCGGTGTTGGCGAGATGGGTATCGGCAAGAACATGACGGCGATTGAATACGACAACGATATCATTGTCATTGATATGGGGTTCTTGTTCCCAGGCAGCGATTATCCGGGTATAAATTATATAATTCCTGATACTCAGTGGCTGGAAGAAAATAAGCATCGGATTCGAGCGCACGTCTTTACGCACGGCCATCTCGACCACATTGGCGCATTTCGGCATATCATCCCGAAATTGCCAGCACCAGTTTATGGCACGAAGTTCACGCTTGGCATGCTACAGCGGACGATGGAAGAGACAGACGGCGCTTTCACGCCAGAATACCACGAATTAAATCCAGAAAATCATGATACTGTACAACTTTGTGATTCATTTAGTGTTGAGCTGGTACGCGTTAATCACTCGATTCCAGATGCAGCTGCCGTAGTGGTGCGGACGCCAGTTGGTAATATCCTCTCGAGCGGCGACTGGCGTATTGAAGAAAATCCGGTCGATGGCAAGAAATTCGATTTCAATCGGATTAGCGAAATTGCCGAGAAAGAAGGCTTCTTGCTGTTTATGAACGAGTCGACTAACTGTGAAAGTGACGGTACGCATACACACGGCGAATTTGACATTCAGCATAGCATGGGCGAGGTGATGGATAAATGGTCGAAGAGCCGGATTATTGTCAGTAGCTTTTCTAGCCAGTTGCATCGAATTCAGCTACTTCTCGAGGAAGCGAAAAAGCATGATCGCAAAGTAGCGTTTGCTGGATTTAGCATGATTCAGAACTTGGAGGTAGCGCTGCGTTCGGGTGTGATTAAAGTGCCGAAAGATACCGTCGTTAAGATGGAAGATTTGATTAAATTGCCTGATAACAAGATAACAATCGTCTGTACTGGCAGCCAAGGCGAGTTCAATGCGGTACTTAACCGGATGGCGACTGGCGCCCACAAATACGTTAAGATTAAGGGCTCGGACGTAGTGGTCTTGAGCTCGAACCCGATCCCTGGCAATGAAAAATATGTGGTGCGGACGGTCGATGGCCTGATGCGCGAGGGTGGCGAGATTATTCAAAATGGCAAAACACACCTAACTGGTATCGGGCCGCTGCACCTATCGGGTCACGGCTATTACGATGACCACGTGCGGGTGATTAATGCGGTCAAACCGAAGTATTATCTGCCTAATCACGGCGAGTTTCATATGTTAGTACACAATGCACGCTTGGCCGAGAAAGAATGCGGTATTCCGCGGCAAAATATATTTGTTTGTGATCCAGGCGATATCATTGAGTTTACTAGCGATGGCGCGCATAAAATTGGCCGCATTGTTCACTCTGGCGGTACGATGTATGATGATGCCGGCGCGGTAGTCAGCGAAGTGGTGCTCAAAGACCGTATCCACATGAGTCAAGAAGGTATATTTATAGTCATATTGACGGTTCAGCGCGGTACGGG
The DNA here is from genome assembly GCA_905365145.1 of Candidatus Saccharimonadota bacterium. GTDB lineage: Bacteria > Patescibacteriota > Saccharimonadia > Saccharimonadales > Saccharimonadaceae > Saccharimonas. The sequence continues at coordinate 70,010 of CAJPIO010000003.1, read as the reverse complement.
GCGGCTCTTGACTAGTCCAGACATTATCAGCCGCGGGTTTATTTATATGCGCGATAATGAAGAGCTAATGGGAATGATCCGCCAATATCTCAAGCAGAAAGCGGCGCGTAGTTTCTCTGGTAAGTATGACATAGAGGTGGTCAAAAAAGAAATCAAAGACGAAGTAACGCATATTTTGTATGATCAGACGCGACGAACGCCGATTGTCATTCCAGTAGTTAATGAAGTTGGCGGCGCAGCGAAAGCACACGGCCGCGCCCCGCAAGCTAGACCTGCTGGCCAGCCGTTGATGCCGCAGCCGTCAGGCAAGCGTTTCCCGCGCAAACAGACCCCTGATACCGAGACAGTAGTGCCGCGCGACCGCTCAGACAGCCGCTCGTACTAACAGATATGCGTGTGAGGCCTCCTGGATAAAATTAGATGTTGTAACATAAAATTGATATATTAACTATCTTTATTTATGAGCAAGACATGAAAAATATTGAATCTACCCCTCCATCTTTGTTAACACCGTTAGCAGGCATTAGTGTTTGTCTGGGACTAGTCGCAATCGAACCGTGGTCTACTCCAAATCCAAAAGTTAGAGTCTATTTTGAAAAATCTCGTCCGGACGCCTGGCCTATATTTCCGTCAAGAGAACAGCTCAATCCACAAGCGCGGGAGGCGCTAGATGCTTTTGATAAAGCAGCCGAATTACGGGCAAAACCTGGATATGAAGAGGCGTTGGAACTGGCAGGTTTACTAGTAAAATTAGACGTTGAAGACAGTAAAAAGCGGGCAGCGGAAGAACTCGTAGACAAAGGGATTAGATTAGGAAAAATACCTCTAGAAGATAGGGAAAGTAAACTAGCAAGATATACAGAAAGATCCGGATGGGTAAAATATGGGATAGAAAGTCGAGTGCTTAATGGTAAGCTGTCTGAGGATAGCTTTCTGTATAAATCTCTTCAGCTAGGAAACTCGGTTTTAGAAAGACTGGCTATATTGGAAGCTCTTGGTTTTAATGAAGGAAACATTAAAGGTTCTATTGTATTTGGAAATAATTATAAATATGAAAGAAAAGCTCAAGAAAGCAATAGTTTTTTTGGGTCAACAGAGGAAGAGCAGAGAAAACAGTTAAAACGACTGCTTGATGACGCTAAGACAAATCAAGCGAACGAAGAAAAACGTAAAAAAGAGGCTGCTAGGGTAGCTGGTATTGAGAGAATGTCTGGAGGTGATGTAGAAAGGGTTGTTGAGTGGTTTGAATCTTGTGTGGAATCATTGCGGCAAGATGGCTATGTATTGAGTTCAATGGTAAACCTTGAGTCTAGCAGAGAGAAAGCTGAGATTGTCAAAGGAAGTATCGCAGAACTGCGCCAATATTTTCCAGATTTGCGCTATCCAAGCGGCTTGAGTGTACTTGATTATTTATCAGAGACTTATGGTGCGGATTCGACAGCAGCAGTATTGGTTGGCGCGCAGGTCGTAGGAACAGGTAAAGTTTATACTCTTGGTCTAGACTGGGCGACTGTTTATAGAAAGTTAGATTCCTCAGATAGCCGCTCGTACTAACAGATAGCGCTATTGCTTTTTGTAGTAATTTATGCTACAATAGTAGTATACCCTTTTAGATATAAACAGAGTACAATAGGTAACGGTTATGGCAAAGAAAAAGACGACGCGAACTCGAAAATCGACTAAAACAACTCGTACAGCACGCGCTAGCAAAGCAGCGAAAGCACCAGCACCGCAGCATGAAGTACCCTCTGGGTTTTGGCCGCAAGTTGCGGCGGTGCTGTTGATGGCGCTATCGGCATTGCTGGTGGTGTCGTGGTTCGGTGCGGGCGGTCCGTTACTTAATCAAATGCTAGAAGTGTCTAAGCGAACGATTGGCTGGGCGGTTTATATAGTGCCAGTTGTCGGTTTGTATGTAGCTGTTAGAATATTTGGCGCCGAAAACAACCGATTGCCAGCAGTCATGAAATTTGCCTCAATTTTGATAGTTATTTGGTTCAGTGGCTTATTCGGGCTATTTCGTGAAAAGGGTGCGCCGTCGACTGGCGGTGTTGTTGGCGATGGTTTGAATTCGGTCGTCTTGTCGCTGGTTAATATACCAGTCGGTGTTTTTATTTATATTTTGCTGATTGCGATTACGCTGTTGTTTGTATTACAACTGCGATTTAGCGATATTGCAGCAATGTTCAAGACGACAGTAGCCAGCAACGAAAAGGCAGAGAACGAAGCTAATGTCCAGGTTATGCGCAAAGCTGCCGAAGATGATCACGGCAAGATGGACGATTTCAAGCTTAATGAAGGCGTACCGACAGTATCGCAAGATGACAGCAAGCAAAGTGCGAAGCTTAAAATCAAACCGCAAGCTAAAAAAGCCGAAGCCGATCGCGACGACAAAATGGCGATGCTGGCGGTTAGCGACCCGAACTGGCAATTTCCGAGCCTTGATTTGCTAGAGAAGAAGGAAGCGCCAGCTGATGCGGGCGATATCAAGCAGAACGCGCGCATTATCCAAGATACTTTGCGTGAATTTAACATTAATGTCGATATGGAAGGCGCCAATATCGGCCCGAAAGTGACTCAGTATACGCTGCGTCCGCCGGCGGGCATCAAGCTGAGTAAAATTACAGCGCTAGAAACCAATATTGCGCTGAATCTGGCAGCGTCGAGCTTGCGCATGGAGGCGCCGATTCCAGGCAAAAAGGCTGTCGGTATTGAAGTACCGAACAAAAAAGCGGCCGATGTGCGTATCCGTTCAATCCTCGAGAGCGCTGAATGGCGCCGCCGCAAAGAGCCGCTGAGTTTTGCGATTGGTAAAGACATTTCAGGACTGCCGTTTGTCGGCGAACTTAACAAAATGCCGCACTTGCTAGTGGCTGGTCAAACTGGATCGGGTAAATCGGTAATGATCAACACGCTGCTAAGCAGTTTGTTGTATCGTAATGCACCGAGTGATATGAAGTTGATTTTGGTTGATCCGAAGCAGGTCGAGATGGCACCGTATCAGGATATTCCGCACCTGTTGACGCCGGTGATTGTCGAGCCAGAAAAGACAATGAGCGCGCTGAAGTGGGCGGTCAACGAGATGGAGCGTCGTTATAGTTTGCTAGCCGAGGAGCGGGTGCGCGATATCAAAACTTATAATGAACGAGCTAAGGCAAAAGGTAAGAAAATTGGCGTTGCCGATGAAAAGGGTAATGTACAGCAAGTTGACGAGGGTACTATGCCGTATATTGTGATTGTGATTGACGAGATGGCTGATCTGATGATGGTAGCCAAGCGCGATGTCGAGGGCTTAATTGTTCGTTTGGCACAGAAGGCGCGGGCGGTTGGTATTCACCTGGTGCTAGCGACGCAGCGTCCGAGCGTTGACGTGATTACCGGCCTCATCAAGGCAAACGTACCGGCGCGGATTGCCTTTACGGTGGCCAGCCAGACTGACAGCCAGACGATTCTCGACCAGGCCGGCGCCGAGAAATTGCTGGGCCAGGGAGACATGCTGATCAAAACTGCTAGTATGCCGAAGCCGAAGCGTATTCAGGGCGCTTGGGTGATGGACAGCGAGGTGAACAAGATTACTGATCAGCTGCGGATGCAGGCGCCGCCGCAGTACAATGATGAAATCGTTAGCCAGCCAGTGCAGCTAAACGGTAAGGGCGGCGTAGTGATGGACTTCGGTGGTAATAGTGGCGACGATATGTTCAAAGATGCAGTGCAAGTGGTAGTGCAGATGCGCAAAGCCTCGACGTCGTTATTGCAGAGGAAGCTACGAATCGGCTACTCGCGAGCAGCACGGATCATTGAAGAAATGGAAGAGCAAGGAATTATTGGTCCAGCTGATGGTTCGCGGCCGCGCGAAGTATTGATATCTAGCGTGGACGAGATTAGCGCTGGCGGTGATTTCTAGGGTTACTAAACGCCGACATATTCGCCGAGGACAGTCACCTCGTGGTTGCTGCGCTCGATATCGCGGATAGCTTGATAAAGCGGCTCTCCGGCGCAATCGACAACGATAAAGAACTTATATTTCCAAGGTCGCCCAACGATAGGCTGTGACTGCAGCTTGGCGAGGTTGATATGTCGCTTGGCGAAGATTTGCAGCACCTCAACGAGGGCGCCAGGCTGATGGTCGGTGGTGATGACCAGCGACGCGCGATTAGCGTCCTTTGGGGTATCAGATGGCTCAATGACTAAAAAGCGGGTAATGTTATCGGGATTGTCGTGGATGGAACGCTGTAGTATTGGCAAATTATATAATTCAGCGGCAGTCTGGCTAGCGATAGCGGCACAATGCCGGGAGCCATTTTGTTTGATAAATTCGACGGCGCCAGCGGTATCAAAGAATTCAATTGGTGTTGCTTGCGACAAGCGTTTTTGTAGGAAACGGCGGCATTGAGAAAGAGCTACCGGGTGAGAATAAACCTCAGTAATATCGCTGATTTTGGCGCCTGGTAAACCTACTAGCATTTGCTCGACCGGCAGTTTGATCTCGCCAACGATAGGCGCGTCGCATTCCTCGATATAACGGTAAACTTCGTTAATGCTGCCAAATAGAGTGTTCTCGACCGCTGTAATAATTGCGTCGGCGCTACCGTCGTCGTAGGCGGCGAAAACTTCGCTAAACGTTGTGCAGGGGATAATCTCGGCGTCGGGGCCGTACCACTGCTGGGCGGCTTGGTCGTGGAAAGAGCCAGCTTGGCCTTGAATAGCAATATGCATTCTAGTATCATAGCATAATTGCGATTTTGACCACAAAACTAGAGGGTGAAAGTATTAAACTTTGCTAGCAGGGTATTCAAGGATTGTAATGGCTAGATAATCGTTGGTATTTGGCATGAAGCACATAAGCCTGCGATGAGCGATGAGCAAATGCGCGAAGCAACAAGTATAGCAGCCGAGGTTGTTTCGGGTAAAATTAGTGAATTTGAAGGAGAAGATCCTCGCTATACTAGCAGGGACGGCAGCTATTCTAGTTATAGCGATAGACAAGACAATTCTGTGGACTTTTTTTTACGTATAACATAAATGAACCTATTCCAAATCCGATGACTGGTGAGACTGAGAATCCAGGTACATATGTCGCAATCAATGTAGAGAATAATGTCAACAGAAGTGTGTATGATAAAGGAAAAACATCAGAGACAAAATTTACGTTTAAATCTAATAACCCTCAAGATTACAATAATCTAGTAGCTGACGGCAAATTAACCAGAGACGAGGTTGATGAGTTCATGAAAAGAGTTGATGTTAGCATCAGCGAGATTTCGTCGCTTTACGACGCTAATGAAGACGGCGAGCTGACGCCTGAAACGTTAAAGCATAATGCTCTTACTGGCGGCGATGATAAATGGAGCTTTAGAGTAAAACCAAAATCTGGTGCAAAGGGATACGAAGATAGCGGTGAAATAGGAAATGTTTTTACAGGTGAACACGCAGTGGAAGAAGTAGACAAAGTGGTTGATTATGTAAAACGTGGTTGGGATAAAACAAAATAATAAAAATATAGGTTAACCGGCAAATCAAAACGCCCGCTTAAAAGCGAGCGTTTTGATTTGGTCGCGCGAGGCGGAAGGTTGCTTTTGTTGACATTTTTACTATATTGTGCTATGATAAAAGAGGAATAAGATAAATAAACATGACTGAAACGACTACCACCGACGGCGAAAAGCTCCGCTCGCCGGGACCTGAAACTACTAGAGAAGAAAGTGCCCTGCGAAGATTCGGGAGTGCTGTGACTAGGCTGGTTACTAAAGGTTTACGCGCTGACCGCGGTACTAATCGCGGCGCCGAAACTATGCAGCCGAGCAGCAGCGACAGAGCTGGCGTTGATTATCCTGATGCTAGCGAGGAAAAACTTGATGAGAAAACTCTGCAGATAATTGAAAAGATTGAGAATAATTGGACTTTTCGCATTGATACTAGCGGTTCTGGTAACAATTTTGTACCGAATAGCTATCCTGATTTTGCAAGTGCCATTGCCAGTGGCAATTACGAATCAATAGAGGAGTTGATGCCTAATATACGAGAACTGACAGCGAACGATAATAGGCTTGATCTGGAATCTGGAGATTATGATGAATTTTTGTCGCTTTTAGTACAAGACATAGTTACGATGCTCTTCAGGAAACATTATAAGCACATGCCAAAACTTACAGCTAGTGCGCGTCATGCTATGCAGGAGCAGATTGACTCAATGCATTCTCTTAATGATGGTGACGTTGACTATGACAAACGTGAAGAAGATGTGGCTAGACTACTGAGTGCCGAATTAGCCTTACCTGAGGAAGTGGCTAGTGAGTTTGAATGCGCAATTAGCGGCCGGGTGGCCGAGATGCTTGAAGACGTTTCAAGTTCAAGGGGCTGGAAGGGGCTTGATTTGTATGTAGGCTGGCTGGCAGATCATGGTTTTCCGCCAGAGCGCTGGCCGCAAGACGCTAGAGAGCGGGAGGATTTTCCAGAACCGCTGCGCCGAATGATTGACGAACGCGAAGGCGAAAAAGCAGTGGAGCTTGATCGCGCGATAATTAGATATTGTATAGAAAGGACAGAGGTGTATGACGACAACGGTGAGATGCGTCCTAATGTCTACAAACGGAGTTGGTTGATACAAGAGTATTTCGCGGGCCGCTTGCCAAAATTAAATCGTGAGATGATGCTTGTCGGTACTTCGGATGTGATCGTTGCTTCGTCTTCTAAGAGTACGTACGAACAGATTAATGTATGTAATGATTATATTCAAACTGTCCGTGAGATTGGGCAAGATAATGCTAATAAGTTGAACGAGAGACTTGGTATAATACACTTTTCTGACTGGAACCCGAGAGTCTTGGAGGGTACTCTGCATATATTAGAGACTGGACGTACTGAATCTGGCAATCCAGCAACGGCTATCATCAGGGGAGACAGCGGGGATTACAACGATTTTTTTCGTAGTATTCGTAGTATAACGTCTGGCGATATATTGGCTGTTGAGGTAAACCATACAGACGCGTTGTCTGGAATAACAGAAGATCTAAAAAATGCTGGTGTCAATGATGATACGTTTGATACCGTTATCTTGTTTGGACATGGTGATGAAAACGCATTTCATATGTCGTGTACAGAACATATAAAACCCGATCCCAATGAGTGGTATAATAAAGGTGGCGTGCGCAAGCTGATGCAAACGTTAGACCCAGACACTATTATACTGATATCATGTCATCCATTTAAGCGAAGAGAAGACGTCGAGCAGCTTGCTATTAGTGAAGACTTACAGAGGCGGCAAGGTACGGCAACGGCGCTATCTATAGCGTTTTCGGGCAAACGAGTTTTTAGCGGTTTAGACGGACTAGTTCGTTGCTGTACTTATGAGGATGGTGCTGTCAGCTTTGAGACTGAGGATGATAAAGGCCGCAGATCACCAACAGCAGCACTAACTAGATATGGATTAACAAAAGCATATAATGAAGAAACGGATGGATGGTAAATAAAGAAATGGGCGATAATGGCAGTAAAAGAGAACTGATTAAACTTGTGCGAGAAACTGGAGAAGTTGTTGATAACAACGAGGAATCCGCACGGAATTATCTGAGTGCTATAGCTAGTGCGATATATTATACTGCGTCGGACGGTAGCGAGACTCCTGGTGACGCTTCTACAGATGTTGTCCTTTCCCGGTTTGATAAACATGGTAATCCGTCTGAAGACGAACCTAACGTTTATCGTATCGTATATCAGGCTAGCGCAAACGGTGGGATTGGTGACTGTAGCGTGTACAAAATTGTCCCCAGCGAAGACGACCCTCAGGAGCTTACTACGCAAGACGCGAACCTTGATACGTGCAACACGTTGGGGCGGATTTGGCGTAAGCTAGTATTGCGGCGAGCAGAATCCAGAAACTTTGACGATAGATAAATTTTATGCGCAGAGATACTGAACGTCCTCCAGCTAATGATGCCGAGAAAGTCGCCAAAGGACTCTCAATGGTTAGTTTGATATGGGAGGCAATGAAACGTATTAAAAGAAAAATTACGCCGGTATTGATTATTCCTGAGAATGGAGGACCTAAAATCATGTCAGAATATTCGGCAGATGAGCGTGATAGGCTTGTTGCTGCAAATACAGGCATGTCGCAGGAAAAGTTAGCGCCAGTCGGTGTTGAACATACTGAGTCAGAGATCGGCGCAGGTGTACCACAGGAAGGTAGTCTGTATGCCGATAATTATCGACTCATACCAGCACAATCAACGAATGATGAATCTGAATATGAGCCAGAAATCGACCAAGCTGCGCCAACCGGCGAAGTTAGCCCTGAAGACGCCGCTCGGCTATTAGAGTCGAGAAGATTTGTTAGGACTGCTCCGCGTTTAACCGACCAATTGGCGGATGAAGAGACTAGAAGCAATCTCATCACGTATATTGCTGAGACGCACAGTTCTCTGAAAACTGTTACATCGAAAGATCGATACAGAGACAATAGAGCAGAATTGACGGAATACGAAACGCTGCGCCAGCTTGAAGAGTTTCTTGACTATATAGAATCCTTAAACGGTGAATGTGCAGCTAAAGCTAAATCTATGCGCGAGAATTTGACGTTTATTGGCGAAAAAGAATACAAAGAAGCGGCGGCTGGCATTGCCGCCAGCTGGAAGGCGGCTCTCGAGGCGAATACCGATTTGCAGATTTGCACTATCGCTGGCGAGATTGGTAGAGAAAAGATAAAGAGTGGTGAATATCTGCTTGATAATATACTAGCTGACTTCACCGAAGAAGATTGGAAAAAGTACGGTGGTAGAATCATTGTCGATAGAGATGATATTGCGCAGGTGCAGCAGAAAAAAGAGAATCTGCGAGTCGTGCTTTTGGATGATTGGACTATTAGCGGCATGCAGCTTAAAAATGTTTATAATTTGCTAGTTGAGCAATATCCCGAAATAAAAGATCGAATCGAAGTGCAATTGATTGTGGCTAATAAACAAAGGATAGAGAAAGGATTTTTGATTGACCGGTGGATGGGCGATGAAAAGAGAATTCCTCTTAGAGCATATTTCTCGGCGCATGAAGCTAAAACGGCAGAGAACGGAGCTTATATCACTGGTTTTCATTCTTCTGTTGACTATGATTTCGAGACGTTGATACGAAGAATGCTTAGGGAAGTTGAATATAGAGAGGATAGGCCTGAGCTAAAAGGAAAGGTATCTATGCCTCCGGGAACAAATATTGTGCGCCCGTATCGCAAAGATGGGGTGACAAGAGCTAGTCTAACCAATATTGAGAGAGCTCGCCAGTACTGGCGCGGGCGGCTTATGGCAGAGCAAGGAGATAGCCATGCTATACTATGAGAGTATGGGAGAGGTCGCTGAAAAAGCCGTTAACTATTTGTCTACTGATTTTCGCGCCGGGCTAGATGAAAAAGATTCTGCGAGAATTAAAGAGGCGTCAGAAATGTTGCTGCATAATGTGGTTCTTGAGGGAGTTGGCAACCGAATGCTAATCCGAGACTTTCTAGCGCAGACAAAAGGAGAACTATCAAAATATGTTTCGGTTATTGACGACAGGGAAGCAGATTTGGAGGATAGTACGCGGCGCTTGTTTGGCGTTATAGACGAGAACTTAGATAGAATTTGCCAGGCCGCCGAAGAGCGCAAAGATGAGCTGGGTGGTCTCGGCATGGAGCGTCTTCGTCGAGCATTTCAGAGTTCAGATGATGCTACTATTATAAACTTGGCGAGACATATTGCTCAGATGGATGTTGATACGGTATTAGCGATAAATAATCCGTATGCTGTAATGAAGACTGTCCGATCTGATATTGTTGAAGAATTGTGGAAAAAAATACAGGACTACCGAGAAGCTGGCGACAGTTTAGAAATTAGAGAAAATATTAAAGAAACAGCGGCGGAGTTTGTCGAGGTTATCGATCGAAATATTCTGGGTAGCATGATGTATGGCGACGAATATGCCGCTAACCATGCTTAGTAATTAGCCATAGCAGGTTTCTTTTCTGTAAATTGGTAGTATATATAGCATGCGGAGCCTGCTTTTTGCTGCAGAGGCGATGGGGGCTGCGGGCGGCTAGCTTTTTTGCGGCGGATAGGTTATAATACTAGTGATATTAAACCTAAGGTTGCGTGAGATAACGTAACCATCCGTACGGATACCAAGGAGGTAATGTATGAGAGAGTACGAGCTGACGGTTCTTATTCGGCCTGATTTGGAGGCGAATTTGGATACGGTGCTTGGTAAAGTCAAGCAGCTGATCGCCGATAACGGCGGTTCGGTTAAGTCCGAGGACAATTGGGGTAAAAATCGCCTCGCTTACAGCATCAAAGGCGAAGATTTTGCAGTGTATGTGTCGATGGATGTCGAGCTGCCGGCAGACGCCCCGCTCAAGATTAGCAACGCACTGAATATTAGCGACGAAGTTATTCGATATTTATTGGTCAAAATAGATCATAAGGCACGTGCTGCTTTGGCAGAGGCCAAGAAACGCGCGGCTGAGCGCGAGACTGAAAGCAGCGAAGATTAAGCCATAAATAGGAGGGAGATCTATCATGGCAAAGGGGTTTAACAAAGTAATATTAATGGGAAATCTGACGCGCGATGTTGAATTGCGAACGACGACGAGCGGCCAGAGCGTAGCTAATTTTAGTTTGGCGGTTAGCCGTAGTTGGCGCAACCAAGACGGACAGCAGCAAGACCAGACCAGCTTCATTAACTGTGTAGCTTGGGGTAAGCCAGGCGAGATTATCTCGCAATATGTCAAAAAAGGCGCGCCGCTTTTGGTGAGCGGCCGGCTCGACCAGCGTAGCTACGAAGATAAAGATGGTAATAAACGGTCGGCTGTCGAGGTGGTTGTCGAAGATTTCAACTTTGTTGGTGGTCGCAACGACAGTAATACACCAGCATCGACACCGCCGCCAGCGACTAGCACCAAAGATGTGGTCGTCGAGGATATCGACGATAAGCCAATCGACTTAAGCGAGATCCCATTTTAACGATTAGAAAGGATTATAAAATATGGCAAAAAAAATGCGCAAGGATGCCCCAGTAGTATTCTCGTATAAAGAGGTGAAGACACTGTTGCGCTATATTAGTCCGGTGAGCGGCCAAATCGAGCCAATTTCCAAGACGGGCTTGAGTGCTAAATTGCAGAGGATGCTGGCTCGCGAGGTAAAGCGGGCGCGTCATCTGGCTCTGCTACCGTTTGTGACGCGAGATTAGGGAATTTTCCAGCGTACGAAATGCTTTGTCGTGCGCTGAAGGGTATTTCTAAAGACGCAAAAGGAGATGAAATGTATCAACCAACTGATTTGAAAAAAGGCGTAGTATGCCAAATCGACAGTCAACCGTATCGAGTGATTGACTACAACCAGAAAGTGATGGGCCGCGGCGGTTCTATTGTTAATGTCAAATTGAAGAATTTAATTACTGGTGCGGTTATTCCCAAAACGTTTAAAGGCCAAGATAAGATTGAGCCAGCCGAGGTGACTAGCAAAACTGTCCAATATTTATACAATGACGGTTCAGCTTTCTTTTTCATGGATCCGAATAGTTTTGAGCAGTTTGAGTTGTCGGCCGATTTGGTTGACGAATCTAAAAACTTCATGAAAGAGGGCGACGAGCTGGCTTTGCAATTCTTTGACGGCAAGGTAATCACCGTCGAGATGCCAAAGAATGTTTATTTGGAAGTGACCTATACAGAGGCGGTGGTTAAAGGTGATACGACTAGCAGCGTTTTGAAAGATGCAACGCTTGAGACGGGCGCGGTCGTTAAGGTGCCAGCTTTTATAAAGGTTGGCGATATTATTTCGGTTGACACGTCTACAGGCGAGTATCGCGAACGCAAGAAATAGCTTATTAAACTAAAATAAGTGTTTCGCAGCGTGCTAAAATGTAAATATGACTAACAAGCGAGCGCGTGCCGCTGCAAGTGCTAAACGCCTGCACAAAAAAGTTAAACAAACATATCGTTCGGCAATGCCCGAGCAAAAACGTCACCGGATGTTAGTTTGGGCGGCGTTTTTTGTTGTAGCGGCGATTTTGGCTGTGCAAATATTGTATCCGCTTGATCGAGCGCTGCCGCTAGCACGGATGAATGGCCGCTGGGTTGGTCGGCAGAGTGAGACAGATTTGGCTAACCAAGCGATGTTAGTATTCCAGCGATCGAAAATTAAATTCATTATTGGTGGCAAACCGAGCGGTGTTTATACGCTGAGTGAAGCTGGTGCTGATATCAAGGCTGAAGAGATGGCGAGTCGACTGGCGAACTATCCCTTTTGGCTACGTTTGGTGCCGTTTTCGATATTTTGGCAGCTGCCAAATGTGCAAACGCTAGATCTAGCTTTCGCGCTGCCGACATTAGAGGTTTTTGCACAAAAAACTAGTTCGCAACTGTCGCGGCCGCCAATAAACGCTGGCGTGGCGTTTAAAGACGGTCAGCTAACGGCGGTTAATGATGTGCCAGGACATTTGGTGAGCGCGCAAGCTATCAAAAACGTGCTGCAAACGGCTAAGTATTCATTTGCTGGCATGACGGAGCTTCGAATTGATGCCAAGTTGCAAGAGGCGTCGCGCCGCAGTACGGCGTTCGCTTCTGTCCGTAATCAAGCCGAGCAAGCGTTAGCTCGTCCTTTGACGATTCACGCTGCCGATCAGACGTTTGCAGTTGGCAATGCCGAGAAAGCTTCGTGGTTAGAGTTTGGTGAAACAACAGAAGGTGGCACGACCCTGGTGATTAACAGGCAAAAACTACAAAGCTCAATTGATAATTGGTCAAAAGCAGCTGGACATCCGGCTGGCCAGACAAATATCAATATTGAGAACGGGCGAGAAGTCTCGCGGACGACGGGTGAGAAGGGTAGTCAGGTTGACGCTGATTCAATAGTGCAGCCAGTCACTGATTATTTACTGAGAGGTCAAGGTAGCGGTGTGATCTTGGCAGCGATGACTGATTTAGAGCCGAGCGTAATTTATAATAACCGCTATACTCCTACCGAAGATGGCTTGCGAGCTTATGTGCGTGATAAAGCGCGTCATGGCGCTTGGTTCTCGATTCGCCAGTTGGGCGGCAGCGGTTGGTCGGCGGATGCCGATGCCGAGGAGAGTGTCGTTAGTGCTAGTACTTATAAACTGTTCGTTGCTAAACGATTGTTTGATGAGATAAATGCCGGGGGAATTAGCTGGAGCGACCCGATGCTTGACACGACAGTGTCGGGCTGCTTTGATCGGATGACTATTGCCAGTACTAATCCATGCGCGGTGGCGTGGCTAGATAGATTTGGCCGGCAAAATCTGAACGATTTTGTTTACCGGCTAGGGTTTTCGCGAGCAGTGACTTTCACGCACGCGCAGGCGACTCATGTGTCGGCGGGTGATCTGACGAAGTTCATGGTCGGATTGGAAACCGGCTCGCTAATTGGCGGAGCACAGCGCGAGCGGCTGTTGTATTCTTTGTCGCACCATCCTTACCGTTATGGTATACCGACGGGTAGCCAAGCGCGCGAAGTTTATGATAAGGTTGGCTTTTTGTGGAACTACGTGCACGATACGGCGATTGTCCGGCATCCACGCGGTACTTACGTGATGACGATTATGACTCAGGGTAAATCGTACGCAGCGATTGCGGCGATGACCCGCGACATTGAGCGGATTATGTATCCATAGTAGAATTGAGGAATGAAGCAACGGTTAGATAAATTAATGTTGGCGCGCGGATTGGTAGGCTCGCGTTCGGAAGCCGAGAATTGGATTCGTTTGGGACGTGTGCGCGTTGGCGGACAGACGGCAGCCAAGCCAGGATTGTTTGTTGATGAATCAGTGCCGATTGAATTAGCAGCGTCAGAGCGTTATGTGTCGCGGGCCGGACTAAAATTGGCGGGCGCGGCGAAAGCTTTTAATTTGAATTTTCGTGATAAGATGGTTTTGGATGTCGGCAGCAGCACGGGCGGCTTTACTGATTTTGCGCTGCAGCACGGCGCGAAGAAAGTATACGCTGTGGATGTTGGCACCGATCAGCTGCACCCGAGCTTACGCGGCAATAAACGAATTGAGCTGTATGAAAAAACTGACATTCGGGATTTTGTGCCAAGTGAAATTCCGGATATAGTGGTGATCGATGTGTCGTTTATTAGTCTGAGGCAAATTTTGCCGCACGTTGCGAAAATCGTTGATAAAAATACAACGATAGTAGCAATGGTTAAGCCGCAATTTGAGGCGCAACGCCAACAGCTGACTCGTGGCGGTATCGTCAAGAATGACGGCGTGCGGCGGGCAATCTTGCGCGAGTTCGAACAGTGGGCGCGTGCTAATTTCATAATTATTGATAAAGTAGACAGCGAAGTGAAAGGCGCGCACGGCAACTTGGAGCGGTTTTATATATTGAGAAAAGCTGGAAGTTGTTAGCGGCTTATGCGGCTGGCCGGTGATTCGCTGGCAAATTAGCCTAAGCTATATCAAATTTAAGCGATTAAATGCTAAATTATTTGCTAACGTTAAATCTAAATTCAACTACATCATCTGGCTGCATGACGTAAGTTTTACCTTCGGTGCGGATTTTGCCGGCGGCGCGAGCGTTAGCCTCTGAGCCGGCAGCGACCAAATCGTCGTAATTAACAACTTGGGCGGCGATAAAGCCCTTTTCGAAATCAGTGTGAATGACGCCGGCAGCTTGCGGTGCGGTCCAGCCCTGGTGGATTGTCCAGGCGCGAACCTCTTTCGGTCCGGCAGTTAAATAGCTTTGCAGCCCGAGTAAATCGTAGGCGGCGCGAATCATTTGCGTTAGTCCGTCTTCTGGTACGTCGTAACTTTGTAAAAGTTCGAGCGTATCGCTGGGGTTAAGGCCTTTAATTTCGTCCTCAAGCTTGGCGCAGATAAATAGGCTGTGAGCGTGCGGCACGAGATTGCGCAGGCTCTGCTTCTTGTCTTCGCTAGCCAGGGTTTCTTCATTGACGTTGAACACATAAATTACTGGCTTGGCGGTCAAAAGGTGTAAATCAGCGATATCGTCAGGATCGACGCCGGAAATTTCGTTAATTGGCGTGCCAGCGCGCAGTTTTTCAGCAAGCACTTCTAAACGATTTTTGATAGCGCTAGCTTTGGGGTTGGCTTTGGCCTCTTTGGCGAGGCGAGCTAGGCGAGTTTCTAGCGTTTGCAAGTCAGACAGAATCAGTTCGGTATTGATAGTATCGATATCGCGTTTTGGATCGATAATATTCTCGACATGAACGATATCATCGCTTTCAAAAGCGCGGACGATATGGACAATGGCGTCGCATTGGCGGATGTTAGCTAGGAATTTATTGCCTAAGCCTTCGCCTTTGGAGGCGCCGGCGACTAGCCCGGCAATATCGACAAAAGTCACGGTAGCCGGGGTAATTTTCTCGGCGTGGTACATTTTGGCGAGGACGTTTAGGCGCTCATCGGGTACCGGCACTATACCGGTGTTTGGCTCGATAGTGGCAAAAGGATAATTGGCCGCCAAAATATTATTATTAGTTAAAGCATTAAAAAGCGTGGATTTGCCGACATTCGGCAAACCGACAATTCCGATAGATAAACTCATAATCCTACATTATAGCATTTAAAGGGTATTGTCTGAAAAGTAATTATCTAAAAAGCTTGCGTTTTTTACTTTGCTTATGCATAATATAAGGTATATGAAAATTCAAAAAGGGATGGGCGATTTCTTTGCACTCGACATCGGTACCAACGCGGTGCGAGTATTGCAGCTAGCTGCTTCTGGCCAGGGCAGTTGGAATCTAGTTGCATACGGATATGTGCCTGTCGATCACAAAATTACCGCGAGCGACTCGCCAGAAGCACGGCGCCGGCTCGGCGAGGCCACGATGACGGCAGTAGGCCAGTCTGGTATTCGTACTAAAAATGTAGCGATTGGCTTGCCGTCGAGCAAAACCTTCACTACGGTTATTGACGTACCAGCGATGAGCGAAGCGGAACTGCGGGCGACTATGAAATACCAAGTTGATCAGTATATTCCGATGAGCAGTGACGAGGCGAAAGTTGACTGGGCTTTGCTAGGCGGTTCGCTAAAGTCGCAAAACCAAAACGAAGTATTAATCACTAGCGTGTCCAAGCAATATAGCGAAGAACGTTTGGAATTAATTGAATCGCTTGGACTGAATGTGATAGCTGAAGAGCCAGATCCGTTAGCGATGGTGCGAGCGTTAGTGCCAGCGACTGCTAGTAATTCAGCTTATATGCTGGTCGATATGGGCGAGTTATCGACAGATATCGCTTTGACTTATGGCGATACGCCGCGGTTAATCAGAACGATTCCGACTGGGCTGAACTCGCTAGTTAAGGCTGTAGCTCAGAACCTGAGTGTCCAAGAGGATCAGGCTCGCCAGTTTATCCTGAAATTTGGTCTAGATCAAAGTCGCCTCGAAGGGCAAGTCTTCCGTGCTGTCGAGATGACGCTTGATAATTTTGCTTCTGAATTGTCAAAATCGATTAAATTCTTCCAGAATAGGTATGAAGATGTGGCCGTTTCTCAAGCTTTGTTATCTGGATACGGTGCGACTGTGCCGCAAATTGATTCGTATTTGGCGGGCAAGATTAATATATCAGCGGTTGCAACTAGCCCTTGGCAAAATATAAATGTCTCGCAGAGTATGCAACAGCAACTAGCGCCGATTGCTAACGAGTTTGCTACGGCGGTTGGCCTAGCGAAACGGAGAAACTTGTCATGATTGAAGTAAACCTAATACCAGACGTTAAGCGGGAATATTTGCACGCTCAGCGGGTTCGTAACACGGTAATATCGGTATCAATGTTAGTGGCTGCAGCTGCGGCAGGTACTGTGATTGTGTTGGGGCTTGCTTTGGGGTCGCTGCAGTTTGCTAGCGGCCAGGCTGATAATGCTATTAAAAGCAAATATAAAGAACTTAGCGATAAACCAGATATTAATGATCTTTTGACTATTCAGAATCAGCTAACTCAGATTGATATGATCAGTAGCAATCGAGGTGTTAATTCACGCATCTTTGATACTTTGAGCGCGGTTAACCCGCAGGCGCCAAATAACGTGACTATGTCAACGGTACGTTATAATGCGTCAGAAAAAACGATTACCATAGAAGGCTCAACAGCTGGCGGTTTTAATGCGGTAGACGCTCTCAAAAAAACTATTCTTAATACTAAATTGAAATACACGAAAGATTCGGAATCTGCAGAAACGCCGCTATCTAGCTCTGTGAGAATTACCAACACGGCGTATGCCGAAGATTCTGGCGGAGAGAAGAAACTGACGTTTACTCTGACGTTTTCTTATCCCGAAGAATTGTTGTCGAATAGCGTTAAAAGCTTAGTAATCGTTTCGCCGACTGGCTCGGTAGACGTGACTGATTCAAAAAAGCATGTGC
The DNA here is from genome assembly GCA_905365145.1 of Candidatus Saccharimonadota bacterium. Lineage (GTDB taxonomy): Bacteria > Patescibacteriota > Saccharimonadia > Saccharimonadales > Saccharimonadaceae > Saccharimonas. The sequence goes on along the minus strand of CAJPIO010000003.1, from coordinate 52,653 downwards.
CAGATTCGCTGTTTGAGGCAAAGACTTCAAACAAAAAGGAGGATAAATAATGGCGGAAGCAAAGAAAGATACCTCGCTAAATAAGCGCCGGCAAATTGATCGTAGCGGCCGCGTAATGTTCGGCTGGGTGGCAGGCGCGTCGGTTTTGGTTGGCTTTGCGCTGGTTATTGGCGGTTTTCTAGTACAGCGTATAGTTTTTGAAACGAAAGTTCTAGCCGAAAAGAATCAAACAACATCGACGCTTGATAGTAATATTAAGACGTATGATGGTTTGCGCGACAATATCCGCGTGTTAAACACCAATTCGGCGCTCGGCTCTGCAAAACTTAACGACAAGGAAGACCCGCTGCGTGTTATCTTGGATGCTTTGCCAGCTGACGACAACTCGCTAGCACTTGGCGCCTCTGTACAGAATTTAGTTGGTCGAGTGCCTGGCGCTAAGCTTGAGTCTTTCCAAACAGTTTCTTCGAACGAAAATTCCTCTGACAGTAACAAAAATAACAGCTCGTCAAGCGACAACAATGCCGATAATTCTAGAAGTGTTCAACAGATAGCCTTTACGATGGAATTATCAGCCAGTAATGCAGATATTTTACGCGACGTTTTGCGAAATTTTGAAAAGTCAATTCGCGTAATTGACATCGACGAATCAACGATTGAAGCGTCAGATTCTAAGTTTACGATGTCAATTTCTGGACATGCTTATTACTTGCCAGGCAAAACAGTTCAACTTAACAAGAAGGGGATAAAGCCGTGAAGAAGAGCGATATAGCGATGATTGTACTGATTGCCGGTTTATCTATGCTAATAGCGTTTACTATTGGTAACAATATTCCTGCGCTTAAGGCACCGCGGGTTGGTGCTAGTGTTAGCACGATTGAGAAAATGAGCAGTGATGTCAAAGAGCCAAGCTCGGAAGTTTTTAATTCTAATGCCATAAATCCGACAGTAGAAACAATAATTGGTTCATCTAGTTCGCCTAATTCACCCGATGCCGCAGCCAACCAGAGCCGAAACCAGGATCGTAGTCAGAATCAAAATAGGTAGGAGTCTTTCTAGTGGCGCTGATGACCGATGACATTCAGGAGAAGCTCATCAAGCTCTTGGTTGACGAGGGCTTGGTTTCTCGCGGGGTTATTGATAGAGCCACTAAGCAGTCGGCTAAAACGAACAAGCCGTTGTTGACGGTTTTGGAAGATATCGGCGAGATAGACGACGAGCTGTTGACTCATGCTATAGCTCATGTTTCGGGCGTGCCATATGTTAATTTGACGGCTAGTATCATTGACCAGAGTATCCTATCGCTGCTGCCGAGCGATATTGCTGAGCGCTTCATGGCGGTGCCGCTAGCCGAGGTGAATAATCGTCTGGCGGTGGCGATGATCGATGCCAATAACGTCCAGGCGGTAGATTATTTAGCTAACCGTATTCAGCGGCCGCTCAAGGTCTTTATGGCATCGGAAGCAGGCGTTCGTCATGTTCTCGACCAGTATAAAACCGACTTATCAACCGTTGACGAGGCAGCGCAGGCTACTCAGGCCGAGGCTATCCAATCGTCAAGCGATATCAAAACTATCGTCCAAGATTCGCCGATTAGCCGCGCATTGAGCACTATCCTAGAGTATGCGGTCAAGAGTCGTGCCAGCGATGTGCATATTGAACCGCTCGAAAAATCGCTGAAAATACGCTGTCGCGTCGATGGCGTACTGCGCGAGGTTATGCAGCTGCCCAAGAGCATTGAGCCGGCGCTAGTTAGCCGCATCAAAATCTTATCCAATTTGAAAATCGACGAACATCGCATTCCGCAGGATGGTCAATTTGCAGTTAATGTGGCTGGCAAGGAAGTCGATCTGCGCATTGCTGTTAGCCCAGTTGTTTGGGGTGAACAGGTAGTGATTCGCCTGCTTGACAAAACTGGCAACACGTTCGATCTCGAGCAAATGGGCTATGTCGGTCGAGCCTTACGAATGATTCGCAAAGGTATCAAGCGTCCTAACGGTATGATTCTAACAAGCGGCCCGACTGGTAGTGGTAAATCAACCAGCTTATACGCGCTGATTAAAGAGATTAAAACCGATGCGATTAATATTGTGACACTTGAGGATCCAGTTGAGTATAAGATGGACGGCGTTAACCAGATCCAGGTTAATAACGACGTTGGTTTGACGTTTGCTAATGGCCTGCGCAGTATCTTGCGCCAAGACCCAGACGTAGTGATGGTCGGCGAGATGCGCGATAGCGAGACGGCTAACCTTGGCGTGCAAGCAGCACTAACGGGACATCTGGTGTTCTCGACACTGCATACCAATTCGGCGGCCGGAGTATTGCCGCGCTTACTCGATATGGATGTCGAGCCGTTCCTGATTGCTAGCACGGTCAACACAGTAATTGGCCAGCGGCTAGTGCGCCGCGTGTCGCCGCATCGCGATGCTTACTGGTCGAACCCGCTTGAGACGCAGATGATTCTCGAGACGGTGGGGCATTTATTGCCGAAGACCAAAGAGGACGTAGCGCGCGTGTCCGAAGATTTGGGCTACAAGGACTTGCCATTAGCTAATCAACGAGCCTACGTGCTGGTCAAAGGTCGCGATACGCCAGCTACACCGCATGGCTACAGCGGCCGCGCTGGACTGTATGAGGTAATGGATGTAAATGAAGGTATCCAAGACTTAATTGTTCGCCGGGCCACTAGCAACGAGATCCAGCGCAAAGCAGTCGAGGATGGTATGATTACAATGCGCCAAGACGGCTACTTGAAAGCCTTGCAAGGAATCACTACACTAGAAGAAGTAAACCGCGTAACGTCGGCAGACACAGCATAAAAGGAGGGGACAATGCCAGAACAAGAATTACGGATTGAAGTTTTACTAGAGGAAGTTATCAAGCGCCGAGCTAGCGACTTGCATATTCAAGTTGGTTTGCCGCCGATGCTGCGAATTGACGGCACATTGATAGCTATTGCTGGCTTTGATGCTCTCGATGAAGCGCAAGTCGAGTCGCTAGTATTTGCGATCCTCGACGAAGATCAGCAGCAGATCCTCCTCAAGGACAAAGAGTTTGACTTTAGCTTTGCTTTCGGTACGCTCGGACGATTCCGGGTTAATGCTTTCCATGAGCGTGGTAACCTAGCAGCAGCGCTGCGCTTAATTCCAAATGAGATTAAGTCGGTGACCGAGCTCGGTATGCCGCCAGTAGTGATGAATTTTGCCGATTACCCGCGCGGTTTGGTGCTGGTGACTGGGCCGACTGGCTCTGGCAAGTCGACTACTCTGGCGGCGCTGGTTGATAAGATTAACTCTGAAAAATCGCAGCACATCATTACCATCGAAGACCCGATTGAGTTTACGCACAAGTCGAAAAAATCGGTAGTAGTGCAGCGCGAAGTCCATTACGATACCTATTCGTTCTCAGCGGCACTGCGCTCTAGCCTGCGCCAAGACCCAGACGTGGTACTGATCGGCGAGATGCGCGACCTCGAGACGATCTCGGCGGCGATCACCATTGCTGAGACTGGGCACTTGGTGTTTGCAACCCTTCACACCAACTCGGCAGCCCAGTCGATTGACCGTATGATTGACGTCTTTCCGCCGCATCAGCAGCCGCAAATCCGCGCGCAGCTCAGTAATATTTTGATGGCAATTTGCTCGCAGCGGTTAGTACCGGCAATCGGCGGCGGTCGGGTAGTATCGGCTGAAATTTTGATTGCTAATCCAGCTGTTCGTAACGTTATTCGCGAAGGCAAGACCCATCAGCTTGACGCGATTATCCAAACCGGTGCCGACCAAGGTATGCAGACAATGGATCGCACATTGGTGCAGTTGGTCCAAAGCGGCACGATTACTTATGATAGCGCGCGGGAATTCGCTGTTGACTTGACCGAATTTGAAAGGTTAATCAGGGGATAATTAATGAAAAAGTTTACCTACGAAGCACGCGATAAAGCGACGGGCAACATTGTCAAATCGCTGGTTCAAGCTGAATCTGAGAGCGAAGCCGCTAAAGCGCTGACCGCTCAGGGCTATATGCCGCTATCAATCAAGGAGGAAGTCGAGGGCGGCTGGCTAGCGCGCTTTACCAACCGGATTTCTAGCAAGGATAAGATTGTTTTCTCGCGCCAGCTGGCAACATTGATTGGCGCTGGATTACCGTTGACGCAAAGCCTGCATACGGTATTTGAACAGACTGCCAACAAAAAAATGCAGGAGATAGTCCAAGAAATCATTGCCGACGTTGAAGGCGGTAAGACATTATCTTCGGCCTTTGGCAAACATCCAGAAGTGTTTAACAAAATTTTCATTGCGCTAGTTACCGCTGGCGAAGCATCAGGTACGCTTGATGATGCGTTAAAGCGAATTGCCGACCAGCAAGAAAAAGATGCAGCAATGGTCAGCAAAATCCGCGGCGCTATGGTGTATCCTGGTATTGTCCTAGCGGTGATGGTTGCAGTCGGTGTATTTATGATGGTAACAATCGTGCCGCAGGTTGCCAAGTTGTACTCTGATATGAAGAAGACCTTGCCAGTTTTGACATCAATTTTAATCGGAATATCTAATTTTGTGATTAATTTTTGGTGGTTGACCTTAATTCTATTAGCGCTAGCGATCTTTTTTGCGCGGCAATATGTTCGTACCGAAGCGGGTTCTCGCTTATTGGATAATCTGAAGCTTAATATGCCGCCGTTCAAAGGTATGTTCCGTCGTCTTTATATGGCGCGGTTTACGCGTATGGGACAGACTTTGCTAGTTACTGGCGTACCGATGCTGGATATGCTGGCTATTGCCGCTGAGGGTGTTAATAACGCTGTTGTAGCCGAAGAGATTACTAGAGCTGCCGGTAAGGTGCAGAGCGGTAAAGCGCTTTCGGCTGCTTTGCAGACAGAGGATTATATTTTGCCGATGGTGCCGCAGATGATCAAAATCGGCGAACAATCGGGCAGGATTGACGAGATGATGGGCAAGACAGCACAAGCTTATGAGGACGAACTCGACGAAGAAATTCAAGCGATTTCAACAATGATTGAGCCGATTATGATGGTAATTCTGGCTATATTCGCCGGCGTGTTGATTGGGGCGGTATTATTCCCAATTTACAGTCTAGTCGGCAGTGTACGATAAGGTCTAGACAACTGAAAGGGCCTACGCTATACTGAATACAGTTGAGCATAAGTTCAAAGGGAAAGGTGGAACTAAATTATGACAAAACAACAGATTAAAGACCGTGGTTTTACAATCATCGAGGTCGTTTTGGTGCTGGCGATTGCTGCACTGATTTTCTTGATGGTGTTTATTGCGTTGCCGGCACTGCAGGCTAGCCAGCGCGATACAGCTCGTAAGAGTGATGTTAGTATCGTGTCAGCTGCCTACAATAGCGCAGTTGGTAGTAATCGCGGCACTACTTCAGTTGATTCTGGTGTTTTGCGGAGATTCGTAAATGGTGTTTCTGATAATACTGATATTACAAAGATTGAAGTACGACAGTATACTGAAACAGTGACTGTCGGTGACGCAAGTATCATAGTAATCAGTGAGGCTAAATGTGACGCCTCACAACCTGAGGGTGTTCAAAAACTTAGCAAAGGTACGCGCCGCCAGTACGTAACGATTACTAAGCTAGAAAGTGGTAATAATGCAGCATACTGCTTAGATGCGTAGCTAAAACTTTAGAGTTAGCTAGGATTAGCAAAAAGGTTGCGCAAAAGCGTAACCTTTTTGCTATACTAGACGTATGATAGTTATATCAATTGCTATAGTGTGCGGGGTATTCGGGCTAGTGCTTGGCAGCTTTGCCGGAGCGCAAGTCTGGCGGCTGCGAGCTCGCCAACTTGTTGCTGACAAAAAGGCCGGTGAATCGTACAACAAGGCCGAATACAAAAAATTATCGCCGCTCCTGAAGGGTAAAAAGCAACAAGATCGCTCGCGCTGCTTGAGTTGCGGGCACCAACTCGGTTTACGCGATTTGATTCCGCTAATCAGCTGGCTATCGACGCGTGGTCGTTGCCGATATTGCGGTAATTGCATCGGCTACTTTGAGCCGTTGATGGAATTATCTCTCGCGGCTGCATTTATGGTGTCATTCTTGGTCTGGCCATGGCACCTGGCGGGGTTGCAGTGGGTATTGTTTGCTGTTTGGTGTGTATCGTTGGTAGTTCTAATCATGTTAGTCGCTTACGATATCAAGTGGCGAATTCTGCCAGACTTTCTTACTGTTTCGTATGGCCTGGTCTCGCTAGTCTTTGTGGTGTTGCGTTATTTTATAGTTAATGACGTTAAATTATATAGTTTGGCAATAGCGCTAATAATTATGTCGGGTGTTTATGGCGTGCTCTACTTGCTATCGAAAGGTAAGTGGATCGGTCTAGGCGACGTGAAATTAGGTGTTGGCTTGGGGTTGATATTGGCTTCGTGGCAGACGGCTTTTGTCGGGCTGTTTCTGGCTAACTTAATTGGCTGCGTCTTGGTGATTCCAGGACTTGCTAGCAAGAAACTCAAAGCTAATAGCGAGATTGCTTTTGGCCCGTTGTTGGCCTTAGGATCGTTTATTTCGTTTTTTGTCGGTGCGCGAATTATGGACTGGCTAGTGATTGCATCGTTTTTCTAGTATCAATGTTATGATGCTTATGCTAAAATAGTGATATGAATAAGTTGTCGGGGGGCTTCACAATTATCGAGGTAATGTTGTTCCTGGCTGTTTCGGGGGTGTTGGCTGCTGGCATATTGGCGACAGTCGGCGGTACCATTGGCGCTCAGCGTTATCGCGACGCTGTTGACTCGTTTGCCGATTTTATCCAAGGCCAATATGACAAAACCGTGAATGTTCAAAATGACACAGAAAATCACAATGAGTGCGGGCTTAATGCTGATAAAGACCGGATAGTCGTTAGCGATAGCAGTACAGTATTGGCAGGCACTAGCCGCGTGTGCATGATTGTTGGACGTTTTATATCGTCGGTTGATGGCGTTAACTTTACAGCACGGCCGCTGTATATAGCGACAGAAAACGAAGACCAAATGAACAAGGCTTTATTATCGCAAGGCGATTACGATTTTTTGCAGAGGGCAGCCGATAGGAGCGCGTTGTCGGCTACTAAGTCGGCGCTGTTAACCACATCAAATACTGGCCACTCTGTTGATAATTATGCGCTTGGCTGGGATACTCGAATTGATGAGAGTAAAACTGATCGAATAATCTCGATCGCCATCGTACGGTCGCCAGTCAGCGGTGTTATCCACACGTACTTTTCTAACAAGACAAGCGTTAGTGACACGATAACGGCAGGCGGGTTAAATCAGGCGAGGCTTTGCGTTGACCCTAGCGGCTGGCTAACTGGCGCGCGGTTAGGCGTGCGGATTGACCGCGATGCAGCACTAGAAAGCTCAGTGCAAGTTGTCGGGGAGGGCTGCTAGATGCGTTATAGTCGCGGTGACACCATTATCGAGGTAATGTTTAGTTTTGTGGTATTCAGCTTGTTGACCGTAGGAACTTACATAGTTATGAATCGCGGTACGCAGATTGCCCAGCGTTCGCTTGAAATTACGCTTGTCCGCCAGCAACTAGATGCTCAAGTGTCCCTTATTAGGTATGTTAAAGATACTAATCCTGCGCAGTGGGCGGAGCTAACTAGCAGCAAATTTTTGGTCAATAATCCACTTGATGTTGTGAGTGTCAGCTCAGATGGCTGTCCTGCACCTGGCGGCCGTGTTGATTTAGCCACTGGCACAAATGCCTTTTTTATGTCGGTTGATCAAAAGAATGATACAGTTCTGCCGGTGCGCGTTTTGAACACGACCTATTCGCCACCTTCGGTTTACGCTAACGTTGATTTAATTAACGCTAAAACATACGGTGTTTTTGCCCAAATTGTTCGAGCCGAGCAGAACTCAGGCGTAAATACTGCTAAAGCTTACGATGTGTATGTGAATGCTTGCTGGGATAGTGTTGGTGCGGCAGCGCCGTTAACTATAGGAACGGTGACGAGGATATATGACAAGTAATAAGAATACAAATCAGATACAGGGTTTTACTTTAGTAGAATTGCTTTTGGCTATGACTGGGGTGGCGATACTTTTGGTGGCGGTGGCAACTACTACGATACAGCTGATGAACATGTATCACAAAGGTATCACGATTAAAACGATTAATTCTGCTGGCCGCGAGGTTGGCGATATGATAAAGCGTGATGGTTTGTCGGCAAAGGGTCGAGATATCGTTCAGGTAGCTCCTAGCGATAGCGGTACCGGTGGTTTGGGTCGATTGTGTTTTGGCTCGTATACTTATGTTTGGAATACGCCAGAGAACCTGAGGTCAAGGGACGCTAGTGCTGGCGTAGTTTACGACGATGATCCTAGCCACGGCAAAATCGTTTTTGCCCGCGTGGCTGACCCAGACGGCTCTCTATGTAAAGCAATACGAGGGCGATATCCAACGGTAATCACCAAGGGCGCCCCGATGAATGCCGTAGAAGTGTTGGGCGATAAAGATACTGGGTTAGCGATTCACAATATTTCTTTGACCGATCTATTTGTCGATAGTAATAGTCGAGCTGGTTATACGATTGGTTATACGCTTGGTACTTATGAAGAGGATACCTATCGTAATGGCATAATTAATTCTAGCGATGCGCAGTGCTTAGCACAGTCTGAAGAGACTAATAACTATACTTTTTGCGCGATTAATCAGTTCGCGGAAACTATAATTACAGAGAGGGCATCATGACGCATTCCAAGCAATCCGGCCTAGTTTCAATTATTGTTGTAATGTTTACAGCCATATTATTAATGGTAGTATCAACTGGCTTTATTCGCATCATGGTTCAAGAAGAATCGCGCGCTTCCAATAATAACTTGTCGCGCACTGCCTACGAATCTGCGGTGGCGGGCGTCGAGGATGGCAAGCGGGCGATTATGGCTTGCCAGCGCGGCGGCTCGGCTAGCGCTGCTTGTAAGGCGATTGCTGCTAAACGATGTAGTACAATACAAGATGCTGGCATAATTAGTAGCATAAGTAATACCGCTATCACTATCAAGAGTGGTACTAACTTACAATACATTAGCGGACAGGCTTATACTTGTGTATTGATTGATTCGCAAACAAGCGATGTGGTGTATAGTCTCAAGGAGGGCAGCTCGCGCGTTGTGCCGTTGCGCGTCAACAAAGATGCCTCTATAATTAGGCTTCAATGGATGATGAAAAATGATAAAGTGTCGACAATATCGTCTGCTGATGGCGGCGACACTTTACCAAAACGCGTGGAATGGCCGGCTGATGCGCCAGCGCTATTGCGTATTCAGGCGGTTGTTCCAGAGAGCACGACAGTTAACGGGCAACAAAGTTTTGATAGCTCAATTGTCTCGACTGCCTTCTTGCGTCCGTCTGGTATTCGCGCGCCGAGAAATTTGTTAGATAGTACTGCGTTTAATGCGGTGGCGCCACAATCGGTTCGTGCTGCTGGTAGCGCTACAAACGCGATAGCAGGCGTCTCACCAATTACGTGTTCAGCGGAAGCTTTTGATAATCATCAATATGCTTGTTCGGCCTATGTCACATTGCCGCGCAATCTTGTTGCTGGCAATCCAATGGCTTTTTTGCGAATCACCAGTATTTATAACGACACTGACGTTAGATTATCGTTTGATAATATCGGCGATGGTACGATTAAATTTGACGGCGTGCAGCCAAAAGTCGATTCAACTGGCCGAGCCGGTGATGTATATCGTCGCGTATCTAGCCGGATTAGCTCGTCTAGCAATATCAATTATCCTGAGTATGCAGTTGATATTACAGGCAATCTTTGTAAAGACTTCTCGGTAACTAATCAAGGGGTACCTTCGGCATTAACATGCAAAGTTATTCCAGAAGAGCAGTAAAACCGTAGAACAATAGAGATAATTGAATAAAAAATTTATTCAGTGTCGGTGTGAAATTGCTCGTAAACGTCTTTGAGATGCTGGTCGGTTACATGGGTATATACTTGAGTGGTAGCGATACTACTGTGTCCGAGCATACTTTGTACGCTTCTGATATCGGCGCCGTTCATTAGCAAATCGGTCGCAAAGCTATGCCGCATAGTGTGCGGACTGACGTGTTTGGTGATGCCAGCTAGCTTAGCGTATTTTTCGATGATTCGCTGAATGCTGCGCTGCGATAGCCGCCGATAATCACCAGAAGTGCTAGTCGTGCCGCTATTGCGGCTATAGCTCAGGAACAGAGGTTGTAAAGAATCGGTTCGCGCCGATAAGTAATCCTGGACACGTTCAGCTGCCCGTTTGCTGATAAAAACCGGGCGGTCCTTTTGTCCTTTACCGCGGACAGTAAATTCGCGGCGCTGCATATTGACGTGATCTTTATTAAGTCCAACAAGTTCCGATACGCGCAGTCCGCTAGAAAAGAGAAGTTCGAGAATGGCTTTATCGCGAAGTGCTGGCAAACTATCATCATTGGTTACTGCATCAAGCATACGCTGCACCTCGTCGCTGTACAAAAATGTGACTTGTTTGCGGTGAACTCTCGGCAATTCTATTTTGTTTGGCGCCATACTTTCGATATCGCGCTTACTTAGGTAATCAAGAAAGCCGCGCAGGGCAATGAGGTGGTAATTCTGAGTAATAAGCGATAAAGTGCCGCCGCGATCTGTCTGATAGCGATTGAGCCATAAGCGATATTTTCTGACCAGCTCTGGGCGGATATTATTGACCGTTAAGTCGAACCCAGCGAATTCTAGAAAACGCTCTAGATAGTGGCGATACGCCTCGCTAGTCTTGATCGATCGTCCGCGTTCAATTTGGAGATACTCCATGAAATCTTCGATCAGCTCTGACATATCCATAAGAATATTGTACGTCGTTAAAGGTAGATAAACAATATATCGAACAAAAAAGTTATTCAAAATATTTATAGTAAATAACTTAGATATATCTGATATAATAGCGGTAAAGCAACTGTATAAATAGGAGATATGAATGATGGGTGATGTAGAAAAAACACTAATTGTCTTTAAACCGGATTCAGTGCAGCGGGGCTTAGTCGGGCGTATTTTGACGCGTTTTGAGCAGGTTGGACTGAAAATAGTCGCAACTAAAATGATTGCGCCCGACAAGCAGCACTACTACCGCCACTACGAAGAAATTGGCAAAATGATCACTCGCCGCGGTAAAGAAAAGTTTGACGTTACGTTAGAAATGATGGTTCAGGGGCCGGTTATCGCGATGGTACTTGAGGGCGTTGAAGCGGTTGATCTGGTTCGCAAACTTGTCGGCGCGACAGAACCAAAGAGTGCTGCTCCTGGCACTATTCGCGGCGACTTTTCGCACATGAGCTTCCAATATGCTGATAGCGAAGGCAAGGGAGTGCCTAATCTAATTCATGCTAGCGGTAACATCGAGGAAGCCGCAGAAGAAATATCACATTGGTTTAGCGATGATGAGTTATATAGTTATCATCGAACTAGCGAGCGCTTTACTCGCTAGTGCTTGCGATGTTACACTAATCCCAGGGCCCCGGTAGCTCAATTGGATAGAGCAGTTCCGTCCTAAGGAAATGGTTGTAGGTTCGACTCCTGTCCGGGGTACCAGGATATTACTATGGCAGCAGAATTTGAAGGATTACACGACGGCGAGAAATTATTGCTAGTTTTTCGACGGCACATTATTGCTATGCGGAAGGGTTTTTATTCGTTGCTAATTCCGATGACTGTCGGCGCAATACCGTTCTTGATTTGGCAGACTAATCTTGATTTGCTGTGGATATTTTTTGGCGGTTTTGTGCTTGGCTTAATCTTGTTTATTTATCACTTCTTGATGTGGTTTTATACTGTATACGCGGTGACTAACGAGCGCATTCGCCAGATTACTCAGCGCGGCTTCTTTGGCCGGGATGTTGTAGAAATAAATCTAGATAAGGTCCAAAGTATAAGTTATAATATACCTGGGTTTAGCGGCGAAGTGTTCAAGTTTGGCACCATCATCATGCGTACTTACGTTGGCGATCTGGTTATTCGGCTAGTCGAGCATCCTAGCAAGATATATAATGAGTTGCAAGATGCAGTTCACGAAGCCGAACTAAGGAGACAGAAAATATATGAAGAAAATAAAGTTGAAGCGAAGTAAAAAACAACCAGCTCCAGCGGCGAGCCGTATTACTAATGAGACTATCGCTGAGCATCGCGAACAGATTTTAGCTGGCGGCCGCAGGTTTAAATATCCGATTCAATACACCAAGCATAAGCTGATTATTAATACAGTACTTATTTCGATGGCCAGTATCATTCTGCTATTAGTTGGTTGCTGGGCGGTAATGTATCCGATGCAGAATACTAGCACTATAGCTTATCGAATTTCTCGCATTGCAATGTTGCCAGTTGGCAGTGTTGACGGCGAGCCAGTCCGATATAGCGATTATTTGGTGCAGTACCGAGCTTCTGAATATTACTTAAATAAATATGGTGAGGTTAAGGTCAACTCTAAGGACTGGTATGTTCAGCTTGACGACATTAAATATCGTTCAATGAATCTAGCTCAACAAGCAGCTTACGCTCGCAAACTGGCTAAGCGCTATAATGTTAGTATTTCGCGAAAAGACGTTAACGATTTTATTGACCAGGAACGCACGACGATTAACGGCCGCGTGTCGCAAGAAACATATGATGCGTCGATTCGTATGCTTTACGGAGAGAGCGCTGATGACTATCGGCTAATTGTTGAAAACGGGCTGCTAAAAAACAAAGTTGCCTTTGCTATGGATACAACTGCAAAAGATCAGGCTGATAAAGCCTTATCTTTACTGAAGTCTAATGGCGACTTTGCCAAAACGGTTGAAACTATCAATAAACAATCGACCGAGGGCAAGTTATCAGCTGGCAATAGCGGATCAGTTGATATTAGCAGTAAATTTAATGGACTCAGGGTTTCGGACATTTCAAAAACTCCAGTCGGCAGCTTATCCGGTATTACAAGGAGCACTAATGACGATGGTTATTATATAGTAAAAGTTGTTGCGAAAACTGACAAGAAGATAACCTTTGAATATGTTCATATACCGTTGACGGCTTTTAAGTCGCAATTTGAGCAGCTAAAAAAGAGTGGTAAGATTAGCGAATATATAACCATTCCAGATAACAGCCAAACTGGCGGTGCGGTAGTTAACCAGTAGGCGTTTTTCGCTTGCACATAACTAGGTAATGATATATAATGCACACTGAATAGTTTGCGCTCGTAGTGAAGCTGGTCTATCACGCCTCCCTGTCACGGAGGAGATCGCCGGTTCGAATCCGGTCGGGCGCGCCATAGAAAGCGTCCCACGAAGTGGGGCTTTTTCTATGGTAGGATTGTTTGGCTTTTGTTATAATATAAACGTATTGCCGTCTTAGCTCAGTTGGTAGAGCGGCGCATTCGTAACGCGCAGGTCGCCGGTTCAATCCCGGCAGACGGCTCCATAGTTTATAAGTTATGAAAAGCGAAATCATTAAGTCGTTATTAGGTATTCTCAAGAATAGGACTCTTGTCCTTTTTCTCGTAGCGATGCTAATTTTAGATATAGTTTGTTCAGTTGCCGTGTCTATGCAGATTACGCCCAGCGAGATTACAGTTTATTCGCGTTATACTGCTTTCGGGCAAGTACATTTTTACAAAGATCACTGGCAATATTTATTATTATTTTCTGGATTTTTCACGTTAGTAACTATCATCCACGGCGCGCTAATGATAAAGTTTTATCTATTGGAAAAAACAACAACTGCTAAGGCAGTTGGATGGTGCGCGTTTATCATTATGCTGATTGCTGCTATGTACGCTTTTGGCGTCCTATCTTTAGGACGGGCGGCATGAGTTGTCCAGACTTAGAAATTCCTCTTGGCAAAAGGTCGAAGCTTTATCGTTTTTTTGAGATGTTGCCAGCGTTAATAAGCTATGGCATGTTAATTTTGTTAGTAGTTTTATCAGTACTTAGTCCTTTTCTGGCAGCTATTTACTTATTGTTATTGGTGTTAACTACGTTTGTTAAGGCTATAGGCATTTCTTATAGAACTTTGCTGGGCCACCGGCAACTTGTTCGGGCCGAGAAAATTGATTGGAGCGCTCGACTTGATGATTTATCGCAGGCTGCTGCGGGCAAGTCGCCCGAAATTAAAATTAATAAAAAAGATTTTGAAGCTGATGTGCATCAGCAAACTATTCTGTCTATCGAAAAAGGTGAGTTGCAGATTATAGATCCCAGAGAGATTTATCATGCAGTACTAATTGCTGCTTACAACGAGTCTTACGAAGTATTGAAGCCGACGGTAGAGTCAGTAAATAATACAACATATCCGAACGAGAGGTTGATTGTATATTTGGCTTACGAAGAACGCGGCGGCGAGCAGATGGCAGAGACTGCCAAGCGTCTTCGTGATGAGTACACCGGCGTATTTTGCGACTTTCGGATTATTCAACACCCTAAAGATTTGCCAGACGAGATACCAGGCAAGGGTCCAAATATTACGTATGCAGGCTATGACCTCAAGCAGTGGTGCGACAATAAAAAGATCAAATATAACCAAGTAATTGTTACAACCCTTGATAGCGATAATCGGCCTTACTCAACCTATTTTGATTATGTGGCGTATAAATATGCTGTTACCCCTAACCGCGAAAGACTATCATATCAGCCGGTGGCTTTGTATTTTGGTAATATTTGGGATGCACCAGCGCCAATGCGGGTGCTAGCAACGGGCAATTCGTTTTGGACTATTATTGGTAGTATGCGGCCGCATGCTTTGCGTAATTTTGCAGCTCATAGCCAGCCGCTTTCGGCGCTTGTGAGTATGGATTTCTGGAGTAAGCGCAGTATTGTTGAGGATGGGCATCAGTATTGGCGCAGTTATTTTTACTTTAAAGGCGACTATAGTGTTATGCCAATCCATGTTCCTGTATATCAAGATGCCGTGTTGTCAGACACATTTAAAGCAACGCTTATCAGTCAGTTTAAACAGTTGCGGCGCTGGGGGTATGGTGCTTCGGATATACCATATGTAGCAGTCAGATTATTTACGCGCCAGCGAACAGCTCCTTTTTGGGAAACACTGGCAAGGTTCATACGACTAATTGATAACCATGTTAGCCTAGCTACAATGTCAATATTGGTTGCTTTTGGCGCGTGGGTGCCATTATTAACCAATCCCGAAGCTTCCAGAAATATTTCTGCGCATGCTCTGCCGCTAATAGTTAGCCACATTCAACAGGTAGCAGTTATCGGAATATTTATTACGATTCTACTGATGCTGAAGATGTTGCCTCCTCGTCCAGAACGCTATAAGCGTTCGCGAACCGTTTTTATGGTTTTGCAATGGTTTCTGATGCCTGTTACATCAATCTGTTATAGTTCTGCAGCATCAATGGCAGCGCAGACGCATTTGTTGTTAGGTAAATATCTTGAGAAATTTGACGTAACCGACAAGGCAACACTATCGTCGCGTGCTAAAACAAAGGCCAAGAAGGACGCTCTCAAGAAAGCTAGACGTAAATCAAAATTATAAAATTATCATTAAGTTTTAAGCTAAATAAAAATGGGTGACAGGTGAGTTTATATTAAAAACAAATTATTATAGTAAACGAAAGATTAGTCTTTTAGCTGAGACTACCAACACTGGTCGCGAGATACTGAATTACTTTACGTGATTACAATACCAAGCGAAGCAGTTCGGCTTGTTGTATTATTTGAGCTCGTAGTAAATGGTATAGCGGCTTAGCCGAGATTGTTTTTTATATGTTGTAGATTTTGTTTTGGTATGTTGTTTAGCCATGCTTTTATATTAGCATAAGTATTATTTTTTGTCAAATTAGATAATCTACGAAAATATATCACCAGACGCATAGAAATGTTGATTAGACACCGAATAACGACGTGGAGAACTTTTAGTATTTGTGCATAAAATATTATGCAAAATAAAAAACTTGCCGTCTAAATTACGGCAAGTTACATGATTGCTCTGGTGGGCAATAGAGGATTCGAACCTCTCACCTCTTCAACGTCAATGAAGCGCTCTAGCCAAATGAGCTAATCGCCCAGCTGCACTTAATGGTAGCAGAAATCAATACGTATTGCAATATGGCAGAATAGCCAGTAATATACTAAGTAGACGTTGACGGAGTCTAACCACCTCTTGAGTCTCGTGTTGGCGGTTGCGGCGCACGTAAAAAGTCGGAGCAAGAGTAATAGCCAAGGTGGAACCTCCCGTTTTTGGGACCGAGGCACGCGCGTAAAACGCTTGCGTGCTTTTATATTTTCTAAAAAGGAGGTTCATCATGAACGAACAGCAACTACAATCAATGCGGCACAGTCTAGCGCATATTATGGCGCAGGCGGTGCAGAATTTATGGCCGCAGGCTAAATTCGGTGTTGGGCCAGCTATTGATAATGGTTTTTACTACGATATTGATCTTGGTGATGTAAAAATATCGGAGGATGATTTTAGCCGAATCGAGAAAGAAATGCGAAGCATTATTGCACGCGATCTGCCGTTTACGCGTCAAGATGTGCCGGTTGATGAGGCGATAACTTGGGCGAAAGAAAACGATCAGCCTTACAAAATTGAATTGCTTAACGACTTGAAACGGTCAGGTACGACAATAGCGAAAGACTTAGCGGGCCAGAAGCTTGGTTCTGCCAGCGATAATGAAAGCAAGGTTGACACTGTATCGTTGTATTCGCAGGGTGATTATACTGACTTATGTCGTGGCGGTCACGTTGAAAGCACCGGCAAGGTTGGAGCTTTCAAGTTAATGCGCGTTGCTGGTGCGTATTGGCGCGGTAATGAGAACAACCCGCAGATGCAGCGTTTGTACGGTGTCGCTTTTGCGACTCAAGCTGAACTGGACGGTTACTTGGATATGCTAGAAGAGGCAAAGAAGCGCGATCATCGTAAGCTCGGTAAAGAACTTGATCTTTATACTATGTCACCGCTTGTTGGCATCGGTTTGCCGTTGTTTACGCCGCGCGGTACGGTTCTGCGCGAAAAGGCAGCGCAGTTATCGAACGAGCTGCGCCAAAAATACGGTTTTACGAAAGTTTGGACACCGCATATCACCAAGAAGGATTTATACGAAGCATCAGGACATTGGGCAAAATTTGGCGACGAACTTTTTTTGGTAACTAGCCAAGAGACTAGCGACAAGATGGCGCTCAAGCCGATGAACTGTCCGCATCATACTCAGATTTTTGCCTCGCAGCCGCGTAGTTATCGCGAGATGCCGATACGTTATTTAGAAACAACGACCGACTACCGAGACGAGAAAACCGGTGAATTAGGCGGTTTGAGCCGCGTGCGTTCGTTAACTCAGGACGATAGCCACGTCTTTTGCCGGCCTGACCAAATTGAACAAGAAATTAATAATTTGCTAGCTTGCGCGCAAGAATTGTACGATATCGTTGGTATGAAATTACGCGTGCGATTAAGTTACCGCGACGATGGCGAAGGCTATTTGGGCGAGTTAGAATTGTGGCAATCAGCCCAATCGCAACTCAAAGCTGCAGTCGTCGCTAAAGGTCTTGATTATTTTGAACAGGAAGGCGAAGCAGCTTTCTATGGGCCAAAAATAGACTTCATGGCGACCGATGCGATTGGACGAGAACATCAGGTTGCGACAGTACAGTTAGACTTTGTCCAGCCTGAACGTTTTGGTCTTGAATACATAAATGAGTCTGGCGATTCGGAGCGTCCAGTAATGATTCACAGCGCATTGCTTGGTTCAATTGAACGCTTTTTGAGCGTATTCATTGAGCATACGGCTGGCTGGTTTCCATTCTGGATTGCACCTGAACAGGTTCGTATTCTTACAGTCAATGATACAGTAAATGACTATGTTGATGAAGTTACATCAGTGCTAAAAACAGAGGTATTGATGCGTCCTATAAAATACAACGAAGTAAGATTCACAGCAGATACGCGTAATGAGTCGTTAGGCAAAAAAATCCGTGAGGCAACTGTTGTAAAAATTCCAGTACAAATTATAGTTGGTCCAAAGGATAAGGCTGCACGTGTCGTTAGCGTTCGTACTCGCGCGGGCGAGGAGCAGGTTTCTATTGATCAACTAGCTGAATACATTCAGAGCATTCAATAATGAAAAAATTAGCTGCCGCTGTTGAGCGCGATAATAAATTGCTAGCAGCAGCTGACGTAATAGATTTGCCGCTAGTCGTTATTGCTGGTCCGACTGCTAGCGGCAAAACTGAGCTAGCGATTCGGATCGCTAAAAAATTTAACGGTGAGGTCATCTCGGCTGACTCGCGAGCAATTTATCGCGGACTCGATATCGGTACAGCTAAACCTACGTCTGAAGAACAACAAGGGATACCGCATTGGGGCATTGATATGGTCGATCCAGGAGAGAGGTTTACGGCAGCAAATTTTAAGGTGTATGCTCAGCAAAAGATTAGCGAAATTCGTTCACGCGGGCATCTGCCGATTATAGCTGGTGGTACTGGTTTGTATATCGATAGCGTACTGTACGATTTTAAGTTTACGGCATATTCAAACAATCTTGATGAACGGCGTAAACTTGAGAATAAATCGTTAGAACAGCTTATATATCATTGCGAAAAAAACAACATTAAATTGCCGAAAAATATAAAAAACAAGCGACACATTATTAACGCTATTCTACGCAGGGGGGAAGATCCTCTCAAAAATGATAAAATAATTAGCAATACTATACTAGTAGGTATAGCGACAGACAGAGATATCCTAAGAAGCAGAATTGAAGAGCGGGCAAAGAATATTGTAGGTAATACAACAATAAATGAAGCTATACGCGCGGCAGAGAAGTGGGGCTGGTACAACGAGGCAATGACTGGGAATGTCTATCCGCTTATCAAACAATATCTAGATGGCACAATTAACGAGATTGAACTTGAGCGAAAACTTTGCGTACTAGATTGGCGGTTGGCTAAACGCCAGCTTACTTGGCTGAGGCGTAATAAGGATATTAAATGGTTTAGTATTGATGAAGCATGGACCTACATCGTGAACAATCTAGATAAGAGCTCTTAGATATGATACTCTTATACTAAAGGGTTTACGGTATGATTGACGCATTATTTGGTTCAAAAACGAGGGTAAAACTTCTGCATCTCTTTCTTAACAATCCTGGAAAGTCGTTTTATGTCCGCGAGATTACGCGGTTGATTGGCGAACAGATAAATTCTGTGCGCAGAGAGCTATCTAATATGCTTGATGTTGGCGTGCTGCTGAGTAATACAAACGATAATAAACTATATTACGAGATTAACCGCTCTTACATTCACTACAAACCGCTCAAAGAGATTTTTACTAATAATGATGTTAGCAAGCAAAAACCAAAAAGATTTTCAAAACAATCTGCTAGTAGCGAGACAGACGATTGGCGAATTGCTCTGGCGGCTTTGCCTAAAGCAAAAATTGTGATAGCAGCAGGCGTATTGGTTCGCGGTTCAGCGAGCAAGGTTGATTTATTGATCGTCGGTAATGTCGAGCCTAAACGTGTAGCGGATGTAGTAAATGGAATAGAAATAAAAGTCGGTAGGCAGCTAACGTTTAGTAGAATGCTGTACGACGAATTCTATTATCGCTTGAGCGTGCATGATAGGTTCATTAATGATATATTATCAAGCAGACACGAAGTTGTAGTAGATAGTGAAAATATTCTGCAGCGATAGGAATGAAGGAGGAAAAAAGAGTGTTTGACATAGAATACAAAGGCGGAAACACGATTGTACTTTCGGGTAAAAAGACTACTATTATTACAGATCCGAAATTGTCGTTGATCGGACTAAAAGATGCCAAAACTACCGGTTGCGTTGAACTTGCTACCGAGGATCGCTTCGCTGTTAAGGCGGATGGCGCAAAGCTCGTAGTTAATGGTCCTGGCGAATACGAAATAGGAGATTTTGTTATAAAAGGAATTGCTGCTGTTCGACATCTTGATAGTGGCAGCAATGAAAAACTAGATACGATTTATCGGATAGAATGCGGTAATGTTGCTATAGGTGTTATTGGTAACATCGAACCAAAATTAAACGATGATCAATTAGAAAATCTTGGAGTGATAGATATCCTAATAGTTCCAGTCGGTGGATCTGGCTATACGCTTGACGCCACGAGCGCTGTGGCTCTGGTCCGTACTATTAGCCCGAAGGTTGTCGTGCCGATACATTATGCTGATAGCGGTATATCTTACGAAGTGCCACAGGACTCGGCCGAAGTTTTTGTTAAAGAAATGGGTGCGCCTGTCGAAAATGTATCTAAACTAAAAGTAAAGAATGACTCCTCGCTACCAACGGTATTAACGACGTATATATTGTCGCGAACGAGATAATATAGTCTAAGGTTAAATAATAAAATCCCCCTGTCGTAGGGGGATTTTACTTTGTGGCTTAGGCTGAAGCTATTATACCTTTTTTCTTGAGTGTGCGTATAGCTTTCGTTGAAAGTACCATGGTGATTTTTTTACCACCAACAACTAAAGTCTTTCTTTGGAGGTTGGGTTTGAATACTCGCTTGTTGCGCTGCAGAGAGAAACTTACTTTGTTTCCGAACTGCTTGCCTTTACCAGTCAGCTCACATCGTGCTGCCATTGTAGATTCCACTTCTTAATTACGGTTATTATCAATCTGTCCTAGTATACTCTGGTTTTGATTCTTCGTCAAGAGCTGGTACAATGATAGATTAGATGGATATTCTGTATATAATTATTGTTTTGGTGGTGATATTTGTGTCGATGACGTTGCATGAATTAGCTCACGGCTTGGTGGCAAATAATTTGGGTGATCGAACTGCGTATGATTTTGGCAGATTAACTTTGAATCCGATAAAACATATAGATCCGTATATGACTATATTACTGCCGATGATAATAATTATCACAAACATGACGACTGGGGCTAGCGTGCCAATCTTTGGTGGTGCAAAACCAGTGCCTTTTAACCCAAGCAACATAAAGTATGGCGAGATTGGAGTGGCATTGGTAGCTATAAGCGGTCCGTTAGTGAACTTCCTTTTAGCGTTTGTAGCGTACGCAATACTTGTAGTCTCTAAGGCCGAGGCAGGTTCTTTGTTTAATTCTGTATTAACGGCTTTTACAATGGTGAATTTAGGGTTTTTTGCTTTCAATATAATTCCGATACCACCATTGGATGGATCGCGGGTACTGTATGCGCTTGCTCCTGACTTTGTGAGGAGTGTTTTCGATACTATAGAGAGATATGGTGTTTTATTAATTTTTGCCATAGTTATGGTTGGCGGTTCGTTAATAGTTACTTATATGAACTTTATAATCGTAAACATACTAAAAGGATTCTCTATCGTTTTTGGCGGGTAGTCGTGGTACAATATAATTAGCCTCTTAGGCACCAGCGTATATGATTTTCCTAACAAATCATTGATAGGGATCTCAATAGCAGTATTCTCGTGGGAATATTGTGAGAGAACCCACCTTGCAATAAGCGGGGAATATCAGTCGCTAGCCTGGAGGCTTTTTGTGATATAATTACGCTAGGCTATCGGGTAATCGCTGGTTCTTTACAGAACAAGAGGAAAGTCCGGGCAGCGTAGGACATGGCAGTCGCTAACGGCGACCAGAGGTAACTCTAGGGAAAGTGCCACAGAAACGATACCGCTATCTCAAATCTGCTTAATGTACGATGACTGATAGTAAGGGTGAAAAGAGCGGTGTAAGAGACCGTAGCCGACTATGGTGACATAGAAGGAGGGTAAACCCTGCCAGCTGCAAGGTGTATTATCGTATAAGTTGTTCGCTTGATAATACTAACATCCGCTTGAGCTGTACAGCAATGTACAGCCTAGATAGATGATTACCGATAACAGAACCCGGCTTATAGATAGCCTAATAAAAGACCGCTAGTTGATCTCGCGGTCTTTTATTAGGCTTAAGTTCTAAGTAGAAGAACTTTTATTGCTTTGTTGCTTCTTTGACGATCTCAGAAAAAGCTTCCGGCTCGTTGACGGCTAAGTCAGCGAGGACCTTACGGTTGATTTCAATGTTGGTCGCGCGAAGACCTGCTATCAATTTACCGTAGGTTGTGCCATTTTGGCGGGCAGCTGCATTGATACGAGTAATCCATAGGCTGCGCAGATCGCGCTTTTTGTTGCGGCGGTCGCGATATGCGTACTGCAAGGCGCGAATCACGGCTTGCTTAGCTAAGCGAAAGCTGCGGGTACGGTTATGCTGCATTCCCTTGGCTAATTTTAAGGTCTTCTTGTGTTTCGCCGAAGCGGCGACTCCTCGTTTGACTCGCATATATTAGACTCCCAATGCTCGCTTAACGTTTTTTGCTATGCCGCCTTTAATAATAGCGCTGGTATTAATATTTCGCTTGCGCGACTTGCTTTTTTTGGATAGCATGTGGTTCCCGAATGCGCGGCGACGGGTAAGTTTGCCGGTACTGGTTAGCTTTATGCGCTTAGCAGTGCCCTTGTGGGTCTTCATTTTTGGCATTATTTACTCCTTATTACTATGCTGAGATTTCTCCCGGCCATCGTTGGTTTTTGTTCGAGCGTAGCTTCGTCTTTTAGCTGTTCCATCATCTTATCTATCAAGTCATAACCTAAGTTTTTATGGGCTATTTCTCGACCGCGGAAGAAAATAAGAATTTTTACTTTATGTCCGTCCGACAAGAAAGCGCGTATCTTGCGCAGCTTGATCTCTAGATCGTTACTACCGATTTTCAAACCAAATCGCATTTGCTTTAGCTCGTTGGCTTTATTATTGCGCCGTGCTTTTTGCTGCTCCTTCATCTTCTGATATTGATATTTTCCCCAATCAACAATCTTAGCTACAGGAGGGTTAGCTTTAGGCGATATTTCTACTAAATCAACGCCTGCTTTTTGTGCAATATCTAGAGCTTCTCTTAAAGACATAACGCCAAGCTGCTTACCGTCAGCCCCGATCACGCGAAGCTCATTGCTGCGGATAGCGTTATTTATGCGAGTTGAATTATTAATCGTAGTTCTCCTTTAGAACAGTTGTTTTACTGAGTCTATACTCGCTGTACATGGTAACAAATTACCGATAATAAATCAAGCTCGTTATCGGTATTGGAGAGCTTCTGCGATATGTGCAGCTTGTATTTTGGTGCTATTGTCTAGATCTGCGATAGTGCGGGCGACACGGATGATTTTGAAGTAGCTACGCGGACTCAAGCTCAGTTTATCCGAAGCCTGCGACAACATATTTTTTGATTTCTCATCAAGTTTAGCAAACGTATTTATTTCTCTATTTGTTAAGTTACTGTTGTATTTATCGCTACAATTGTATCTTATCGATTGGATATTGAGGGCACTCTGAATCAAGTTTGATGCAGTTTTGTGTTGTTTACAAGACAACGAATTATACGAAGACAATGTACTGTTCGGTACGCGCGAGACGTGTACGACTAAATCAATTCTATCCATAAGCGGACCCGATAGCTTGCGTTGATAATTAGCTATTTGCGCTGGAGTGCAGGAGCATTCTTTGGTTTGATCGCCAAAATACCCGCAAGGACAAGGGTTCATGGTAGCAACTAGCATAAAGTTGGCGGGGTAGGTGGCACGCATACGTGATCTGGTAATAGTAACTTTCTTGTCTTCCAGGGGTTGTCTCAGGGCTTCAATAGACGAATGCGAAAACTCAGGTATTTCATCTAAGTAAAGTACTCCTAGGTGCGCTAGGCTAATCTCGCCAGGTTTCGGACTTGATCCGCCGCCGATAAGCGATGTCTGGCTGGCTGTGTGGTGCGGGGAACGAAACGGACGCTGACGGATAATAGATTCTGTCGAGGAACCCTCTATGCTGTATATTTTTGTAGCTGCTAGCATTTCTTCAGGCGAGAGCGGAGGTAGTAGGTTGGGTAGGGTTTTTGCTAGCATTGATTTTCCGGCTCCTGGAGGTCCGGATAACAATATATTATGATGTCCTGCGGCTGCGATTATGAGGGCGCGTTTTGCTTGTTCTTGACCAGCAACTTCATCGAGCAGGGTTTGTTTGTTAGGCTCGCTTTCTTCTGAATAAATGTGCGGACAAACAGCATCCTTGGTGATGGTTTTTTCTTTCTTTAAGTGCAGGTAAAGCTGCTTGATATTATCTACAGGTATGATATTTATGCCGCCTACGAGAGACGCTTGGTTGGCGTTATTAGAGGGTAAGTATATAGTATTAATACCAGATTTTTTTGCGGTTTCGGCGATATTGATAGCGCCGCTAGTGGGGCGGATGTCTCCGTTGAGCGCTAGCTCGCCAGCGAATATAGAATTTGCAACATCCTGTTCGCGGAGTTGTCCGGCTGATAATAAGATAGACAAGGCGATAGGTAGATCATAATGTGTACCTTCCTTTGGAATTTCGGCAGGCGCAAGGTTGATGGTGATACGTTTAGTTGGGTATTCTAGGCCAGAATTGACGATGGCGCTGCGGACTCGTTCTTTAGATTCGTCGATTGATTTATTACCGAGACCAACTATGCGTATACTAGGCAGCCCATTTGATATGTCACTTTCTACTTCTACGATACTGCCATCGTATCCAACGGGTGAAACCGTAAGGATTTTAGCGGTTGATGCCATGACCATATAGTTAAAAGTTAATCATACTATACGGATGATGTAAATAAGTGATATAATGTCAAGAGTAACGCGGGGCTGATATAGCGTTCGACGTAGAGAATTTAACAGGTTGTTTTGCGTACCGACTTCTGACGTTATCAGAATTAATAGTTGCAAAATTTGCAAACAAAGCGAAGGCGTTTGTTGCATCATTGATGCCACGGCAGACAGCCTTTGCGCTAGCTGCGTAATATTACTGGCAGCCGCATCCGCCTAGACTCTTGCTATAGGCTAGGTGTGTCATATTTAGCAAGATCGGTTAATTGATATTTCTGCTATATCATTAATTAAGATTTTAAGCAGATCGCTAGTTCGTATGTTTGTCTAGCTTTGAGCGGATAAGCGATTATTTAACGAGTTAGACTATGTGCGTAGACAAACAACAGGTTACTCTGCGGACCCGGGGGCAGTACCCGGCAGCTCCACCACATCGTTTGTTGTAGAGCCTTTCGTGCTCTTTTTGATTTATGCGATAAAAAAGAATGACTACCTGCGAGTAGTAGTCATTCTAATGGTTGTGGAGTTTTCTGAAGTGTTTATTTCTGGTTCCTGTATAATTTTTTTATTCAGGAACTATCTCTATAGTAATGTGAAAATCTGCTTGTGTCAATGTTTTTTAGCAAGATTGCTAGGTAAAAAATACCACACTAGGTAACGGGATAATTGGAGTAAATAAATGTGTTTTATGCCTTGAAACGATACGCTAGATATGTTGATTTGTAATTCTGTAAATATCGGTTAGTAACTAACGACTGAATGTAGAGAGGACTGTTTCTGGTGAATAGCTTAACAGAATTATCACCAGAAATTTTATCGTATGGTGCAGGGAGGTCTAACTTGTAAGGAATGTGGAGGCGAGGAAATCTATGCCTTAATCTGATGCTGGCAGCATAAATGTGGTGTCGGCAAAATAATTCTAGGCTTATCGCGCCCAAATGTTAGCGATTGGCTAAGGAGGCTCAGGCCAAGCTCTTCCGACTTCACAGACAAGTTCTGAAAGGCGATACTAAAAACTGGCGGTGACTGTTTTTGGTAGATGAAGTTTGACGGATAGAGATCGGTCATTGGCGCTATTAGTCCAGTGGGTATTACGTATTTGTGTGTAAGTTGCATTGTGTCTATGAAAAAGATTTTATGAATTAAGTTGTTGAATTTTTGTTTTTGCAGCTAAAGTATATTGTTGCTTGCATGTACATAGATCGACATGCTGGGTTGTCTCTGATTCTGGTTCGTTGCTGGGTTGTTTTGCTGTACATACGGTACATACGGTACATACGGTACATTGCAGGACAGATTATATAGTAGACTTTTTCATCGCGTGGACACCAGCTTTTTTATGGCATTAATACAATTTTTGCCATGCTGTATGTATAGTTGTCGCATTTCGGATGCCATAAAATGTAATGAAGATTTTGCTTGGTTTTATATAAACGTTAATTATATAAAGGATCTTTGAATACAAATAGTGCAATGAATTTTAATGAAAAATAGTTTGTGTAAATGTATCGCAGTTAGCTGTTTGTCATAAGTTAAATTCGCAGTGTAGAGTCTGACGTAGTGTTGTATTTTTTAAATTCGATATGATCTAAAGTCTATTTGTTGTAATAAATAATTAATAATAACTTGATAAAATAGCTATCATTGTAATTATTACACTGTAGATAAAAACGCAACATTACAATAATAACAGAGGTACGTATAATAAAATAGTGAGCTGTAGTATAAATAACAATGTTTATATTACGATAGACGTTGACTTTTTATCATTGATTTGCTATAGTGTGAGTAAGCTTTTAGAAAAACAAAAAAAGCAAAACAATACCAACCAAATAAGCCTCCACAACAATAATCGACGGAAACTAGGTGGCGCCAAATAATTATGGTTCCACCTAAGCTCCGCCTATTATAGGGCGTTGAGCGCGCGATATGTGCGCGCATTACACACCTGATTAATCCTTGAGATTGCGATGTCAGTGACCATCAGGTGTGTGGTGCAGGTCCGCGCGATCGCAAGTCTTTTGCTCGCTAAGTGCGAGCGGTCAATCGGGCAAAAAGCAGTTGTTGCAGCGACCCTAATAGTTGTTTACAAAGGTGCTTCGTTATATTGCGACGCTGCTTTTGCCTCCTAGGTGTTATTATTTAAATCATGTATAAACGCTTAATTGCATTTTTGATGTTTTTGTCGTTAGTGGTGTTGCTAGCGATAACCCAGACGACCGCGCCGTCCAAAGTTGGTCCGGCTATTGTAGTCGTTGTGTTTGTATTAATATATATATTTCTTACTTGTACATTGACTCTCTTGCTTCTATTTATAAACAAGATTGCGAGTAAGCATAAATCTGAGCCGTCTAAGCGGAGTGCTGATGACATGTATATCTTAATGTATGGTGCAGTGTTAGCGTTGGCGCCGACTGTGATTATTGCTGTGCAATCAATAGGACAAATTCAAGCAGGTACATATGTATTAATTACGCTCTTTGTATTGTTGGCTCTTTTGTATGTTCGGCATCAGAAGCGTGTGAAGTGAGGACTGAGGCCTAGAAAAATTGTAAACGCATATGGTATAATTTACTTAATATGGAACCGGGTATAAGAGAACAAGTTCCTGTGCAGAGAGAGGTGCTGCCGCAGAATAGTTACGAGACACCTACTTTTGGCATAGATGGCGGTAATCTTGAGAAGCAAAATACTTCTAGAGAAGTGATGAATGCTGCTTCTGCAGAGGCTGTTGCTAATGCGGTTCCTCAAATTGTGCTACCTCAGCCAATTCCTATAGTTCAGCCAACCGTGGATCCTGGCGCTGCTCAGTCTGCGACATCTGATGACACCGCGGCGCTGATAGCCAATGATGATGACCTTATTGAAAAGGAGTGGGTTGATAAAGCTAAGAAAATTATCGCAGAGACCAAAGACGACCCGTATCGTCGCGAGGTTGAGATCGGCAAACTTCAGATAGAATATATAAGGAAACGCTACGGGCGCGAAATAGGGAAAGTAGAGGATTAGGTAGTGTCTGGCGGCGGGATAGGCACTCTTGTAACATTGTTTGCAATAGCTTTGGTGATCGGGCTAGGGTCTTTTGTTGTGTTTATGGTCTATCGTAATACTCTTCGTGAGGCGAAGAACTATGAGCGCGGGCTTAAGATGGTGCCGATATTAATTCATCTCCCGCCAGCTAGCGATGATATTGTTAGCGACGGGCGTGATAAACGAGATTTGACGGAAGAAGTGTTGTCACAAGCTCAGGTTATGTACAATATTATATCCAGTACTGCCACTAAAGGTTTTAAGAGTAAGATTTATGGGCAGAGGCATTTGTCGTTTGAAATAGTGGCTCGCGATGGCTTGGTGTTCTATTATGCTGTTGTACCTACAGTGCTCACCGAGGTAGTTCGCCAGGCAATTGCAGCGGCCTACCCATCGGCTCGGCTAGAAGAGGTGTCGGAGCATACTGTTTTTAGCAAGGTCGGTAAGATGAGCGGTACGATTGGTGGCGAGTTTACTTTGAGGAAGAACTTTGCTTATCCTATTGCAACATACATGGAATCTAAACGTGATGCATCGCGCGCATTGCTGAATGCTTTATCAGCAGCGACTCGCGAAGATGGTATAGGTATCCAAATATTAATCCGTCCAGCTAATGAGCGATGGGCCAAGTCGGCAGTTTCTGTCTCTGAAAAAATCATAGAAGACAAAGACAAAAAAAAGACTGGACTTTCGGTGTTCTTCTCGCCGAGCGAAATTATGGAGTCTCTATGGAAACCGCCAGAGAGCGACGACAAAAAGCCAGAGGATAAAAAGCCGCTTAACTCCGTTGAACAGGCGACCGTTGATGCTATTCAAGAAAAAACCCGTTATCCGGGGTACGAGGTACTGATACGGGCTGTTGTTTCGTCTAATACAGCAGCCCGTTCTCAGATAATATTGAAAAACATTGTTGCAGCATTTGCATTATTTGACTCGCCGACGTTTAACGGATTTAAATTCACGTTAGCAAAAAACATCGAAGAACTAACTTCGTCTTATATTTTTCGTTTCTTCCCGCAGCAGGTTAATAAGAATATATTAAATAGCGTAGAGCTGGCGACGATTTTTCATTTGCCGGATCAGAATAGTATTCCAAGCTCGCAAGTCAAGCGCCAGATGAGTAAGCAAGTCGATGGACCGACGCAGGTGATGGAGACTGGTTTGCTGTTAGGATACAACGAATTTCGCGGTGTTAAGAAGCCGATTAGGCTCAGCGATAAAGACCGCCGGCGCCATATACATATTATTGGACAGACGGGTGTTGGTAAGTCAGTTTTGCAGGAAAATCTAGCCTACCAAGATATGCTGGATGGGCGGGGTTTTGCCCTGGTTGATCCGCACGGGGACCTTGCGGAGCATTTGCTAGAAAAGGTGCCAAAGGAGCGCGTTGAAGACATTATTTATTTCAACCCAAGCGATATGGACAATCCGATTGGTCTGAATATGTTTGAGTTTGACCACCCAGACCAAAAAGACTTTTTGGTACAAGAGGCTATCGGTATGCTTTATGGTTTGTATGACCCAGGACATACTGGTATCGTTGGTCCGCGTTTGGAGCATATATTCCGTAACTGCGCGCTGTTATTAATGAGCGATCCGGCGGGCGGTACTTTTGTCGATATACCGAAGCTCTTGGTTGATGATAGTTTCAGAAATAACAAGCTGAAATACGTTACCGACCAGCAGGTGTTAGATTTTTGGACAAAGGAGTTTCCGGCATCGCAGCGATCAAGCGAGGCAGGCGAGGTTATCAGCTGGGTTATTGCTAAATTTGGTCCGTTTATTAGCAATGATGCTATGCGTAATATTATTGGCCAGACAAAAAGCGGCTTTGATTTCCAAGACATCATGAATAATAACAAGATTTTGCTGGTGAACTTATCGAAAGGTAAATTAGGCGATCTTAATTCTAAATTGCTTGGTATTGTCTTTGTGATGAAGTTTCAGGCTGCAGCGATGGCGCGGGCCAAGATTCCAGAGGATGAGCGCAAAGATTTTACGCTGTATGTTGATGAGTTCCAGAACTTTGCGACTGATAGCTTCGAGACTATTTTGAGCGAGGCTCGCAAATATCGATTGAGCTTGGTATTAGCTAACCAGTTCATGACGCAGCTGAAGGAAGAACTGCGCGAGGCTATTCTCGGTAACGTTGGTACAACTATCACCGGCCGGATTGGTATAACCGACGCAGAAATTATGGTTAAGCGCTATACACCAGTGTTTGACGCAGAAGATTTGACGAAATTGCCAAACTTTGAATCTGTCTGTGTCGCCCAGATTGAAGGTGTGCCGTCTGCGCCGTTTAGTATGGCATGGATTCCCCCGATGGGCCATCAAAATGCTCAGTTGGGCGATGCTTTGCGCAGACTGTCGGCTGCAAAATACGGACATCCGCGGGCTCAGGTTGAGCGTGAGATAGCGGCGCGTACTAGTATGAATCAATCTTCTGGAAATAATAAACAGTTGAAAAATACGGCTGGAGCCGCTGCTAACGCCCCTAATAAAATAGCACCGAGTAGTAGTTCATCTTTTTTGGATGAATGGTTAGCGAAACGCAAGCAAGTAACCGGTAGAAATAGCACTACGCCGCGTCCAGTATCTTCGCCGCTACCAGCTAATGCTAAACCGCCGATGTCTTCGACTGGCAATGTGGCGGCCGCTGGACCCGCTCAATCTCAAAATTATACTGACGCTTATTCTCGTGCTTCTAGCAGTACCTTGCCAGCTCAGTCGCAGCTACAACAGCTTCCGCAGCAGCCGTCTCGAAATAATCCAATAAATTTGACACAGTCACAGCTTGGTGCAGTACCGCCAGCAGTTACTGCACCGCCGCAAGTTGGTGAGTCTCCTAATGCTAATTCTGCTACGCAGAGTGTCAATTTGCCGACAGAGCCAATTGCAGATAATGGTTCGATTTCGACACCACAACAGCCTGCTAGTAATACTCTAAATATGCGCGACAGCGACAATAGCGGTGAAGTTTCGATAAAATTACGTTAGTTGGCAAAAGTTACTTGGATTTACCGAATATTAGGACGCGAATGTAATCGTAAATCAAGCCGATAACCCACCCTAAAACGAAGGTGGCAATGGTCTCTGTGCCAGATAGCGAATATCCGAAGTGCTTAGCGACTAAATATATACCAGCTGTAAGGATAAAAGCTGCAGCTGACCCTGACAATATGGCATTAGGACGTGCTACAGTATTACCAATCACTTCGCTGCTCTTCTCGACGGCGGGGTTATGAATAACTTTACTGAAAGTTCTGCTGGCAGGTGACATTTCGGATTGAATCTCGGTCATAGTCTTGTCGAAGGCAGCTTTGCGTTCTTGTTTAGAGGTAGGGCCGCGGCGTTTTTTCTCTGGACTGACTTCATTGGTTTTTATTTTGTTTTCTTTACGTTCTTGGGCGATTTCTCTAGCTTGGTTTAAGGCTTCATGGCGTGCTTTTTTCAGCTGTTCCTGAGAGGCTTCAGAGCTAGCTTCTTTCTCTGTTTTATTTTTAGCGTTAATATTCTCTTGAGTTTTCCGATGGATTACTTCAGAGCTAGTGTACTGCTCTTCATGCTTATCGCTAAGTGATGGTATTTTTTCATTATTCATTGATAGCTACCTCATCTTTGTTTATATAATCTTATAATTTATATAGTGCCTGAGTTAAAATCTCGACGGATTAAGCGGACTTCCTTTTTCAGCTGACGCGATCGTGCGTAGAAGAATGCGACAACAGCGAAGGTGATTCCGGCAAATAGCATGTTTTCGCCAGGTCCAGTGTGTGGAAGTTGAGCAACGGTTTGTTCAATTGCTTGCTTTTGTGCCGGACAGTCTACATTAATGGTTACGGAATTGCCGAAAGTATTGGTCATCTTGCAATCGTATGAATTAGGGTTACCGGTACCAGTGGCTTTTGGCGAGATCGTGCTTTGGAGCTTCACGCTGAATACGCGAGTTTGAGTTTCACCAGGCTTTAGCGTGACTTTTGGCCATACCAATAGAGTTTCTGTGTCTTGGCTGCCAGAAGTATCCTTGGTCAAAGTAGCTCCTCCTTTGTTTTCTAGCGAAGCATATTGGAGGACGTCGGCGAGATTCTCGGTAATGGTGTAATCGGTAGCTTTCAATCCTTTGTTGGTCACAGTAATTTTGTAAATAATTTGATCGGACGCCTTGGCAGTAGTTGTCGAAGCGTCGACATTGCCTTGTGAGGTGTTTTGGGCGGTTTTTGTTTGAATAATATCTTCTTTACACTTAGCATCTTTTATCCACAAAGTTGTGTCGCCTGGACATGGTTGACAGTTAGGGTCTGTGGCAAGCAAGGCAGGATTTTGCGGACACTTAGCTGGCTCTACAATTTGAAATTCTTTGGTGCAGCTATCACTGGTACGGTCGCCTAGAGATGTTTTCAGGATAGCTTTAACCGTATATTTACCAGCTACAGTTTCTTTGTCGGTGACAGTTCGAGTCTTGCTTTCGATGGTTTTTAATTGTTTACCATCCCGATAGACAACAAATCTATAACCGGTAATTGAAGCGCCATTGCTGGTGTTACCGGAGGCGGTGTATTGGTAGGTATTCTTGTTGTTAACGATTGCTAGCGATGAACATACTGCGACAGGGTCAGCTTTGCACCTCGGGTCGTTCGCAGGCAGGTTAGTCTTGCCGGGGACAGTACACATCGGAGTGTAGCAATTTGGATAGATCCCTGATTGTCCAGGAGGGCAAGCGGGAGCTGGCGGGACGGTTAGTGTAATTAGGTTACCGCAGCTGCGCATAATTCCGAACCACATTCCTGTCTTTGATGAACGAGCTACGTAGGCTGAATAAGCGCCTGAATTACCCCAAAGCCGCTGCGGTCTGTAGTAAAACGTTCGCGTACCACCGCCAGTTTTTACGGTGTAGCCGCCTTCACCTTGGCTTGCACCGAATACAGGTTTCATACCCCAAGAATATAAGCCTTCGTTGCTTCTGTGATACTCCAAATTATTACCAGCTTGGTCAATATCGCTGCGAGAAATGCCGACGGCATCGTAGAGGTCGCGGATATTGTTGACGTTGCTGTCATAGGTACTTAGTAAGGCTTGCTTGCTCCATACGCCGCCATAAACCATATCAGTAGCGTCGGCAGCGGTAGCTGGCTCTGGTGCCTGAAATACGGCAAAAAACTGTACAACGAGTGCAAAAGCTGTAAAAATAAGTCCTAATCTGCGCACCGATTCTTCTTTGCGTAACCGTTTTGCATAAAAACCTAACTGTCCGACTAATGCGGGGCTAAAGGCGAGATTTGATACTAGCTTTCTAAACATTTTGCTTACCTTTTTGTGTTATTTTGAGATATATTTTCCTCTCTTTTATAATATCATACTTATGGCAACCGCAGCAATACCTTGAATGAACAATTTTTTTTATGGTATAATGTGGGTATTAATAGACAAGCTGAGCGACTGTAAATAGGGAGTGATTTCATTATGAGTAAACAAAAAAATGATGGTTCGTATGATAGTTCGCAGATCCAAGTTCTTGAGGGTCTCGAACCAGTACGTAAACGTCCAGGAATGTATATTGGCAGCACGGGATATGATGGTATACACCATTTAATTAAAGAAATCGCCGACAACTCGATAGACGAAGCTATAGCTGGTTATGGGTCGCGAGTTGATGTGAGATTGTTGGCAGATGGCGGTGTGACAGTAACTGATAATGGTCGTGGTATTCCAGTAGATAAGCACCCTAAGACTGGCATTAGTACGCTTGAGACAGTCCTGACTGTTCTGCATGCTGGCGGCAAATTCGGCGGCGGCAGCTACAAGGTGTCAAGCGGTTTGCATGGTGTTGGTTCTAGTGTGGTTAACGCTCTATCTACTAAGCTGATTGCTGAAGTTGTTAGGGGCGGTATGCTATATCGTATCGAATTTTCTCGCGGTAAAACTGTGGCACCGCTCAAGAAAATAGGAAAAACCGATCGGCCAGATGGCACCTGTATCACGTTCTATCCAGATGCTGAAATCTTTAAGGAGACAATTAAATTTGATTATAAATGGGTGGTAAATTATTTACGCCATCAGGCATATCTAACTAAAGGTGTTTATACCTCTGTTTATGATGAGCGTACTCGCGAGCGCCAGGCGTTCTACTTCGAGGGTGGTATCAAGAGCTATGTCAAGAATTTGAATAAGGGTAAAGATGTGCTTGGCGATGAGATATTCTATGTCGATAAGCAAGTCAGCGATTCGGTTGTTGAAATAGCAGTACAATACAACGATTCCTACATCGAAACCGTTAAGCCGTTTGCAAATAACGTTTTGACACCGGACGGCGGCACGCATTTGGTTGGCTTTAGGTCAGCGCTTACCAGGGTGATCAATGATTATGCTCGTAAAAATAACTTGCTCAAAGAAAAAGAAGATAACTTGACGGGCGATGATATCCGTGAGGGCTTGACTGCGGTGATATTGGTAAAATTGCCAGATCCGCAATTTGAGGGCCAGACTAAAAATAAACTAGGTAATCCAGAGGTGCGTCGCTATGTCGAGCAAGTAATGAACGAATATTTCGCATATTATCTAGAGGAAAATCCAGCTATTGCTAAAAAAATTATCAATAAAGCCTTGTTGGCGGCGCGAGCGCGCAAGGCAGCGCGGGCAGCGCGGGATAATGTAATTCGCAAAGGGGCGCTTGATGGTGCTAGCTTGCCAGGAAAGTTAGCTGATTGTTCTAGTAAAGATCCGTCGGAATGCGAATTGTATATAGTTGAGGGAGACTCGGCTGGCGGTTCAGCAAAAACTGGCCGCGATAGCCGTACGCAGGCGATTTTGCCTCTGCGTGGTAAAGTGCTCAATACCGAGCGGGCTCGCTTAGACAAAATGTATGCTAATCGAGAAAT
This sequence comes from Candidatus Saccharimonadota bacterium, assembly GCA_905365145.1. GTDB lineage: Bacteria > Patescibacteriota > Saccharimonadia > Saccharimonadales > Saccharimonadaceae > Saccharimonas. The sequence goes on along the minus strand of CAJPIO010000003.1, from coordinate 18,147 downwards.
CTTGAGCTTGATCAAAGGGGTAGGCGTAGGTATTGGCGATGCTTTTGATATTCGCGGACTACGCTATCACAGGATTATTATCATGACCGATGCCGATGTCGATGGTAGCCACATCGCGACGCTACTGATGACGTTTTTCTTCCGCTATATGCGGCCAGTTGTGGAAGGCGGGCACATATATCTAGCTAAACCGCCACTGTTTAAGCTGAAATTATCCCAAAGCAAACAAGAGTATTTATATAATGAGGAGGCGCTTGAAGCACGGTACGATGAGCTAATTGCGGCACGCAAAGAGAAGGGTATTCAGATTGATTTAAACGATTCGCGGGCAAAACAAGCTGGCCTGAGCGAGTCGGCTCTACAACGCTATAAGGGTCTCGGTGAAATGGATGCTAGTCAACTCTGGGAAACGACTATGAACCCGGAAAATCGAGTGCTGGTACAGATTAAGCTCGAGGATGCTGAGCGCGCTGATGCTATCTTTACGAAGTTAATGGGCGATGATGTCGAAGTGCGCAAGAATTTTATTCAAGCTAATGCTAATAAAGTCAGTCTTGATGAGCTAGATGTGTAAATGGACGAGAAGAAGGATAGGAATATGAAACCAGAGTCAAAAAAACCAGTCGAAGGCGAGATTATCGAGCAGACTAACGACGTTAGCCATTCAAAGTCTGTCGAAATTCGAACAGTAGAAGATGTTATGGAGGATAGTTTTATCCGGTATTCAATGTCGGTCATAGTTGACCGTGCTTTGCCGGATGTGCGCGACGGTATGAAGCCAGTTCATCGCCGTATTGTGTACGTAATGGATAAAATGGGTATCGGGCCGACAGCTAAGACCGTGAAAAGTGCGCAGATTGTCGGTGAAGTGATGGGTAAATACCATCCGCATGGCGACAGTTCGATTTATGATGCGATGGTACGTATGGCTCAAGATTGGGTGGAGCGCTATCCGTTGGTTCAGGGCCAAGGTAACTTTGGTTCAATGGACGGCGACCCGCCGGCAGCTATGCGTTATACCGAAGCAAAAATGACTCGGGTGTCAGAGTCGCTTTTGGCAGATATTGATAAAGAGACGGTTGATTTTCGCGATACATATGACTCTACGCGCCAAGAACCGATTGTTTTGCCTGCTAAATTGCCGAATTTACTGTTGAATGGGCAAGTTGGTATTGCTGTTGGTATGGCAACTAATATTCCGACGCATAATCTAGGCGAGGTGGTTGATGCAACGGTTACGCTGATTGATAATCCGGAAGCAACGCTTGATGACCTTATGAGGTGTATCAAGGGGCCAGATTTCCCAACTGGCGCGGTGGTTTATGGCGGCGTGCCGATGCGCCAAGCTTATGCGACCGGCCGCGGCAGTGTGACGATACGGGCGGTGGCAAATATTGAAGAAACCAAACGCGGCCGTCATCAAATTATAGTTTCTGAGATGCCTTATGGCGTGAATAAAGCAACGCTTATCGAAAAAATTGCCGATTTGGTGCACGAGAAAAAGATTACGGCGATTAGCGCTTTGCGCGATGAGTCGGCTCGCGGTAATGTGCGAGTAGTTATTGAGCTCAAAAAAGACTCCTATCCGAAGAAAGTACTTAACCAATTATACAAATTGACGGCGTTACAGACTAACTTTCATTACAATATGCTAGCTTTGGTGCCAAGCGCTGACGATGCGACACGTCTGCAGCCGCGCGTTTTAGGTTTGCATGATATTCTGAATGAGTTTATCAAACATCGCCGCCAAGTGGTACGCCGCCGCACAGAGTACGAGCTACGCAAGGCTAAGGAGCGAGCGCATATTCTGGAAGGTTACAAAATTGCACTGGACAATATCGACGAGGTAATTAGAATCATCCGGGCTAGCAAGACGCAAGATGAAGCCGAAAAGGCGCTCATCGAAAAGTTCTCGCTGAGCGTTATCCAGGCCAAGGCGATTCTGGCAATGCAATTGCGCCGGCTGACGGGTCTAGAACGCGAAGCTATCGAGAATGAGCTAGCTGAGTTAATGAAAAAGATCGCGTATTTTGAAAAAGTTTTGGCTGACGAAAACGAAATCCTTCGCATCATCAAAGAGGAGTTGCTAGAAATTAAAGATAAATATGGCGATGACCGTTGTAGTAAAATTATCAACACCGAAGTCGGTAAGTTTAGCGATGAAGAACTAATCCCAGAAGAAGATACTGTTGTACTGTTGACAACGGAAAATTACATCAAACGTACCTTGGCTAGCGATTATCGCCGTCAAAACCGCGGCGGCAAGGGTAAACGCGGTATGACCACTAAAGAGGAAGACGTTATTGATCAGCTAGTACCAGCTGGAACACATGATTGGCTGCTGTTTTTCACGAACAGGGGTAGAGTGTTTCGCCTGAAAGCTTACGAAGTGCCGGCAGCTAGCTTAGCGGCGAAGGGCGTAGCAGCGGTCAATTTATTGCAGCTGCAGCCAGAGGAAAAAATTACTTCAATTATCAATCTAGCTAAAGATGTAAATGTAGATGAAGGCTATCTATTTATGGCGACGACCAAGGGTACAGTCAAGAAGACAGCGATTGCTGACTATTCAAATATTCGCACCAATGGTTTAATTGCTATTAATTTGGATGAAGGCGATGAGCTGCGTTGGATCAAGCAAACTACTGGCAAGAACGATGTGATTATCTCGACTTCGGCTGGACAAGCGGTTCGCTTTAGCGAGGAGGAGTGCCGTCCGATGGGACGTGCTGCTCGCGGTGTGCGTGGTGTGCGACTACGAACGGACGATAGTGTTGTAGGTATGGATATTGTAACTTCAGCTGATCAAAAATTGCTAGTGATGAGCGCAAACGGGTTCGGCAAAGTAACCAAGGTAGCTAATTTCCCGAGTCACCGCCGCGGCGGCGTCGGCGTGAAGGCTGCTGTTGTTACGGCAAAAACTGGTCCGATAGTTGCTGTTCAAACGCTTGAGAAGGATGCGATTGAGGCAATTATGATTAGTCAAAATGGACAGACTATCCGAGTGTCGCTTGACGATATTCCAGCGCTTGGCCGTACTACCCAGGGTGTTCGAGTGATGCGTATTAATGACGGAGATACAGTTTCATCAATGGGGATTATACGTGATACAGACGAAGGAGAAAAATAACGGATGGTAGTATCCCCGTATATAATAGCCTTTGCTGTTGGTTGGGCTATGGCGCAGTGCGGTAAGTATGTCGTTGCTGCTATTAAGATGCGTACCTTGAAAGTGTTTGATCATCTGTATATATCAGGAAACATGCCGAGCGCCCATAGTGCTACTATGATGTCGCTAGTGTCGATTATCGGTTTGAAAGACGGTGTTGGTAGCGGTTTATTTGGCCTGGCTTTAGCTCTAGCGGCGATTGTGATGTACGACGCATTGATGGTACGGCGATCTGTTGGCGAGCAGGGCGAGGCTATCAAGCAAGTTATTGATATCTCGAAATTTGATGTGTCAAAGCCGCGTAGCGCTAAGGGGCATACCCCTTTGGAAGTGGTAGTTGGTGCTGCAATTGGCTTGCTAGCGGGTATCGTTGTATTTTTAGCTACAAAAAACTAGCGATAAGGTGTTGACTTGATCGGGTTAGAGCGCTACAATAGTGAACAGTCTGGTTGCGAGAGGTAAACTTACAAATTGCATCTTAGCAGTCAGGTTAAGTAATTTAACAATTTGATTGTGCAATTATCATCGTCAGTCTATTTTTGAGTAGACGCTTCAAATGAAGCATCTTTATGGAGAGTTTGATCCTGGCTCAGGATGAACGCTGGCGGCGTGCCTAACACATGCAAGTCGAGCGGCAGCGCGAGTAGTTTACTACTTGGCGGCGAGCGGCGAACGGCTGAGTAACGCGTGGGAATTTGCCCCAAAGTGAGGAATAACTGCCCGAAAGGGTGGCTAATGCCGCATATGATCTTCGGATTAAAGGATTTATCCGCTTTGGGAGAAGCCCGCGTCGGATTAGGTAGTTGGTGAGGTAATGGCTCACCAAGCCGACGATCCGTAGCTGGTCTGAGAGGATGACCAGCCAGACTGGAACTGAGACACGGTCCAGACTCCTACGGGAGGCAGCAGTGAGGAATCTTCCACAATGGGCGAAAGCCTGATGGAGCAACGCCGCGTGCAGGATGAAGGCCTTCGGGTTGTAAACTGCTTTTATGATTGAGGAATTTGACAGTAGATCATGAATAAGGATCGGCTAACTACGTGCCAGCAGCCGCGGTCATACGTAGGATCCGAGCGTTATCCGGAGTGACTGGGCGTAAAGAGTTGCGTAGGCGGTTTGTTAAGTGAATAGTGAAATCTGGTGGCTCAACCATACAGGCTATTATTCAAACTGGCAAACTCGAGAGTGGTAGAGGTCACTGGAATTTCTTGTGTAGGAGTGAAATCCGTAGATATAAGAAGGAACACCGATGGCGTAGGCAGGTGACTGGACCATTTCTGACGCTAAGGCACGAAAGCGTGGGGAGCGAACCGGATTAGATACCCGGGTAGTCCACGCCGTAAACGATGGATACTGGCTGTTGGAGGTATCGACCCCTTCAGTAGCGAAGCTAACGCGTTAAGTATCCCGCCTGTGGAGTACGGTCGCAAGACTAAAACATAAAGGAATTGACGGGGACCCGCACAAGCGGTGGATCGTGTTCTTTAATTCGATGCTAAACGAAGAACCTTACCAGGGCTTGACATCCAGGGAATTTTTGGGAAACCAATTAGTGCCTTTTGGAACCCTGTGACAGGTGATGCATGGCCGTCGTCAGCTCGTGTCGTGAGATGTTTGGTTAAGTCCATCAACGAGCGCAACCCTTGCAACTAGTTGGATTTTTCTAGTTGGACTGCTTCGGTAACGGAGAGGAAGGAGGGGATGATGTCAGGTCAGTATTTCCCTTACGTCCTGGGCTAGAAACACGATACAATGGCTAGTACAATGCGCAGCAAAGCCGCGAGGTGGAGCAAATCGCATCAAAGCTAGTCCCAGTTCGGATTGGAGGCTGAAACTCGCCTCCATGAAGTCGGAATCGCTAGTAATCGCAGATCAGCAAGCTGCGGTGAATACGTTCCCGGGTCTTGTACACACCGCCCGTCAAACCATGAAAGTGACCAACACCCGAAGTCCGATTCGTCGGCCTAAGGTGGGGGGCATGATTGGGGTTAAGTCGTAACAAGGTATCCGTACCGGAAGGTGCGGATGGATTACCTCCTTTCTAGGGAGAGTTATGCCAAAGGCTCGAGAAATCAGCCTTTGAAGCTAGGTCGGTCTTTTCGAAAGTTTTAGTAAATTTCGCTTTCGGATTCAGCCCTTAGGGGCAAGGCTAAAATTTACCACAGATTGAGATAGATTGCACAATCAAGTTGTTAAGCCATGTATGACCCCTGTTAGCAGGGGTCTTTTGGTTTTTCGGTGATATAAATGCTGTATACTTAAGATTAAGACCATGGCTGTACAAAAGAAGAGTATTATAGTAATCGCGATTATTAGCACTTTAGCTATATCAATTGCCGTTTTGGCGTCGAGGATGCGACCGAGCAGCGTAACTAAAGACACTCAAGCTAGTAGCGCCAAGTCAGAAATAGCGAATGATTCCAAAAAAGATCAACCGGATCATAATGCAAGGAAAGAGTCCCAGACAAGCAACAACCAAGCTTCACAGGCAAATTCGCCAAAAGAAGAAGTAGAGAAATTATATGGCATTCCTATTGGCAAGAGGAATAAATTAAACGTGACGACACAAATTCAGCAGCGTTGGAACTTTTGCGCGCCAGCTACAGTAAGTATGATGCTAGCTTCAAGAGGCAAAATTGTAGATCAATTTACGCTTGCTAGAGAGATGGGAACCTATGAACCTTTTGGTACGCATAATCGAGATGCCATAAGAATACTTAACAAACATATGTTCGGTTATGAGTTTCCTCAAACTAATCAAGCTGGCTATCGGATTGAAACGGTGAGGGAAATTAATAGCGCATCAATTGAACTATTTAAACAGAGGCTCATAAAGAATACTCAAGACGGATATCCAATGTATTATACTTTTAATCCTGGCAAAATATACCCTGGAATAGCAAACGCTGAACATAATGTTGCTGGCGCGGGCTATATTGCTACGCCAGACAATAAAGACGTCGCGCTGGTTTATTATGTAGATCCGTACTATAAATTTCAGGATCCGATTTATGGTGGTTTAAAAGTTGTTACTCCAGAAGAGTTGTTGAACGCGATGGTCGGCGTGAGCGAACCTGATTATGCATGGTGATAGAACAAAATACACAATTAATTAGCCGCTAAGTACAAAGCTTGCTAGCGATAGCAAGCAGAGCCGCTAAATGCAGATTACGTTTACGCTCGCTATTCTCGCGAGATGCCGCTGAAGAATAAACTGAAGAATAATTTTAGTAAAAGTGTATGCAGGTTAAGCATAACGACAAATCCTAGTGCGCAGGCTATTAGTCCGCATAGACGGTAGCGCTCGTAGCTGCCGACGCCGCTGCCAAAGTTGTCAGCAATTTGTTGATACCAGACTGTCAAGGCAGCGCCGCAGATTAGAATTATTATGCCGATAAGAAATGAAAACCAACTAAATTCGTATACCATACCTAATATTATACACTTGATAATCGCGTAATCATAGTGTAAAATGTACACAGTTAATGGTTTGTTAACAATTTAATGGGGATATAGCTCAGTTGATTAGAGCACCTGCTTTGCAAGCAGGGGGTCCAGGGTTTGAGTCCCTGTATCTCCACCATTATAAGTATGGGGTGGACTGGGCTTTTGGTCCAGGACACTCCACCAAAATATGGGCGATTAGCTCAGCTGGTTAGAGCGCGTCACTGATAATGACGAGGTCGGAGGTTCAAGTCCCTCATCGCCCACCATGGTTTTAGCTGAAAAGTAGGATTGTTTGCGGGCGGCTAGCTCAGTTGGCTAGAGCATCTCGTTTACACCGAGAGGGTCGGGGGTTCGAGTCCCTCGCCGCCCACCATTAGACTTGCCGGTAGGCAAGTTTTTATTTTGTGTAATTTTTTGTAAATTCGGTATTGTAATTGGGCGCGATAGCTGCTATAATCAACTATCAGTTAGCTGATGTTCAGTAATGAACCAATGGCAAAGATCGACGGCATATGTGCGAGGTTGTGGTTGAAAAAACATCAATTTTGCTTGCATGACAGTGTAGACAAATCAGTCTGGCAGTGTTATGATGAGTAAAGTCTAATCCACCACGTCTTGAACGCAGACGAGTGTCATCAACTCCTAGTTGATGCGACGAAATGTGCGTTCAAGTTTATAAAAACGAGACGGACGCAGGCTACTTAACAATTCAGTGATGTAAAAGAAAGATTGACGGCAAGTGATTGCATAGCAGTTGCGGATATACCGGCCAAATAATAGCGAGCTATTCATTTAGCAGGGTAGATTATCGTTTGCGGATAGCAATTACTAGTTAAGTCAATGCATAAAAAGGTACTCAAGGGCACTAAATGGATGCCTAGACGTATATTACCGATGAAGGACGTGGAAGACTGCGATAAGCTTCGGGTAGCTGCCAACAAGCTTTGATCCGGAGATTTCCGAATGGGAAAACCTAGCATGAGGAAAGTCATGTTGTCCTGCGCTGAATACATAGGCGTAGTGAACGGGAACCATCTGAACTGAAACATCTTAGTAGGATGAGGAAAAGAAAGTAAATAACGATTCTCGGAGTAGTGGCGAGCGAAACGGGAAGAGCCCAAACCTTATAAGTTTTTGCCTGTTCGCAGGCAAATAAGCTGATAGGCGAATGCTTACAAGGGGTTGTGATATTACACACGACCAAGCCAGAGAACTTGAATTCGTTCGAGGTATCTGGTTTGCGACTACTGGCTATCGACGGTAGGTAAGGTAAGAAAACAGCGTGGTTAGCAGAATAGTTTGAATGACTAGCCAAAGAACGTGAAAGCCGTGTACGCAAAAACGACGCTGACCTTATATGTGTTTTATCGAGTAGGACGGGGCACGAGAAACCCTGTTTGAATCTGGCTGGACCACCAGCCAAGGCTAAATATAATATACGATCGATAGTGAACAAGTACAGTGATGGAAAGGTGAAAAGAACCCCGGGAGGGGAGTGAAATAGATCCTGAAATTTAGTGCCTACAAGGAGTCGGAGCCGGCTTGTCCGGTGACGGCGTGCTTTTTGTAGAACGATCCAGCGAGTTAATTTCGTGCGCAAGGTTAAGCCAGTTGGCGGAGCCACAGTGAAAGCGAGCCTGAATAGGGCGATTAAGTGTACGGGATTAGACCCGAAACCGGGTGACCTAACCATGAGCAGGTTGAAGCCACTGTAACAGGTGGTGGAGGACCGAACCAGGATACGCAGCAAAGTGTTTGGATGACTTGTGGTTAGCGGTGAAATGCCAATCGAACTCGGAGATAGCTGGTTCTCCTCGAAACAGTTTTAGGACTGGCGTCATGTGGTAGCAGTCGGGGGTAGAGCTCTGTAAAGGACTGGGGGGAGCAATCCTACCCACCCTTAACAAACTACGAATACCGGCTGTGGAATCATGGCAGTTAGAACGGCGGAGCTAAGTTCGTCGCTCAAAAGGGAAACAGCCCAGACCATCGTCTAAGGTCCCTAAATTTACGTTAAGTGGGAAACAAGGTGAGATTTCTTAAACAGCTAGGATGTTGGCTTAGAAGCAGCCATTCATTTAAAGAGTGCGTAACAGCTCACTAGTCAAGAGATCTTGCGTGGAAAATGTAACGGGGCTAAATGTAATACCGAAGACATGGGTCTATGCATTAGCATGGGCGGTAGAGGAGCGTTCCTATCGGCAGTGAAGCAGCATTGTAAAGTGCTGTGGAGCGGTAGGAAGTGAGAATGCTGGAATGAGTAACCATAAGAGAGGTGAGAATCCTCTCGGCCGTAAGAGCAAGGTTTCCTGAGCTATGGTAATCATCTCAGGGTTAGTCGGGCCTAAGCCGAGGCGCATAGCGTAGGCGATGGACATCAGGTTGATATTCCTGAACCGGCGTAGTTTGTACACTGTTCACGGAGAGATATTCAGAGCGGATTCATGGTTTATCCGTCCAACCGAGCGGGAACGCAAAGGGAGTGAAAGTTACTCTGCGGAGTGATGATTCTGGAAAAGGCTCTGGCTAGAAAAGCAGGTGTACGCGTGGCTATGTCCGCCCGTACCGCAAACCAACACAGGTGCTCGAGTCGAGTAGACTCAGGCTTACGAGTGAACCTTCGCTAAGGAACTCGGCAATACAGCGACCGTAACTTCGGAATAAGGTCTGCCCCCACTTCGGTGGATATGTTGTCGGTTTCAAAGCTAGCAGGTGTGGTTGAAGAGTATCTTTAATACATCAATTCTTCTTGAGATAGAACCAATAGCTTTTGGAACTGAAGCTCAACGCATCTAGCGATGTGGGGGCCGCAGCAAAAGAGCCCACGGAACTGTTTATCAAAAACACAGCTCTCTGCTAACACGAAAGTGGATGTATAGGGGGTGACTCCTGCCCGGTGCTGGAAGGTTAAGGGGAGTGCTTCACGGTACGAACTGAAGCCCCAGTGAACGGCGGCGGTAACTATAACCGTCCTAAGGTAGCGAAATTCCTTGTCAGGTAAGTTCTGACCCGCACGAATGGAGTAATCATGTGGGCACTGTCTCAGCGAAGGACTCGGTGAAAGTGCATTGGCGGTAAAGATGCCGTCTGTCCATACCAGGACGAGAAGACCCCATGGAGCTTTACTACAGCTTTACATTGATCCAGGTTTCAGCATGTGTAGCATAGTTGGGAGACTTTGAAACAGATACGCTAGTATTTGCGGAGTCGTAATGTGAAATACCAACCTTGCTGTGATCTTGATCTCACTTGTACCGTTATCCGGTACAAGGACCGTGTATGGTGGGTAGTTTAACTGGGGCGGTTGCCTCCTAAAGAGTAGCGGAGGCGTTCAAAGGTTGGCTAACTTCGGATGGAAATCGAAGTGATAGTGTATGCGCATAAGCCAGCTTGACTGTGAGGAGTACATTCCAATCAGAGACGAAAGTCGGAGCAAGTGACCCGCTGTACGAACATTTGTTCATTGAATGTGGGATCGACAGCGCACACGGATAAAAGTTACCCTGGGGATAACAGGCTTATAGCGCCCAATAGTTCACATAGACGGCGCTGTTTGGCACCTCGATGTCGGCTCATCACATCCTGGAGGGGGAGCACCTTCCAAGGGTTCGGCTGTTCGCCGATTAAAGTGGTACGCGAGCTGGGTTCAGAACGTCGTGAGACAGTTCGGTTTATATCCGGTATGGACGTCAGGAAATTTGCGAGGATTTGCCCCTAGTACGAGAGGACCGGGGTGAACGCACCGCTGGTGTACGGATTGTGGCCACCTGCTGCATTGTCCGGTAGCTATGTGCGGACCAGATAAGCGCTGAAAGCATATTAAGCGCGAAACTGACCTCAAGATTAGATTTCCCTATGAGGACACAGATAGACTATCTGTTTGATAGGTGCAAGGTGGAAGTGCAGTAATGTATGGAGCCGAAGCATACTAATAGTCCCATTGCCTTTTTATGTCCTTGTCTACGAGGTTAATGCTTGCATTGATAGCGTGGATAAGGTAGACTTGACTAGTAATTGGTGTTCGCACCAACGTCGATCTTTCGATTATAGGCACGAGCTAGCCGAACAAGGACATCGAAGGAAGGGGTTTGGCCCACCACGGATTATATGTGGAACCAAGCGCTTTAAACCCCCTCCTTCGGTGCCCATGGCGAGGAGGAAACACCTGTTCTCATTCCGAACACAGAAGTTAAGCTCCTCAGCGGCGATAATACTGCGTAAGTGGGAATCTAGCACGGTGCCGGATTATATAAAAACCATCCGAAAGGGTGGTTTTTATTTTTGGCTGACGTGTTCAGTGCCGCTGTCTGTTAGCGGCGAAACTACAGATTGTCTTATGACGCTTAGGATATTTTTATGAGACGGGTAGGCTCCCAGATCGCTGCTGCGTTTCGTGACAGCTCAGTAAACAAAATAACGCCCTTTCGAGAGCGTTATTTTTATATTCTCGGATCTCGCAGAAAACGAGAATTGTATTTGTGGTGAACCTCGTAGTTTTGAAGGTTCAAACAGGTGCATATCTATAATATCGCACCAGATGAATAAACGCAACGGTTTTTATATCATAATTTCGTAATTTGTAACCATTGACATTTTGTCTCGTTTGTGCTAATATAAAAGAGTACATATAACGTATGTGAGATAAAGCGAGGGTTTACCTGTCTCTTACAGAGGTAGGCGAGCCCTTTTAATATTGCCCGGAGCGGGCGGGAGACAATAATATGGCAGGAACAAAAGTTGGCGGCAAGAAAGCAGCTCAAAAAAATCTAGCCAAAGACCCAAATTTTTACGCAAAAATTGGCCGTAAAGGCGGCCAAAACGGGCACACGGGCGGTTTTGCAGCTAACCCGGCGCTTGCGCGAATTGCTGGGGCCAAAGGCGGCCGTATCAGCCGGCGCGGCAAAGCGAAAGCGAATATTACACAGGATGACGTCACTCTGGCGGCATAAAGCTAGTTGGCTATACAAAAAGCGCCTCCATCACGGAGGTGCTTTTAGTTTTACAGACAACTACTGACTTCATTTTTTTACATACGTTAGTATTTCGGGATAGTTGATAATCTATCTTGTCAAGCAGGATCATTCAAGCCAGCGGCGCAGCTGGCATAGTTTGGCTTGGTTTACTCGCCAGGAACGGCCGCAGGCGAGACAGGAATATTTGTTAGCGCTGGATTGCAGGCCGGCAGCTTGGCAGTGCGGGCATTGCGAACGGGCGTGCAGCCAGTCGCGATAAGTGTCGAGGTCGTTTTCGATTAGCTCGGTGTCAATTGTGGTAGAAAATCTAGCGGCTGCTTTGATGGCTTCTTGCCAGGCAGCGCGTTCCATAGCGATTAATTCAATATCGCGCGAATAGCCGGAGTGGTTTAGCAAGGCGTGGCCATATTCGTGGAGCAAGCGCTGGCAGGCATGAGGGTCGTTAGGGTCGTAAGTAATAGCACAAGCAGTATAATTCCAACGAAATATCTCACCCGGTACTAGGGTGAGATGCTCGAGATGCGGCTGGCGGGCAGCGTCAGCGCTTATTTTTTGCGAGAGCCAAGTAATCTTTGCCATAGTAATAACATCCGTAGACAACCGCTTCCTCGGGGTGGCGTGCTTGAATAATCTTCGGACATGGAATGTGCGGCGGCAGGTGCGAAGTTAAAATATCGCGCAAGTAATCGCCGTACCGTTCAAAATAAGTACCGACGCTACCGCCAATGATGATAATGTCAGGCTGAATTATCGGGATGACGGCCAGAAAGCCGCGCGAAATGCGATCAGCGATTTTCTTCCAGGTGCGTTTGCTGGTGATGTCGCGAGCAAATTTGTGATAAGCGTCGACAATGGCCCGTCCAGAGGCAAAGCTTTCCCACGAGTGGATCTTGCCGCCATATTCGACGAGCGCGCGGCCGGCTTCGCTGTAGCGCATGCCCGGGTCAATGTAGCCGTTAGTACAAACGCCAGTACCGATACCAGTACTGACGGTGACATAGAGCGAGCAGTTGGGAATTGTGCGCAAAAGCCGCGTTTCGGCGAGCCCAGCTAGGTTAGCGTCGTTTTCGATGAGTACCGGCACACCTGGCAGCAGGTCTCGCAGTAGGCGGGAAGCGTGAAAATCTGCCCAGCCGAGGTTTTGGCACCAGACAGCAGTGCCATTCTTGATAATACCAGGTAGAGCAATAACTATAACATCGACTTTTTTGTCTGAATAGCGTTCGCGGACTACGCGTTTTAGTTCAGCGACATAAGCTTTTGGCTCCTTGGGAGTGGGAAATTTAAGCGGTTTGCCCATGTGCCCGTTATCGGCAAAAGAGGTGACGAGCGTCTTTGTCCCGCCAGTATCGATTGTTACTATCATAGAATCTATCGTATCACAGACGATAGTATAGCGTATAGTTGATATTATTGCAGAAAAGGTGTATAATATAGAAAAGTAAGGTAATTATGAGAGGATAACAGTAAAGTGGCACATCGTAGCGAGAAAGGTTCAGTGATTGGTTTTGTGCTGGTGGGGACGGCGCTAGCAGCGGCATTTGTTGGCGGCGTGTACATGGTGCGCCATTCGAGCGAATTGAATTCGACAGATACGCAGCAAACGGCACAAACGTCTCAATCTGAAACTGCCAAAAACGACCAAAAAACTCAAAACGAGCAAAGCAGCAACACTGCACCAGCGCCAAAAAAAGATACAAACCAGGGCAATACTGAAGCTAATAAGCCTAAGGAAGACGAGAAGAAAAAAGACTCGCTTGCTGATACATTGAAAAAGCAAGAAGACAAGAACAAAAGTAACAACAGTTCGGATCCAGCACAGAAGTCGAACGCTGGCGCGGCCAGCCAGAGCGATCAAAAAAGCGCATCGGACACATCGAGCGCCTCTACTAGCAGCAATTCTAATAATTCGACTCCGGTTTCCAATTCCAACTCCAATTCCAGCGCTTCTAGCACTGTTTCTAGCGGCTCTAATAACTCGGCAACAGGTTCGTCTGCTGCTATTAACAACAAGCTGCCGAAAACTGGCCATGAAGCCAGCAGCTTGCCAAAGACTGGCCCGGTTGATGATGTGCTGGCAGTTGTAGCTGGCGCCGGCTTGCTGGGGCTGGGGATTGCTTACATGAAATCGCGCCGCCTCATCTAGACATTAGAGGTCGGATAAGGTATACTGGTAAGTGGCTGAGTGCGCATTGTTTTGTGTTGCTCGAGAAATATTAAATTTAAGAAAGGAGAATTGGCAGAATTTACCCGAATCCCGGGTATCTGCTGATGACGTATTTATGGCAAAGGCCACGATTACGATGGACGACCTCTTGGCGGGCGACAATGCGAAACAGCTAGTTGCTGGCGAGATGGTGACTGGGCACGTTTTAAGCGTGCGAAAACACGAAGTATTAGTAGATTTGGGTGCGCACGGCATAGGTTATGTGCCGCGCCGCGAAGTCGGTTTCGGCCGCCAGCTGAATGTTGGCGACGAGGTATCGGCTAGCGTGATTGATTCAGAGCTTGATAACGGCTATAGCCTGCTGAGTTTGCGCAAAGCAGCCAAAGACCGCGGCTGGGAAGAAATCCAAGCTCACTTTGATGCTGCTGAGATTGTTGAAATTACACCGTACGACGCGAACCGCGGCGGTTTATTGGTCGAGTACGAGGGTGTACGCGGCTTCTTGCCAGTATCGCAGCTGAGCGCCGAGCATTACCCGCGCGTTGGCAGTGCCGACAAAGACGAAATTTTGGCTCGCTTGAACGCGCTGGTCAGCCGGCCGATGAAAGTTCGTATTTTGGATTGCGATCGCAAAACTAACAAGCTGATTTTCTCTGAAAAAGAAGCCATCAAAGACGGCTTGGCAGCACGTTTTGCTACGCTGAAAGTCGGCGATACGGTTAAAGGCGTGGTGACGGGTGTAGTAGATTTCGGCGCGTTTGTTAATGTTGATGGTATCGAGGGGCTGATTCATATTTCAGAGATCAGCTGGGAGCGCGTTGGCAATCCGAATGATTACGTCAAAGTCGGCCAGTCGGTTGAAGCTAAAATTATCTCGATTGACAAAGACCGTTTGAGCTTGAGTGTCAAGCAGCTGACCAAAGATCCGTGGCTTGATGAGGTTGAGAAGCTTGAAAAAGGCCAAAAAGTCGAAGGTACAGTCACGCGGATTACGCCGTTTGGCGCCTTTGTCCAGATTAGCCCGGCTGTCGAGGCGCTAGTGCATATCTCGGAGCTTGGCAGCGGCAACGATGTTGATCCCGAGAAGGTATTTACCTTGAATGAGCGCAAAGAATTCGTAATTCTCGACATTGACCGCGAAGGCCGCAAAATTAGCCTGAGTTTGGGCGGCAAGAAAAAGAAAACCAAGTAACAGCCCGCGCATCTAGCGGATAATTGTCCCGATAAGCTGCGGGTAGAAAGGAGAAAACATGAGCCAACCAGAGAAAATTCTGACGATTGCCGATTCTATTACCGTTGGAGAATTGGCCGAGGCTCTGAACCTGCCAGTAACGCAGCTTGTCGGTGAATTGTTCAAAAACGGCATCGTGGCGACAATTAATCAGCGGATTGATTTCGAGACGGCGCAAATTATCGTCGAGGAGTTGAAAATTGCCGTGCAATTGAAGCGAAAAGAAGTTAATTCTGCGCCAGTGCAACATTTGCACAAGCCGTCTGCCAAGGCATCGCTGCGGCCGCCGATTGTAGCAGTGATGGGGCATGTCGATCACGGTAAAACTACGCTGCTAGACACAATCCTCGGCATGAAAACCGTAGCTAGCGAAGCAGGCGGAATTACCCAGCATATCAGCGCTTATCAGACCAAGCGCGGCGATCGCGTAATCACGCTGCTTGATACGCCTGGCCATGAAGCTTTTGCAGCGCTGCGGCAGCATGGCGCGGTTTTGACTGACGTAGTGGTGATCGTGGTAGCTGCCGACGACGGCGTAATGCCGCAAACGGTCGAAGCGATTAAATTTGCCCGCAATGCTAATGCTAAAATCGTCGTGGCTATCAACAAAATCGACAAAGAAGGCGCTAATATCGACCGCGTCAAAGCGCAGCTGGCTAGCGAATACCAGCTGAATCCAGAGGAATGGGGCGGCGACACGATTATGGTGCCGATTAGCGCTAAAACTGGCGAAAATATCGATAAATTGCTAGATATGGTGCTGCTAGTGGCTGATATGGAGGAGCTGAAAGCCGATACTGACGTTCCGGCTGAGGGTTTGGTGATCGAGGCGCACATGGAAAAGGGGCGCGGTTCGGTGGTCAATCTGCTAGTTGAGCAAGGTCAGTTGAAACCGAGTCATTTTCTGGTTGCTGGCACATCATACGGTAAGGTGCGGACACTGGCTAATTTCCGCGGCGAGGCGCTAAAATTAGCTGGTCCGTCAACGCCAGTGACAGTCACTGGATTCAAGGAATTGCCGCAGTTCGGCGATGTTTTCACTGTGGTGAAGAATGAGAAGATTGCTCGTGCCCAGGTAGAGCAGGCTAAAATTGAAGCAGAAAGGCAAGCTGCCAGCACTAACGTTACTGGCGCCGATTTGCTGAAAATGATGACCCAAAAGCACGACAGCGAAGAGTTCGACGTCATCGTCAAGGCTGACGTGCAGGGTTCGCTAGCTTCGGTGATGGATAGCTTGCGGCTGGTTGACACTGGCGGCGCGATTGATTTGCGAATTATTGGCAGCGGCGTCGGCAATATCAACGAGAGCGACGTACGTTTGGCGGATAGTTCGGATGCTATTATTTACGGATTCAATGTCGAGATACCGCCAGCGGTCAAGCGCTTGGCGAGCCGCGATCACGTGCGGGTGCGCACTTACAAAGTGATTTACGAACTGCTAGACGATGCTCGTAAAAATATGGAAGCTTTGCTGTCGCCAGAGGTGGTCGAGACGGAGGTCGGCGTATTAGAAGTCAAAGGCGTCTTCCGGACGATGCGCGACGAGGTAATTTGCGGCGGCGAAGTAATCAGCGGCAAAGTAACGCCGAATTTGTTAGTGCGCGTCAAGCGCGGCGGCGAGCAGCTTGCCGAGGTAGAGGTCGCTAACGTTCAGCGGCAGCAGCAGGAAGCCAAAGAAGTATTCGAAGGCGAGATGTGCGGCTTGAGCCTACGGACACAGAAGAAGCTGCAGCTGGCTATCGGCGATACGCTGGAATTCTTTACCCGCGAATTGGTCAGGCGAACACTGAATTAGTAAATAAAATAACCCCGGTCGAAAGAGCGGGGTTATTTATTAGAGCAAAGTGCGAGCGGTCAAGCTAGATTAACGGTTTTTGCGCGATACTATGTAGGCATACAGCGCGTAGCCAAGCGACCCAGTACCAGCTAGGCCGGCTAGCTCGCTGATACCAGTTTTTGGTAGTTGGTTTGGCATGCTAGCGTTGTTAGACGGGCTGTTGGCTGTGTTTGTTTGTGTAGTCGTGGCGTTGGAATTTGCGGCGTCTGTTGGCGAGGACTGCTGGTTTGTAGGCGCTGGATTAGTTGGAGCCGCTGGCTTTGATGGTGTATTTGGTGTATTTGGCGTGGCCGGCTTTGTGTCGGGTTGGCTCGGCTGGGTAGGTGTCGTTGGTTTAGACGGTTCTGTTGGTTTGGCAGGAGTCGATGGTTGCTGCGGAGCTGGATTGTTAGGCTTGTTTTGATTGTCAGGTTTGGAAGGCTGCTGCGGCGTCGGCTTCTGGTCGCCTGGCTTGTTTTGGCCTGGATCGGCTGGTTTCGACGGCTCTTGCGGCTGCGGCGCTGGCTCGGATGGTTTGTCCGGCTTGTTATTCTGATCGTTTTGAGCGGCTTTGATAGTAAAAGTCTTGGTGCAGCC
Organism: Candidatus Saccharimonadota bacterium; assembly: GCA_905365145.1. GTDB lineage: Bacteria > Patescibacteriota > Saccharimonadia > Saccharimonadales > Saccharimonadaceae > Saccharimonas. The sequence continues at coordinate 749 of CAJPIO010000003.1, read as the reverse complement.
GTCGCTAGTGACGGTTTCGTCCTTGCCGTTGACCGATACAGTGACGAAAGCCTTGGCAGTGTAATTGCCAGGTTCGAAACCGTTGAATTTAGCGCCGGCAGTGTTGTAGACCTCTTTGCCATTAGCATCGTAGACGCGGTAGACAGTGCCTTTGTAAGTAGCGCCGTTATAGGCGGCGTACTTGACAGAAAATTTGTAGCTGTCGCTGGCGATATGGTCGATACCTAACGATTCGCAGCGGTAGACTGGCTGCTGCGTTTGGTTGGCAGCTGGCGTGTTATTAGGCTGATTGGCGTTTAGGGCGCTAGCAACGCCAGCAGCGCTGACCGCTACCACGGCGATAGCAGAAAGGCCGGCAAATAGCTTCATGATATAACTCCTTTTTAATTATTATTTGATAATCGGGCTGGTAATGTTCATATATGAATATAGCAGCTACAAATCTGGCAGGCAAATTAGTATCAAATCATGGTATTTCATGGGGTTGCCCGCCCCCGACAGAACAGTTGCCTGGAATGGCAAGGTTCCGCCGGAGGCGGGGGTAGTAGTGATTGATTGATCCCGGATCCCCGCTGGCGGCGGGGCCGGGAGAGGGGGCAGGATTCAGCGCTGGGGACGCTGAGTCCCGTCCTTGTCGGCCGCGATTTTCATCGCGGCCATGATCTCCTGGCCGCCGGCCAGGAGGGCCATAAGGCCAGCGCCGACCAGGAGGCCGGCGATGGCGGCGGCGGGAGTTTTGAAGTTCGTGT
>CAJPIO010000002.1 GCA_905365145.1 Candidatus Saccharimonadota bacterium | reverse complement strand
CGCGCGGTATCGGCACTTCACACGCTGACAGTAGGTTTTTGGCTTCATATTCTAGCAGGCGCATAGCAAGCCCTTCTCGTGTAATATGCTCTTTAAAAAAATATGATATGAGATGACAGTAAGGATAGTTGTTGATTTTTTCACATCGAAAATGTCGATAGAATGTCGATAGAATGTCGATAGAGCGGATTTAACAGAGGTAACTACTTTTTGGAGAATGTCGATAGAATGTCGATAGCAGTACATAGTTATAGATTGTTAGTATTTAAATTGTATCTACGGTGTCTAGTTTCTCCTTGAGGAAAAATCAAGCCGAATTTTACTAATCGCTCTAGCTCATGACGAGCGCGCCGATCGTCTCCAACGCTATTCATATTGTTAATTTCTCTATATGTGTGGTTTGTTATACTGTTGTGACTATTTTTCAGATAAGTTAAAGCAGTTAATTGTCTTTCGTTCAGGTTATGCTTTTTAAATTGTTGTAACCACAGGTGATCTTCACTGTCCATAAATGTTGAGTTGTAAATAGTTATTCTAAAAGAGGATGGTAGATTTTCAAATAAAGGCTCCTTTAGTCCAGCGCTATTCAGAGAGTCTCGAATAGTTTTAATACCGCGAGCTCGTTGTTCTGTTATATGAAAATCTTTAAGAAAACTCATGAGTGTAGGATTACGCGATACTGATGGCGTTTCGTCAATTCTTTCAATTGGCACTAAACTTCGGCCGGGATTTATGATTTCTATCCTGTCGGCGTATATGTCAATTTGAATACGAGAAGAGTATGTACTGTAGTCGCGATGAGCTATTGCGTTTGCTAAAGCTTCTCGGATAGCGATTTCTGGTATAGATAAATATTCTTGCCGAAGACCTTGAGGGTCGATTAATCCACGTATCGGCAGTTTGGAACGAAGATGATTTGCGGCTGATTTAAATTGACTTATCACATTCCCATTGAATTCTCTATCATCAATAAAAGTTTCATTTGGATCAGATATATTTACTTTGCTGTCTGTTGCATATTGAGTGATTGCTATATTGACAGTTGGAGCTGTGTTTTCTTGTAGGATGTTATTTTTGCTAAATGCTAGTAAACCAAAAAGAGTGGGATTGCCTGAATGATTGATAGCGCGTAGTTTTATCAAGATATCAGTGGTTGATAAATCTTGATATATATTGCCGCGAGACTGGCTTATAGCTGACAGATATTCATTGACGACTACCATATCAAAGCAGTTTTCGTAGTGTAATCCGGAAAATTCGATTAATTCTGCTCCGCCTCGTGCGGCCATGGCGAACTGGTTGCGTATTTCGTCGGTTATCTCGACATTTGAAGAACCTATCCTTATATAAGCTCCTTTAGAGGCGCCTCTAGACTTTGAGTAAATCGGGCGTACCTGGGATGGAGCGGGCGAGATGTATGCTGTAACAACATCTCCGACCAGTTGAATCTCGGGTACAATCGGGTAATTGAAGGAATTTTGACACAATGATAATAAATCGCGTTGAACTCTATCTAACTGTTCTGTAGTTAATCCGATAGGTTTATTGTCTGGCGTAACACCTAGAGACACTTTTCCGCCATCGGCATTAGCGAAAGCTGATATAGTTTTCCATAGGTCATTAGGTATTTTACCTTCGTTGCATATTTTATATTCGGTATGCAAGTCTTCAGGCAAGGAATAGTCAAAAAAACCAGTTTGATAAGGTAGCATACTTATATTTTACGCAAATCCATATTCACATGCAAAAAGTTTATTTCCCAGTAAAAAACTTACGAAATTTCAGCAGCCCAGTTTGATTGGGTAGCGGCCCTTCGTGGATAATGCTGCGGATGTAGTCGACAGAGACTTTGCGGTTTTTTTGAATAGACCAGCGTTTATGGTAGGCAGCAGGTTTACGAATTATTGAGGCTAATATACCTTTGAAAGCTGGCCAGCCGTTGCCGTGGCGGACGGCGCTGGCGAAAATTAGCCAATATGTCAAGAAAAAGCGCAGGCCAATATACCAAAATAACTTCCCTGGAACGTTTTTAATGAAAACTAACGGCAGGTTTTTGAAAGTGTTGTAAACAGCCAAGCCAGGAACCTTTTTGCTGCTAGCGCCAACCTTGTGATAAGCGATGGCTTTGGGCGTAAAGCGGACCTTCCAGCCAGCTAACTGGGCGCGAAAACTGAGGTCGACATCTTCGTAATACATGAAAAAGTCTTCGTCGAACATATCGATATCGTCAAAAATTGCCGCGCGATAAATCGCTCCGCCGCCAGTCGCACCAAAAATCTCGCCAGGCTTACTCGGCGCATTTTCAACAGGCTCATCGCGGTTGCGCGGGCCGGGCAGGCCCCAGGTGGTATAGAAATCGCCAGTTGTATCAAGCGTCTTACCATCGCGCCGTTGTAAAATACCAGTCACAATGCCGCATTTTGGCTGGCTTGACAGTTCGTCGACGAGTGCTCTACACCAGTTTTTGTCGGCAACGGCATCAGGGTTAAGTACGCCAATATATTCAAAACCTTGTTTGCGTGCATGAACTAGTCCGGTATTAATACCGCCGGCGAATCCCAGATTCTTATCGTTAGCGATAATTGTATAATCTACGGACGGATGTTCTGTCTGATACTGTTCGAAACGCATGACAGAGTCGTCGTGAGAATGATTATCAACGACTACGATAGTCGGTTTGAGTGTCTGCTGGGCCAGCGAGTTGATGCACTCGAGCGCGTCGTCGGCGCCGTTCCAGTTAAGGACGATGATAGCGAGATTGTTTTTTGTCACAATCTTATTATATAATGGCTGGAGAGACTATGAAAGTAGCGAGTGTATGGAATAGACGTAATAAAATATTGTTACGCGAGCTGGTTGTAACGGATTTTAAATTACGTTACCAAGGATCAGTATTAGGTTATTTGTGGTCAATCTTAAAACCAATATTTTTATTTATTATTCTATATATAGTATTTGATAAATTCTTACGTCTAGGCAGAGATATTGAACATTTTCCAGTGTATTTATTAGTTGGTATTGTATTATGGAATTTTTTTACCGAGGCAACCGTACAAGGATTACAATCAATAGTTTCGCGGGGCGACTTAATTCGCAAGATTAATTTCCCGAAATTTATTATTGTTGTATCCGGCACTATTTCTGCATTTATCAATCTTATAATAAATACAATTGTTATTTTGGTGTTTTGCGTAATCAACAGCGTGTCTATATCTGCAGAGGCGTTGCTTATAATTCCTCTGATAGCTGAATTGTATGTCTTTTCATTGGCGGTAGCATTTTTTCTAGCAACGCTTAACGTTAAATATCGAGATATTGGTTATCTATGGGAAATATTCTTGCAAGCAGCATTCTATGCTACTCCGGTAATATATCCGTTGCAAATGGTTGTAAAACAGATGCCGTGGGCTGCCTCATGGCTAATGCTTAATCCGGTTGCTCAAGTAGTTCAAGATGTTCGTAAGGTATTAGTGACACAACAAACACTTCAGCTGTATGATTTGGTGTCGTTTCCGGTGATGTTGACGCCGTTTGTTGCAGTTATCATCGTAATATTGCTAGCGGTTTTTTATTTTCGATCTAACCAGCGGTACTTCGCGGAGAGTGTTTGATGTCTAAGGCAATTGTCGAGATTAGCGAACTAACGAAATCTTTCAAAATTCCGCTTGAAGCTAGTTCAGGTGTTAAACAACAGTTGATAAATATACTAAAAGGCCGCAAAGGCTATCGTGTGTTTACGCCGTTAAAGGATATAAGTTTTACTATAAACGAAGGAGACTTTTTCGGTATAGTTGGCCGCAATGGTTCAGGAAAGAGCACACTGTTGAAAACGATCGCTGGTATTTATACGCCAAATAGCGGTAACGTTAAAGTGCACGGTTCGCTAGTGCCGTTTATTGAGCTCGGCGTAGGATTTAATCCAGAGTTAACTGGCCGCGAAAATATCTTTCTTAATGGTGCACTGCTAGGGTTTAGCCATGAAGAAATGGAATCTATGTATAGCGCGATTGTTGAGTTTGCAGAATTAGAAGACTTTATGGAAGAACGGCTTAAGAATTATTCAAGCGGTATGCAGGTCCGTTTAGCCTTTTCAATTGCAATCCGCGCTCATGCTGATATTTTGTTGCTTGATGAAGTGCTTGCGGTTGGCGATGAGGCTTTTCAAAAGAAGTGCTATTCGTACTTTGATAAGCTTAAGCGTGAAAAACGTACCGTAATTTTAGTAACTCACGATATGGCGGCAGTCGAGAGGTTTTGTACAAAAGCAGTATTTATTGAAGACGGCCACGTTAAAATGATTGGCAAACCGTATCGTATTGCGGCGGCATATAGTCGTAGCAACAGCCAGAATTACGATCAGACAGCTGGGCTAAACGGCGATAACGAAGGGGCGGTACCGTTCAAAATAGTGTTGCGCGGCACTGATGGTAAAGAAAAAACTATGTATGATTTCGAAGAAACTATGACAGTAGAATTATCATGGCAGCAAAAGGGTGTTAAACATGTAGGCGTTGCAATTTTTCGTGAAAACGGCGAGTATGTTTACGGACCGAATACTTACCAAGAAAAAACTAGCGCTATCAAAGATCAATCAGCTCGCTACACTGTAAAGTTAAATCTTAACGAAGGCAGGTATTTTATCAAGGCGGGTTTGATGGGGGCTAATGATACAAAGGTGATTGCTTTTATCGAGGAAGGACCGTTTTTTTCAGTCCAACGCGATTATGGACATGGCCGCTGGGGCGGTGTGACGAAGCTAGATCACACATGGAAATAAAATATGCTGCAACGCTTGAAAAATATGATAAAACACAATAGAGCGCTTTATTCTTTCTTGCTGTTATTGATTTCGCCATATCGCAATTATCTTGATTCGCGTCAGCGTAAACTATACGAATTATGGCAGCGTGATTACAAGGTTGTTCGTACGAACAAAAGGCTGTATAGGCAGCCGCTAGTGTCGATTATTGTACCGGCTTATAATACTCCAACGAAATACTTAAGGGAAATGGTTCAGTCAGTTGAATCTCAATCGTATGATAATTGGGAGCTAATTATTGTTGATGATGCGTCGCCTGATACAGGCTTGAAACAAGAAATCAGCGCTATAGCAAAGACTAATGCAAAGATAAAGCCTTTTTTTCTTAAGGCCAATCGCCATATTGCCGGGGCGACAAATTATGGTATCCATAAAGCTAGCGGGGAATACGTGGCGCTACTTGATCATGACGATATGCTGCACTCAGACGCTTTATTGCGAATTGTCGAAAAGATAAACAATTCGCCGGATGTAAAATTTATATACACTGACGAGATTAAGCTTGATGAACGCGGACGACAATATCAACCATTTTTCAAACCTGATTGGAATGCTGATTTCTTGCGGTCGGTCAACTATATTACGCACTTTGCTGTCATACAGCGGAAACTTTTGTTGGAGTTGGAAGGTGAAGACGGCAACTACAACGGAGCTCAAGATTGGGAGCTTTTTTTGCGCATAACAAGAATACTGCAGCCGCAGCAGATTGCGCATGTTTCGCAAATACTTTACTATTGGCGTGTCCATAAAAATTCTACTGCACAAGGGTTGGATGCAAAACCTTATGTTATTGATGCTCAGGAGAGGGCTTTAAATGACGATATCAAGAGCCGTCAAGTCCAAGCTCAAGTTGTGCGCGATTCAACATATGGCGCTCAGTGGCGGCTAAAATATTCTACGCCGCAAAATCTTACTATAAAAAATGTATTATTTAGCAAATCAACCACTGTGGGCGATGTCATTCGTGATGAAACTGCTGATATAATAGTATTCTCAGAGACTATGATTAAAGACATTGATAATTATAGCGATATGGGCGATGTGATGCGACCTGATATCGGTGCAGTTATTCCGCCTGTAGCTGACGAGAATCGAGTCATAGAAAACCTTACGTCAATCTTAGATAAAAAAATAGTAGAATGCATACAGACGCTAAGCCGGCGATCCTTTACGAAACACATTTATCTAACCGCTAGATACAATCTAGGTGCGATAGATCTTCCCGTGCTATTTATTGAACGGAATAAGTTGGCTTCGATTGATGGATTAACAAGAATAACTAGCCGATTGCTGACTAAAGCTCTTTGCGATAAAGGTCTAAAAACGTTATATAATCCATATATGATGGCTAAGGAGGAACAATAATGATACGTAAAGTTAATAATCTTGTAAAGAAAAGTGTTGTAATAATCAAAGATGATGGTGCTGTCCGCTTTGTAAAACGCGCAGCAAAGTATGCATATTATAAGAAATTTCCTGATAAAAAACAGCAAGTATATAAAGATATTTTATTTATTAACGGCTGCACTTTGCCGCACCCAGAGCGATACCGAGTTACTCACCAGATGGAGCAGTTAATGTCGCAGGGGTTAACTGTTGAAAGCGTTTTTTATGATAGATTATCGCTTGATCAATTGAAGTATTATCGCGGATTTGTATTTTTCCGCTGCCCAATAACTGATACGATTCGCGAATTTATCAAGCAGGCGCATTATTTTAATAAAACCTGTTTTTTTGATATTGATGATTTGGTAATTGACCAGAAATATACTGATTCAATTAAATATGTTCAACAGATGAGCGTCGATGATAAGCAGCTCTACGATGATGGTGTTAATCGGATGCGCGAAACGCTGGAGTTGTGCGATCATGTTGTTACCACGACTGCTCAACTGCAAGAGGAGCTACAGCATTACACGAAGGGTGAAGTGCTGATTAACCGCAACGTTGCATCTGATGAAATGATTAAGCTGTCTAATTTAGCACTAGAGGCGGTTAGCAAAGATAATAACAAAATTATTATCGGCTATTTCAGTGGTAGCATTACTCATAATGAAGATTTTGATCTTGTTATTCCTAGTCTTATTAAAATATTCGAAAAGTATCCGCAAGTTTATCTTAAGATTGCTGGTATTCTGGATGTTCCAAACGCCCTTGATCCGTATAAAGAGCGTCTTATTACGTCAGGATTTGTTGATTGGCGAGAATTGCCAGCTGTTATGGCGGAGTGCGATATTGTTTTGGCACCGCTGGTTGATACGATTTTTAACCGCGCAAAATCTGAAAATAAATGGGTTGAGGCGGCTCTTGTAAAGATTCCAACCATAGCCAGCAATATTGGCGCTTTTGCAGAGAAAATTCAGAATAACGAAACAGGCATACTAGTAAACAATATTGACGCAGAGTGGTTTAAAGCACTTGACTTACTAGTATCAGACTCGGTTTTGCGCGATAAACTTGCAGATAAAGCTCACGAGGAGATAATTCATAACTATTCGACGGTGTACACTGGCTATAACCTAGCTTCGTTTATTAGAAAGCATTTGGCGCGAAATATCGGTTTCATTCTGCCGTCGACCGATATTTCAGGAGGAGTAATTGTCGCCTTAAAGCATGCTGATGTGCTAAGAAGGCACGGCTGGGACGTGACGCTAATTGACGCAGTCAGTAAACACGCTCTAAAAATCGCTAAGAAAACCTATAGCTATAGATATGAGTTGCCTGGATTTAATGTCGTTGCTACGCACAAAACTAAAATGAAAGCGTTTTTCGACACGCAGGTTGCAACGTTGTGGTCAACTGTCGAGCTAGTTAAGAAGCAGCCTAATGTTCGTAATCGGCTTTATTTTGTGCAAAACTTTGAAACGGATTTTTATATACCAGGTACTGGTGAACCGCGCTTTTTAGCGAACGCTTCTTACTGCGATCAATCTGGTATACGGTATATTACGATGTCACTATGGTGTCAGAAGTGGTTGAAAGATGTCTTTCATAAAGAATCCGAGTATGTCTCAAATGGAATTGATCTTGAATTGTACCCATATCGCGAACGGGATTTCACAGGTAGGATAAAGATATTGATTGAGGGTGATAGTAAAAGCGAATATAAGAATACCGATGAAGCCTTCCGTATCGTTGAGAGGCTTGACCCTGAAAAATTCGAGATTTCGTATTTATCATACCGTAAGGAACCAAAAGATTGGTACCGAGTCGACAGATTTTATAATCGTATTGCTCCAGAAAAAGTTGGAGAAGTGTACGCAAACTGCGATATTTTGATTAAAACTAGTATCGTTGAGAGCTTTTCATATCCGCCGCTTGAAATGATGGCGACTGGCGGCGTATCTGTTGTAGTACCAAACGGCGGCAATGTTGAATATCTGAAAGACAATTACAACTGCCTATTTTATCGCCAAGGCGATATCGATGCGGGCGTTGCAGCTGTTGAAAAGTTACTAAACGATAAAAAACTGCGCGATAAAATAATTAAAAATGGTCAAAAAACTGCTCAAGCTTATCAGTGGAGTAAGCTTGAGCAGCGGATTGTTGATATATACAAATAGAGGTTTTATTTTTCAACAAGCTTTATTCTAACAGCTTCAATGTGTGATCCTGGTTTATCGCCGGCGACCTCACCGTTCTTTTTCCACTCTTGCCAACCAATCCATGATAGGTGAGTTTGGTAGTAAATATCATATTTCTTGGCGTCGGTTTCACTTAGGGATAGTTTTATGCCATTGAGCGCTTTTGTTTGGCCGGTAGTGCCGCAGATTTGTTGTTCAGTCACAGGTATATCTGCCGACCAAGGGTCATTAGCCGATTTTGACGAGCAGCGTATGGTGATGGTCGATCCGTCGCGTTGTGATATAGCTTTGGCAATGCGTAGTGCCTCAACGGCGAACGATCGCCCTGTTGTACCAGACATGACACCCTGAGAGACGTTCGGCATCCAGCCAACGTAGCTGACGTGGGTTGAATAGTTGAGATCATACAAATCTGGGACAGGCGTATTGGCTGGGTTGTAGAATGCACCGCTAGGTAGGGCGATTGAATTTTTTGGCACTATACGAATCTGGATGGCCTCAAGCTGTCTGGTTGCACCAGTTGATCCGGCTGGCTCGCCATTTTTTGCCCAGCCCATCCAGCCGACATACTGCGAATAAGCACGATACCAGATATCGTATGATTTTGCAAGGTCGCTAGTGAGCATAAAACGAATTGCTTCGACTGATTTGAACTGACCAGTAGTGCCTGATATTTCGTTTGCATTTTTCCAGTCTTGCCAGCCAACCCATGAGACGTGAGACGAGTAACGAAGATTGCCAGAAATGCCAGTTTTATTAATAAGAGAAGCTTTGACGGCTTCAATCCGACGGCTTTGGCCGGTAGTGCCGCTAATCATTTCATCAGTGACTGCTGGTTGCCAGCCAACCATGCCAACGTGCGAGCTAATTGAGACTGCTAACGGCGAAGAATCTCCCTTTGTGCTAATATTCTTGAAAGCTTGGCCTGAATCTTCTGGGGCGCTAGATCCTTTGTGAACAAGCCGGATTTCTAAGGCCTCTATGTTATTTCCAGGTCCACCCGTTATGCCGGCTGGATCGCCATTTTTTGCCCAGCCCATCCAGCCGACATAGCTGACATGAGCGCGGTAATATAAGTCATATTTTGCAGCAAGCGATCCAGTTGGTTGAATTTTGACTGCTTGAATAGGTCGGTTGAGATCGGTTGTGCCAGATTGCATACTTCCATAGACAGTTGGCTGCCAACCGCGTTCCTCGCTATACGATGAATAGGTAACTTCACCGTCGATACTGAAAGCTTGCATGGATTTACTTTGGCCGGTAAATCCAGTAATACCACGATTGTGTACTAGTCCGGTCCAGCCATAGTAGCTAATATGCGATTTGAAACTAATGATTGGACGGCTGTACTGGGTCGATCCAAACCAGTCGTTCCAAACGCGCCAAAAGTTACGATTACCATAAGCGCTGCAATGGTCGCCTAGTCCGTACATATTATTAAGAGCGGCCTGATTTGGTTGATACGGGGTGTAAGTATATAGTGCAGCTGTTGCTTTGCTGGCAATATATACGTCTCCAGCGCCGCAGCCGCGCTGCACTACATTCCACAAAATTGAGTTAGTAGCGAACGGTTTTTTATAAGTCCACCAAGGTTTATCCATATTATCGAGATACCAGCGCATTAATTGGGCTCCAGATTCGACTTGTATTGAGAAGCCGGCATAATTGCGGTCGCAATTTGCGCTGCCGCCAGGTCCGCTATCGGGACAATGCGACCCCATGGCGTAAGTATATTGACTCTGCAGCGGCCAATTATCTGTGGTGAGCGGGCCGGCCGATTCAGTAGCGATTTTAACTAAGATAACTTTCGGATTGAGGTTATTGCGTTTTGCTGCATCGTAGATTATTTGTGCTGCGCTAACAGCTCCTGCTGGTATTGAACCGCTAAAGTTATTGGCAGGAATGTAGTTGCCTGGCGAGTATTTAGGAACTTCATAATAATCTTTTAGACAGACATAAGGCGGACCTGCCCAGCCCCGCGAAGCGGCATATTGTGCGCGTGTAATATCGCCTCTGCCTTTTTCGACAGCGCGCCCAGTTCCGTATGTGTCGCAATTTGGGTTGACGCTGTTAAGAAATGCTTGAATGTCAGCAACTGTCATGTCATCAGAATTAGTAAACACAAAGTCGTCAACGATATTTCCAGCGCGCCAATCGCTAGCGGTGACGGCACTCGATTGATTAGCAAAAAACACTAAACTAAAAACACCAATTGCAGCAACGGCAATGGTAGAGATAAATATTCTCGTTTTCACCATTAAATCTCCTTTGTTAAAGTTTTAGTTATAGGCTTGCCATTGAGTGGAGTTACTGATAATGAAATAGTCCATTGGCCGCCGTCGACTGAAGATACGGGTACTGAAAATCCAGCACAGGTAGAATATTCTGGCTGGTATATAATATCAGCATTCTGCGCAACCTTTTTTCCATTAGCGGCTACGGTTAGAGAGCATTTGCCTTGTGAATAACCCTGTTCTTTTAATTTTACGATAATTGTAACGTTATCCCCGTCTTTATCGGCTGAGAGCTCGATTGACGAGTTGTCTGTTGGTACTGGTGCAGGTTTACTTTTCTCAACAGACTTTTCTTCGTTATCTTTTGCTGTGTTAAGGAATGATTCTTTGGTATCTTGATTGGCTTTTTCTTCAGATTTTTTTTCTTGCGGTGTTGGCTCTTTGCTAATATTTGGTACGGTTTCTTTGGGAAGAATTGAGATAACGCCAATCTTATCAAGCGCAAAGACGCTTCCGCAAACAACAAGTGCTGCGACGATAGCAGCTACTGCTATTTGTTTTTTTGAAAGATTTTTCTTTGTGATTCTCATATTTATGCTATTTTAACACAAAATAAGCACAAACAACAAAGATCAGAGTAAAAATTATTTATAAGTCCACACCGTCTCAAAAACATAAAAACTAAGTATTAGAGCTAGCCCAAAGAACATAATAAGGTTAAATACTTTTTCATTCTTAGTCCTTACATTAATATACTTCTGCAGCCATAATCCTACTGGCACTAACATAACTGCTGTTGCTGTAAAATATCTACCCTGAACACCATCCGCATAATACGCTCCCTCGCCAAACCTAAACGGCAATAAGGCCCACGCTGTATACATAGCATACGACACTGCACAAACAAACAACCCAATTGTCGCCAAATTATACACTGCCAATTTACCAGTATTCTCTCCTAACAATTCCTGGTCTTTCTTGTTGTAATGAAGGAGAGAGAGGGAGAGGAGGGAAAAGAGCGGTATCAGCACAAACAAAGGCAGGTGGTATTTAAAGGATGAAAATTCACCAACACTACCGCGTAATACAGTATCCGTATACCCGATAGTTGGACTGATGTATGTATTAAACAATATGGTAATAAACTTAATAGGGTTGCTATGTAGAGGGTTGTGAGCTGCTCCGGTGGTGAGTAGAGGCTGACCATATATTTTTTGCCAAATTAGTATGCTAATTATTGCGGCGATACCAGTTACTACCAATATAGTCCACTTCTGAATATTAAATGGTAGATGTTCGTTTTTGTTGGGTGAGAATAGACGCTTTGGTAAAAACAGAAGAGGAAATAGTAGTAAGGCATTTACAGATTTGGTTAGAGTAAGGAATACTCCTATACAGATAAGAGCGACTGTTTGTTTATGTGATAACTTATCCTTTTGGGTGAATAGGTTCAAGGTAAAAGCAGTAATTGTAAATACTGCCACATTTGTCATGCAGTCGCTGGATAGCGACGCCGCCATGTGAATCATTAGTGGAATAAGTCCAATTACTGTAAAAGCCCACTTACCGATGCGCACCCACTTGATAATGAGATAGACAGCGATTGAATAGAAAAGTGCGTTAGCAAGACGCCCAAATAAGATAGTTAGACCAGTAGATCCATTAAATAAACTTGCTATACCGATGCCGATTGTTTGCGGCAGGTGCATAATTGGTGGGTAGCCAGAGGCGCTGCTGCACTTATGAACGTCCATTATGTTTCGATCTATAGGTTTAGAATAATCAGCGGAAAAGTTACCTTCGTAAACTGCTTCAGCTCTTTTGATAACATCTTTCGGCAATGTACAGGGTGAGTTAGACTCTACGCGACCTTGAGATATTCCGTAGGCGCGCATATAGTGCATGTTCTCGTCGCTAACAGATAACTGAGGGACTAGTATTGCCGATAGTACTCCAAATAATAAAGACAAAGATATAAAAACATTTTCAGGCTTTTTAATAAAAGATAAGAATAAAGACCAATATTTTTTCATAACTGTTTTTATTCTAGCATATTGTCATGATTAGGATAGCTACTTAAATTTCCACACCGTCTCAAAAACATAAAAACTAAGTATTAGAGCTAGCCCAAAGAACATAATAAGGTTAAATACTTTTTCATTCTTAGTCCTTACATTAATATACTTCTGCAGCCATAATCCTACTGGCACTAACATAACTGCTGTTGCTGTAAAATATCTACCCTGAACACCATCCGCATAATACGCTCCCTCGCCAAACCTAAACGGCAATAAGGCCCACGCTGTATACATAGCATACGACACTGCACAAACAAACAACCCAATTGTCGCCAAATTATACACTGCCAATTTACCAGTATTCTCTCCTAACAATTCCTGGTCTTTCTTGTTGTAATGAAGGAGAGAGAGGGAGAGGAGGGAAAATGAGGGTAGTAATATAAAAAGCGGCAGCCCATATTTAAAAGCAGAAAATGCGCCAATCACGCCCCTTAGGATATCATCGGATACGGGCAGGTTTGGGTTTAGATAGGTATTAAATAATATCTGGATAAATTTTAGCGGATTGCTGTGAAGCGGATTATGCGGTGCGCCAGTGGTGAGTAAGGGTTGTGTGTATACATGAAGCCACGCTATTAAACAAAGGCCTGCTAATATTGCTGCTGCTGAGAGAACCAACCATTTTTGCGGAATAAAAGATATTTTTGATTTTTCATCTGAAACGAAGAGGCGCTTCGGCAAGAAAATAACTGGTGATAATAAGAGTATTGTTACCGACTTTGTGAGAATTAACAAGCAGGCTACAGCAATAATAAGCAACTGCTGCTGTCGAGTTAATGAGCTTTTTTGACTAAAGAGATTTAGCGTAGCAGCAATAGCGGTAAAAATTGCGATATTTGTCATACTGTCTCCGGAAAGCGACGCTGCCAAATGGATCATTAGCGGAAATAGGCCGGTTGCTACGAATGCCCATTTGCCAACGCGTACCCATTTTATGATGAAATAAAGAGCAAATGAATAAAATATTAGGTTGGCCAATCTTCCGAATATAATAGTTATCCCAAGTGAACCATGTATGAGATTTGCCAAAATGATACCAATTGTCTGCGGTAGATGCATAATTGGAGGATAGCCAGTTGCGCTGCTGCATTTCCCTGTCTCTGTATCGCTACGATTTATAGTTTTCTTATAGCTAGTTACGAAATTATTTACATCTGCTTCTTTTGCTTTTAATACCACTTCTTTAGGTAAAGTACAGGCAACTCCTGATTCAATTTTTCCTTGGGATAACCCATAGGCCCGCATATAATGTACACCTTCGTCATTGATTGACAGCAGAGGTACGGTGGCTGCCGACAACACTCCAAAAAACAATGATAAAGATATAAAGACATTTTCAGGCTTTTTAATAAACGACAGAAAGCGAGACCAATATTTTTTCATATACTAAGCAAATTATAAAGTAGAGTAGTTTATTGAGCAAACTTGCTATACTAATGATATGCAATCGCAGAAAAAGGACTACATCTGGAACTCGTTAGGTTCACTGTTGCAGAGTGCAATTTCACCAGTATTATTGATTGTTATTACACGGTTGAATGGCATCGAGGATTCTGGGTTATTTTCGTTTGCGTTGTCGCTTTCGGTGGTGTTTTGGGCGATATCTTTATGGGGTGGTCGGACTTATCAGGCATCTGATGTCAAGCGGGAATTTTGCAGCGGCGGTTATGTCGCTGTGCGTTTCGCTGCATCGCTTATTGTGGCAGTTTCTGCAGTGGTGTTTTGTGTATTGAATGGATATAACGCTACTAAAACGGGCTTGATTATGATTTTGGTAGCCTTTAAAATTTTAGAATCAATTGCCGATTCGTTGTATGGTGTTTTGCAAATCCATCGTAAATTGTACATCGCTGGCATCTCACTAACCATGAAAGCGATTCTTGGTTTTGGGGTATTTATAGTGGTTGATATTGTAACTAAAAATGTCATGTATGGCACATTGGCGATATTGCTAGTCAATGCGCTCATTATCCTTCTGTATGATGTGTTATGGGTGCGACGTGTTGAGGCTATTGCTATGAATAAAAAGTTCATCAAAGAATACGCCGGTCAGGCTGTCGTAATCATGAAACGTACTTCAGCGGTATTTGTTGTGATGTTTTTGACGATGTTTTCACTCAATATCCCGCGGTATTTTTTGGACAAGTCCCATCCTGATCAAATTGGTTATTTTGGAATTATGGCAATGCCAATTACGCTCCTTGGACTCTTCATATCGTTTATTATTCAGCCGAATGTCGTCAATTTGTCTGAACTATTAATAAAAGGAAGACTGAAGGAGTTCGCGCGAATCGTCGGCAAGATTAATCAAATAACCTTTGGAATAGGTGCATTTTCAGTTGTTCTGAGTTATTTGGTTGGTGTTTGGGTGCTTAACACTATTTTTGGCATCAATATTAACAATTTCCGCCTTGATTTGACAATTATGGTTATTGGAGCGGCGGCAAACGCTTTTGTATCGATTTACGTTAACCTTTTAATCATCATGCGCCGATTCAAGGGGCAATTTTATACACTGCTACTCACGGATATTTTGGCGGTAGTGGTGTCTATGTGTTTGATTGAGCGGTTGGCGATGTTGGGCAGCGTGCTGGTTTTCATGATGATCAGCTTTTTGCAAGTGGCACTTCTGCTGTTTATCTACAAGCGGTCGCTAAAAGATGCTATAATAACTGACAAAAGCAAAGGGGAATTATGAGTAAGAAATATGTAATTTTGGGAGCAGGTGGGCAACTAGGTAAGGCGTTGTGTGCTATGTTTCCGGATGCCAAGGCATTATCACGAGAAGAGTTGGATATAGCCGACGAGGAACGAGTAAAGGCGTTTGACTGGTCAAAGTATGACGTTATCATCAATGCAGCAGCGTTAGTTAATGCTGATGGTTCTGAAACTCCGGAATTGCGCGCCAAGACGTGGTTAGCTAATGCCTATGGTCCGCGCAACCTAGCTAAGATTGCTATTGAGCAAAATAAGACCCTTGTTCACTATTCGTCAGATTATGTCTGGGATGGCCGAGAGAAAAATCATAAAGACGATGAAGTAGTTGCGCCTCTGTTGGTTTATGGAGAAAGTAAGGCCGCTGGTGATCTGGCGGTTAGCTTGGTGCCAAAACACTATATCATGCGAGTATCTTGGGTCGTTGGCGATGGTCACAATATGCCAAAAACCATGAAAAACTTGGCGGATATGCGCATCAATCCAAAAGTCGTCAATGATCAGTTTGGCCGGCTGACTTTTGCGTCAGAGATTGCTCGAGCTACTAAATTCTTCTTAGATAATAAAGTTGCATATGGACTATATAACGTAACCAACGAAGGTCCGGTGAAGTCGTGGTACGAAATTGCCGCTGACGTGTTTGAATATGCCGGATATAATCGCAGTCGCGTACAGCCGATTTCTACCGAGGAATACGCTGCCAACAAGCCAGGCTTTGCGCCGCGGCCGCTCAATAGCGATATGGATTTGTCAAAATTGCGTCAAACGGGTTTTACACCAAGTGATTACACAGACCTGTTGAAAGATTATATTAGCCAGTTACCGGTGAATGAATAGGAGATTGTGACCGTGAATAAAGGAATTCTAAACGTTATATATCAAAGTGATGACAACTATGCAGTAGTCAGTGCAATTTCTATTGTATCGCTTTTGGAGAACAATAAGCACTTGAAGCAAATTAATATTTTCTACCTTGGACATCAGCTCAAAAAAGATAGTATCAATAAATTCAACAAAATGGTTGGAAATTATAAGAACGCGACAATTACTTTCGTTGACGTGTCAAGTTATCCTGACGAATTGAAAGAGATTGGCGTTAAGGCTTGGAAGGGATTATATATCACATGGTATAAGATGCTGGCGTTTGCTAAGCTTGATATTAAAACAGACCGGATTTTGTATATCAATCCGCACACGGTGATTAGCGGTGCGCTTGATGGTCTTTTGGAGCTTGATTTCGAGGGTAATGTGATGGCGCTGTCATATGACGCTACCATGGTGAACGCGCACAAGGATGTCATTGGTTTGAAACCAACCGACGGTTACTTTAATTGTGGGATTATGCTTATCAATCACAAAAAATGGATGAAAGATAAGATTGATGCTAAGATGCGCGAGCATTTACGACACAATCATTACGAGGTGGCTGACCAAGATTTGTGCAACGTGTTTTTCAAAGGCAAGATCAAGAAGATTGGCGTGGAATATAATTTCTCGACCGTTTTCTATGGCTATGACATTAAAAAATATATTAAGGCCAATGGTTTCTTGCCAGAGAGTTTTTATAGTTATGATGAAATCATGGAGAGTTACTACACGCCGAAGATCATTCATTCGCAGTTTGGTGTGAACGGTCGGCCATGGCAGCAGGGTAACGATAATCCAGTTGGTTTTTTGTGGCGTAAATATTTGAAACTAACGCCCTGGAAAAAAGCTAAAATGCCAGTAGCCAAGAAGGACATAAACTGGCGATTGTATGACCTATTGCCGCAATCGATAATCGTCAATCTGTACGCCTGGGCGGTTAATCGCAAATTTGCAAAGACAAAATAGAGTGATAGGATAAGCGCTAAAACCGCGACAGGAAACTGTGAATGCGTGATGTCACGCGAAGTTTTGCTGCTCGTGCGGCTTTTTTCCAGCCAATCTCATTAAACCTATCGGAAAAATTATCGTAGACTTCTTTCTCTTCCTTGAATCGGATACCATTTTTACCTTTTTCCTTGCTGGATAACGACTCGGCAAAACGGCGGTATTGAAAAGTTTCTGTTGTGTCAAAATAAAGCGAAGCGCCATCAATAATCATGGTTAATTCGACGATGACGTCTTCAAGGATTTTATACTTTGTATCAAATGAATATCGTTTGAGGGTATCGGTTTTCCAAGTGATGGATGGAAAATAAAGCCAATTACCGCAGCAAAGCGACGCAGCAAGTTTTTCACCAGACAGTATACCAGATTTTTTAGGCTGCAGTATTCTTTTCACTTTATCGACAAGCGGTAGATATACGTTACTTTTGTCGTCGATTATCTGTACGCGAGGCTGATAAAAGTCTGCTTCACCAATGTTTTTTAGCGCAGTATCAACGTAGCTAGGTAGTAGTTTATCGTCGCAGCCGACGATCATACAATACGGTGCGCTTGCGTGTTGAATAGCGTAATTAAAGTTGGCGGTGATACCAATATTTTTACGGTGTCTGATATACGTGATACGTTTATCGTTTAATTTTTTGTAATGATTGTAGGCAGTTTTATCTGGATAATGATCGTCAAGAATAGTCAAATGCCAGGCTTTGCTGGTTTGTGCTAGCACTGAATCGACGGTTTGCTTCAGTAGTGAAAACTCACCCCAGTACGGTACGATAATATCAATACTATTTTTCATTCGATAGCCTGATTGATAATTCTTGATGCAAATCACGCAGTCTTCGCTCGTTTTGGTCGATACGCTGGCGCTGGTTGTTGGCGATGTAGAATAGCAAAATAATTGCTGTAGTTTGCAAAATATCAAATAGGCTTAATTCTGACGAATCCAGCGGCGGATGGCCAATCGAAATATTATACAGAGGAAATGACCCAATCAGTACAACCATGATAACCATCCAGATGATTAATTGATGGCGAAAGCGCGTTACACTAACTTTGCGCAGTTTGTACTGAGTGATGATATTGATCAATGCTGCTAAAATAATCGGCACATTGAGTAGTACTAGGATAAGATATCTCATTCGAATAACTCCGTTAAGCGTTGCTTAAATAGTCGTTTGACGATATTGATGGCATTCCAGTTGTTTTGACCTTTGGCGCGGGAATAGTCAGTGTAAATTGCCTTGATTGGATATTCACCGATTACCATGCCTGCTTGTTTGGCACGCCAAATCATTTCTGAGCAAAATTCGTAGCCAGTCGATTTCCAGTCGAGGTTATCAATTGCCCTTCGCGAGTAAACTCGCAGTCCGGATTGCGAGTCAGTAACATTAATACCAAACAGGGCATAAGTGATGAAACTTAAGCCTTTATTTCCCAAAACCTTAGTCCTAGACATGCCCTCGCTATTGATGAGTCGGCTACCGATAAGTAAATCAGTGTTAGAGCTGTCGCTCTGCCGAATACCCGCCAAAACATCTTCTGGATCGTGCTGGCCATCAGCATCCATGGTAGCGGCAATATCATAGCCGTGTTGCCGCGCGTAGGCAAGCCCAGTTAGCGTTGCGCCGCCGGCTCCAGAATTCAAAATATGATCAATGACAATTGCGCCGCCTTTTCGAGCTTGTTCGAGCGTATTGTCTTTTGATCCGTCGTTGATTAGAACTATATCAATTGAGTAGTCTTTTTTGGCTTTTGAGAAAACTTTTTTGGCTTTTTTAATAACATCTTTGATGACGCTAGATTCGTTGTAGGCGGGTATGATGACACAAACTTTTTTCATCGGTAATTACAATACGTTCAAGTATTCTCCGTAGCCTGATTTTTTAAGCGTGGCAGCAATCTCGTCAAGTTGCTGACGGTTGATCCAGTCGTTTTGAAAAGCAGTTTTTTCTGGACTGCCGACAATTTGGCCGGTACGCGTTTGGACGACACGAACAAAGTCTTCGGCATCAGTTAGGCTGCTGATGGTGCCGGTGTCTAGCCAAACATCGCCGTTATCAAGCGTCTGAACTTTGAGTTTGCCGCGGCGTAAATATTCGGCGTTAATTGAGGTAATTTCTAGCTCGCCGCGGGCACTTGGCTGAACTTTTTTAGCGATCTCGATAACGTCATTGTCATAAAAATATATGCCGACAACTGCGAAATTAGATTTTGGCTGAACGGGTTTTTCTTCAATTGAGACTGCTTGGTTTTGATTGTCGAATTCGACAACGCCGTAACGCTCTGGGTCAGATACTTTATAAGCGAAAACAATGCCGCCATCTGGGTCGGTACAGGCGCGTAGCGAATCATCAAGAGCTGCACCATAAAAAATATTATCACCTAGCACTAACGCTACTTTGTCGCCGCCAATAAATTCTTCGCCAATGATAAAGGCCTGGGCTAGTCCTTCTGGTTTGGGCTGAACGGCATATTCTAGATTGATACCCCACTGCGAACCGTTGCCAAGGAGCCGTTGAAACCCAGCCTGGTCGTCTGGCGTGGTAATTATCAAAATGTCGCGAATTCCTGCCTGCATCAGTGTGGTCAGCGGATAATAAATCATCGGCTTATCGTAAATTGGCATTAGCTGCTTGCTAATAGCCTTGGTAATCGGCCACAATCGCGTACCTGATCCACCCGCTAGAATTATTCCTTTCATAAACCTCCTACTTTTATGATATAAGTATAGCAAACAGATTAGCTAATTGACAAAAGTACAAAAGTAAGTTAAAATAAAAGGATGGAGAAAATTTCTAGCCCTAAGATTGAACATACGCGAGATGCTCATGAAAGCTATCTAACCAGAGTATCGGACAATCTATTTACCGACCCGGACCATCCTGAAAGAGAGCCGAGGAGTCGCTCAATTGTTTATGTACCGTATCGCGGTTTTTCCAAACAGTTACAGCAGGACTGCCCTGAAATTACCTTTACATATCTTAATGGTCCAGAGGTTGCTGGAGCCGTGTCTGCGGCTGATGTCATCATCAATATTGCTCGCGGTGAAGAGGTTGTTGGGGCAGAAGTTGGACACCCTGACAGGAATGTCAAACTGCCGCCAGAGTCGGTGGCAAATACCGACATGGTTAGCGATCTGTATGTGCGGGCGATTGAATCCGGCAATACTAATGTACAAGTTGTTCACACTGGTAGGATGAACAACAAGACGATTGCTATGGCGACAGCAATGCCAATTTTGGCTGAGAGCGCCGGACTTAATTGTGAAGATGTGATTCATACGCCTGATGCGCAAATACGGAAACTGGTGGCGAGAACACGAGTCGATTTGAATGATTTGATGCATGAAGTTGACGCTGATCCAACAATGCAGGATATGCAGGTTTGTACCCGGGCGCTTCGGCGAATATACGAGGCGCATGGTGTTGATCCAGATATCGCCAGCCCATCTGAGTTGACTGACGCACTATTGGATGAATATGAGAAATATCCGCGCATCAGTACTTCAACACTAATGAGAGAACAGATGTTGAAGAACGTCGCTGAAAAGTTACGAAGTGAAGGTAAGAGTGAAAAAGAAATTAATGAAGTAGTTGGAAAACTGGATGAGTTCACAGATGAGGAACCCGACTCGGTTGATACGGTTACGAACTTTACTAATAGCATCCCGATAATTTTATCTAAACAGTTGATTAAAGAGGGCTATGACGCTGATGAAGTTGGTCTAATGAGTACCGAACAAAAGATGGAATTGTTGGCAGACACTGAAATGACAGCAGTGTTTGTAGCCGATATTGCACACATGCCGCGGGTGATGTGGCTGGCTGATTATCTGATGCCAGACAACTTTAAGCTGGTGTTCGTTGAGAGTAGAACAAATTTGGATGAAGATGCACTACAAAAATCAATGGAACGTGAAGAGCGGTCGCTTAAGCTCACTAGAAATTGGTTGCCGAATCAGATGGGCACTAGGAATCCAGCTAAAGTTAGCAAATTGGCAGACGAAGCCTACTGGGGTAAAGGTAGTATAAGCAATAGAGAAATCAACGCTAGTATTCAACAGGCAAAGTAGATAATCTAACCAAACAGTTTATCTAATTTATCGCGCCAATCTTCTGGTATGAATCCAGTTTTTTCAATTTTCGTTAGATCTAGGGTGCTTTGCAGTGGTCGCTTGGCAGTGTTTGGTTTATCAGTGAAATATTCAGCAGTAGAAATTGGCTGTACGTCTGAAGGTGATTTGCCTGATTTTTCAAAGACGATTTTGGCAATTTCCGCCCAACTGGCTGGTTGACCTTCATTAGTTAGATTATATGTGCCGTACGGTGCATTCGTTTCTAGTAGATGTTTAATACCACGCGCCAAAGTATCGGTAAAAGTTAGGCGGCCAATCTGGTCGTTGACGACTGAGGGTCTGATGCCTCGTGCTGCTAGATCCTGCATGATGCTGACAAAGTTTCTGCCGTCGCCGATTACCCAAGAGGTGCGAATAATGTAGTGCTTGGTTGTTGTAGTGGCGACTCGATCACCATCAGCTTTAGTTTTGCCATAAACGTTAAGTGGAGAAAAAGGTTCGTCTTCGTTGTGGATTGGTTGGGAACCGTCGAAAACGTAATCAGACGAGAACGCTACAAAAGTCAAGTCGTGCTGGTTAGCAGCTGTCGCTAGATAGCGAGTCGCGTCAACGTTAACTGCTTTAACTAGGTCATAATTGCTGGGGTTCTCTGCGCCATCAACGTCGGTCCAGGCGGCAGCGTTAATAATTACTTTGACATTATCCCAGTTAAACTCATTGATTGCCTTTTGGTTAGTGATATCGAGTTGTTCGCGATCCAGGGCTAGTGCCTGAGGGTAAACTTTTTGTAGTGCTCGGCCGACTTGCCCGTTAGCGCCAGTGATAACTATTGCCTTATCGTCCATCAAACCTCCATCGGAATGACATTGTTAAGTAGCGGGTGAGCGGCGTCCTTTTCGGAAATAATCGCTTGGTCTTTACTGATCGGCCAGTCGATGCCGAGTGCTGGGTCAAACAGATTGACAAAGGTGTACTTTGCGTCTGGCGACCAGTGTGCGTCAACCAGGTAAGTGTAGGCGATGTTGTTATCAAGCGCCTGATAGCCATTAGCGACGCCTTTTGGTACGAAAATTGCCGTGCCAGGATTGATTTCGTGCGTGAAAACTCGACCGAAGCTGTCGCCTTTACGCAAATCACACCACGCACCGAACACCCGGCCGTTAGCGGTGGAGATGAACTTATTCCACGGCTCGGCGTGTAGGCCGCGAGTGACGCCAGCTTTATCGTTAAAGCTAATGTTGTTCTGCACGATGGTAAATGACGGTAGTCCCAGTGCTTCCATTTTTTCTTTTTGGTAGTTTTCTTTGAACCAGCCGCGGTTGTCGCCGTGGACGGGCAGTTTGACGACGAATAGCCCGGGGATGGGTGATTCGGTGACGGTCAGTTCATTGTAGTCGTTTGGATCGAAGTTCATAGATTGTCCTTTCGCCATAGTTGATAATAATGTAGTCCTGCCAGAGTTTGGCAATCATTAATTTCACCGTCTCGAATCAAATCGTCGATTTCATCAAGCGTGAAAAACCGCATATCGCTAAACACTTCATCGCTTTGTTCGCGCTGGCCAGTGAAGCTTAGTTTTTGGGCTAGGCAAACGGCCATTTTCTCTGTCAATAGGCCATTGCAGACATACGCTTCACCCAGTTTCTGCCAGGACTGAGCGATGATACCGGTCTCTTCCTCAAGTTCGCGCTTTGAGGCTTCTAGCAGATCTTCATTATCGCCTCCACCGCCAGGTAATTCCCAGCCAAAACTCTGCGATGGATAACGAAATCCTCTGACAAAATAGATTCGCTCTTTGTCGTCAACTGCCACAACCATGCACGAGTCGCGCGATTCCATGTAACTATATACTCCCAAATTGCCCGCGAGGTCGCGTGTTTGGTCTTCGCGGACGGTAATCCATGGGTTTTGGTACACAATCTTGCCGCTAACCTGAGTTTTTGACGGTGCTTCGTCCACGATTATTGTCCCTGTTTTGCGTAGGCTGCCTCAACCGCTTCTTTTTGTGCTTTCCACCAATCTTCGTGCTCCCGGTACCAGTCAATAGTTTGCATTAGGCCGTCGTGCATGCCAGTTTGGTTATCAGTGTATTGTGGCTGCCATCCTAGGCGGCGCAACTTGCTGGAATTCATGGCGTAGCGCATGTCGTGACCTGGGCGATCGTTGACGTGCTCGTACCAATCTTTACCTTTGCCCATCAGCTCGCAAATCAGTTCAATCACCATCTTGTTATTGACGTGGTCGTTGTCGGCGCCGATGATGTAAGTCTCACCCAGCTCGCCTTTTTCCAAGATGAGGTGAACGGCCGAGTTGTGATCATCAACGTGAATCCAGTCGCGGACCTGTTCGCCGGTGCCGTACAATTTGGGCTTGATATCGCTCAAAATATTGGTGATTTGGCGCGGAATGAACTTTTCGATGTGTTGGTATGGACCGTAATTGTTTGAACAATTGGAAATTGTCGCTTTGATGCCGAAGCTGCGAATCCAGGCGCGTACTAGCATGTCGCTGGAAGCTTTGGTGCTGGAGTAGGGACTGGATGGATTGTACGGGGTGTCTTCGGTGAAGCGGTTTGAATCGTCGAGCTCTAAGTCACCAAATACTTCGTCGGTCGAGATATGATGTAGGCGCTTGCCGTGCTTGCGGATAGCCTCAAGAATGGTGTAGGTGCCGACCACGTTGGTTTCGACAAATGGCCAGGGATTGCGCAGAGAATTGTCATTGTGGCTTTCAGCGGCAAAATGCACCACAACGTCATTTTCAGCGACTAATTTGTCCATCAACGCGGCGTCGCAAATATCGCCTTCTACGAAATTGATCTGGTCAGCTACTGGCTGTAAATTGGCGCGGTTTCCCGCATAAGTAAGCTTGTCGATAACAGTGATATCGTATTCTGGCTTGTGTTTGACGGTATAATGCACAAAATTCGAGCCAATGAATCCCGCGCCTCCCGTGACTAGCATCTTTGTCATAAGTATAGTATATCAGGTATAATAAGTAATCGACAGAGGAGGATTATGAAAATAGTAATTGTTAGCGGCTATTTTAACCCGCTGCACGGCGGACACCTGGATATGATTGAGGCGGCAGCGGCTATGGGCGATAAACTTATAGTAATTGTTAATAATGATAAGCAGCAGCTGCTCAAAAAAGGCAAGATTATCTTGGACGAAAGTAATCGGTTGCGGTTAATGCGAGCGCTGAAAGGTGTTGATCAGGTAATCTTGTCAATCGATGAGGACCCAACACAAATTAAGTCGCTAGAAATGGTTGCCGGCCAATACCCGGGCGATGAGCTAATTTTTGCTAACGGCGGTGATCGCGATACCGAAAAAGCTATTCCCGAAGCAGATATTTGTAAAAAGCACAACATACAGATGCGGTTTGATGCCGGTAAAGGCAAGCCGGATTCGTCGACACGAATCAATCAAGCGACAGGCAAAGAGTAGGCAAACGCGGGTTAGAAGAAACAAGTTGTTATTGGTTTGTTGTTAAGCAAAGCGCCACAGCTACTATTCAGAAAAACCGTTTGGATTCTGAGATTGCCAGCGCCAGCTATCAACACAAGCCTGTTCAATACTTAATTCGGCTCGCCAGCCTAGTTCGTGCTCAGCTTTGCTGCAGTCAGCGTAGCAAGCAGCGATATCGCCGGCTCGCCGCGGTTTGATTTCATATGGCAAGTCACGCCCGCAAGCTTTGCTAAATGCTTTGATAATTTCTAACACCGATGTGCCGCTTCCAGTGCCGAGATTATAAATACTAGCTCCAGCTTTCATGTGCTGTAGAGCGGCGACGTGGCCGCGCGCCAAGTCTACGACGTGAATATAATCGCGCACACCCGTGCCGTCTGGCGTGTCGTAATCGTCTCCGAAAACACCGACGCTTTGCAGTTTGCCGACAGCAACTTGGGCAACATAAGGCAATAAATTATTCGGAATGCCGTTTGGATCTTCGCCGATTTGACCTGATTGATGAGCGCCGATCGGGTTGAAATAACGCAAGATTGTTGCTTCAAAAGCTGGATTGGCCGCGCAGTAGTCCTGTATGATTTGCTCGATCATGTATTTAGTCTTGCCATAAGGATTGGTTAAACCTACGCCGACTGTCGAAGTTTCGCGCAGTGGCAGCTCGCTAGGACTGCCGTAAACAGTTGCTGAACTTGAAAAGACCAATTGCTTAACGCTATATTTTCGCATCGCTTCAAGCAGTGCTAGAGTCGAGACGAGGTTATTATCGTAATATTCTAGCGGTTTGGCGACTGATTCACCGACAGCCTTTAGTCCAGCAAAATGAATTACTGAATCTATATCGTATGTTGTAAAAATATCACTAAGTGCTGATTGGTCGCGGACGTCCGCTTCAATAAAAGGGATTTCGTGCCCAGTGATCTGTTCGACGCGTCGCAAACTCTCACGGCTAGAATTGGCTAAGTTATCGATTACCACCACTTCAAAATTATTATTGATAAGCTCGATCAGCGTGTGGCTGCCAATATAACCTGCGCCGCCAGTGACTAAAATTGTTTTCATAGTTTTATTATACTCGAAAACAAATAGTTAATTAAGAAATGCTATCGCGAATAACCTTTTTAATCTTAGTCAAGAAAAGGCCTTTGTCGAAGCGTTTAGCGGTGCGGGCGAGTTTGCTCGGATAAAAGCGGGTTTGTTCGGCGATTTTGATGGCTTTTA
This sequence comes from Candidatus Saccharimonadota bacterium, assembly GCA_905365145.1. Taxonomy (GTDB): domain Bacteria; phylum Patescibacteriota; class Saccharimonadia; order Saccharimonadales; family Saccharimonadaceae; genus Saccharimonas. The sequence goes on along the minus strand of CAJPIO010000002.1, from coordinate 165,525 downwards.
CAATGTCGTCGACGGTTTGATGTTGAAATAGCGTGCCGATATCAGGCGACGTGACTATATCAGTGGTGCCGCCGCGTGCCAGGCCGATAACGGGTGCGCCGGCTGCCAATGCTTCGACGCTGACAATACCGAAATCCTCCTCGGCAGGATAAATAAAGCCGCGCGCAGTTGTGATAGCTTTCTCGTATTCGGCATCGCTAGCATCGCCGAAGCGGTCGGTGCGGAATTCGACGGTTGGGCCGGCAAGCTTGACTAGCTGGTCGTGAGCTGGCCCGTTGCCAAAAACAATCAGTTTTTTGTTGAGTTTGGTAGCGGCTTTGACGGCTAAATCGTAGCGCTTATAAGGTAGTTGGCGGCCGATGGTCACGTAGTGGTCGCCTCGTTTGCGAGCAGGTGTAAAACGGCTAGTTTCGACTGGCGGATGAATTACGGTACTGCTGCGGCCGTAATGTTTTTTGATGCGTTTCTGCGTTTCGGTAGAGTTGGCGATGAAGACATCAACTTGTTTAGCCGCCTCCAGGTCAAGCTGGCGCTGATGCGGTACTAGCAGCGGCATCAGCAGGCGAATAAACGGATTAAGCTTACCGTAGCCAGGGTCGCGGCGGTATTCGTCGTAGTGGCTCCAGTAGTAGCGCGGCGGCGTATGGCAATAATTGATAATAACTTGGCTGGGTCGTGCTTTAGTAACTTGGTGGCCGTGCAGGTACGAACTAGTCAAAATAATATCAAATTCACTAAGATCGAGCTGGCGCATTGCTTTAACTGCTAGCGTCGGAAAAAGTTTGTAATAATTACGCAGCCGCAGCGGTATTTTTTGTAGTTTCGAGGTACGAATATCAAGTTTAGCAAAAGCCGGAACCTTGTCGGGATTATATATTGCCGTATAAATTGGCGCGTCAGGAAAAGCTTCGTGCATGGCTAGCACGACATTTTCGGCACCGCCCATCGCTGTCAAGAAGTCGCAAACAATTGCAATGCGCGGACGCTTCATTATCTCGCTCCCGTTTTGTGTAGTACAACACCGATTGTTTTGAAAAGTATCCGCAAGTCTAGCCAAAAGCTCCAGTTTTGAGCGTAATAAAGCTCAAGTTCAATCCGTTCGTCAAAGCTCAAGTTGCTGCGGCCCGAGACTTGCCACAATCCAGTTACTCCAGACTTGACACTATGTAATAACGCTGTACGATTTTTGCTGAATTTAACTTCTTGCGGCAGAATTGGCCGCGGCCCGACTAAGCTTAAATCGCCTAGCAGCACGTTGATAAACTGCGGAAATTCATCAAGCGAAGTATTACGCAAGAACTTGCCAAACCAAGTAATCCGCGGATCATCGGCGACTTTGTGATCGCGCCGGTATTCGGCGGCCAAATCAGGCCGATTCATTTCCTCAAACTCGATACTGGCGTCCTTTTTGCCGTACTGAGCACCCATGGTGCGGAACTTATAAAGGCGAATCGGTTTCGAAAAACGGCTCAAGCGCTTAGAACGGTAAAAAATCGGTCCGGGATTGCAAATCTTTTGCAGCAACGCGATTATTATTATCATTGATCCCCAGAGCGGCAAAGTAATAATAACGGCTACTAAGTCGAATAACCGCTTGGCAATTGCTCCCCAGCCGATGAGTGGTGTTTGGCTGACGGTAATCATTGGATAGCCGAGAAAGACATCGACGGTGTTTTTACCAGTATAAAATTCTGGCTCACCAGGGATGAAATTATATTGAATGTGAGCAATTTGCGCGGCGCTTAAAATTTGGTGATTGCGATCTTCGCTGGCATAAAGGTCGGTTTGAATTATAGTACTAATGTTAAGTTTTTTGATATCTTTGAGTGCTGTCTCGACGCGGCCGTAATGAACGATACCGAGATGCGGCGGCAACAATTTTGCTGGCCCGGCGAAGGCTACAATTTGATAACCAGATTTGTGGGTGGAGCCGAGGGACATCGCAATATCGGTCGTCGCATCAGAATTGCCGATTACCAACACTCGACTGACGCCGTGTCCGTAGCGGTATAACTCGTTGCGAATAGTGCGGATTATTTCGCGTACCAAAATAATGGCAATCGTTGAGCCGATTAAAACGTAAAGAGCAACTAGCCTGGCCGGAAAAATATGCATACTAGTGAAGTATTCCCAGCCAATCACCAGCAGTATACCAATGAAAGTGCCGAGTGTTATACGGCTCCATTCGACGAGGCGGCGGTTATAAATGCTCGGACTATACAATCCGAGCGAAGCGAAAATCAGTATCCACACCGGAGTAATCACGGCAAAGCCGATGATATATTCGTAGGCGTAAACAATGTGTAAGAGTACGCGCTGGTCGACTTGAGTGCGAATATAATAGGCTGCGGCAAAAACAATTGCCAGCACAATCGCGTCGGCCGCCATCAGGATTAGGCTGTAAGACTTGGTGTTATGAGATGGCATTTGTCTTCATTATAACAACTTTCGTTATAATAGATAGCATGAGCAATCTCAACACCGATAATTTGGAGCGTCGGCTAGCTTCGGTAACGCTGGTGCTGTTGGCTGCGATTATGCTAGGTTTGGCAATTCATACGCCGTTGACGGTTTTGGCGAGTACGCATTGGCCGCTGGTTGCGCTGTATGCCAAAGCATGGAAAGAAGTACTGTTAATGGTAGCTTTTGTTCTGGTGATTATCCTGGGTTGGCGGCGCCATGCTTGGCGATTTTGGCTGCGCGATAAGTTGCTATGGTTGATTGCTGGTTTTGCGCTGTGGCATTTAGTTTTAGCAGGAATATCGCTGGCTGCGGGTAATTCAGCGGCAACTGTGATTGCTGGCCTGGTAATTGATTTGCGCTGGGGTCTAATGGCGGCGACGATGTATGGTTTTATTTATCTCTATCCGCGCTATCGGCAAATTTTGTTGAAATGTATGCTGGCGGCAGCGGCGGTAATTATTGGGTTTGCTTGTTTGCAATTGGCTTTGCCGCGGGATTTCTTGACAATATTCGGTTACAGCCAGACAACGATCGTACCGTATATGACGGTTGATTCAAACGAGGCTTATGTGCGCTTTGGCAGCACGCTGCGCGGGCCGAATCCGCTAGGAGCGTACGCGCTTGGCGGATTGGTGTTGGCGTCGGTATTTTTGGCGGCAAAATGGCGGGATAGCGCTAAGTTGCGCGTCTACGGCGTTTTGGCAGCCGTTAGTTCTAGTATAGCCCTTTACATTAGTTATTCGCGGGCGGCGATTCTGGGGACTCTAGCAGCGTTAGGCGGGCTTTTTGCTCATCAATATGGCCGGAAATTACCTAAAAAAGCTTGGATATCGATTGCTGGGGGAGTTTTAATTGTAATTGCGGGCGGAGCTTATTTGCTGCACGATACCAGCTTTATGCATAATGTGATTTTGCATGATAATCCTGCCACAGGTTCTGCTAGAACCTCAAATGATGACCACCTTTCGTCGCTACGTGATGGCGTCATCAAGGCAGCACAGCAGCCATTCGGTGCTGGTATTGGCAGTACTGGGTCGGCATCGTTATTAGGCGATTCAGGGGTGATTATCGAGAACCAATATTTATTTATCGTGCACGAAGCTGGTTGGTTGGGCTTGGCGATTTACTTGATGATTATGATTGTCGTTTTGCGGCGGTTATGGCGACAGCGGAACGATTGGTTAGCGCTTGGTATGTTTTTGTCTGGAATTGGCCTGAGTATCGCTAGTTTGTTCTTGCCAGTATTTGCTGATGATGTAATAGCACTAGTTTGGTGGGGCTTGTCGGCGCTGATAGTGGTACGACCGTTTGACCGGGAGCTGGTTGATTCGTTATAGTGAAGGTATGGTAGCACAAGCTCAATCGGCGGCAATTAATCCGACCAAGAAGCAGTACGAGCTTTTACTATTTATTGATAACTTTATAAAAGATAACGGCTACGGGCCAAGCTATCGCGAGATAATGCGGGCGCTTAATTACAAAAGTGTTTCGACAGTGGCAGCGCATATTGATAATTTGATCTCCCGCGGCCACTTGCGTAAGCGTGATAATTCAGCGCGGTCGCTAGAGGTGATCGACGTGGTTGCGGCGCCAAAAACCACGCCAGAAGTTTTGGATTCGACAGACGCGATAACTGAACGCTGTATTCGCGCTAAAATAGCCGATTTGCAGAAGCAAGACGACGATAAGGCACGCCAGGATATTCAAACGCTGCAATCGGCATTACAAATTCTTGGTTATGAGGGGCCGCGTGAGACGGATAGCGCGTAAACCATCGTACCGCCAGCGTTATACTGGTACTAAAGCGGCGGTCCATGCCGCTAAATCTACTAAATCTAGCGCTTGGCGATTGAAATTGCGGCGTCTAGTTTATGGCACATATCGGCAGGTCAATTACCAAGCTGCTTCATTGAAGATAAAATTACAACGTTTGTTACGCCACAAGCATTTCCGTAAATATGCAGTCGGTGCGGCAGCAAGTTTGACTTTTCTTCTAGTAATTGTACAGTTGGCTTATCCAGGCGATAAGACCTTGCCGTTTGCTCACGTTGACGGATTAGCAATTGGCGGTATAGCTAAAGATGCGGCGGCTAAAAAAGCTAATCAAGCGTATAGCGACCATGCTCTTAACATCACGATGAATAATTCAGACAAGCCGGCGGTTAGTATTAATCTGCGTGATATTGCTGTCTCGGTTGATAATTCGCAGCGGATCAAGCAGTACGATTATCCTTGGTATGTGCGATTAGTGCCAACTTCATTGTTTTGGTATGGCTTGAATTACGGTTCGTCGCCAGCCCCTAAATTTACCAACCAAACGGATGCAGCTGTTAACGACAAAATAGTTGCTCGCTGCCAAGTTAGCCCGACCAATGCTACGCTTAAAGCCAAAGGGGCGCAGCTTGAGTTGCAGAGGTCTAGGCTTGGCGGTAAATGCGATGAGGCCAAAATTAAACAATCTGTTCGCGATATCAAACCAAAATTACATCAGCCGACGACGATTAACGTTAATAAAATAGATATCAAACCAGCGGTGAGCGATGAAAAAGCTAGACAATTGGCGCAAAAGCTGACTAAGCATCTAGCGGAAGGTATTCGAATAAAAGCTAGAGATAAAACCGTCGCAGTTGATGCGCAGACAGTTTACGCTTGGCTTGATTTTACTGCTAAAGATAAAGAATTGGTGGCTACGCTGAATGCTGAACGTACTGGCAAATGGCTGAATGATACGGTAGCGAAAATTGTTACTGTGGCGCCTGGGGTGTCGAAAATTACTACGCATGACTTCACTATTGTTAGTAAGCAGACAGGTAGTTCAGGGCAAGCACTTGATGTGGCGGTAATGCTACAGAAATTACAAAGTACAATCGACGGCGGCAGTTTGCAGCTTGATGCTGTTACCAAGGCTGTGCCGCCGCGCGAAGAATATACGCGGACATATAGCTCGAGCGATGCTGGCTTGTCGGCTTTGATGGAGAATTTTGCCAAAGACCATCCGGGAACTTATGGCGTGTCGATGATAGAACTTGACGGCAAAAAACGCCGCGCTGAATATAATGGCGATAAGCAATTTGTAACAGCTAGCACCTACAAATTGCTAGTGGCTTATAGCTTGCTGAAGCGTATTGATAGCGGTGCGCGTAGTTGGGATAGTGATCAAGCATGTTTTAATAAAATGATTAGTTTGAGTGACAATGCTTGCGCGGAAAGTTTCTTGAACGCAATTGGAGTTAGTACTTTGACTAGCGAAGCTAACGCCATTGGCCTTAAGAACTCGACATTTATGAAAGGCGGCGGACCGTATACGACGGCGAATGATCAAGCCCTGCTGCTAGGTATGATTGCAACCGGCCAAAACTTTTCGAGTGCCAATCAGCAGCGCTTGTTAGAAGCCATGAAGAAAAATGCGTATCGCAAAGGTATTCCAGCGGGCGTATCAGGGACGGTTGCCGATAAGGTTGGCTTTATGAATGGATTATTGCACGACTCGGCGATTGTTTATGGTTCGCACGGTACGTACGTACTGTCAATTATGACCGATGGCGCTAGTTGGGAGGCGATTGCTGATTTGGCAAAACAACTTGATGCGCTGCGGGCGCGGTAGGCTTTACACCTTTTATATAATAAGTTACAATACTGGTATCTACGGTGACGTAGAATGTATTCCGGCATAGCTCAGTGGTAGAGCGGATGGCTGTTAACCATTAGGTCGCTGGTTCGAGCCCAGCTGCCGGAGCCAAATTGATAGATAAATTGCCTGGTATACCGGGCAAACGGCCTCGACAGGTTAAGTCAAGGCCTTTTTAAATAGATTTTATAAATAGCTTACTATTGCAGCAAACATTAGGGTAAGCGTGTAATTTTCGTTGTATTTTATACTATAATACTTGAAAAAATTGTTAAGTAATGCTACCATAAAAGCGTAAACTAAATTAAAACACAAATGTGTACAGGAGAAAAACAATATGGGTGTTCCCTATGTCAAATTGGCTAGTGCTGTGTCAGTGGCAGCTGTTGTTGGCGCAGTGGTATTTAACGCGCCAGCCAATGCTGCGCCGACTGCATTCACGTGGACGGGCGCTGCTGGCGACCACAAAATGTCAACTGCTGGCAACTGGAAAGACGGCCAAGTACCAACAGAGGGCGCTAAGCTGGTATTTACATGTGCCAACGGAGCTAGCGAGAAGATTCAGAATGATTTGAACGTTGCTTTGTCGGGTCTATCTGTTTCGAAGATGAACAATGCTGATGCTAGTCCGACATGCGCTAGCTATACGATTGATACGCTGAAATTTACACCGGATGCTGAGTTCAGTGGTGATAAGACTAGCGTGGATGACAAGGTTGAGATTCCTTATATATATGTTACTGGTGCTGTTACTGGCTTGTCAAACTTGAAATCTAACGGATTCGACGGAAAATTTAAGAACGAAACAAGCATTAATCGCTTTGAAGTTGCTAATAGCGGATGCAATTCTATAAGCAATTCTGTAAAAGCTTCAGAGAAAATTGTTGGCGAAAACGCTAGCGTACCGCTAGAAGGTGCTAATAACATTACAGTTAAAAGTAGTGGCGAGCTAGGAGTTAAATATGCTGATAACGAAACAAGCGCCAGCAAAATTACTTTTGAAAACGGCGCGATGATTTCCCATGGAATAAGTTGTTTGGGCTCTGGCGGCGGTTCTTCAAACGTGACAACAGTTCTATCTGGCGACATTGTACTCAATGGCAATGTTGAATATAAATTACTTTCGAACGTGACAGTGAAGATTACTGGCAAGCTCAGTGGCCCTGGTAAACTGGTTGCTCATAAAGATAACAAGGGTACTCTGCTAGTTGAATCTTCGGACAACACCAGCGGTACGCCGAATGGACAGCACGGTAATGCCCACGAAGCTAAGCTGATAAAATTGGACGGCGACAAACCTAATGAGTCGGTAAGCGTTAGAAAGGGCGAAACAGTCTTGCTAAACGGCAGCCGCTCTGATGTTTATGTCGATGAGGGCGGTGTATTTGGCGGTAATGCTACGGTAAAGAGTCTTAATGTGGCAGGTGTCGTTGCTCCAGGTAATTCGCCAGGCAAGATTACTGTACTGAATGACTTCTATATGAACGGTACTGGCGTATACAAGGCAGAAATTCTAGATAAAGATCATTATGATCAGATTGTTGCGCAGAGCGTCCAGCTTAGCAACGGTGGTAGTTCTCCGAAATTAGAGCTGGTATATCTGCCTGGCGGTACCATCAAGAAGGGTGATACCTTTACGATTATCAACAATAACGGTAGTGCTCCGGTTCAAGGGACATTCAATGGTTTGCCCGAAGGTGCAGAGTTCGCTGTGGATGGCGCAACCTTCAAGATTAGCTATGTTGGCGGCGATGGCAATGACGTTGTGCTAACGGCGCAGAATGATTCGACAGGTCCGAAGGCTCCAAATACGGGCGGCGAAAATGTAGCAGTTAATTTGGCTGGAACTATCGTTGGTGTGGCTTCGGCAGCAATCCTGCTATTCATGGCAAAACGAAAGAGTTTTGGCAAGAAATAACCAAGACTTATAACGATTAAGATTGGAGGCAGGCACGCCGTAAGCGGTTTGACGCGAGGCGTGCCTGTTAGCTATAATGAAGCAAGCAATGACGCAAAGAGAACGAGTTGCTCGTAGTCTGGAGGTACTGCCAAAAGCACGAGGCCGGGTAGTCGTACCGCGGCGTAGATTGGCGAATGATGTTGTAGCGGACGCTGCTAGCCAGCCTAGTATGAAGCGAATTATGGATATCGCAGTGCAGCCTGTCTCGCCAAGTCCAAAAGAGCAGTCTTTCCAAAACAAAAAACCTAGAGATTATACGAGAATTAATAGAAAGCTAGCTCGGACAGCTCGCTTGCTTATTATTTATGAAAAACTAACAGCTGCTAGCCAAATGGGCGGTGAAAAACACTCCACCAAGCGGCGCTTAAAAGAAATCATGAGCGGTAATTTTCGCAAGAAATTATCTGGTGTTGCGGCGTCGATTCTCTTGCTGGTTTCGGTATATTCATTAGTGGACTCTTGGCTGTTAAATAATCGGATAAAAGATACTGTAAATACAGCGACGGTGGCTGCACGCAGCGATGACCCGAATGATCGACGGAGCAATGAAGGTAAAGACGAAACAAAAGTTTCTGGCGACGCCATCGCTAAATACAAGGTAGCTGCAGATTTACCGAGAGTGATTACTATTGAGAAGCTAGGGGTTAAAGCTCGAGTATTGCCGATGAGCGTTAATGCCGACGGCTCAATGCAATCGCCTGTCAATATTTTTGATACAGGATGGTATACTGGCAGCGTCAAGCCGGGGCAGCCGGGAGCATCTATTATTATTGGCCACGCATCTGGTATGACTTTGGGGGGAATTTTTAATAAGCTAGAGTCGCTAAATGTTGGTGATACAGTCAGCGTTGAACGCGGTGACGGCCAAATGTTGCGCTACCAAGTGGTTAAAAAACAAATAATCAAGATATCTGATGTTGATATGAATAGTTTTATGCGTCCAGCTGATGGTGTGTCTGAAGGCTTGAATCTGATGACTTGCGCTGGGGAGTGGATAAAAAACTCGCAAACTCGCGATCACCGGGCGATGATATTTACCAAGCGAATATGATTAAACTAGTTGACTGTGTAAATGTAAATAATACAATGTAAAAACCTTGACTAGCACTATATATTGGGTGTACATTTGTATGTAAGCACTACATATGGTGTTTTCGTAAAACAAATACACGATTAAGTGTCGCTCCGCAGGGGTAGATCCGGAGCGTTTTAATGATGCATTCAGGAGGGTAATATGTATCAAACAATCAAAAAGCGCGACGGCCGTAAAGTGAAGTTTGACGCTTCCAAGATTACTAAAGCGATTGCTCGAGCTGGCGCTGAAACTGGCGAATTCGACGAAAAAGCCGCTGCTAAGCTTACCGATAAAGTACTTAAACAGCTAGAAGCTCGCCAGACGCGTCTAGTACCGGGTGTTGAGGAAATCCAAGACATCGTCGAGGACACGCTGATTGATTCCAAGTTCAAGAAAACTGCCAAGGCCTACATCATTTACCGCGACCAGCATAAAAAACTGCGTGAAATTACATCTAATGCGCACGTCGATTTGATTGATAAATACGTTAATAATTTGGACTGGAAAGTCAAAGAAAACTCCAACATGGGCTATAGTTTGCAGGGCCTGAATAATTACGTTTCGGCAGAAATTACTAAGACCTACTGGTTGGATAAGATCTATTCGCCGAAAATCGGCCGGGCGCATAAAGAGGGTGATTTGCATATTCACGACCTGAACCTACTGAGTGTTTACTGTGTTGGCTGGGATCTGATGGATTTGCTGCGCCAAGGTTTCACTGGCGTTAAAAACAAAGTTGCTTCCAAGCCGGCCAAGCATTTCCGCTCGGCTCTTGGACAAGTGGTCAATTTCTTCTACACTTTGCAGGGCGAGGCGGCTGGCGCTCAGGCGTTCTCTGATTTTGACACGCTCTTGGCGCCGTTCATTCGCGCTGATAAATTAAGCTATGACGAGGTCAAGCAAGCGCTGCAAGAATTCGTTTTTAATGTCAACGTGCCAACGCGGGTTGGTTTCCAGACGCCGTTTACCAACATCACGCTTGATCTGGAATGTCCGAAGCACATGGCTGGCAACCCGGTGATCATCGGCGGCGAGATGCAGGACACCAACTACGGCGATTATCAAGAAGAGATGAATATGCTTAACAAAGCGCTGCTGGAGGTGTTGTCGGAGGGCGACGCCAACGGCCGGGTCTTTACTTTCCCGATTCCGACGGTCAATATCACCAAAGATTTCAACTGGGATAATCCGGTTATTGAAAATCTTTGGGAAGCCAGCGCCAAATATGGCATTCCGTACTTCTCCAACTTCATCAATTCCGACATGGATCCAGAGGATGCGCGCTCAATGTGCTGCCGCTTGCGGATCGATAATCGCCAACTGGAGTATCGCGGCGGCGGTTTGTTTGGCAGTAATCCGATGACCGGTTCGATCGGCGTGGTGACGATTAACCTGCCGCGCTTGGCGCTGAAGTCGAAGAACGAGAAAGAATTTTTCGAGGGCCTGGGCGAGCTGATGGATATGGCGCGCGACAGCCTGGAGACCAAACGCAAGGTGTTGGAACAGCTGACCGATTCGGATATCAGCCTGTATCCGTACACCAAGTTTTACCTGCGCGATATTAAAAAGCGTTTTAACGAGTACTGGAAAAATCACTTCTCGACTATCGGCTTGATTGGTACTAATGAAGCGGCGTTGAATTTGCTGGGCGTTGACATTGGCACTGAAAAGGGTAAGGCGTTCGCTGAGAAAACGCTTGACTTCATGCGCGATCGTTTGGTGGAGTACCAGAAAGAAACGGGCAATAATTACAACCTGGAGGCGACGCCGGCTGAGGGTACAACCTACCGTTTGGCTCAAATTGACAAAGCCAGCTTCCCTGATAGAGCACACTTTGCCAATGGCTTGGGTGCGGCGGTTAAGCATCCATTCTACACCAATTCCAGCCACCTGCCAGTCAACTACACTGATGATTTGTTTGAGCTGATGGATTTGCAGGATAATTTGCAGACTAAATACACTGGCGGCACGGTGATTCACTTCTTCCTGGGCGAGCGCATGGATGATCCGCAGACTCTGAAGAAACTGGTTAAAACGATTTGCGAAAATTACAAATTGCCGTACTTTACTTTTACGCCAAGCTTCTCGATTTGCGCTAACCATGGCTATATCGTCGGCGAACATCCGGTTTGCCCGAATTGCGGCGAGAGTACCGAGGTCTACTCGCGGGTGGTTGGTTTCTTGCGCCCAGTTTCCCAGTGGAATAACGGTAAGCAGGCTGAATTTGACATGAGGGAGCATTATGACGATGCCGCCGAACACCAGCGAGCTTGCGCCGTCGCTGTCCCAGCTTAGGGTGTCGATTGGCGGGATTCAGAAGCTGTCGCTGGTGGACTATCCAGGGCATGTGGCGGCAGCGCTGTTTCTCTCTGGCTGCAATATGCGCTGCGGCTATTGCCATAATCCGGAGTTGGTACTACCCGAGCGGTTAGCGCCGAGTATCCCGGTCGAGGAGGCGATGATATTCCTGAAATCGCGCATTGGTCGGCTAGACGGTGTGGTGATTTCTGGCGGCGAGCCGACGGTCAACGAAGATTTACCAGTGCTGTGCCAGATGATCAAGAGCCTCGGCTTTGATGTCAAGCTGGATACTAACGGCACGCATCCTGACATGGTGCGCGGTATGGTCGAGGAGGGGACGATTGACTTCATCGCCATGGATGTCAAGGGGCCGCTGGAAAAATATGTGGAGATTGCGGCGCGACCGATTGATCTGGAGGCGATCAAGGATAACGTGCGGTTGATGATTGATTCAGGGATTGGCCATGAATTTCGGACGACGATCGTTCGCGAGCAGCTGGAGGTAGCGGATTTTGAAAAGATTGGCGAGCTAGTCAAGGGTGCCAAACGCTTTGCCCTGCAACATTTTCGCACCGGTACTACCATTAGCCCGAAGTTTGCCAATTACCACACCTTTACTGACGAAGAATTTAGAGCTGCTCAAAAAATAATGGAAAGGTATGTCGAAGAATGCGTGATTCACTAACTGTCGAAATTGTGCGCGTGCGCCAGGAAAACCCAGAGGTGGCGACGCTGTATTTTGCGCGGCCGTTTGACTTTATGGCGGGGCAATATATCACGGTGTTTATTGAAGGCAGTCAGGTGCGCGAAGGCAAGGCCTATAGTATTTCCTCGCGCCCACATGAGGAGTTGATGTCGCTTACTGTGAAAAATGTTGGCGGAGAATTCTCGAGTTATTTGTGTTCGCGTCGTGTTGGTGATAAGTTACAGATTAGCCCAGCGTACGGCGATTTCAATCCGCAGACCGAGCGGCCGCTGGTTGGTATTGCGGCGGGGTGCGGACTCAGCCCGATTTGGAGTGTTTTGGCGGACGCCAAGCAGCCGACTTTTCTCTATTTGAGTCAAAAATCGCCGGAATATATGGTGTTTACTGAGGAGTTGGCGGCCTCATCTATCCAGGTCAACAAGTTTAGCACTCGCCAGCAGGTTGAGGAAACAGATGGCTGGCGAAACGGGCGGTTTGAGGTGGCGAACATTGTAAGTGAAGTGCCGAGTGAGGCGCACTTTCTGGTCTGTGGCAGCCTGCCGTTTGTGCGCGATGTTTGGCAAAAACTAACCGCCGCTGGCGTCGACGAATCACATATTTCAACGGAGACATTTTTTGAGCAATGAGCGAGGTGGTAGCGCCAGTTGTGGACGGGCCGCCGATAATAGGCGAGGCTGGAGGAGGGTTTAATGTATTTGCGTCGTCGATAGGCGGTTCAGCAAATGAGGATTTTTCAACGAGGATTGATAGTGAGGCAACTACCGCTGGCGCGGACGATTTTGATTTGGTGGCGGTGGCAAATGGCGAAGAAACGCTTGATACCACGATAAACAATAGTGATAATTCAAAAGAAACATCGAATTCAGTCGATCCGCCAATGTGTCAAAATTTCGGAACGATTGCCTGTGTTGGCTGCATTTTCGCGCAAGATTGCCAAAGACGTCAAGCAGAAATGATGGCATCAAACAACAAAGATCAACCTGAGCAGCTCAGTACACTAGAGAAATTACTCCAAGAAGACGAAGATGAAGAGCCAGGCAGGATTGTCTGGGCACAGCCGACGTCTGATGACACTAGTAGAGAACAGCCGCCAGCTGCTGAAGAAGACAGCTCAAGTACGCCTGAACCTGAGTCAGAACCAGAACCTAGGCCTGAATTTAAACCCGAAGAGCAACAGCTAGCAGATACTCAATCACCTCTCTGGCCGTCTAACAAACAAAGGGAGCCATCTGAAGCGGCGCTATCTCAGGCTGCAGAGTCAAGAAGCTCAGAATCTTTGAACCATGAAGTCGACGAAAGCCATGGCGATGACGAAGAAAAATCGGCTACAGCTCCTATAGCTAATATAGTGAAAAAAACAACGAGCAGCGATGATGGCGGTACTAACCTTGAAGCCAATTCTAATTTGGCTGCTAAAGTATCGAAAGAGCCTCTTGTACAAATCGACAGCGATAATACCAATGAGCGCATCAAGCAAGATGAATTACCGCGAGCAGTAGATCATATGGCGGATGACTCGGATAAGCTAGTTTATCAGCAAACAGCAACAGTACGTCGCGCTACCCAAACAGCTCAGCGTTCAAACAAACATGCCGACCAGGAGGTGCCGTCAGCTGTTAATACAACTGAACGAATCTCGTCAGTTAACACTCATCAGGCAATTAAAATTTCTGATCCAGAGAGTAATGACAGCACTGTTGCGACAACTCGCTCTCAGAAAGAGTCAGCGATAGAAAAAGTATCAAGCACGCTAATTGATGCTAATGATACTTTAGCCGACAGCGGGATTTATACTGCGGTCGATAGAGTAGGCAATAGGCAAGAGCTATCAGCTCTAAAACCAAAACCTATTAGCGCAGAGAATAATCTACTTAAAAAAACTACTCCCAAAAATATTATAACTAAGCCTAAAAGTGATTCATCAACAAATTTTGAAGTCTCAGCTGAGACGTCGTTGGAGTCTAAGAAAAATCCGTCGATAGATAAGCAAAACCCGCTAGCTGACCATAAAAAGTATAATATTAGCTCTCCTCCCGCGGTTGAATCTATTGATTATTTCAAAAAAACTCTGCCAGAAACTCGATTGGTAAACGATGTACAAAATACATCAGATGGAGAGGATTCAGTCGTAAAGCTTGTCGAGAAGGAAAGTGCGCCGTCAAAAAAAGCAGTTGTTAAAAATCATAATACACATTACAGCGATAGTGCTAGTGTGTTTAATCAGACAAAGCAGGTAGAAACAGTTGCGAATACTCCTGCTGTAAAATTGCCCGCAGAAACTGCCAGTTGGGCTAGCGAAAATGAAGTCTTTGTAGTTGACCGGAAAGAAAGTTTTGCTAATAACCATAGAGACGAGTCTATACAGCGTGAGGCAGTATTAATAGATGGCGATAACGACTTGCCGACTTTACCGCAGAACGAACTAACGCCAAAAGTTGATACTAATCAAGGTCCAGAGCCGAAAAATACTACTGAGATAAATATTCAATTGCGTTCTGCCCGGTCCTCTGAATTATTGCCAAAATTGGATGAGATGGTAAATTCAGTGTTGTCACCGAGCAGGTCTTTAAATTATGAACTATTACCTAAACCGGATGAGACGTCAAGCGGCTTGCAAGAGCATGACGAGAGACAAATCTCTGAACTATGGCCTAAGCCGGATGAGGCGTCAAATCGATTGATTGATCAAGCGGACTTTGAAGACGACAAACCAGTTCGTCAAAAAGCTCAGCAAACAAGAATGACACAACCAAACGAAAACGACACAATATACGTTGATTTGAGGAATGAGCATGCTAGCAGCGAGGTAGACAGTCCGCACGGCGAACCAACCGCGGATTATACGAATCAAATAGAAATGAATAATGATAATGACAATGACCTGGATTGCCAGCTAAATGATAATAGCGGCAACCAGGCGGAAAAACTACACGAGGTTGCTTTTGCTCATCCCTTAGCGGCGTTATGGGCCGATGACAGCCGGCTAAATCCAGAAAATAATAAAATCTCAAAGGGTAGCAGTACCAGTGTTACTTCGTGGCTGACAAAATTGGTTGGTGCAGTAGCAGTTTATGTGGCTTGCAGTAGGCGGGAAGGTACGCTTGGTATTTCTAATTAGACATTGTAAAAACCTTAAGTTATAATAAATATATGTCCTGTGATGGTACGCCACCAGTGAGTACACCAACTATTTTGAATTTTAGCGCCCCTTTGGGCGCTTTTTAATTGCTAGGAGGTATAGTATGAGTAGCAATAAAAAGGTTAACCTCAAAAAAGTGATATTATCTGCAGCTATTATCCTGCTGACTTTAGCAGGAGTGTTGGTTTATGTGTTGTCTTGGCAAGGTGATACGAAGGACATTGAGGCGGTGGCGGATAGTTTTAAACCGTTAGATGGTTGGCAAGAGGCGGAGCGTGAGGTTGTGACGCCAAAAATAATATGTTTGATGGGAAATTGTCCAGAAGTTTATAAGTCGTGGAAGTATAAAAAATCTGTAGATTATGACGATATTAAAAAATTTGCTGGTTACGATGAGCTGTTAGACGTAGACGATAGGTGCAAAAACAACAATCTTAATGTCTGTGAATTTAGCGGAAAAAGAAATGGATACCAGTATAGAATACATGTTTCGCGTCGTGACAACGTGACAAACGTAGGGTTAAACGTAAGGAAAGGGGGTTTTGTTGATAATGTCAACTAACTATATACTTTAATACTTAAGATTACTTCAAATTGTGGGAGCGGAAGTTTTATGAATAAGCAAATTGCAATAATTTACGTACTCATAGCGTCTATGATTCTTAATGTGTTTGTATCTAATTTTGATGCTTTAGCAGCGAATGTTGACAATAAATGCACGCTAGTTACGGGTGTATTTGCTAGAGGGTCTGGTCAAAAGGTTGGTCAAGACAGAAATGAAACCTCGCGTTTTAGGAGTCAGCTGCTATCTAGAATTGGCGACGAATCTAAGTTAAACTTCTACGAACTTGGTAGTGAAAGCTATGGCGGCAATCAATATCCAGCGGTTGACGTCAGTAATGTTTGGAATGGCAATGCTATTGGCGCCAAGATTAGTGGTGGTATGGGAAACACTTACGGCAAAAGCGTGAAAGAAGGTGTCGCAGAATTACGTACTTATCTAGATATTCGCCATCGAAAATGTCCTAACGAATTTTTCATTCTAGGTGGTGTTTCACAGGGTGCGCAGGTAGTTGGCCAAGCATTGCCAAGTATCTCGTCTGGCGTCAAGAATAAAATAGTCTTTAACATGCTGTTTGGCGATCCTAAATTATATTTGCCAGAGGGCGAAGGGATATTTCCGCCAGCTTGTCGTAACGAGAAATTGTCAGCTTATCGGCGCGAAATTGCTAATTGCCATGTTGATAATGGTGCACTCGGTGCCCGAAAACCGTTTTTGCCGAGCGAAGATAACTCAAAAACTGGGTTATGGTGTCTAGCTAACGATTACGTTTGTGGTAGTTCAAAATTTGTGTGGGACGTCGAGGGCCATGGTAAATATGCTAACAACAACGGACCGATTGACGACGGTGCTCGCGAAGCGGCTAATAGGCTAAAAAATGCCGCCAAACTTGCTTCTCAAAACTACCCAGGAATTAACGATAAACCGCTAAATAACAATATGGGAACGACTGGGACTGACGTGGTATTTGTCTTGGATACAACTGGGTCTATGATGTCTTATATTGATCAGATGAAAACGTTTATTAGAAATTATAGTTCGAAAATTAAAGAAATAAATGGACGAGTTGGATTAGTTGTTTATCGCGATGCAGACGACGAATACACTGCTAAAAAATTATCTGATTTGCAGACAGATACCGCAGACTTGCTTAATAAACTAGAAAGCGTATCCGCTGATGGTGGCGGCGATGGTCCAGAGGCAGCTCTGCATGCTAGTATGGTGGCTATGAATGAAATGAAGTGGCAAAAAGGCGCGACAAAAGCGATCATTTTGTTGACTGATGCCGGCTATCACGAGCCGGATAAGGTTGATGGTTCGACGCTGGCGGCTGTGGCTAAGCGTTCGTTAGAGATAGACCCAGTCAATATTTACCCTGTTGTAGGAGACTACTTAAAAAACTCGTATGCAGATATAGCTAAGCAAACTTCTGGACAGGTAATTGCTAGCGGTGACGAGAATGACATTGTTGCTGCGCTAGATAAAGCTTTAACTAAAATTAAGAATCGTCCGAATGCTAAACTGAAAATTGGCGAATATTATGCGGAGGTTGGGCAGAAGATTACCTTTGATGCCAGCGATTCGTATGTAGTTGACGGCGACATCACAAAGTATGAATGGGATTTTGATGGCGATGGTAAGATTGATCAAACAACGACAAACCCAGTTGCTAGCCATGTTTACACTGAAAAATTTGATGGTATCATGCAGGTGAGAATGAGTGCTGATAACGACACGGTATCAAACATATCGGCGCCCGTTAAAGTTGGCATCAAGCCTAATCTGCCTGTTGGTCCTGGAGCGCCTCAGGTTTCGGCAAAAATTATTGAGCGAAATGGCAATAAGGTGACGATTAGGCTAAATTGGCAGCCGGTTGACGAATTGTCTTCGCGCTGGCTGATTCGTTTGGATGACAATAATCTCGGATGGGCGGTCGGTGAACAGCGACAGCTTGACATCACTGATATCGATATATCAAAAACCAGAACGATTACTGTGATGGGTGTTAAAGCTGACGGTTACGCTGGCAAGCCTGCAACCATACAAGTTGATAACGAGATACCTGCGCCTAACCCTGAAGAGCCAATCTCTCGGCCATGTCCTTATAAAGTTAGAGTAGGTTTATTTACGATAGCCTGCCGTTACCAAAAGGTAACGTTTGGCGGCTGGTCATTTTATTGGATGGTTTGGTATATCGTTAGAAGTTAAGTATGTGTAGAGAAGTAATAATTTCATTAGCATAGTATAATTTTATATATGAAGCTGTCTGATCGTCATCCCAACGACCGTCCCCGCGAGAAATTGGCGCGGTATGGTACGGCGCGGTTGAGCGACTTGGAGCTGTTGATGGCGATTATCGGTAGTGGCAATGCTCGGGCGGATGTCGGTAAAATTGCGCGCGAAGTGTTGAAAATTTTGCGTCAAAAAGGCGGCGATGTTTCGTATGATGATCTGCGTGGCGTGGTTGGTTTGGGTGAAGCGAAAATCCCAGTGATTTTGGCGAGTTTGGAGCTGGCGCGTCGGTATTTATTAGATAGCGACCAGCCAATTATTGATAGTCCAGAGAAAGCGGTTGAGCTACTGGCCGATATTCGCGACAAAAAGCAGGAATATTTTGTCTGCCTGACGCTGGACGGCGCGAATCGTTTGATTGCCAAGCGGGTGGTGACCATCGGTACGCTAACTGCCAGCCTGGTGCATCCGCGCGAGGTCTTCGCCGACGCCATCGCCGACCGCGCGGCCTCGATCATCGTGGCGCATAATCATCCGAGTGGGAGCTTGGAGGCGAGCCAGGCTGACAAAGATGTCACGAACAGGCTGGTGAAAGCGGGAAAACTGCTTGGCATTACGCTTAATGATCATATTATTGTTACGAAAACTAGTCACAAGAGCCTGATGCACTCAGAGTAAACGATTCCCGAATCTGATATAATTACACGTATGAATATGAGGGATCTTGAAAGGCAGTTGTGGGCTGCGGCGGTAATATTAGCTCGTCGGATTATAAATATGTCGTGTTGGGGCTGATTTTTCTGAAATATGTTTCAGACGCGTTTTCGGCGCGGTATCAGGCGGCGGTTGATGACAATTATGATCCCGAAGATCGGGATTGGTATCTGGCGGAGAATGTTTTTTGGATTCCCAAAGAGGCTCGCTGGGAACATCTCGTAGCGAGTGCCAAACAGCCAGAAATTGGCGTACTAGTTGACAGCGCCATGGGGGCAATTGAACACGATAACCCTAGTCTGAAGGGTGTTTTGCCGAAAAATTATGCTCGTGAAGCCCTGGATAAACGCCGTCTAGGTGAGCTTATCGATTTATTTACCAATATCAAATTTGATACTGCCAGTTCTAAAGATTTACTCGGTCAGGTTTACGAATATTTTATGGGCATGTTTGCTGACAGTGAGGGCAAACACGGCGGTGAATTCTACACGCCGCGCTCCATCGTCAAGCTGCTGGTAGAAATGCTTGAGCCATACAGCGGGCGTGTGTATGACCCGTGTTGCGGTAGTGGTGGTATGTTCGTCTGGAGTGAGAAGTTTGTCGAAGAGCATGCGGGCCGCGTTAGCGACATCGCAGTGTATGGTCAGGAATTCAACGAAACGACCTGGCGACTCGCTAAAATGAACATGGCAATTCGGGGAATTGATGCAAATATCAAACGTGGCAACACCTTGACGGATGACCAGCTTCCCGATCTGAAAGCTGATTATATCTTGGCTAATCCACCGTTTAATATTAGCGACTGGGGTCAAGAACATTTGCAGGCTGACCCACGCTGGAAGTATGGACTGCCGCCAAAGGGTAATGCTAACTTTGCTTGGATTCAACATATGATTCACCATTTGAGCCCGCGCGGTACGGCAGGCTTTGTGTTGGCAAACGGGAGTATGAGCAGTCAAACTGGCGGCGAAGGTGATATCCGTAAGCAGTTAGTGCTCAATGATATGGTTGACGCTATCGTCACATTGCCGAGCCAGTTGTTTTTTAACGTTGCTATACCATGCTGTCTGTGGTTTGTGTCGCGTGATCGTGCCAATCGTCATGGCAAAGTGTTGTTCATCGATGGGCGTAATTTGGGTAAAATGGTAACCCGCCGCAACCGCGAGCTGACCGAAGAAGATATTGCCAGGGTGGCGAAGACATATCATGATTATAAAACCGCCAGTGCGGATTACGCTGACCAGCCGGGTTTCTGTAAAGTTGCTAATCTAGAAGAAATCAAGCAACATGATTATGTGCTGACACCTGGTCGTTACGTTGGTGTTGAAGAAACAGAAGAGGATGATGAGCCGTTCGCCGAGAAATTTGCTCGGTTGACGGCTGAGCTTGAGGGGCAGTTTGTGAAAAGCCGCGAGCTGGAAGCGAAGATAAAAGAGAATCTTGCCAAAATAGAGAAAGAAATCAAATGATGAATGGCGACAACCCGAATAGCGAGATGGTGGTGTATGTTGGCGATGATGGTAGGCCGCAGATTAATGTAAGGTTCCAAGGTGAAACAATATGGCTTACTCAAGCCCAATTAGCCAGCCTTTTTGACACCTCGCGACCAAATATTACCATGCGTATTAAGAATATTTTTGATGAGAGCGAGCTGGACAGGGCTTCAGTATGTAAGGATTTCTTACTAACTGCTGCAGACGGTAAAAAGTACACGACAAAACATTATAATCTTGATTTAATTATCTCGCTTGGCTACCGCGTGAAGTCAAATATAGCAACGAACTTTCGCATCTGGGCTACCTGTGTAGGAGAAGGTTAAGGGGAAAATGAAAGAATTAACAGATGAACAGATCCTGAAACATTTGCGCAATAATACTATTCTGCGTAACAATCAGCTGTCTATGCTCGTGAAGCTACTAAATTCACTGAAAGAAAATACAGTTTTGGCAATTGATGGCGCATGGGGATCTGGCAAGACAGTGTTTGTCAAGCAGCTACTTATGCTGTCTGACGATGCTATTCAAGATTATGGCCATAATACTCTTGATGAGGCCGCAATCAACCTTTTGCGAGAAAAACAAAAAACTTTCTATTTCAATGCGTGGGAATATGATTATCTTGGCGACGCGCTTAGTGCTATGTTGCTAAAGCTGATAGCAGACGATGATGAAAGTCTGACTCAAGGCTCAATAAAGAAGGCTCTTAGTATGATAAGTATATCTGCAGGATTAAAGAACCTAACTCATGATTTTATAGACATTGACAATAAAACTAGGAAGTCTGACCTTGTCAAAGCGGTAAAAGACCAAGTAAATCGACACGATGCAGTAAATGAGTTTATCGATAAGCTAAAAGGTGATTCCGAAAGACTCATTTTTGTAATCGATGAGCTTGATCGCTGTCGTCCGTCTTTTGCTGTCGAGTTGCTAGAGGTTGTTAAGCATTATTTTATGCGTGATGATGTGACGTTCATCATTACGACAAACGTCAATCAACTTTCACATACAATTAAGAAGTATTACGGAAGCGACTTTGACGGATATGCTTATTTAAATAAATTTTTTGATTTTATATTTGGACTAAGTAATATAAATACTGAAGATTACATAAGAAGAGTGCTTGATTGGAATACTGGTTCTTATACGGCTGATGGAGTCTCATATGACGCAATAAAATATTATGGGCTCGAAATGCGTGAAATCAATTCATACTATTCGTCGCTTCGCCTAGTAAACGCGTTTTTGGCAAGAGAAAATCACTGGCATAATAACAAACGCCCGACACAGTTTGTTTTCATAACCTTCGCTCTTGCGTTGAAAGTGAAAAACAATACTTTATATGAACAATTTATATCGGGTCGTGGTGAGGGTATATTAAATGATTTTGCTGATAGTACATACAGTTCTCTTGAGTGTGCAGAGAAGCTTGTCAAGGATCACTCAAGCTTATCACAAGAGCAGATTAAAGAAGCAGCCATTAGGGCATTAATAGAAGAATACAGAAATCTCTTTGCTCCTGAAAGCAGTAGGCGGGGTGGCGAAAACTTACAAGATTTTCAGGAGGCGATTGCTCTCATTGGTTCATATACAACAATCTTTACAGAAAGTGATGAGCGATAATGCAGATAGTTTCATTGGGCGATATCTGTGATATAAAGATTGGTCGCACTCCGCCTCGTAAGCAACCGCAATGGTTTAGTGAATCTCATGGTATAAAGTGGGTTTCAATTAAAGATATGGGGAATACGGGCAAATATATCAGCCAAACGAGTGAGTTTCTGACAGCGGATGCCATCAAGAAATTTAATATCCCAATTATTCCAGCAGATACTCTTTTGATGAGCTTTAAGCTAACCGTTGGGAGACTTGGGTTTACGGAATATGATATGTGTTCTAACGAGGCTATAGCTCAATTACCTATAAAAGACTCAGATATAGTTGATAAGAACTATTTGTATTACTATCTAAAAAACTTTAATTTTGACTCACTTAGTTCAACTTCATCTATAGCTACGGCGGTAAATTCAAAAACAGTGAAGAATATATCTGTTAACCTGCCGCCACTCGAACAACAAAAGAAAATTGCCGATATTCTCAGTAGTCTTGATGAAAAAATCGAGCTCAATCGCCGCATGAACGAAACCCTCGAGCAACTCGGTCAAGCTCTTTTTCGTCATTATTTTATTGATAAAGCTAGGCAGAGTAATGGCAATGTAGAGACTGTACCCTTAGGAAAAAAGTTTCATCCAAAAAGAGGTAGAAGCCTTCAAGCTAGAGATATGATTTGTGGCAACACGCCGGTTATTAGCGGTGGACTGAAGCCAGCCGGATTTCACAACGAAGCAAATACGACCACACCAGTTATTACGATAAGTGCATCCGGAGCAAATGCTGGTTTTGTATCTGTCTGGGGTGAGCCAGTCTGGTCGGCAGACTCTTCGTACATTGACTCAACAATTACCAAATATGTTTATACCTATTATTTGTTCCTCAAGAATAAGCAAAAAGAAATATATGATATGCAAACTGGCTCTGGTCAGCCGCATATTTATCCAAAGCACATAGAGCTTTTGAAGATCGTTGATTTATCAGATCTTGAGTTAGATAATTTCGAGCAGAGGGTACGGCAATTGTTTGATATGATACATGAAAATAAGAAGCAAATAGATTATTTATCCAACATTCGTGACGCACTTTTACCAAAACTAATTTCTGGAGAGATTGAAGTATGAATGATATAGAAATGATTAGAGAATATGTGAAAACTAAAATATTGGCTCTAGATTCTAGGGGATATGTTAAATCACGTGAATCAACAAAGTTAGACTTCAAAGAATCTTTTAATTGGCAAAATAATGCGGAATACATCAGAACAATGGCTGCATTTGCTAACAATCAAGGCGGGTTTCTGGCTTTTGGTATAAAAGATTCGCCTCGAGAAGTTATTGGATTGCAGGGTCAAGCATTTGAAAATCTCACCTCAGAAAAAATTTCTGAGTTTGCAAAATCCACTCTATCTCATACTCTTAGTTATGAGTTTGAAACTTTGGAAGTAGATAATAAAAAGATCGGTTGGATATATACAAGGCAATCTCAGATAAAACCTGTAATATGTACCAAAACTATTGGTAATGACTTGAAGGACGGTGTCATATATTTCCGGAATGGCGCCAGGTCTGAGCCTATTAGGTCTACTGAGCTACAAAAAATTATTGATGATCAAAGAGATGCGGAGGCTAAGCGTTGGATGAATCTCGTGAAGCAGGCAGGTACAGTTGGCATCGATAATGCAGCTGTATTGAATTTGACGGATGGGATAGTTAGTGCTCCTGGCGGTCGAGTTATTATAGATGAATCAATAATGAAAGATTTGAGGTATATAAAAGAAGGAGAATTCAATGAGAAGGTTGGTGCTCCAACACTGAAGATTATCGGTGAGGTTGAAGCTAGCTCGGCTCGTGTGATAGAGCGAAATATTGATCCTGAAATTAAATATCAATTAACCACAAAACAACTAGGAGAAGAGTTGGGATTTCCAAGCAAATCAGCCGCAGCGAATGCTTTAGCACTAGTAAAATATTTTAACCTTCAGGGTGATGAATATATGTATTCATTAAAGGCTGGACAAGTGACTTATAAAAAATACTCTCGCGAGGTTCTGAATATCTTGAGAGAAAAAGCTAACAATGACGAATTTGAAATAGATAAAGATTCTGATAGCATGAAATCTATTAGAAAAAAGGCGAGAAGACTATGAAAAAATTAGGTGATCTAAAAACGAGCCCAAAAGTAAGGGCTCGTTTTATACTTGGAGCTATCTACTGCGTAGCCAATCCGTTACACTCTTTGGTAGATTGTAAGATGCCCATCCAGATTCTGTGTCCCATTCGGCAACAAATATCTTATCATTGCTGTCTATGTGACGCTTGGCTCCGTCTCGTATTTTAGTAACAGTTTTGTTTGTATCAACGAACCATACGGAATATAGTGGTTTGGCCCATGATCCCAAACTTTTTATATATCTAATCAAGTCCTCGTAATCTTCGAATTTCTCAGGAGAGCCTAAATCGTATGATATTATCTTTACACTCATACTATTATCCTTTCGGTGGATGCGGGTCGTTGCCGTAGCTATTCCGTGCTCCGATTTTGCCGTTTTTATTATGAATAATATGTTCAGCCTTTTGACTGATGGCCGTCTTGCGACCAGCCGCTTGAGCTTCAGCCTTGGTTGGGTAGACTTTTGCTACCCTTGACGCACCAGAGCTTTTATTCCCCCAACCGCCTGGACGAGGGACGGTGTGAATTTGCTTTGATTTTGAGTATGCCATTGGCAAAACCTCCTAACTTGCGCATAGAGCGCATTAATGGTACGCTAGGAGATACACGAAACCGTCAAATTTTGTGTATCAACCGTCAGCTATTCTGGCGGTTTTCTAGATTTGCACCGTTATTATTTTACTGGACTTTCCCTCCAGCCCCCGATTCTTCACACATTTTTATGTTTCGTTCAAATCGGATACTCTTAGTATAGCACGGTTTTTAGAATAGTGCAATTGCAAAATTTATTAGCAAATGTTACCATAGGCATTATGAACAGATAAGAAATAAAAAATATGTAAAATAAATTAATTAATACAATAAATAAATAATAAAAATGTTTACAAAAGTAGTAAAATTTGCTACAATTATAACATAAAAGTAGGAGAAAGAGTCTATGGGCGATAAAAGTGGGATCAAAAGACTACGTGAGAGTCGTGGCCTTAGTCAACAATATATGGCTGATGTGCTAGGTATGAGCCGGCCTTCCTATGACAAGGTGGAGATGGGGACAAAGGACCTAACGGTCGTTGAGGCACAAAAGTTGTCTGAGGAGTTGGGTACTAGTTTTGATACTATTTTCATGAATAGTGAACCGAGCATTGACTACGATAAAAATCGCTACAAAGAGATGATTCGTCGGTTCATTAAGTATGCCGGTGCGGATGGCGACGGTAGAATCCCTAAAACGAAATTAGCTAAGTTGCTTTATCTTCTTGATTTTTCATGGTATTACGACAATTTAGATTCCGTGAGCGGGTTGCAGTATCGTAGAATCGCGCAAGGTCCAGTGCCGGACGAGTTTTTTCGTGTCATTGATGAAATGTACGACACAGAAGAGATAGATATTAAAGTTCGAGGTAAAGCAATGATGATTAGCCTTAACGAGGAGCTTGATCCGGTAAATAATGGCCTACTTTCGGAAGAGCAGGACAAGCGACTTAGAGAAATCGCAGCTCAGTGGAAGACGGCCAATACACAGACGATAGTTGATTACACTCACAGCCAATTACCATGGATGTATTGTAAGCCAAGCGAGCTAATACCGTATGATGCTATAATTCAAGAGGATCCCAATCATGTATACCAGCGGCAGATATCTAGTACAATTTGATCCTTATACGAAAAGACATTACATTAAAAACATAGCTAATCGACACAGCGATAGACAGTGGCAAGCTACACAAAAGTCTATAGAATTTGTGCTTGAACATATAGAGCAGTATATTCTCACTGATAAAGCAGAAACAATTCATGTATCAGACTCAGGTCGGATTGTTAAATTATATTTTAAGGTTGCCGGAACGAAAGACTCGCCAAAAAGTTCGGGCAATAGAGCTATAGTTTTCTTGAATGACAAACTATGTGTTGCAAGAGTGCTCCTAATTTATTCTAAGAAGGAGATTTGTGAGCCAAACGAAACTGTAAAATGGCAAAAAGTTATTGATGATCAATTCCCAGAAATTATGAGAAAATTCTCTGGCTGTTAGATAACCTAGGGCAATAGTCCTAATGTTAACCAATGTCCTACTTAGTTTTAATTTGTTAAAATACCTATAGTATGACCGAAGACAAAATCGAACAATACGCGCTTGATATCCTGGCTAACCTTGGCTGGCAAATTTTGCATGGTCCAGCTATTGGTCCGGATGGTGTTGCGGCTGAGCGTGAGCTGCGGCAGGTGGTGTTGCCTGGGCGTCTATATAGTGCTTTGGTGCACCTCAATCCGTACATTCCAGAACCAGCCTTGAATGAAGCGATGCGGCGGTTAACGCATATTAGTAAACCAAGCTTGATCGAGAATAATCACGATTTTCATCAATTACTGGTAGCAGGCGTGCCGGTGCAGTACCGCACGTCGAGTGGTGAGGTGAAGTACGATATCGTGCGGGTGGTTGATTTTACCTCGCCAAAAAACAATGATTTTGCGGCGGTGAATCAGCTAACGGTTCTGCAGGGCGACTATAACCGCCGACCGGATATCGTGCTGTTTGTAAATGGGTTGCCGCTGGTGGTGATTGAGCTGAAAAATGTGGCTGATGCGAAGGCGGATTTGACGGCAGCGTATCAGCAAATCCAGACGTATAAGCGAGAGATTAGCGATTTGTTTCGGTTCAATGAATTGTGTGTCACCAGTGATGGATTAGAGGCGGAGATGGGCACGATCACCAGCCCGCTGGAACGAATGATGCCGTGGAAGACGGTTGATGGCGAAGAGGAAGTTGGCAATGTGCCGATGCTGGAGGTGCTGCTGCGCGGTGCGTGCACGCCTGAACGCTTGCTGGATGTGGTGCAGAATTTTATCGTATTTGAGCGTGGTGATGGTGACAAATTGATCAAGAAAGTTGCTGCTTATCATCAATACTGGGTGGTGAATAAGGCGCTTGATCGGACGCTGGCGGCTAGTGGTGAACGCGGCGACCAGCGGGCTGGCGTAGTCTGGCATACGCAAGGGTCGGGCAAGAGCTTGAGCATGGTGTTTTATACTGGTAAGCTGATGAAGTCGCGCGATTTGCACAACCCGACCATCGTGGTGGTGACAGATCGTAATGATCTTGACGGCCAGCTGTTTGGTACGTTTAGCGCTTGTCGCGAGCTCCTGGGAGAGGACCCAAAGCAAGCTAATTCACGGAGTGAACTCAGGAAGCTGTTGCAGCGCGAATCAGGTGGGATTATCTTCACAACAATCCAAAAATTCTCGCCTGAGGATGACGAGGATAAATTACCAGTTTTGACTGATCGACGCAATGTTATCGTGATGGCAGACGAGGCGCACCGCAGTCAATATGGCTTGAAGGCACATGTTCGAGCCAGCGATGCTCAGCTGGTGTATGGTTACGCCAAATATATGCGCGATGCTTTGCCGGGTGCGAGCTATATTGGTTTTACGGGTACGCCGATTGAAACGGATGATAAGTCAACACCAGCAGTGTTTGGCGACTATATCGATATTTATGATATCGAGCAGGCGGTGAAAGATGGCGCAACAGTGCCGATTTATTATGAGAGTCGGCTGGTTGATTTGAATATGGATGAGGCGACACGGCAGTGGCTGGATAAGGAAGTTGATGATTTGCTGGAAGGCGAAGAATTGAGTCGTCAGGATGCGCTGAAGACCGAGTATGCACAAAAAGAAGCCGTCGTCGGTAATAGCGAGCGGCTGAATACTATCGCCCTGGATATCATTGAGCATTTTGAGGCTCGGCAAAGTGTCCTGAGTGGTAAAGGTATGATCGTGACGATGAGCCGCGGTATTGCGGCGGATTTGTATGAAAAAATTGTGGCGTATCGGCCAGATTGGCATAGTGATGATGACGCACGTGGTGTAATCAAGGTGATTATCACCGGTAGTGCTAGCGACCCTGATCATTTGCAGCCGCATATTCGTAATAAACAGCGAGTAAAGGCGATCGAAAAGCGCATCAAGGATCCGAATGATCCACTTGAATTGGTGATTGTGTGCGACATGTGGCTGACGGGGTTTGATGTGCCGAATATGCATACTATGTACCTGGATAAACCGCTGAAGGGTCATAATTTGATGCAGGCAATTGCACGAGTCAACCGAGTGTTTCCGGGTAAAACTGGTGGTTTGGTGGTTGACTATCTGGGTGTGGCAGGGGCGCTGCGCGATGCTATTTCTGACTATACGCAAAGTGGTGGGCAGGGCGTACCGCAACTTGATATTACTGAGGCGGTGGCGCAGATGCAGATGCGTTATGAGGTGGTGCGCGATTTGTTTGGTAACTTTGACTACCAGCGATACTTTACCGCACCGACCAACCAACAGCTGCAAATTATTTTGGATGCAGAGGAATATATTTTGGGGTTGGAAGATGGTGAGAAGCGGTTGAAACAGCATGTTTTGGAACTGAGTAAAGCATTTGCATTGGCGATGCCCAGGTCCGAGGCGCTAGAAATTCGCGAAGAAGTGGCGCTGTTTCAGGCGGTGAAAGCCCGACTGGAGAAAGTGTCGAGCTCGACAGTTGTGACTAATGCTGAGTACCGAAGCGCGCTGAAACAAATTGTTGATAAAGCAATTGCGCCGGTCGGTGTAGTTGATGTGTTTGAGGCGGCAGGGCTCAAAAAGCCGGAATTGTCGATTTTAAGCGATGAGTTCCTGGCAGAAATTCGTAACATGGAGCGCAAGAATTTGGCAGTGGAAGCTTTGCAAAAACTGCTTGCTGATGAAATTAAACTACGATTTTCGCGAAATTATGCCAAGGATACGAAGTTCTCTGACTTGCTCAATCAAGCCTTGACACGGTATAGAAATGGGACGATTGAGGCAGCGCAGGTGATTGAGGAGTTAATCAACATTGGACAGAAAATTCGCCAGACTCTTGAGAACGGAGCGGTTGATGGTCTCAGCGAGGATGAGATTATCTTTTATGATGCGCTGGTTGAGAATGGCAGTGCCCGCGAAGTACTGGGTGACGCGCAGCTACGTGATATCGCAAAAGTGTTACTAGAGCAAGTGCGTCGTGATGCTACGATTGACTGGGCGGAGCGTAAAAATGTTCAGGCAAAACTGAAAGTTAACGTCAAAAAGACTTTAGCAAAATATGGATACCCGCCAGATCAGCAGGCGTTGGCAACTGACATGGTGTTAGAGCAGGCCAAGCGCTATGGTAATGAGTGGAGTCAGAAGCGCGCCGTATATGAAGCTGGCGGCGGAGCGAGTTTGTTGGATTGATAATTAATTATGGCAGATCGATGTACAATAGGATATATGGTTAAGTCTAAAAATCCTATCGCCGTAGCTCGCGCCATCATCCGCATCGGTGATGCTGCCAGGAATGTCAATGATTATAGTTTGCTGGGTGCGCTGCATGAGATGGTGGAGCAATTGTCACAGCATGGCGTTAAAGACACTGACGTCGATATGGATTTGCTGCTGGAATATGTCGAGGCGGTGGATGGCTGCGACTATTGCCGAGCGGGCGATGGTCAGCCAGATGTTGACGAGTTGACAACAAAAATCAATCAGCAGCTAGCGCGTCGCGGTCAGGCACAGGTGGAGGCGATTGATCAGTCAGTGTTGGAATTTGAGCCAATGGTTCATTTGGTGACGGCGGCGTATGCTAAAAATGAAAGTGGTGTGACATCGGGTTTATCGATAGCACTGGTCGTCAATCAAGATGGTTCGGTCGATTTGCCGCGCGACCATTTTTTGAATACGGAATTGCTGGATTACTTTGATGAAAATCACCCAGTCAATTGGCGTTCAGTCGAGCGTGATTTGCCGTCAAAATTGCATGGTTACCACTTGGTGGCAGGTTCGGTAGAAGTGCAGGAGATTTTGCCGCGGGAGTTGGAGGCGATGTCGTTTTAAGATGATACACCTCGTAATGCCGCAGTAATTTTGCTAACAGTTTTGTTTTCTAGGTCTTTACGAACGTGCAAGAATAGAATGTTAAATCTGAAGTGTTTGTATCTATGCTAAAATCAATATATGAAGTTCCCTCGCTCTAAAAAACTGGTTTTCTTTAATAATAAGGGCGGCGTTGGTAAAACAACGCTAGCGTATAATACTGCGGTGCAGTTTGCTAACAAGGGCTATAAGACGGTGCTAATTGATCTTGATCCGCAGTGTAATTTGACGCGGTTAGCGCTTGGCGAAGAATATTACGAGAATACGATTTTCTCAGAGATGAGCAAGACGATTTACGACGTGCTGCGCGGAGTGATTGAGGGAGGTTCGGATATTGATTTGGCTGCACAATTTGAGCAAGCTAAGGGCGCGCCCGAGAACCTGTATTTACTGCGTGGCGACATGCGGCTAAGCGATTATGAGAATGTTCTATCGACTGGCTACAACTCAGCTGCGGCTGGCGAGCAGCTCGGCTATTTTCAAACGAGCGCGATAGATCGTTTCCTGCGCGAAAAAGGCTTGAGCGATCAAGTTGATATCTTTGTGATTGATACCTCGCCGACGTTAGGGTTGCTGAATCGAGTAATCTTGCTCGGCAGCGATTATTTTGTCGTACCGCTAATGCCTGATGCGCTTAGTCTACAGGGCATTGAGAACCTTGGTATCATGTTTGAAAAGTGGAAAATCAACTGGCGTAATACTGGTAAAGCGTTAAGTAGCGGCATTGAAAGCCAATTTGTACTGGGTGGCGAAGGGTTGTTTATCGGCTATATCTTGAATTCGTACAATGTGTATGGCCAAAAACCGATCAAAGACCACCGCAAGTGGATTGATCAAATTCCAGAACGAGTTCAAAAATTCTTGAGTGAACGCCATTGTCGGAATGGGCTGGTTGCGTCTAGCAGTCGCGCGTCGCTGCACGATATTCAGGATTACGGTCGATTGCCGGCAATTACGCACGAATCAGGCGTTGCGATTTTCAACATTAATCCCAATGAAGCAGAGGCAACGCAGCCTGGCTCTCGCGAAAATATTATGAAGGCTCAACAAGAATTTGATAAGCTTTCAGACGCTATTTTGAAGATCCTGGATAAGTATTAAGACGGCTAATTTGTATATGCCGATGAATTTTTGGTTTAGAAATAATCAAATTGTATGAAAATCTCCGTCCATCTCAAACCCAACTCCTGCCATCGCGAAGAAGTCGTCCCGAACGATGATGGCTCGTTGACGGTTTATACCAAGGCGCCGGCTGTTGAGGGGCGGGCGAACGCCGCCGCAGTAAAACTGTTGGCGAAACATTTTGGCGTGGCGCCGTCAAAGGTGAGGTTGGTGCGCGGTGCAACTTCGAAATATAAGGTTTTTGAAGTAGATAAGTCAGAATAGCCGCCGCAACGCGCAGTCGTAACACTTAGCTACGATTCTACGGATATCCAGCTCCCGCTGCCATATTGCCGAGTAGTCCCTGCACCGTCACAAACGAATAACCTTGCTGCTTCAGCGCGTTAAGGATACACGGCACGGCACCAACTGACGTTTGGTGAATGTCGTGCATCAAGATGACGGCTCCAGGGTGAGCGCCAGCGACGGCGCGCGAGCAGACGATTTGGCTATTGCGATCGGCCCAATCGCGAGTGTCAACTGACCACAAAATTGATGACATACCACGCGCCCGAAGTTGCTCCAAAACCACACTGTTGGCTGCGCCATACGGTGGTCGGAGAATGGTTGGCTTGACGCCAGTAGCTTGTCTGATAGCCTCGTTGGTGCGGTCGATTTCGCCAGCAATTTGGACAACTGGCAATTTAGGCAGTTCTGGGTGCGACCACGAGTGATTGCCTAGTTGGTGGCCGCGTGCATGGATGCTGCGTACGACGTTGGCTTGGCTGGAGACTTTGCTACCGATTAAGAAAAATGTCGCTTTAGCACCATACTGATCCAAAATATCCAATAGCTGCGCGGTGTACGGGCCTGGGCCATCGTCAAATGTTAAGGCAATTACTTTACCCCCAGAATTCGCGGCTGGCGGCGCGGCAGGCGCTGGCTTTGGTTTTGGTTCGGGCGGCTTGGGCATATTAGCTAGTTTTCGGGCTGTCGAATTTTGCAGATATTTGGCAACGGCGGCGATCGGCACTTTGATCGTCATTTCGCCGTAGGCTGATGGCAGCAGTGACGCCTGCCCGATTGGCCAAGCTAAACTATTGCCGCCATCGGTAATAACGAAATTCGATAGCGTTTCCTGGGTGATCGTTTCATTGAGATCCAGCTCTGCTTGCTGGCGCTGCTTGATGGTCTCCTTGATATTATTTCGGGCAGCTGCCACGATTTCCTCAGCCGCTTTCTCTGATCGCTCGGTCAAATCGTTCAAAGTAATCACCTCGCCAGATTTTTTATCAAACGTCCAAAAATGAGTCAACGACACCGGATGCGCGCCGTGCATATCTTGCTTAATATTGACAATAATCGATAAAGCTACCGAATTATTATGCGTCACTTGGTAGCTAATAGTCTCGGTCAGCGGCTGGTCGAACGTCAGAATATTAGTAGCGGCATAGCGGAAATCGCTGTCAGCGCGGTCAATTGCCTGCGCGACGGTCTTGTTAATCTTATTATTTTTCGTCAGCGGATATTCAATCGAAACTTTCTCGCGGTTAGTCTGGCGCATTACGAATTTAGAACGAATGCCGGAGTAGCGCGAATCGGTGAAATAGTATTGCTCGTCAGATAAAGCAGTCGGGCGGCGCGGCGACAGCTGGTTAAAATATGCGTAAACCAGTCCTGATAAAACCGCTGCCATTGCCGTCAATAACAATATCGCTATCAGCGCGTTTCGCCATTTGGCGGGCTTAGTTTTTGTTTTCGCTGTGCGGCGGATATGTTTAGGCTTGGCTGCTTTATTGCTAGCCGATTTAGGATTATCGGTTTTGCTCGCCGGTTGTTTCGCTGGCGGCTTCCTTAGTGATTTTTTAGCAGGCATAGATATAGTATAGCATTTGTAATATGTTAGGGGTGCTGGGCTGTCTCTGAGACCTTTCTCTACCTGTCTAGACGCCAAAATCATTGAAAATATCAGTAAATTATAGTATAAAAAGAGAATGCTGCAATATCTTCATTCAAGTGCTAAAAATCAGCAAATCAAGCCGCTGGAACGCCTGCGGGCAGGTTCGTGGGTGCGCTGCGAACGTCCGAACGAGGATGAGCTGGCCGAGTTGTTGTCGCTGGGGCTTGATAATGATTTGTTGAGCGACGCGCTTGATCCGCATGAGGTGCCGCGCCTGGAGATTGGCGACGATTGGACATATCTAATCGCCCGGCTGCCAGATACCGATGATGACTTTAATGATTTCACCACGCCAATTTTGTTTTGTTTGAATAAGGACTATGCCGTAACCTTGTCGCGCGATAGCTTGGGTAGGTTGTGGCAGCCGTTTATTGATCAAGCACGTTCGCGTACCGACCGGCCAGTTGAGTTGTTGGTTGATATGATTGACGCAATATCTAGGCAGTATCAGCGGCTGGCTGCCATCCCAAATAGGCGGGTGGCAGCGATTAACCGCCAAATGCGAGCGGCTACCGATAACATTCATACGCTGCGGGTCAAAGATATTGCTACGCTGGCGGAATACGAGCGCAAACTGAACGATTACTTGGATGCGCTCATCCCGATGAACTGGGCGGTCGAGAAATTGCTGGCGACCAGCGGTCTGCGCCTACGGGCGGATGACAAAGAAGATGTTGAGGATTTGTCGATTGATTTGGAGCAGGTAATTGCCCGTTGTAAGAGCTTGCTACGCACTATTACTAACGTCCGCGACAGCTACCGGGCAGTGATGGATACCCGCTTGAATGAGACAATTCGCCTGCTGACGGTAATCACCGTGGCGCTGACTATCCCAACGATGATTGCTGGGCTGTTCGGCATGAATGTGCCGGTGCCTGGTGATAATGATCCGCTGATGTTTTGGAAAATTACTGTGGTTAGTATCGTGGCGGCCTGCGCGCTGGGCGGATTCTTCTTGCGGAAACGATAAATATCTTGTCTAAAGGCAAATGTTGGCTTAGAAGGACCATAGTCTAATTTGGTACGCCGTATCCCAGTAGCCCGTCATACCGTTTGTCATGATTGATGAATACGCGGATGCGGTTTGCCTCGTTGCCGCCGACAGTGGTTTGTACGCCGTTGTCATTTTTCAAGACGATGTTAGTGTGGTCGCCGAACACTGGCGAATTACGGTAAATTGCCACGTCACCAGGAAGCGGTTGGTAGCCGGAATTAGCAGGCTTGAAGCGACCGGCTGTTTCGTAATGCTCGCGCAAGGTAAACGTCCCCGGAATACGCCAGCCGCCAGTATGCGGATTTTTCAGCGGCGCGCCCGCTTGATACATGATCCAGCTCACAAAGTTAGCGCACCACGCCTCCTCGGCGCCCTGGCTGAACTTAGTGCCAGCGGATTGCGCCTTGAATTCAGTCTTTGCTAGGCTGATAATTTTTTGGCGAGTTGGGCTTAAATTTGCCGTATCAATATCTGGAAAAGCCGCTTCGCCAGGCGACCTATCGAGGCGCGTGGAATTAATGAGAGACGACAGCTTATCGGCAATTTTCGGCTGAATAATGACTGTGATTGGTACGATAAGCAACAGCGCAATTATGCTTAAGATAATACAGCGTTTCTTTAAGAAAAATTTGGGCGCCGCCGTCTGCTGGTGCTTCATGTAATAATTATATCGCGAAAGTTGTTTGACTGTTAAAATGTAATTGAGGCAAATGTTATGTTTAAGCAATGGATAAGGTGTGAAACATACCTTTCAAATATCAAGTCAAATCATTTAACAGAGTTCCATAAAGATGAATAAACACAGCAAACCGCATAAATGGTGCCGTTTGTCGTCGTAAATAATTTTTACGCATTCGCGGATGATGTTGGCGGAAGACGAGGTAGAGTTGCCAGATGGTAAAAGGTCGTTATATTTGCGGCAAGTATACCAGGGTAAAGGCGGTGTGATTATCATTTGCCAAAACGGCAGCAAAGTGCTTATTCAGCGGGAATATTCGTATCCGGTTGATGATATATTGTATCAATTTCCCGGCGGTAAAATTGAAGAAGGCGAGACTCCCGAGCAAGCTGCCCAGCGCGAATTGGCGGAAGAATCTAATATTTTGGCGGAAGATTTTCAGCAAATTGGCTGGTTTTATGCCGACAATCGCCGTACCAATGCCAAACTTTACGTTGTCTGTGCGCGCGGCGCTTTTCGAGATAATTATTCGCTCCAACCGGATGAAACAGAGTTTATTTCCAGTAGTTGGTTAGAAATTAACAAACTTGAGCAGATGATTTCTAACGGTCAGATTGTTAATTACTCTATGCTAGCAGCGTGGACTCTATTCAAAACTGCACCGATGAAATAGGGCTTTTTGTGCTATAATAATCCCAAAAGCGGGCGATCATCGTGCGCGATGTTTCTCTGTTAGGGAGTAGAAAGGAATTTATATGGCTCAACCCGAACCAATCATAACAGTTGACCAACTCGTCAAGACGTATGGGGATAAGAATGTCGTCGATAGTGTGTCATTTGAGGTCAAGAAAGGCGAGATTTTCGGCATCCTCGGGCCGAATGGTGCTGGTAAGACGACGACGTTGGAGATGCTGGAGGCGCTCCGGCCGATTGATGGCGGTACGGCGACTATCGACGGGATTAATGTTGCCAGGGAGCCTAGGCGCATTAAAAACATCATCGGTATCCAGCTGCAATCGACAATGTTTTACGACAAGCTAACCTTGCGCGAACAATTGAAAATGTTTGCCAGCCTGTACGGACAAACGGTCGACGCCGACGCGCTGCTAGCCAAGGTGCAATTGACCGACAAAGCCAAAAGCTATGTCGAGCAGCTCTCAGGCGGGCAAAAGCAACGCTTCGCTATCGCGTCGACGCTGGTCAATAACCCAGCGGTACTATTCCTTGATGAGCCGACCACCGGCCTCGACCCGCAGGCTCGCCGCAATCTCTGGGACTTGATCAAAGAGATTCGCGACGAAGGTATTACTATCGTGCTGACCACGCACTACATGGACGAGGCCGAGCTGTTGTGCGACCGCTTGGCGATTATGGATAATGGTAAAATCATCACCATTGATACGCCGCATAATCTGATCCAGCAGCTACTGGCGCGCGGCTTTAAGAAAAAGCAAGTCGTCGAGCAGGCCAATTTGGAGGACGTATTTATTGACTTAACAGGAAAGGCGATTCGGGATTAGTATGAAAAAATATTGGACTGGTGTATTCGGGCAAGTACGCGCTCAGCAAAAACGTTTCATCCGCGATAAAATGTCGCTGTTCTTTACCTTCCTGTTTCCGCTCATCTTCCTGTTGGTGTTCGGTTCGATTTTTAATAATCAATCGACCAGCTTTGACGTGGCGATTATCAATAATTCGCAGACGGAATTTGCTAAAAATTTCGTCAAAGGCGCCAAAGACAATGCCAAAGACTCGATTCTTAAAATTAAAGACGTCAAGGATATGGATGAGGCCCGTGAGAAGATGAAGCGTTCGGAATTGAACGGTATTATTGAGCTGCCGAGAGATTTTGGCGAGGTTAAGGGCGAGGGCGAGCAGGCTCGGCCGACTGGCACTATCAATGTCTTGTACGCCAAAGGCTCCGAGCAAACCGGTAGCGCTCTCACCGCGGTGATGAACCAGATTGCCAATGAAATAAACAAGCACCTGGGTCAGCCAGAAGCGCCGCTGAAAGCCGCTGGCAAAGCTGTCGGCGACGAGCAGCTGAAGTCGTTTGATTATACCTTTACCGGGCTGCTGGCGTTTAGCTTGATGAGCATGGGCATCTTTGGTTTGGCGAACCAAATGCCGGCTGAAAAGCAGCGCGGCTCGTACCGCCGTCTGCGTGCAGCGCCATTCACCTCGGGGCAGCTGATTATTTCTATGGCGATTCACTATGTCATAATCTCGCTACTTAGCTTGACGATGATGGTTGTTGTCGGCATGCTGCTGTTCCATTTCAATATGCGCGGCGATTGGCTACTGTTCTCATTGATGTCAGTGATTTCGGCGATGATGATGGTGGGCTTAGGGTTATTAATCGGCGGTTGGGCGAAGAATGAAAATCAATCAGCTCCGCTGTCTAATTTGATTTCTTTCCCAATGATGTTTCTGTCTGGAGCATTCTTTCCGGCATTCCTCTTTCCAGAATGGTTGCGTGGCGTAACGCAATTTATCCCAATGACGCCGGTTGTGGATGGTTTCCGCCTGATTATGACCGAGCAAGCTAGCCTCATCGAAGTCTTGCCGCAAATCGGCGCCGTCGCCGCCTGGACTCTCGTTATCTACATCGCCGCGATTAAGTTGTTTAGGTGGGAATAATATAATATCAATGAAAATAGCCCGCCGAACGAGCTCAAGCTGAATGCGGATCTTTCAATCCGAGAAACAAGTAACTGTCTCAATCAGATTGAACGCATTCGGCGAGCTATTTTCGGCGGGCAGAGCCCTTGTGAGTCTTCAGTCTCTGGGTGTCACCTTGAGCGCGTCCCAAAGTAGGGACTTGAAGATCAAGCGAATCAGGACGGCCTGCCAGAAGGTGATTTCGGGCATCCATGCCGCGCCTGTCCCGCGAAGCAAAGCGGCGAGCAGGACCATGGCGATCGCGGAGACCGCGATGTTCACCATCCAGACGACAACCATGATGATGGTTGTCGTCATAGAGCGCTCTCTGTACATTGTTCTCTCCTTCCGAGAGAAAGCTTGCTCAAAGCTAAAGGGCGACTTCTGCCCTTTATCGAAAACTTTGAGCAAAAGCTAATATATATATCACTAATAGAATAAAATGTCAATGAATTCGTATCACCTCACCACCTCTGCAACATCTCCACAGGTGTTCGCATCTGTATGCCTAAGTGTATGCGCTTGTTGTTGTAGAAGTCAATGTAGCGAGAGAGCTTCTCTCGCTGGCGCGGAAGCAGTACGCTTCTGCGCCAATAGTGCCCGATACATTCCTCTTGCAAAGTACGGTTAAACCGTTCTACGTGAGCGTTATCGTTCGGCCTGCCGAGGCGGCTGTGGCGCAGCTGTATGCCAGCTCGTTCTAACTCTTGCGCAAAGTATCTTCCAAACTCCGGCCCGTTGTCGCACTGTACCAAAGAGATTGTTGTAAAGCCACAGCTACGCCATTTTTCCTGCGCTCTCAGGACAACTGCCGCAGCTAAGCCTGGACGCAGTACAGGATGAGTTTCAGCGTAGCTCAAGCGACTCCACAGGTCGATTACTGTGTAGTAATACAGTCTCTTTCCAGAATACGGATCAACGTGGTGAATAGTGTCGGTTTGGACAAGCTGACCAGGACGGATTGGCAATGGCCGTTTTGGGTTATCTCTCTTTACTCTGGGTTTTCTGGCACCATCTAAGCGGTGGTGGCGCTTGAGAATACGGCGAACGCTGGAGAGACTGATTTGAACTAGCTGCAATGTACCGTCCGCTGCTTTCACGCCAATTTTTGCCAGATGGTACCAAACTACCTCAGCGCAACGTTTCAGTCTATCTCGCGTATGCAATACAAGCCGGACAATCTTCTCAGGAATGGCAGCCGGACTAATGTGCGGCCGGGATGACTCAGTGGGTATAAGCCAACGGCAAGCAGCCAGCCGAAAACTAGAAATGCCGCTTGGACTAGAGACTAGCCGCGAAGGACGATTTACATTCTCTAGGCGAACATGCTTATTGAGCTTATTCCATTTCTGTTTCCAACGCCAAACAGTGCTGCGATGTACACCGCACTTTCTGGCGACAACCGTTACAGGCAGCTGGTCTACAACCAGCAGCCGCATAGCAATTGCTCTAGCTTTTGGCAGGTTAGGATTGGTAGAATACTTAAGGTATACTGCGGCGCCTCCTCAAAAAAGATAAAGGCAAAACGCCTTTCTCTTTTCGCTCAGAGGCTTGCAGTATAGGCCATAGCAGGCCCTCCTTTCTGTAATTAGTGGTTTAACTACAGTCTACGAGGCCTGCTTTTTGTTTGCAAAGGTTTTTGGTAGTGTACGTACTTTCTGTCAAGTAATTACGCTCCACCTCTGGAGAAATCTCCAACTTTCCCTCTCAAAAACCTCCGAAACCGCTTATACTGAAATCATGAAAATCTATCTCGGTTCAGACCATTATGGCTTTTTTGAAAGAAAAAGTTTTTGCATATTTGGCAGAAAACGGTTATGATGTGCAAGATGTCGGCGGTGTGGAATTGAATCCAGACGATGATTTTCCGCAATTTGCCCAGGCAGCAGTGCTGAAAGTGATCGGCGATGACAGTAAAGACCCGCGAGCAATTTTGATTTGCGACGGCGGTCAAGGCATGTATATGGCGGCTAACCGTTTCAAGGGAATCCGTGCCAGTGCGATTTGGGATGCTTTTGAGGCAAAGATGACGCGTAATGATAACGACTCGAATGTGCTGTGTTTGTCGGCGCGAATCTTGGAATATGATGAATCTGCTTGGAAAGGCATTGTTGAGACGTGGTTAAACACGCCGTATGCCAACGCTCCGCGGTTTAATCGGCGCAATACGCAGTTGGATGAACTATCATGAGCGCAGTAATTACCCCGGCGATTTTGGCAGCGCCGTGGTGGAAATTCTCAGCCAGACATTGCCAGTTAAGGTTCTGCGGATTGGTGTCAACGACCAATTCGGCGAAAGCGGCACGGCGGATAAGTTATGGCAAAAACACGGACTGGACGTTGAATCAATTGTCCAGCGAGTGAAAAGTATATTGTAGAAATAAATAGAATAGATAATTCCAGTGAACTAGCCCGCCGAACATCTCAAACCGAACCGGGTCTCAACCCGGGAAATATCAAGAAAGATATCTCAATCGGGGAGACGTTCAGCGAGTAGTTCAGCGGGCGTTAAGCCCGCGAGTGGTGTCAGATTATGTCAAGCTCATCCGCCACCTTACAGATTACACCCACACTACCGAACACTTGCCACATAGCAGCAAATGCGAAGAGGGTTGTGCTAGAGTTAGCGTACGGACCAAAGAACATCCAGAACGAAACGCTGAAAACAACAATGGAGACGACCCCTGCGATCATGCCGACATTGTTCCTCTTAGCAACCGCCAGAGCGGTCATCATGGGCGTGATGATGTAAAGGGAGACAAGGGCGATAGCAAGGATGGTATTCATGACCATTCCCCTCTCTGATCTCTTTCACTCAAGCTAAAGGGCAACTCTTGCCCTAAGACTGTAGCTTGAGCAAAAGCTAATATATATATCAGTACTTGAATAAAATGTCAATGAATTTTAGGCAAAAATGTGACATTATATACTTTTACGGCGTTTAACTCGAAAAATAAATTAATCTTTCACTTTATCTCCGTCATCAAAAGCGCTGTAGTATAATAAAAGTACGCTGAATGCTAAGGTAAAGGGGGCGCGCATGAACAAAAAAACTATTGCCATTATCTCTGTAATAATTATTCTGTGCGGAGCGGCGGCTGGATTGTGGTATAACTACCAGCACGCTGCCGAGCAGCCGAAAACTCCGTCTACTAACGTGTCCGAATCTGCCAAATTCAAGTCAGAATATCCGCGAGTGGCGGCGAATAATCGCTTCGTTTATGCCGGCGACAAAGAAGTTCTCGATATCTTTGATCACGGCAGCGGCGTGGTTTTCTTGGGTTTTCCGCAGTGTCCGTGGTGCCAGCATTTGAGCGAATATGTTGATCGGGCAGCTCGGGCTGAAGGTGTTGATAAAGTATATTATTTGAATATTCGCGACGCTCGCGCTAGCAACAACGAAGTTTACCAAAAATTGGTCAAGAAACTAGAGCCGTATTTGGATAAAGACGACAGCGGTAAACCGCGAATATTTGTACCAGACGTCTCGATTGTCAAGAATGGCAAGATTATCGGCCGCTACAAAGAGGAATCGACTGGCGACGATGATATCACGCCGGATAAATACTGGACAACAGAGAGAATCGAGCGAGCATCGTCACAGCTGCGCGGATTTATGCGGCAGCTGAAAGGCTAATTTTCTGGATTAGCATCGTCTTTTGGCTGTTGTTCATCGCTTTTGCGCTGGCGTTTCGGTTTGATGCCGACCAGATAACTCCCGATCGTCCAACCTTTGGCAATCCTTGGTATGATAAACAACTGAATAATAATCCAGATCCCTAGCTCTGAAAGATAGAACCTACCAGGTTGTATGGTGTCTATGAAAAACGGATAAACTAGCGACCGGGTAACTACTGAGGCGAAGATAATAAGGGCTATGTTGATGCAGCTGGCTAAGAATTTATTGCGGCGATTGGGTGCGGCGTAGCTTTCGTCGCTGAGTTTGATGCTGGGAACTTTATAGCCGATTAGCCACGTCAGCATAAATCCGAGCAAGCAGCCAAAGGTATTGGTTATTAAATCATTCACATCAAACAGCCGATAGCTGCAAGGATATAAACCGAACACGCCAGTTAGCTGCGTCACCTCTATTAGCATCGATAAAAGAAAGCCGCTTAGCAGCGCAAATTTCCAATGCTTGTGAAAATACGCTTTCATAAAAATGCCCAGCGGCACAAAGAAAACGATATTCATAACTAATTGCAACGTGATATATAGGGTATCTTTGTTAGGCTGAACGACGTCGTTAACCCAGTTGAAGGGGATAAGCTGCGGCTGGATGTGATATGTTTGGCAAAAGGCAATCGGGTCTTTTGGTACTGGCGATAGCGTAAAAAAGATTAGCCCCGTGAAATAGAGAATTGAGCCGTAGGAAAAGAATACATACGACCACGTTACGCGCCGGCGCATGATCAGCCGTGAAATGATGAATGGTATGGTCAAGAGGATGCATAAAAAAGGCCAGAAACTTAAAGATCCGATCAGCGGCGCTGAAAATGAATTGAGAAATTTTAGCATTAATTAACGCCACCAGCCTTCAAGATCGCCTTTAGCCCGCTCTCGCCGCCGGCAAAGCCGCTGGTCTGGTAGTCGTTAATTACCATGTATGGCAAGCCATTCACGCCAAGCGACAGGGCTTTTTGCGTGTTGTCGTTAATTTCTTGCTGGTGGGAGTCGCCTTTCATACAATCGGTGAATTTGGCGGTGTCCAGACCGGCATTCTTGGCAGATGTTTCAAAGTAGCTGAGCGGCAGCAGCGGGATTTCCTTTGGCATAGCGACGTTTTTGACGCCGATACCTTTGTCGAAGTAGTCCGTTTTGATACGCGGTACGATGTCGTGAGTGTATTGCCAATATTTATCCTGGTCGGCGGCGCAAAATGCGGCTTTAGCGCCTTGCTCGGTGTTTGGTACTTTGTCCTTTAGTAAAGTAACGATTCGGTGTTCGTAGCGCAATTTGCCGGATTTGATATAGTCGTTTTTGAAAGAATCGTTGCTGGTAGCGTC
Organism: Candidatus Saccharimonadota bacterium; assembly: GCA_905365145.1. GTDB lineage: Bacteria > Patescibacteriota > Saccharimonadia > Saccharimonadales > Saccharimonadaceae > Saccharimonas. The sequence goes on along the minus strand of CAJPIO010000002.1, from coordinate 123,151 downwards.
TTCAACCTGGGCGCAGAACGAGCAGAAATAATCGGTGTAATCGATAAACACGTTTTTCGCATCTGCTGAGCCTTGCGACATATGTTCGTTCCATGGTTTACCGTTTCCGATGTGTTGGTTCGGCGGCCGGTTGACAATACTGTAGATAAATAAAGCGACGATGCCAACGACGATGATTGACAAAACAATCCAAATTGGGGCAATGCCGCGTTCTTGTTGATGACTCATGATTTTTCCTCCTGTTTGGCTAATTGTGCATAAACGAATGCGATTTGTCCAGATTTGTAAAGTGATGCCATGCTAAGTACAAGTGCCAATACGAGTACGATAGTGCCAGCAACATTGGCAGCGGTAGCAGCCGCTGCGCCCGAGAAAAACAGAGTAACAATCGGCAAGATTAGCGAGGTGCCGCACGGTACGCAGCCGAGGCCGATAGCAGCAGCAATCGAGGCAATACCGCTGACACTGAGCTGCCGTGCTACATCTTGTTCGTTACGTTTGTTGCGTCGTGCTGTAAATATTACAACTGAAAGCGATATGCCTTGCAGAATAGAGACGATTAGCAGCAGTGTACCGTTTGGCGTGGTGAAACCTTGCTTGAATAGTTCGGCGAGCATGTTACCGGTAACGGCAAATTTATCGACAATTGGCAATCGCGACAAAAACAGCGGTCCATAAAAGTTGCCGTTAATCGCGAAGAAAATAACAATGGCAAATAGCAAAGAAAACCCCGCTGCCAGCACACTGTAGCGCGGCAATTTCAATAGCGCGCCGATACCAGCAGCGGCAGTTTTGACAGTTTCTTTTTGCTGTCGGATACGCTCCATATGATTCTTATTATACGCTAAAATTTGGAGAATTGGACTATCCTTGGTTCTTTGTTCTTGGGGCAGGAGGTGGTATTCTGTATGTAAATTATGTTGTTAACTTTTGATACTTCCTTAGCCGTCAGATATACTAGTGCCTCGCAAAAGGTGCGTGTTTTGACCGAGGATTGGGTTGAGCGAATGATTTTTTGTCCGAATTGCGGCCAAGATCATCTCGTAAATTATGAAAACAATCGTCCGGTAGCAGATTTCTATTGCCAAAATTGCCAAGAAGATTTCGAGTTGAAAAGTAAGAACGGTAAAATTGACAAGAAAATTGTTGATGGGGCATACGAAAAAATGATTGAGCGGTTACAGTCAGATAGTAATCCCAATTTCTTTTTGCTGAGTTATACGCCAGACTATTACGTTCGCAATTTTATGATTATCCCAAAGCAATTTTTTACTACGAGCATTATTGAGCGGCGAAAACCTTTAGCCGAGACGGCTCGCCGGGCTGGGTGGATTGGCTGTAATATTCTACTCAGCAGTATCCCAGATTCTGGCAAAATATACTTGGTTCGTGATGGGGTGGTGATTCCGCGGAGTGAAGTCTTAACGAAATGGCGGAAAACACTATTTCTGCGCGAGGAAAATAAAATGTCAGCGCGAGGCTGGATGCTTGATATTATACGGTGTATCGAGAGAGTTGATCGGGTTGATTTTACACTTGACGATATGTATGCTTTTGAGAGTGAACTCGCGGCGGTCCATCCAGAGAATAACCATATTAAAGATAAAATTAGACAACAGCTGCAAATATTACGCGATAAAGGCTACATTGATTTTGTCTCACGTGGACATTATCGTTTGATTTGATTAATAAGATAATCAATTACACGGACATGCGATTTAAGTAATTTGCATGTAGAGTAGATATAAACTATACACCGAGTGTATAAAACTCTTGCAATAACTAAACACTGGGTGTATAGTAAGAGTATGAGCGTTCAATATACACTGTTAGGTTTTTTAGCGGAAGAGTCAAATTACGGATATGAGTTGAAGAAAAAATATGACGGCTATTTTGGTAAGGATAAACCAATTTTAACCGGTCAGATATATTCAACTCTGGCACGGCTCAAACGCGATAACAAGGTCAAAGAAATTACTGATACCAGCGAATCAGGCGGGCCGGACCGAGTTCGGTATGAAATTACTGATGAGGGCAAGCAGGATTTACAAGCCTGGCTGGAATCACCAGAAGCACCGTCACCGCAACTACAAGCGACCATGTATATTAAGGCGGTATTGGCGATTTTGAAAGACGGCGATGCGTCACCGTATTTGGATAACCAACGGCAGGCGCATATCCAACGAATGCGCGAGCTGACAGCGCAGCGGCGCGATAGCAGTTTGTCGGACATGCTGCTAATTGACCACGCACTGTATCATTTGGAGGCGGATTTGCGTTGGATTGAATTAACTATTTCGCGGTTAACGCGGCTAAAGGAGGAAATTTTGCATGAGCAAACCAATAATTAGCGCTAAAAATATCAAGAAGTCGTTTGGGCAAACGCACGCGCTGCGCGGCGTCAGCCTGGATGTCGAGGCGGGCGAAGTGCTGGCGATTATGGGGCCATCGGGCTCTGGTAAGTCGACGCTGCTGCATAGCTTGGCGGCGATTACTAAGGTTGATAGCGGCGAGATTGATTTCGACGGACGGCGGATCGACAAACTGAGCGATGATCAGCGCAGTATTTTACGGCGCACCAGCTTTGGCTTTGTCTTTCAGTTTGGACAGTTGGTGCCAGAGCTGACAGCGCTGGATAACGTGGCGCTGCCGCTGCTACTGAACGGTGTCAAGCGTAAAGAAGCCTATCAGCAGGCGAAAACATGGCTGAATAAGGTTGAGCTGGCGAGTAAAGCTGACAGTATGCTCGGTGAATTATCGGGCGGACAAATGCAGCGCGTGGCGATCGCCCGGGCGATGGTGATTGAGCCAAAAGTGCTGTTCGCTGATGAGCCGACTGGCTCGCTGGATAGCCTGAACTCAGAAAAGGTCATGGAACTATTCATCAAAACCGCCAAAGAACATGGCACAACAGTCATCATGGTGACGCACGAACCGACGATTGCTGCTTATGCTGATCGGGAAATTATTGTCCGCGACGGGCAGATTTCTGGTGTTGATATAGCGGTAAATACATCAAGCAAGCCCGGTAAAACCAATGCGGGGGCTGTCAAATGAGCGTTAGTTGGATGTTACTACAAAAGTCTGGCCGCCAGTCATTTGCCCGTCTAGGATTGACCACGGCGGCGGTGGCGCTGGGGATCGTACTGGTGTGCTACTTTACGGCTGGCGTCAACGGTCTAATGGGGCGTGTTAATGGATTAGCAATTAATACGGCGGCGTATCAGGCAGCCCGCGGTGTAACCGAACAAAAACCGATTGCTGGTGTCGAGCCGCTGAAAGTTGGCGGTACCCGTCGCGGTGATGCGTCGAAGTGGCGCGGTCAGTACATCCAGTCTTATTCAATGTATGGTACGGCTAAATCACCGCAGTTTGCCAAACTGAAAACGCCGCGTCCTGGCGAATATTACTTATCAAAAGCGTTGGCTGATGCGGTTGCTGAATACCCAGAGGATAATATCTTGGCGCGTTTTGGTAAAAATACCAAATACCTCGGCGTAATTCCCAGCGAATATACCGCCAGTCCGGATGCGCTGATGATAGTGCGCGGTGCTAGCGCCGAGGAAGTGGCCGAGAGCGATGCTTTTACCAAATCTCAGGGGCAGCCATCATACTTTGCTGACGTTTATCGGACGGACGCTAACGGATTAAAATCGGATGCTAAAATAGACCCAATTGCCGTCATTGTATTTGGCGTCGGCGGGACGATCTTGCTGTTTCCAATTGTCATTTTCGTGTCGGTGGCGACGCAGTTGGGTGCGGCGCAACGCGAGAAACGCTATGCTGCTTTACGGCTGATCGGTGCGACTAAGCGGCAGGTGGCACGGATATTGATGCTGGAGTCGCTGTTGGCGTCGGTGGTTGGCGTGATTATCGGGCTGGGTGCGTTTTGGCTGCTGCAAGCGCCGCTGCAGAATTTCAAGATGGACGGCATGCGGTTTAATCCTGGTGATTTGGTGTTAACTGGCGCGCAATACGCGTTGATTATCGGTCTGACGCTGGGGTTGACGATGTTTGTCAACTGGCGGCGGATGCGCCGGGCGCAGATTTCGCCGCTGGGCGTATCGCGTTCGGTTGAAAAGGTGAAGAAGTTGCGCGCTTGGCGAGCGCTAGTACCGGCACTTGGTATCGCGTTCTTTGCTTGGCTGTCGTCGAAGCCAGGGCGGGATTGGCTGGCGGCTAATAAAGAATCAGCTCTGCCGTCGGTACTATTGATGGCGGCGCTGCTGCTGGTGATGTTCGGCTTGATTCTGGCTGGCGGCTGGCTGACCAATAAGCTGTCGCTGCTGGCAGCGCGCTGGGCCAATAACGCTTCGATGCTGATCGCCGGTAAGCGTACGGCGGTGCACTCGCGAACAATTTTTCGCAGCGTCAGCGGCGTGGTATTGGCGCTATTTGCGGGTAGCTTTTACTTGACGGCGACCAGTGGTATTGAAGGCTTAAACGCTCAAGCTATCAAAGATAACGGCTTTTCGCAGCTAAAGCGCGGCACGGCAATTGTCATTGGCCGGTCGCTGCCAGGCGACATGGCAGAGCAGTTGCAGCAAAAATCTTACATCACGTCGGTGGCGACGATCTATCCGCGTGAGGACGGCGATGCAATTCGCTGCCAGGATTTGGCGAAGTATACCGAGCATACTTGTCCGAATAACGCCCGACCAGACCAATTTGCGCTGTTGAATTTTGACGCGTCAGTAGTCAAAAACGTGTCGCTAATTAACGACAAGGTTGATACGAATGGTGTGAAAGAATATTTGGTGACATTGAAGTCAGATAATGATATCGAGAAATTGCGTACCTTGGTGACAGCGAAAGCCAATCAGTACGACCTAACCTATGCGGTGAGCGGCACTGACTCTAAAAAGCCGCACATCAATCCGACGATTCGCGAATTTGCCGACTTAGCCTATGTTGGTATCGGCGTGACGCTGTTCGTGGCGGTGGCAAGCTTGATCGTCTCGACGATTGGCGGGCTGATGGAACGCCGCCGTTCGCTGTATACGCTGCGGCTGAGCGGTATGCGCCTCGCTCAATTGAAACGTTTGGTGATGGTTGAGTCGGTGGCGCCGCTGCTCACCACCTCGATTCTGTCGTGCGGTTTTGGCGTGTGGACGGGAGCGGTGTTTACTAGTACATTCTCGACGACGCTGAAGCCGGTGCTGACGCCAACTTACTTCGCCATCGTTGGTCTTGGGCTACTGACGGCCATCATCGGTATCTACTTGATTTTGCCGATGGTCGATAAGCTGACGCGGGCGGAGGCTAACCAAACCGAGTAGTTTTCTCGCGGGGATGGTCTAACAAAAAGCGTTCCAGTTAGCGGCTGGGACGCTTTTTCTTATAAAATTCGATAAAACTCTTACGCTTTTAGTTTGATGCGCGTATACTATAAGTTATGAAAAGGGCAAAAGCACTGCGAAAAATGGCGACTTGCCTGTTTGTAGCGGCCTTTTTAGCGATGATTAGCTGGATGCTATATGATATACTGCAGCGCGACAGCAGCATCTCCAACGACACCGACGTGCTGGTCATGGGTACAAACGCAACATTTAAACCTTTTGAGTATAAAGATGGCGGCCAGGTGGTTGGCTTTGATGTCGAATTGGCGCAAGCTATCGCCAAAGATATGGGCAAAGAGCTAAAAATCGAAGATATGTCGTTCGATGGTTTGTTGCCAGCACTCGAAAGCGGGCAGATCGATATGGCAGTGGCGGGTATGTCGGTGACTTCGGAGCGAGAGAAGAACGCGCTGTTTTCGGATCCGTACTATCAGGCATCGCAGCGAATAATCGTACCCAAAAATAGCAAGATAGCCAATAAGTATCAATTAGAACACAAGAAAATCGCTGTACAACTCGGTACCACGGGTGACCAAGCAGCTTCTAAAATTAAGGGAGCGCAAGTCGTGCAATTCCCGGCAGCGCCGAATGCTTTGCAAGAACTAGCCGCGGGCAAAGTAGACGCAGCGGTGATTGACGATGCGCCGGCTAAGCAGTATGTCTCTGGGTTTCCTTCGCTCAAAATTATCAACACGCCGTTGAGCAGCGAAAGCTACGCGATCGCTTTCAAAAAGGGCAATACCGAACTGGCCGAGCATGCCAACAAAACGATTGCCAATATGAAAGCCGACGGGCGTTACCAAACGCTGTTGCAGAAATACTTTGGTGCGGCGAAGGAGCAGACGCCATGAATTTTAGCGAAGTGATTTTTGGTGACGGGCGCTGGGTTTATCTATGGCACGGACTAGAAGTAACATTGGTTTTGACAGTATTATCGGTGGCATTAGGCGTAATTATCGGCATAATTATTGCATTGATGCGGGTGTCAAAAATCCGTCCGTTTAGTTGGCTAGGGCGTTTTCCGCAGCTGAAGCGTTTGGCTAGGTGGAATCCGGTAGCTGGTCTTGGACGTTTGTATGTTGAAATTATTCGCGGTACGCCTCTGCTAGTGCAGCTGCTCATTATGTATTATGTAGTGTTTGGTTCGTATCGTTTTATGCCGAAGATTTTCGTGGCGGCAATTGCTTTTGGCATTAATAGCGGTGCCTATGTGGCGGAAATTATTCGCGGCGGGATAGAGAGTATTGATAATGGACAGCTAGAAGCAGCGCGCTCGCTAGGTTTGAGCTATCCGCAGGCGATGCGCTACGTGATTTTGCCGCAAGCGATGAAAAATTCGCTGCCAGCGTTGATTAGCGAGTGTATTGCTATGCTTAAGGAGACGTCGGTGGTCGGTTGGATTGGCTTGGGTGATATTATGCGCGGCGCTGACGATATCCGCTCGTTGACAGCGACAGCATTCCAGTCGTTGTTTGCGGCGGCGGTGATGTATTTAGCGTTGACGGTTATCTTTACGAAAGTGATGCGGCGTTTCGAGAAGGGAGTGCAAGCTGATGATCAGGACGCGTAACCTGCGCAAATATTTTGGATCCAACCATGTGCTGCGCGGGATTGATTTGACGATCGAGGATGGTGAAGTATTAGTGATTGTCGGGTCGAGCGGCTCGGGTAAATCGACGCTGCTGCGATGTCTGAATTTACTTGAAAAACCCACTTACGGATCGGTTTTTGTTGATGACGTTGACATCACTCAACCGCACGTTAATATTAATAAAATCCGCCAGCGTATCGGTATGGTGTTCCAGCAATTTAATCTATTTCCTAATATGACAGTGCTAGATAATATCAAATTAGCGCCTAAGAAACTACGCAAAGTATCGGATCGTAAAGCCAATCGGCGAGCTAAAGAACTGCTTGAGCAGGTTGGTTTAGCTAACAAAGCCAACGAATATCCGCAGCATCTGTCGGGCGGCCAGCGGCAGCGAGTAGCTATCGCTCGGGCGCTAGCGATGGAGCCGGAAGTAATGCTGTTTGATGAGCCGACTAGCGCGCTTGATCCAGAAATGATTGGCGAGGTGCTTGATGTGATGCGTGATTTGGCCAAGCAAGGCATGACCATGGTGATCGTCACGCATGAAATGAGCTTTGCCCGTGAAGTTGGCACACGGATGATTTTCCTTGACAAAGGCGACATCATTGAAGACGGTCCGCCTAAACAAGTAATGGACCACCCGAAGACTGAACGAGCGCGCCAGTTCTTTGATGCTGATAAATAGCATAAGGTTAACAATACATGCTAAAATAAAATAACTATGGCAAATTCAAAAGTATCATCTGCTGAACACGAAAAGCCTAATAAGCATCTGCCGGAACGAAACGTTAAAAATGAAGCCATCATAGTTAGCCAAGCGGTTGGTATCTTGCTGTTTGGCGCAGTGATGGTGGGTTTGCTAGCAAACCCATTTCTTGTTATTCCGTTGTTTTTTGTACCGCCTTTGTTTGTAGCTTATTTATCATTTATTGCTTTATTGTTTGTAGAAGGCGTTGTCGTTTTGAAACAATACCGGCGCGTGGATCGCTACCGTCAGCGTATTACTGCGCTGAGCGTGATATTACTTTTGCCTGTATTTGCTGTGATTTTTAATACATTAGCAGCGGCTGCTACATTATTGCATGCATACGATATTGTTTATATCGCGAAATTGCTTACATCGCCTTGGGTACTTCTGGGGTTGTTCGTTGTGGCTGCTGTTGGTTTGTTATATTTGTGGCGATTGCTACGACTTCCGGATCGGTTGTATTGGGAACCTCTTCCAGTATCTTCATTGTCAAAAACACAACATAAACAGCAAGAGCGCGGCTTGCGGCTGCAGCGAATTGGTTTTGGCCTTTTTAGCATCCCATTAGCTATAGCTATCGCAATTTCTTTCGCGGTATCGCAAATAATGGTTGGTCCAGATGGCGGTTTTGGTGGCAGTACCATATTTAATTATGTGTTGCTAGCTTTTCTTTATGTCGGTATGCCGTGCATTGTGGCTGGTTTGATATGTTTTGCTAAGAGCGAGATGTAATTGTTTAAGCTTTGAGTCGATAATTTCCTCTGATATAGTCATTAATCAGAGGAAAGAGTGGTTAGTAAGCGAGAAAGACTAGATAAAGATAGTCAGGCGCCGCCGGTTAAAAAGCACGCTAGTGTTAAATCTGCATCAAAGAATCGTGAAAAATTACATGATGATTTGGAAAATAAAAAGTCTGGCGGCAAGTTAGATCCTGGTCTGTATTGTTTCACGACCATCGCTCAGTTTCATGGTATTCCTGCCGACCCAGAGCAGATTGCTCACGCGTTAGCGATTGATCCGCGTGTGGGTATGAGTGAAGCGGATATGCTATGGGCAGCGCGTTCGCTCAAATTGAAGGCGCGGGCGTCTACGGTTAATTTTAAGCAATTAGCGAAGTTGCCATTGCCGCTGATCGTTGGTATGAAGGATGAAAAGTTTGCGGTGTTGGCGCAAATTGTTGCGGTGGCTTTTATGCTCCATGATCGTATTATAGTGCAGGTATGTCTGTAATAACTCGTTGTATTGCGCTCATTCTTAAGATAAAATGATAAGCAATAGGGGCTGTGCTGTATGGCGAAGAGTAAAAGCAAAAGAGCGAGCAAGTCGCGCGTAAATAATAAAAAAGCCTGGCAGGTTATTTTAATTATTCTGTCGTCAATAGCCGTAGTAATGACCGCAGTGTACATTATAGGTGGAATTATAGTAGATAGAGAAATTAATAAACGTTCGGTTAGCGATAAGGCAGAACAAGCTAATATAACTAACTATCTAAGAACCAAGTACAACCAAGATTTTGAGGTAGAAAAACCTAGCTGCAACGGTGGTGGTCTTGGCGTTTCTTGTGTATGGTCTGCTGAAGCTTATCCTAAATCAGATAAAAGTATAAAGATACATATTTCTCGGGTGGATAACCAGACGAAGTACAGCGACGACTATGTAGTAAGAACTTGGCAAAAAGAACAAACTTCCAAAATTCAACCTAAAGCCAGAGAAATATTTAAAGACATGCCCGTTGATGTAAAAGTTAGACTAGGCGTGATAGACTCAAACATAGAACGCACCTTCACTCTGAAAAAGCCAACTTTTGGGGAGGTGTTTTTGGCTGAAAATAAAGTTGGGCAGCGTGGCAATTTAGCTTATGGATTATATTTTAAATATAATGGCGATATTAAGGAGGCTAATCGGTTTGCGAACAGTATTTACGAAATGACAGATTATATAAAAAATATGGGCGTTAGTCTTAAAGATATATCTGTGAACATATATCTATCAAAAGGAGGTAAGCTTGTTTCAAAAGGATATTGTAATAGTAATAAACTAGCATCAATTGATGAACTAAAAAGTTGTATTGATACAACAAAAAATACGCCCGTGGAGGAGGGTGATAGATGGTAAGAACGATTGATTACTTAAATTTGTCAGCATTAGCTTATGTTGACTTCAAAAAATCTGATGCCGGATTAACTCTGGATGAGATTGTCAAAGACGAGCAAAAGAATAAATCGCGCAAAAGTTTTAACCTATCAGATCATCAGCTCTCCGCTCTCCAAGACTCTTCTAACCCTCTCCGCTTCTGGAAAGCTTCTTCTGCGATGTGCTTGTTTGGTTATAAAGCTTGAGTAAAATAAAGGCAGAGCATTAATTGGTTAACATGCAAGGGATTAAGGTGGTATGGCTGGAATCAATAAGTCAAAAAGTAGTAAGCAAAATAAAAACAAATCACCTGGCTCATATAAGAGGAAAATTATTACACTAGCTTCCGTAGTTGTCATTGTAGTTATATTGTTTATTATCTTGAACCTATATCTAGATTCGCTATTGCAGATATCTTCGTCGGGTGAGGCAAAACAGCAAATGCAACAATATCTTTCCGGCAAATATAGCGAAGATTTTAATATAAGTAAGCCTAATTATGAGAACGGGGGTTTTGGAGTAACTGGCTCATGGAGGTCTGAAGCTCATCCTATATCAAATCAGAAGTTAAAGTTCGATGTAGGCTGTACCCCATCTAGTGATGGGACTTTTGGCCCATCAAGTTGTAGCGACCAATACATAGCTGCCATCTGGTCAGTCCAAGCTAGCAAAGAACTAGAATCTATAGTAAAAGAGGTTAATGCCAGTAGCAGCAATGGCTATAAAGCAGATAGTGCACAGGCAGAAATTGTCTTATCTGAAGATTTGGTAGATTCTGTGAATAAACAGTCTAAATATGAAGACAATAAAGCTAAAGACGAAGGCTTCCTTTATAGATTAATAATAGACGCCCCAAACGACAGCCAAAAGGCCTCTTACATATTTAAAATTGTAGAGAAACTGAGAGAAGAGGGTGTGTATAGTGTAGATGTAGACGTAAATAGAAATAATAATTCGAAAATAAGATGCGAAATATTTTTTAATAAAAATAAATTGGGCAGTAAAGATAATATAGAAGAATGTATCGTTAAGACTGGGAGGGAGTAAAATGACATTAGATACAAGAGCCTATCTAAATTTAAGTGCGTTTGCGTATATAGATTTTAATAAATCTCTTACAGGCTTAACTATTAAGGATCTTATCGAGCGTAAAGCTGTTCCAGAAGACGATTTAAATAACAACCCCGAACTCTCCGCTCTCCGAGACTCTTCTAACCCTCTCCGCTCCTTTGTTCTTCTTTCGCAATCTCCGCTTACATATACTCGCACGGTTAAAGATCGTAATGGCATTAGAACCATTACGGTAGAAAATGAGTTTTCTTGCATTGCTCTACAAAACCCAGAAACCAAAGAGATTATATTCGCTTTTCGTGGTACTAACAATTTTGGAGATTGGGACACTGATGGGCTCATTGGCTCTAGAGTATTTCCAGCAGACTGGATGGGGCAATTTGCTGCTGCTAGAAAGTTTGTTTTTCAAACTCTCAATCAATACGGCCCTATTTGTTATAACGATCAGAAGGCGATGTTTAAGGCTATTGGTCAAGGTAGTAATGTTAGCTTCACTGGGCACTCTCTCGGCGGTGCGTTGGCTCAATATATGACATATAAGACCGCCAAATTGGACAAAGGTGACGCTGGTATAAAGTCTGTAACTTTTGATGCTGTTGGTATTGGCGATAATGTTGGCGTATCATCTATAGATGCTGGCAAGTACAACTCTACAGATCATGTCAATTCTCTTGACTGGGTCGGTACATATGGATTGCAACTCGGTAAAACTGTTACTCATATAGACAACTCCGAAGTAGATTATCTATCGGATGCGTCTGGATTAGCAGATGAAGTGCATCTTGGTTATGACTCGCTAGATATTATATTTGAGCGTACTGGCAGTAACCTCCGCCTCCGCATGCCAGGCTCGCTTGACGCTATTACGGTTAGTTCGTGGTATAGCAGCGATAATTACAAAATTGAGACTTTCAAGTCGGCTAACGGCAGTGTTATCACGCATACTCAGGTCGATAGTCTCATTCAAGCTATGTCTTCTTTCCAAAAAGACACTGGTATGACTTGGGAGCAAGCTGTAATAAATCAGCCGACGCAGGTACAATCTATCGTTCAGCAATATTGGATGGCACTAACCACTTGATTCGGTCGACAAAAGGCTTGCATAAGCGTCATAAATCTATATAATGAAAACTATATAAGTAAATAAACAATGAATCATTTAGATCATAGCGGAGGTGGGCGTGAATCAAAAACCATTGCAAATCAATTCTGAAATCGGTGTACTCAAGACTGTATTATTGCACCGGCCGGGCGAGGAGCTCGAGAATCTTACCCCTGATTATCTCAAGGACTTACTGTTCGACGATATTCCGCACCTGAAGGTGGCGCAAGAAGAGCATGATGAGTTTGCCAACGTCCTGCGCGACCATGGCGTCGAAGTGCTGTATTTGGACGAATTGGTAACAGAGGCATTAAACAGCGATAATTTGAAAGCAGAATTTGTCGACGAAATGCTAGCAGCTTCCAAACAAGATTCGCGGCGAGTGACGCAAAGTTTGCGCGATTATCTGTTGTCGATGCCGACCAACAAGATGGTGCGCAAAATTATGGCTGGCGTGCGCAAGGACGAGATTTCTCTACCGCCAGAGCATCACCAGCAGCTGCACGATATGGTTGAGCAAGACCATTATCCATTTTACCTAGATCCAATGCCGAATTTGTACTTCACGCGCGATCCAGCCGCGACGATTGGCAACGGCTTGACGATCAACAAGATGCACTGGCCGGCCCGTCGCCGCGAGTCGTTGTTCATGCGCTATATCATCGACCATCATCCGCGATTTGCTGGCCATGATATTCCAGTTTGGTATAATCGCGACGAGAAGTTCTCGATGGAGGGCGGTGATGAGCTAGTGTTGAATAGCGAAGCTATGGCCATCGGCATCAGCGAGCGCACTACCGCCGAGGCAATCGAGAAAATGGCAACCGAGTTGTTTGCTGATTCTAATTTCAAGAAAATTATCGCTCTCGAGATTCCGAAGAGCCATGCATTTATGCACCTAGATACAGTCTTCACTATGATCGATTACGATAAGTTCACGATCCACCCGGAGATTCGCGACTTTGAAGGCAAGATGAATCTGTTTATTCTCGAAAAGGTTGAGGGGCAAGCTTATCCGCGGATTACCAAGCAGCATGACCTTGAAAAAGCGTTGTGCGAAGCACTGCATTTGCCAAAGATTAACCTGATTGAATGCGGCGGCGGCGATGAGATTGCGGCAGCTCGCGAGCAGTGGAATGACGGTTCAAATACTTTGGCGATTGCGCCGGGTGTGGTGGTAACTTACGACCGTAACTATGTCACCAATGCTAAGTTGCGCGAGGCTGGCGTCGAGGTCATCGAGGTTAGCGGTTCAGAACTCGGTCGTGGCCGCGGCGGCCCGCGCTGTATGAGTATGCCGCTGGTGCGCGAAGATCTGGACAACGAGCAGGTTACTGATAGAGTTACTTCGGCGGAGCGTTCGCTGGCAGCCACCTTGGCGGTACCAATGATTCAAGAGGAGCACGTCCGCAAAGTGGTGCCAGTAACTACAGATTCGACTACTACAATGGTAGCTAAGCTGCCAACTAGTCTGAAGGGTCGCTCTTTCTTGACTTTGAAAGACTTCTCGCCAAGCGATATTCGGCTGATGCTTGATACAGCACACGACCTCAAGCAACAAAAGAAAGCGGGCAAAGCACACCGTATTCACGAGGGCAAACAAGTGGCTTTGCTCTTTGAAAAGACATCGACGCGAACTCGCTGCGCCTTTACAGTGGCTGCTAATGATTTGGGTGTGGCACCGGAATTTCTCGGTAAAGACGATATTCAGCTAGGTAAAAAAGAGTCAGTTGAAGATACTGCTAAGGTGCTGGGCCGCATGTTTGACGGTATTGAATTCCGCGGCTTTAAGCATTCCAACGTCGAAGCGTTAGCGAAATATGCTGGCGTACCAGTCTGGAATGGTTTGACGGATACTTTCCACCCGACACAGATTTTGGCAGACTTCATGACTATCGAGGAGCATGTCGGCAAGCTCAACGGTGCTAAGCTGGTCTTCGTTGGCGACGGACGCAATAATATGGCAAATAGCTTGCTGATTGGTGCGGCTAAAATGGGTGTTGACTTCCGTATTTTGGCACCGCGACAGCTGCATCCGTCGGGCGATCTAGTTAGCCTAGCACGTTCAATTGCTATGGAAACTGGCGCGAAGATTACCATCACTGATAACCGTGCCGAAGCGCTAGAAGGGGCTGACGCTATTTACACTGATGTCTGGGTGTCAATGGGCGAGGAAGACAAGTTCGCTGAGCGAATTGCCCTTCTCAAGCCGTACCAGGTCAATGCGCAAATGCTAGCCGAGACGCATAACCCGAACGTCAAATTCTTGCACTGTTTGCCATCATTCCATGACCTTAATACCGAGACTGGCCAGAAGATTCACGATCAATTCGGTCTTGACTCTATGGAGGTCACTGACGAGGTCTTTAGCGGCGAACACAGCGTTGTCTTTGACGAGGCTGAAAACCGCATGCACACTATCAAGGCTGTGATGGCATTGACGCTATAAATCCGAGTTGAAGGAGGCTCGAACAAAATGGCAATCAAACAATTAGCAAGAAAAAAGGACGGGTTAGGACTCTGGTCGCTGACTGGCTTAGTGGTCGGCAGTATGATCGGTGCAGGTATCTTTAACCTTGTTCAAGGTACAGCTGAGGCGGCTGGTCCGCTGGCGACGATTATTGCGTGGCTGATTACAGGTGTTGGAATGATATTCCTGATTCTCAGTTTCCGCAACCTGACTATCAAAAAGCCGAAACTTAACGCTGGCGTGTATAGCTACGCTGAGGCTGGCTTTGGCAAGTATGTTGGCTTTAATTCGGCGTGGGGTTACTGGATTTCTGCCTGGATTGGTAATATTGCTTATGCAGTAGCCGTTTTCTCGGCACTTGGTTATTTCTTTCCAGACTTGTTTGGTAAAGGCCAAAACTGGGCGTCAGTGGTTGGCATGTCGGTACTGCTGTGGAGTGTTCATTTATTAATCCTTAAAGGTGTCAAAACGGCAAGCTTTATTAATGCTTTGGTGACGGCGGCGAAATTAATCCCGCTTGCGATCTTTTTGCTAGCGATATTCTTGTCGTTCAAGGTCGGCTTGTTTAACCAAGACCTCTGGGGTTTAGCTGGCAACAACTTTGATATGGGCGCTGTGATTGAGCAGGTCAAGAATATGATGCTGGTTACCGTCTGGGTGTTTATCGGTATCGAGGGTGCGGTCGTATTTTCAGGTCACGCCAAGAAGCGCAGCGATATTATCAAGGCAACATTGATTGGTTTTGCTGGTGTGCTTTCGATTTATGTGCTGATGACGGTGCTGGCTTTTGGTGTAGCGACTCAGAAAGATCTGGCTGCACTAGATAGTCCGGCGATGTCGATGCTGTTGGAGCGCTTGGTTGGCCCGTGGGGCGCTTGGCTGGTTAATATCGGCTTGATGATCGCAGTTTTGGGTGGTTGGCTAGCTTGGACGATGTTTGCTGCCGAACTACCGTATCAGGCAGCTAAGAATAAGACTTTCCCGTCGATATTTGCCAAAGAAAATAAAGTTGGCGCGCCAGTAGTGTCGCTGTTGGTTACTAACATCCTGGTACAGATATTCCTGCTGACAATCCCCGGAACTGAAGGTTCAGCCTATAATATTGGTATTTCGATTGCTACTTCGGCTATCTTGATCCCATATGCCCTGACGGCGTTTTATCAATTGAAAGTTTCTCTGCAAGAGAAGAAAACCGTTAAGTACCGCGCCTTTAATATCTTTGTGGGTGTGATGGCTAGTGTTTACGCAGTATGGCTAGTGTATGCGGCTGGTATGCAATATCTGCTCATAACAGTGTTCTTGTACGCACCAGGCATGTTGGTCTACGTCTTGATGCAGATCAAGAATCGCAAGAAGATTTTCACGCTATACGAACTGCTTTTGGCGGTTGTCGTGATTGCGTTATTTGCCTACGCAGTACAACAACTGCTGGCTGGTGCGCTGGATGATACGTTAGGTATTAAGATCGCTGATTTAATCGGTCAATGATAATAAATAAAATGGGCGCGCCTGAAATACAGCGCGCCCGTTTTACCAAATGAAGGAGAAAAAATGTTTAAGCATGCCATTGTTCGCCGTCCGTCACATAGTTTGATTGATGGTATCAGCCAGACGCCAGAAATGGGCAAGCCAGACTATGATTTAGCATTGCAGCAGCATGATCGCTATGTCGAAATTTTGCGCGAATGCGGTTTGGAAGTGACGGTTCTAGAGGCCAACGAGGATTTTCCAGACAGTGTGTTTATTGAGGATAATGCGTTGTGTACGCCGCGCGGCGTAGCAATTTTGTCGCGTCCCGGCGCTGAAAGCCGTCGTGGCGAGGCTAGTCTGCCGGATTTGCGCGAAGCATTGGCGCGCTACTATGACGACATTGAACAAGTCGTCGAGCCAGGTACAACTGATCCAGGCGATATCATGATGGTAGGCGACCACTATTACATCGGGTTGAGTGGACGCACCAATCAAGCGGCAGCCGACCAAATCACGGCAATTCTCGAGAAGCATGGTATGACCGCCGAGACAGTGCCAGTGACGGGTATTCTACACCTGAAAGACGATGTGGTCTACT
The DNA here is from genome assembly GCA_905365145.1 of Candidatus Saccharimonadota bacterium. Taxonomy (GTDB): domain Bacteria; phylum Patescibacteriota; class Saccharimonadia; order Saccharimonadales; family Saccharimonadaceae; genus Saccharimonas. The sequence goes on along the minus strand of CAJPIO010000002.1, from coordinate 106,629 downwards.
TAGATAATAACAACTTAATTGTCGCTAAAGCTTACGAAAATCATCCAGCTTTTGCTAACTTTAATAAGCTAGTCGTTGATGACGATGAATACTATGCAGTGAATAGTTTGTGGATAAATGGCAAGGTAATCGTGCCAGAAGGCTTCCCGAAAACTGAGCAGAAGATTCGCGATTGCGGTTACGAAGTGATTCTGATCAATACTAGCGAGTTTGAGAAAATTACCGGCAGCCTAACTTGTATGTCGTTGAGGTTTTAACAACATGCCGGGTAAGATTGTAGTTGCACTTGGCGGCAATGCTTTGCAAAAGCAAGGCGAGGCTTCGGCTCACGCCCAGCAAGACGTCGCCGACGAAACAGCACGCCAGCTAGTACCGTTGATTTTAGCTGGCTATCAGCTGGTAATCGTTCACGGCAACGGGCCGCAAGTTGGTAATATTGTTTTGCACGAAGAAGCAATTAACACGCCAGAAGTACCGACTTTCCCGCTCGATACGTGCGTAGCGATGAGCCAAGGGGCGATCGGCTTTTGGTTGCAGCAAGCGCTGATTGACGAATTCTCGCGTCGACAGATGAAAAGCGTGGCTTCGACAGTTGTTACGCAAGTAGTGGTTGACGCTAACGATCCAGCTTTTAGTAATCCTACGAAGCCAATAGGCGTATTTTATCAGACCGAAGCAGAAGCCCAGCAGGCTGCTAACGGCCGTAACTTCACATTCAAAGAAGACGCCGGGCGCGGTTGGCGGCGCGTGGTACCGTCGCCGAAGCCGCAGCGGATCGTCGAAGAGTATACGGTCAAAGCGATGATTGATGCTGGCGTGACGGTTATCACGGGTGGCGGTGGCGGCGTGCCAGTTGTTGAAACTGTCAGTGATGGCTTAGAGGGGATCGAGGCAGTAATTGATAAGGATTTCACAGCGGCAGTGGTGGCTGATGCGATTGATGCCGAAGCACTAGTGATATTAACAGCAGTTGATGGCGCGATGGTTGATTATGGTAAACCGACAGCGCGCACAATTGGGCGCACTAATCGCCAAGAAATGCAGCGCTACATTGACGAAAATCAGTTCGCACCGGGCAGTATGCTGCCTAAGGTGCAAGCTGCCTTGAAATTCGTCGAAAAGCCAGGTCGCCGAGCGATTATCGCTAGCCTAGGCAGCGCCGAACAAGCTTTGGCTGGGCAGGTCGGCACAATTATCGAGAGCTAGATAATCTCTATAGGCACAACAAAATAGCGCGAGTTTTAGCTCGGGCTATTTTGTATATTTTGCTAACGCGGTTGACGTTTTTTGCTAACTTTCTTATACTTGGGTCTAGCACTCTACAGTCAAGAGTGCTAAAATAGATTAGAAAAGGAGGATATAATCATGAGTTCACCAATCAAGCCAATGGCGCACTATGTCGTGGCTGTTAAAGAAAAGAAACCGGAAAAAACAGCTAGCGGTATTTTTTTGCCAGAATCAGCGCAAGAAAAATCAGAAGCTGCTAAAGTAATAGCTGTTGGTTCGGCAGTCAAAGATGTGGCTGACGGCGCACGGGTTGTCTACAAAAACTACGCAGCGACAACTATCAAGCTCGATAAGGAAGAATATTTAATTATCAAAGACGAGGATATCCTCGCTACAATTGAATAGGAGAAAATATGGTAAAGAAAGTTTTTTATGATGAAGATGCGCGCGCTCGCGTATTAGCTGGTGCTGAAATTTTGTATAACGCGGTCAAAACGACGATGGGTCCGAAGGGGCGCAACGTAGTTATCGGCAAAAGTTACGGCGGCCCGAGCGTGACGCACGATGGTGTGACGGTTGCGAAAAGTATTGATATCGATGAAGCCGATGACGAGATGCTTGGCTTCAAAGTTGGCGCTGAGCTCATCAAACAAGCTGCCAACAAGATGAATGATGTAGCTGGCGACGGCACTACGACAGTGACGGTTTTAACTTATCATATTTTAAACGAAGCTAATAAGCTAATTGCAGCTGGCCACAATCCGATGTTACTACGCAAAGGTTTAGAACGTGCTGCTAGCGAGATTATCAAAGAGCTCAGTAAACTCGCCGACGATATCCGCGGTGACAAAAAACGGATCGCCGAGGTAGCGACAATCTCCGCAGGCGATGAGGCGATTGGCAAATTAATCGCTGACGTCATGGAAAAAATTGGCCCGAACGGCGTGGTGACAGTCGAAGAAGGACGCGGCTTAGAGCTTGAAAGCGAAGTAGTCGAAGGCTTCACAGTACAACGCGGCTTCGTTAGCCCGTACATGGTGACCGACGCTAAGCGCATGGAAGCAGTTTACGACAAACCAGCAATTGTAGTGACTGATAAGAAAGTCTCTTCAGCGCAAGAATTCGTGCCGTTGCTCGAAATGATCGCTCAAACTGGTAAGAAAGATTTGGTACTGATCGCCGATGATGTTGATGGCGAAGCGCTGAGTTTGTTGGTGCTAAACCGGCTTAAAGGTGCTTTCAATACCTTGGCTATCAAAGCTCCGAGCGACAAAGATGTGCTGTATGATATCGCAGCGTTGGTTGGCGCCAAAGTTATCACCGAAGACACTGGCATGACATTTGATAATGTCGGTAGCGACGTAATTGGCTCGGCCCGCAAAGTGATCGCCACCAAGGATCTGACGACTATTGTCGAAGGCGAAGGGTCAAAGGCGGCGGTTAGCGCTCGCGTCGATCAAATCGAACTGGAAGTTGATAATGCTACCAGCGACTATACCAAGAAGAATTTGCAGAAGCGCCATGCAGCTTTGACTGGCGAAGTGGCGGTGATTAAAGTTGGCGGTGCGACCGAGACGGAAATCGAAGAAAAGAAATATCGTGTCGATGACGCTGTGGCGGCCGTCAAGGCAGCACTAGCTGAAGGTATTGTGCCAGGCGGCGGTGTAACGCTAGTGAACCTAGCCTGTGGTTATAAGCATTCGAATAGCAAAGATGCTTCGGTATTAGCAGGCGAAGATTTGTTGATTCATGCACTTGAACAGCCATTCCGAATCTTGCTGAGCAACTCTGGGCTAAATGCTGACGAGTGGCTACCGCAGGTCAAAAAAGCCAAAGCTGGCCAAGGTATCAACGTCAATCACCCGAATGAATTGCTTGATCTAAAGTCGGCAGGCGTAGTTGACCCAGTACGCGTTACCAAGGAGGCCTTGCAGAATGCTGCCTCAATTGCCGGTACGGCGATGACGATGGGTGCATTGGTTGTTGATCTGCCAGAGAAAGAAACGCCAGGTGCTGCTATGCCAAATATGGGCGGCGGCATGGGTATGTACTAACCTATTGTCGTATAGACAGCGTGAAGCCCACCGTTATGCGGTGGGCTTTCTTGACAAACTTGACAAAGAGCAATTTATAGCCTAGAATATTGCACAGTGTAAATTTACCGATTATACACGGTTAATCTCTAGAATTGCGGCAGTAAGGGGGTCTGTGAAACACATATTGAGGATTTTTAGCGGTTACTGGCTGATGTTCATTATCTTGGTCGGTTTTACCTACGCCATGGTCATGGCAAATTTGTGGCTGCCTGACAAGATGTCGGAAATTGTCAATAACGGCATCATCAAGCAAGATATGCCAGCGATTTGGCAGAACGGACTAGCGATGATTTTGGTAACGGCGGCGGGCGGACTGTGTTCGATTGTCATCGGGTTTTTGGCATCGCGAATCGCCACTGGTATGGCGCAAAAGTTACGGACAGAATTGTTTGAGCGAGTCGAGAGTTTTGCGCTGGCGGACTTTAACAAATTTTCGACCGCCTCGCTGATCACGCGCTCGACCAACGATATTCAGCAAATCCAAATGACGTCAATCCTGCTGCTGCGTCTGGCGTTGATGGCGCCGATCATGGCAATTGGCGGTTTGCAAAAAGCCATTCATAACGCGCCAAATTTGAGCTGGATCATCGCGCTGGCGGTGTCGGTGCTGCTGGTGGTCATTGCTGTGTTGTTTGTCATTGCTGTGCCTCGGTTCAAGAAATTGCAAACGCTGGTGGACAAACTGAATCTGGTGACGCGCGAAAACCTAGTCGGCTTAAAAGTTATCCGCGCCTTTCACAACGAAAAAATTGAGCAGAAAAAATTCCAGCAAGCCAACACCGAGCTAAACAAAATGAATTTATTTGTCAATCGGCTGATGATGCTGCTTGACCCAATCATGACGCTGGTGATGAACTTTTCTAGCGTGGCGATTGTCTGGTTCGGCGCGCATTTGATCAGCAGCGGCAATCTGCAAATTGGTAATATGATGGCGTTTTTGGAATACGCCATGCAGGTGATCATTTCTTTCTTGCTGCTGTCGATGGTGTTTATCATGGTGCCGCGGGCGGCCGTGTCGGTGAAGCGCGTCGGCGAGGTGTTGGACACGCTGCCGTCAATTGTTGATCCGCCGTCGCCGCAGAAATTGCCGAGCGGCGCCACTGGCAAAATTGAATTCAAAGACGTCACTTTCACCTATCCAGACGCTGATCTGCCAGTGCTCTCTAATATCAATTTTACAGCCGAACCAGGGCAAGCCACAGCGTTCATTGGCAGCACTGGCTCTGGCAAATCGACGTTGATCAATTTGATTCCGCGCTTTTATGATGTGTCGGCGGGGCAGATTTTGCTGGACGGCGTGGATATTCGCCAGCTCAAGCTGGAAGATTTGTACGATCAAATCGGATACGTGCCGCAAAAAGGCGTGTTGTTTAGCGGGACGATCGCCAGCAATATCAAGTACGGCAACGCCAAAGCCAGCCAAAAATTGGTCGAAAAATCTGCTAAAATTGCTCAAGCCGCTGAGTTCATCAACGAGCTAAAAAACGGTTACAAAAATGACATTGCTCAAGGCGGCAGCAATGTCTCCGGCGGCCAGCGGCAGCGTTTGTCGATTGCCCGGGCGATTGCTGTCGAGCCGAACGTCTACATTTTTGACGATTCGTTCTCGGCGCTTGATTTCAAAACTGATGCCAAATTACGCTCGGCGCTCGCCAAAGAAACCAAGCATAAAACCGTACTCATCGTCGGTCAGCGCATCAACACCATCATGAACGCTGACAAAATCATCGTGCTGGACGAAGGCAAGATTGTTGGTCAAGGTACGCACCAGGAATTGATGAAAAATTGCGAAGTCTATCAAGAAATTGCCGCTTCCCAACTCTCAGAAGACGACTTGCAGAAAATGTCGGCGACGACCGTGAAAGGAGCGGCGTAATGGTTCAGCAAAGCATGAAAAAGCGCCAGCCAATGAAGATGGGCGGTCCAATGGGCGGCGGTATGAGCGCCGGCGAAAAAGCCAAAGATTTCAAAGGTACGGTCAGGAAGTTAGCCAAATATTTGGCAGAGTTTCGCTGGCAAATGCTCATGGTGGCGGTTTTCGCGGTCGGTAGTACGACGTTTGCGATTGTCAGTCCGAAGATTTTGGGCGGCGCCACCAACCAAATTGTCGAAGATTATGTCAGTATGAAGGCGTACGAAACCATCACCAGCAAGCTGCCAAATGGTGCTTCGCTGCCAGCTGGCACGACCGGTGCTGATGTTTTGAAACGGCTCCCGAACCAGTCGGAAATTGAACGCCAAATCCCGTCTAACCAGCTCGAGACTATCAAAAAGCTGGATCTCAGCCGGCGCCCAGAATTCCACTTTGATGCCGTTTGGCAGGTCGTCAGTTTGCTGATTGGCTTGTATATACTCAGCGCCATTTTCCGCTACATCAAAACCTGGCTGATGACCCAAGTGACGCAAACGGTTACTTTCAGGATGCGCCGGCAATTGTCCGAAAAAATCAATCGCCTGCCGCTGAGTTATTTTGACAGGCAAACCTACGGCGAAGTCCTCAGCCGCGTTACTAATGACGTCGATACTATCAGCCAGACGCTCAATCAAAGCCTGTCGCAAATAGTCTCCTCGACAGTGATGGTGCTGGGGATTTTGGCGATGATGTTTTCTATCAGCTGGCAGATGTCGCTGGTGGCGCTATTGGTGTTGTCGCTGGCTGGCGGTGCGGTGACGCTGATTGCCAAAAGCTCGCAAAAGCAATTCCTCCGCCAGCAAGCGCAGCTGGGTGAACTAAACGGCCACATCGAAGAAATGTACGGTGGCCATCAAGTGATGCGGGTGTTCAACGGCCAGAAAAAGTCGCTGGCTAAGTTTTCGCGGGTGAACGATCAGCTGCAGGAAAGCGCCTGGAAAGCCCAATTTTTGTCGGGGCTGATTTATCCGATCATGAATTTCATCGGCAATATCGGTTACGTCGTGATGGCGATTTTGGGCGGTTGGCTGGCGATTAACGGCCGGCTGAAAATCGGTGACATTCAGGCCTTCATCCAATACATCGACCAATTCAACCAGCCGCTGGTGCAAGTTGCCAACATCGCCAATGTGTTGCAATCAACCGCCGCTGCCGCCGAGCGCGTGTTTGAATTTTTGGACGAGCCAGAAGAACAGGCGGAGGGTAAAAATTTGGTGAAATTGGCTCACGTCAAGGGCGAAGTTGAATTTGACAATGTCGTCTTTGGCTACAAGCCCGACCAAACCATCATCAAAGGCCTGTCGGCGCACATCAAGCCGGGCCAGCGCGTGGCGATTGTCGGTCCGACGGGCGCGGGCAAAACTACCTTGGTCAATTTACTGATGCGATTTTATGAAATTAACAGCGGCGCGATCAAAATTGACGGTGTGGATATTCGCCAAATGAAGCGCAGCGATGTGCGGCAAATGTTTGGCATGGTGCTGCAGGACACCTGGCTGTTTAACGGCACGATTCGCCAAAATTTGCTCTATGGCAATCCAACAGCCAGCGAAGAAGAGATGGTCGCCACCGCCAAAGAAGCACATGTCGATCACTTCGTGCGGTCGCTGCCGGGCGGCTACGACATGGTGCTGGGTGAGGAAGCAACGAACATTTCACAGGGCGAAAAGCAGCTGCTGACGATCGCCCGGGCGATGCTGGCGCGAACGCCGATGCTGATTTTGGACGAAGCGACCAGCTCGGTCGATACCCGCACCGAAGTGCTTATCCAAAAAGCCATGGACAAGTTGATGCAGGGCAAGACCAGCTTCGTCATCGCTCATCGCCTGAGCACCATCCGCGATGCTGATCTAATCTTGGTCGTCCGCGACGGCAACATCATCGAGCAAGGCAAGCACGACAAACTGTTGCAGCAGAATGGCTTTTACGCTGAGCTGTATAATAGCCAGTTTGCTGAGTGATTGGGTTGGGCGTTGATTATAAAAATATAAATTCTATACTATGATCATGAAAAGAATGATCACTGTTGCTGCGGTGCAAATGGAGATTGCGCCGCTGGATACTGGACGCAATTTGGCAAAAATAGAAAAGCTTGTTGGCGAGTTATGTAATCAACAGCCAGTCGACCTAGTGGTTTTGCCAGAAGACGTGCTGACTGGGCCGATTCCGTATAATTTAGAATACGCCTTGAGCGAATCGTCTAGCGAAGTTACGCGTCTATGCCAGATAGCGCGTGAAAAGCAACTTTATCTGGCTGCTGGTTCGTTCATCTGTAAAGATGGTAACAATTACTACAATACAGCGCTATTGATTGGTCCGTCGGGAGAGATACAACTTCGGTACCGGAAAAATCATTTATGGATTCCTGAACGTCGATATTTGGTGCCAGGGAATGAAGCCATGGTTGTTGATACGCCGATTGGTAAAGTTGGCCTGGCAATCTGTTGGGATTTAGCTTTTCCAGAGTTATTCCGTTCAATGATTAAGCAGGGTGCGGAAATTATTTGCATTCCATCGTATTGGTCAACTGGAGGTAATAAGCCAGTGCGCGCTGAAATCAAGGCTTCAAAAATGATGATAGATACGCTTTGTCTGGCGCGAGCGTTGGAAAATGAATGTCTGATAATGTATGCCAATGCTGCCGGAAAAGCTAAGTATTACGTGGATGGCGAGATATATTCAGAAAACCAAGTCGGACATTCACAGATTTGCGCGCCGTTTTATGGTACGGTTGCAAAAATCAGCAGCAATAAGGAAGGTTGTATAGTCTACACTTACGACCGCAATATCGCTGAATGTGCCGAAGTGGTCAATCAGCTTCGCGCTGATATTTCGCGGATGTAAGTGAGAGAGTTGTCTTTAGTCTCGTCGCAAAATATCCAACACGCCAAATCTTCCAGTCAGTACGGCTTGGTCGATGATGTGCGGCGTGAGAGCAGCGATGAGTTCTTTGGGTTTTGTACTGTCTGGCAGATCTAGTGTGGTGTCCAGCGCGTACACATAAAATTGATAGCGGTGCGTGCCAAATGGCGGTTGCGGCCCGCCCCAGCCTGGGCGGCCCCAACTGGTAATCCCTTCGACGGTGCCCGCGGGCAGTGATTCGCTAGAAATTTCAGCGGTTTTGCCCGGCACATTCCAAACCGTCCAATGGTAAAATCCATCGCGCCCAGGCGCGTCTGGATCATGGCAAATGATTGCCAGGCTTTTGGCGTCTGCTGGGATATCGTCAATCTCGAGTGGCGGGCGTTGGTTGCCGCCGAGCTTGGAGTAAACCTTTGGTATTTTAGCGTTTTCGTTGAACGCAGGACTAGATATCTTCATAATTTAATTTTACCATGTTAGTGTTGTCAGGTGTGAGCCGCGGTAAAATATGAAACCTTAAACACAGTAACTTGCTGAAGCAAAGCAGTTTTTGATCAGTTTTATCAATAGCTGGTTTACCTAACAACCTCTGGAGAGCCACTGGTCTGTATGCTAAAATAAACATGTGAGATATGCTTTTGTTTTCGTGAGTATAGTGGCGATTTGGCTGGCTATGCTGCTGTTGGTAAATACGAGCATCGATCCATTATTTTTGTACATTTGCGTGTTGGTTTTGACGCTGGTGTTGTACTTCATTGGGTTCCGGAGGGCGAGGTAAGTGCGCTTATTATTTGTGGTTCGGGCGTTGTTTCGGGTGTGGCGAGCTTGGCACAGCGATCAAATATGGCTCAAAGTTTTATCAGACGAATGTCAAAGATTAGGTGGTGTGTATGTCAAGTTTTTACAGCATTTGGCATCGACTGAACTGATGGCTCAGGTGTATGCCGCGTCTGGATATCGGCTGGATGCTTTTGATGATGTGGCGGTTGAGCCAATTGACGTTGCTGAGGTTTTGCGGCAAGAGTTGGGTAGCAAAGCCAGTCAAATAGTCGTTGATGGAGACCAGCCGTTTGCCACGGGTTCATTTGCTCAGGTTTATCACTGCCGCGTAGCTGACCGTCCAGGTAGCCGGTATATTATCAAGATCCTTCGCCCCAGCGTGGTGCGTTATCTGAATTTTGACTTTGTGGCGCTGCGTTTTTGCTGTTGGGCGGGGCAGTTTATGTTAAAAAATGATATTTTTCCGTTGGTTGAAATTGCTGATGAATTTATCAAAACCACCAAGCGTGAAACTGATTATCAGCGCGAGCTAATTACAGCCCAGGCTATTCGTGAATATTTTGCGCGTCGCACCGACAACGTTGTCGTGCCAGAGACGCTGGCTGATTACTCAACGCGGCGGATATTGGTTCAGGACTATATAGAAGGATTGCCGCTAACCGAGGTGGTGGAGCAGGCGCAGGCGGGAAGCGACACCTACCAATTTGTCAAAGACCAACTTGGCTCTGACATGCAGCAGCAATTGGTGACGGTCGGCAGTGAGTTTTTAATCGCAATTTTGCAAGCAGATATCATTATGGCCGATCCGCACCCAGGCAATATTTATTTGCTGAGAGACAATAAAATTGCACTCATCGACTTTGGTTTGGCGGTGGCAGCGCCGCGGCATCGCGCCTCGTTTTACCACATGATCGTGCAGTATCGAGCGCTGTATGAAGATCGAGCTGACATGGGTTTATTGGCACTGGCGATGTTGGCGTTTTATGATCATACGCTGTATCAAGCGCTGGATGTGATCGCCAAAGATCGCAGCTTGACACGCACTATTTATGAATATGCGAACACGCTGCTTCAATCGACAACCAGCACGTTTGCTGCCAATCGGCAAATAACCCAATTATTCCTCAATGAAATTAACGCTGGTAATCGTTTTGCTGTCAGGTTAGATAGCGTTGATATCATGTTGCAGCGCGGTTTGTATCATTATCTAGCAGCAGCGAGGTTGGCGTGCGGCGATGAATATCGAAGGACACATTATTGGCGGATTGTCCACGACGCCCTGGAATTGGCCGAAGTTCACGCTAATATCTATGGAATCAGAGAGGCGGTGCGTTCGTCGCCGATGAGTATTGAGCTGGCGCAAGAAATAGTGATGGACTGGATGAGCAAGGTTGCGGAGCGTGACAGAGCCGCCTACGACATGTTGTTACAAAAAGGAGAATTATCATGAAGCAATTACAGCAATGGGTAATGCAAGTTCGCTATCCGTATGCCGCGGGAATCATCGCCGTGATGTGGATTGGCACGGCAATTTTTGCTTACCTGAAACCCGACGTCCCACTTGAATTTTTGGTCGGAAGCCTCGCTGTTAGCACCATTATCGTTGCTATTACTGGACTGTCGGAGGCTCGCTAAATTTTACAGTGAAATAAGCAATTTTTATACGCTTTACTAATGTACATCATTTACAATAAGAATCCGCATGAAATCTAAAATCGCTGCTCAAAAAATACTAGAATTTTACGACAGTCTGAAAAATATTGACATAAATTTGCCAGAAAGATATCGTCTAATCAATCCGTTTACTAACGACGATTGGCAGCGAATAGCACAAATAACGCATCGGTTTTATCGTCAGTACTATCATGATAATAAGCGGCGATTTATGATTTTGGGCAAATTGTAATTATTATGAAAATGCAGCTCTGAAAAAATGTCTATATCCTTTTATCGTAGATTCGCTGAGGCGCCAGATTGATTTTAATATTGATGCATCCGTTTGCTTTTGCATCGGCAGCGGTGATAATTTTAAGTTTTTGACCAATATAAATAATGAGCATCATTTCTTTGATACTATCGTGCCGTTGGAGCATCCGCGGTTTATTATGCAGTATAATGCGGATCGCAAAGAAGAGTTTATGCAAAAATATGTAAATATTTTCAGACAATACGGTATGGAAAAACAGTAGCGAACGACATTATCCAATAATTGAGATATAATTTAATAATGATCACCGATCAACTCCTTGCCAAATATCCCATCATCTCCGACCAAGTTGACGCCAAAGAACTCGGCGTCTTGCTGCGGGAGCTGGAAACGGTGCTGCGAAGCGGCGCGGCAGGAAATATCGTCGAGTTTGGCTGTTATGTCGGCACGACCAGCTTGTTCATCCGGCGGCTGCTGGACGCCTATGATTTTACCGGTGAGTTTCATGTTTACGATTCGTTTATGGGCTTGCCAGAAAAAACCCAAGCAGACGCTAGCGCTGCCGGCGAGCAGTTCAAGGCGGGCGAACTATTGGCGCCACGTAAAACCTTTATCCAGAATTTCAAAAAGGCTGGCTTAAAACTACCAACTATTCACAAAGGTTGGTTTGCTGATTTTACTCCTGACGACGTGCCGGAAAGTATCATCTTTGCGTTTTTTGACGGCGATTTTTATGAGTCAATCGCTGATTCTTTCCGCCTGTGCGACGGCAAATTTCAGGAAACGGCGACTATCATCGTCGATGACTATGCCAATGAAGCCTTGCCGGGTGCCGCGCGAGCGGTTGATAAGTGGCTGGCTAATAATCGGCAATATACGTCGAGAACCGAGTCTAGTCTGGCAATTATTCACATCCTTTAGTACTGTTTTTCTTAAAATAGCTTGACTTTTAATAGTACCTTGTATAACATAGTACTATGTACAATAAAACTACGAGGAGCAAGTCATGAGAAGAATCGATATTATCAAGCGGGCGGGGCGCAATCTCCGCCAGTCGAAAGGTCGGACGATTTTGACGGCTCTGGCGATTTCGGTCGGGGCGTTTACGATTGGGTTGGCGTTGATGGCTGGCGAAGGCGGTCGGCTGTATACCAACAGCATGGTCGATGCGGCTGGCGATAAAAAAGTGGTTATGGTTCGCAAAAAAATTGAGTCGAATAATAAGGAAGAAAAATTACCAGAGTACGACGCGTCGGAAAAAACAGAAAAAGAACAAGAGGAGAAGCAGGCGGCAGCTATGCGTAGTAAGTATTCGATGAGCGATGCCGACCTGGCTAAGCTGCGAAAGACTCCGCACGTACAAACGGTAACGCCAGCGTATTCAACTGCTGGCGTGGTCTATGCCCAGAGTTCGGCAAACGGCAAAAAGTTTGCGTTGGATGTGGCGGTGAAAGCCGATAAAACACGGGCGGAATTAGCGGCGGGTAAGCTGAACAATTTCATGCCAAAGCCGGGCGAAATTATCATCCCTAATGATTATGTTAAGCAACTGGGCTTCAAGGACGCGCAGTCGGCAATTGGTCAGACGATTACGCTGGGTTTGCGTAGTGCGGAGCAAGGCGGCGAGGTTGCCAAGGAGTTGCCGCTGAAAATTACGGCGGTCGACAAAGAATCGGATACGATTTTGTACTATCAGCCGACGCTGCGAATCTCGACAGCCGACGCTAAGGAAATCTACGAATTCAGCCATGACAAAAGCCAGCCGAACGAGTATTCGACGGCGCTGGTGTCGGTTGATGATGAGAAAAATATCGATGCGGTGAAGGACGAAATTAGCAAAGACTACAGCGCCTATTCGATTCAGGATGTGCGCAAGACGCTGCTCACCATGGTCAATGCGGCGCAAGCGGCGCTGGCGGGATTCGGCGGCTTGGCACTGCTGGCGAGCGTGTTCGGGATTATCAACACCATGTACATTTCGGTGCTGGAGCGAACCAGCCAAATTGGGTTGATGAAGGCACTGGGAATGAGCGGCCGCGATATTGGTAAATTGTTCCGCTACGAGGCAGCGTGGGTTGGTTTGTTAGGCGGCTTGATTGGCGTTGGACTGGCAAGTTTGGTGACGCTGCTGAATCCAGTGATTGCCAGCGCGCTGAAGTTAAGCGCAGGGACGAATTTGCTGGTGATTAATCCGCTGCACATTGGTTTGCTGGTGATTGGTCTGGTGGCGATGGCGGTAATTTCTGGCTGGCTACCGAGCCGCAAAGCAACAAAATTAGACCCGATTGAGGCGTTAAGGACGGAATAGGAGAAATATCATGATTGAACTAAAAAATGTGACGAAGATTTACGGCAAAAAGAAAAATCAATTTACGGCGCTGAAAAACGTCAGCTTGAATATCCCGACGGGCGCGAGCGTGGCTATCCTCGGCAAATCCGGTTCTGGAAAATCGACGCTGATGCACGCGATTTCCGGGCTAGATCGGCCACAGCACGGCCAGGTGATCATCGACGGGCAAGATATATTGCAGCTGAAGCCAAAGCGCGTCGACGAGTTTCGCGCCAAGAAAATCGGCTTCATCTTCCAGAGTTTTTTCGTCCAAGGCAATGAGAGCGTGGTTGACAACGTCAGTTTGCCGCTGGAAATTGCGCGGCTGCCGCGCAAAAAGCGGGCGCACAAAATCAACGCGGCGCTTAAAGCGGTGGATTTGTACGATAAGCGCAAAAACCGTGCCAAGGACCTGTCGGGCGGGCAGAAGCAGCGCTTGGCGATTGCTCGGGCTATTGTCGGCGATCCGCAAATCATCTTTGCCGACGAACCAACTGGCAACTTGGATAGCGAAACTGGCGCTAAGGTGGAAGGATTGCTATTTGGCTATAATAAGCAAAAGGGTGTCACGCTGATTGTAGTGACACACGATGCCGACCTAGCGAAAAAATGTGATTATCAGATTATAATCAAAGATGGGCGGGTCGAGAAATCGACCGTGCCAGAGGAGAAAAAACATGGACGTTAGTGCTTACGCCGAAAGCTTGGCGACTCAGCTGCGCAAAGGATTTTTGGTCTACTGTGTTCTGCTAGTTTGTGCTAAACAGCCGCAATATACCGGCGACATTGTGAAGCAATTGAGCGAGTCGGAGCTGATGGTGGTTGAGGGGACAATTTATCCGCTGCTCAGCCGCTTGCAAAAATACGGCTATCTCAAGCACGAATGGCAGGAAAGCGAACAGGGGCCGCCGCGCAAATATTATTCGCTGACTGACAATGGCAAGCAATTGGTGGATGAATTGAAAGATCGGATAAAACTGTTAAACAATTCGCTGAAAAATCTCGAGAAAGGAGCAAAGCGATGAAAGAAATAACCAGAATCCATTTGGCGAAAACGCCGTTTAGCGCGGAGATTGATGCCAAAAAATCATTGGAGAAATACCTTAATTCAATTCAAAAAAATATGCATGCCGAGCCGGAAGCCATGCAAGAAATTGAAGCGCGAATGGTGGAGCTTTTGGCGGAGCGCGGCGTGGCAAAAGACGGCGTAATCGGTAACGATGATGTTCTGGCGATTCAGAAACAGATGGGCGAGCCGCGCGATTTTTCGGACGGTAGCGACAATGCGGAGACAGATGTTGACGTAGATGACGAGGTATTGGGCAATTCGTCTAAGCAGCTAATGCGCGATACTGAACATGGTTTGATCGGCGGCGTGTGTGCTGGCGTAGCAGCTTATTTTGGCGTTAATCCGTTGTGGATACGCTTGATCGCTATCTTTTCGCCGTTTATAACGTTTGGCACGGCGGTACTGATTTACATCGTCATGTGGCTGTCGATTCCTGAAGCGCGGACGGCTTCCGACAAGCTGCGGATGCGCGGCGAGCCGGTGACGCTGGATGCGCTCAAACGCTTGTCGATTGACGATAGTACTAAAGAGCAAGCAGCAAGCACCGCTGCCAAGATTTTCCGCTTTTTGCTGGGAATTATATTGGCGATGATAGCGTTTGGACTGCTGGTGGCGCTGCTGGTCGGCGGCGTGTTCGGCTTTGGCGCAGTGGCAGCGTTGAACGGATTTACCGCGCAAAGCTGGGCGTGGGGATTGCTATGCTGCTTGGTTTTGGGCGGTGCAGTTTTGTTCACCTTGACGTTGCTGGCTACCTGGAGCGTCTTTACCTGGAAGTTGAAACGTCCGGTGATTATAGCGATGCTGGGTCTATTGATGGCTGGCGCGGTTTGTTTGTCGGGCGTGGCAATTTTCAGCGCTAATACTTATTCTAATCTAACTTACGATTACGAGAAAACTCTAAAAGTTAAAACTGTTGACGCCTCAGAGGTTGCTGCCGGCGCTAAAAGTATAGTAGTTGATGGCAACGGTGAATATGTTGCGATGGAATATGGCGGCTATGCCGAAAAGACTCGGTTGGAAGTAAAATATCACGATACGCAATATTCCAAAGTACCGGAAGTAAAATTGCGCCGCGACGGCGACAAACTCGTGGTTAATGTAAAAAGCCAGATAGACGAGACGTGCAGCCATCGCGGTTTCACGGAGTCTATGCGCTGTCGCTACATGTACGGTCCGGTTTCCGTCAGGGTTTACGGCCCGGTGGATTTGCTGGCGTCTGGCCGCGACCGCGATAATACGTTTAATTATAACGATTAAAACTTTAAGCAACTTTTCATGACACGCCTATACAGTAGCGCTCATGAAAGCAGCTACAATTACTCAACCCTTGGCGTTGGCGGCTCCGGCAGTCGACGACCAAATTTTGCGACCGCTCAATCCGCGGACATTGACGGTTGATATCGTATTGCCAGTTTTTAACGAAGCTCACGTGCTTGAGCGGGCGGTTACCAAACTGCATAGATATCTTGCCAGCAATCTGCCATATAAATGGCGTATAATTATTGCCGATAATGGCAGCACCGACGACACTGCGGCAATTGCTCGCCGGCTAGCCGAGAGATATCCAGAGATCCGCTTGCTGCAATTGCCAGAAAAAGGCCGCGGCCGGGCTCTTAAACAGGCTTGGGTGAGTAGCAAGGCGGATATTCTAGCCTATATGGATATTGATTTGTCGACGAATCTTGACAGTTTTAAACCGATGATTACGTCGCTGATTACCGGCGATGCCGGACTATTGACCGGTTCGCGGTTAATGAAACAATCGCGAACGACGCGCGGCTTCAAGCGAGAGTTTATTTCGCGCTGCTACAATCGAATTATTCGCGCTACTATGAAGACTAAATTTGTTGATGCGCAGTGCGGTTTCAAAGCGCTACGCCGCGATGTGGCCCAAAAGCTGCTGCCGCACATTAAGGACACGGCTTGGTTTTTCGATACTGAGTTGCTAGTCAAAGCTGAATATAACGGCTATAAAATCCACGAGGAACCAGTAGAATGGATTGAAGATACTGATTCCCGGGTTGATGTTGTTAAAACAGCAACAGAGAATATTAAGGGCTTGTCGCGAGTACGCCAAGAATATGGTCAGTCGAGTTTCGGCGAGATGGCAGCGTTTGGTGGTTTGCTGCTTTTCACGGCGATATTTTATCTATGGAATTTGACCATTAATGGCATGGCCAACAGTTATTATGCAGCGGCTGCGCAAGCGGCAAGTACTAACTGGACGGCATGGCTATTCGGCAGCTTAGACGCGGCGAATTTCGTTAGCGTCGACAAGCCACCAATTAGCATGATGATTATGGGATTGTTCGGCCGGATATTTGGTTTTTCGTCGTGGAGCATGCTGTTGCCGCACGCGCTGGCAGGTATCGCTACGGTGGCGCTGGTTTACCTAACGGTTAAACGATGGTACGGTGCTCGTGCCGGATTGATTGCCGGGGCGGTAATGGCGTTGACGCCAGCTGCTGCGCTAATGTTTCGTTTTAATAACCCAGATAGTTTCTTGACGCTATTTTTGACGGCCAGTGCTTATAGTTTTTTGCGGGCTTTCGAAGGAAGTAGGCCAGTGTTATGGTTGAGTCTGGCTGGTTTATTTACGGGGTTTGCTTTTAATACTAAAATGTTACAAGGTTTGCTTTTGTTGCCAATAATGACAATCATTTACATTAGCTTTGCACGCCCAAAATTCACTACCAGAATGTGGCATCTCGGCGTGGCTGGCATAGCGACAATTGTATCGACGTTTTGGTGGAGTATTTTGGTGTGGCTAACGCCAGCGGTAAATCGACCTTGGGTTGGTAGCACGAGCAACAATAGCATATGGAGTTTGATATTCGGTTATAACGGTTTTGGGAGACTGTTGGGTAATGGTGGTGGTCCTGGAGGCCGGACAGGCGGTATGATGCAAATGGGTGCGCAGACTGCTAGTCAAACCGCTTCGCCAGCAGCGCAAGCAATGATGCCGCCGATTGGTATGATGGGCGGCAGTTTTGGTGCGGGTGGTCATGGTGGCGGTCCTGGCGGTGTTGGCTTTGGCGGCGAGACTGGCGTGCTGCGTATATTTAATGAGAGCTTTGGGCCGAATATTGCTTGGCTAATTCCGGTAGCCTTGATTAGTGCTGGGTTAGTAATCTGGTTGTTGCGCCGAGCACCGCGACACAATAAGGAGCGCATCGGTGTGTTATTATGGCTGGGTTGGCTGCTGATGCATATAGTAATTTTCAGCATGACTAGCGGCACCATTCATCCGTATTACGTTGTAGCTATGGCGCCGGCGGTAGCAGCGCTGGTCGGTATCGGGGCGCCATACATATGGCAAGCTTACACGCGCCGCACCAAAGTAGCCTGGATACTGCCGCTGAGTATCGCGCTAACGACAATTCTTAGCATTATTATGCTCGGCTATAGCAACTATTGGCCTTGGCTGATGTGGCTAGTGGTGATTGCCGGTGGTGTAGCAACTATTTTGACGCTGCTGCCGTTATCGCAGACGAAACGGCTCAAACAAATTATTCTTGGCTTAGCAATTACTGCTGGTATGGCGGCACCGATTGTCTTTAGTGTTAGCACGGTAGCTACAGCGCATAGTGGCAGTATTCCAACGGCTGGTCCAGGCGCTTCAGCGATGAGTAATACGAATAACGAATCGGCGCGAGCTGAATCGACGCTCGTCTCGTTTTTGCTAGAAAACCGTCATGGCACGACATGGCTGGCGGCAGTTAACAGCGCTAACGAATCGGCGCCGATTCAATTATCAAGCGGCCAGCCAGTCATGGCCATCGGCGGCTTCAATGGTAGTGACTCGACGTTGACGCTATCGCAATTCAAACAGCTTGTGCGACAAGGAAAGGTTCGCTATTACGTAGTAAACAGCGGACAAGGGAAATCTGGCGGTCCCAGCGGTATGGGTGGAACAGGTAGCAATTCCGAGATTCTAACATGGGTGAAAAGTGCTGGTAGTAAAGTTGATTACGGCGGTACGCAATATACAGTTTATGATCTTGCGGTGGCTGCTTAAGAATACTTTAAGCTCAACCGCGCATACTGTCATTACAAACCTAAATAAAGGAGTGAATATGACCAAGAATTTGAATTTGACAACTGATGAAGCGCTTGTTTTGCAGCAGATTAGCGAGAGTGGCGAGGAAGACCTGACGGGACTAACCGAAAGCTTGCAAATGAGCCGTCCGAAATTGATGACACAGCTGAGTCGCCTCAAAAACAAAGGTTTAATCAAAATTAAAACGACCGCTGGCGATTGGTGGATTTCGATGAGCCGCCGCGGCAAGCAGACGACTCACTACTTGTGGCCAGAAATGTCCTTAAATTACTAAACCATTAAACAAAAGAAAGGTTATAATAAAATTATGAAGATTTTGGTTGTTGACGACGAGAAACGAATTGCCAAGTCGATCAAGCAAGGGCTCGAAATGGACGGCTACGCGGTTGATATCGAGCATGATGGCGAGGATGGCTACAATGCGGCGCGGGCTGATGATTATGATCTCATTATTCTCGATGTGATGATGCCAATCATGAATGGCTTTGAAGTCGCCAAAAAGCTGCGTGCTGACGGTAATAAAACGCCAATCTTGATGTTGACAGCCAAAGATCAGAATAAAGATATTGTGGAAGGCCTGGATAGCGGCGCCGACGACTATTTGCCGAAGCCGTTTAGCTTCGAGGTTCTCGGCGCTCGCGTTCGGGCGTTGCTGAGGCGGCCGCAGGATGTGCTTGATAACATTTTGACAGTGCGTGATCTTGAACTTGATATCGCTAATCACACTGCTAAACGGGCTGGTAAAGATATCAAGCTATCTAACAAAGAATTTGCCATTCTTGAATATTTGCTGCGCAACAAGAATCAAATTCTTAGTAAGCAAAACATCATGACGCACGTTTGGGACTTTGATGCCGATATTTTGCCGAATAACGTTGAAGTTTTTATTAACTATTTACGCAACAAAATTGATAAGCCTTTTCCAGGCACTGATCCGATTATCCAAACGGTACGAGGGTTTGGATATATCGTTAAGGACGAGATTAGAAAAGCATGAAAAATGTTGGTCAACGTGCCGTTGTTCGCTTAGCGGGGACCTATTTGGCGATCATCATGTCTATGTCGATTGCCTTTAGTTTGATAATTTATGGACTATCAAGCCAAGAATTTCATCGCCGGCCGCCGAATGATCAGCAGGCAACTTCTACGATTCGTTCCGCCGAGCCGGGTACGGTTATTTCAATTCACAGCTATCTTGATACGCGTGAAGATGAAGCGATGGCGGCGATTCGCTTAAACTTGCTGCTGGCAAATTTAACGGTGTTTTTGATAGGCGGGCTAGTCAGCTATCTGCTAGCTCAGCATACGCTGCAGCCAATCGAGGATAACATGGCGGCGCAATCGCGTTTTGTCAGCGATGCTAGCCACGAATTACGCACGCCGTTGACCGCACTGCTGGCAGCTAATGAGGTGGCATCAATGAATCCGAAATTGACACTCAAGCAAGCCAAACAGGTTATTGCTGACAATGTTGATGATGTTAAACGTTTACAAAAATTAACCAACTCAATGTTAGGATTGCTCAAAGAAGACAAGCTGGAAATTCAGAAAAGCAAGGTCGGTTTGCAATCGGTGATTGCTCGGGCGATGAACCTAGTAGTAAATCAGGCGCTGGCAAAAGATATTGCTATCGATGATAAAACTAAAAATTTTTTGCTGCTTGGCGATCGACAAAGTTTAGAACAGCTTTTCACGATTTTGCTAGACAATGCTATTAAATATAGTAACAAAGGTGGTACCATTACTATTTCTAGCAGCAAAAAGGGTAAGCACGTCAGCGTTGCTGTGGCGGACGCTGGTATTGGCATGAGCGACGAAGTAAAGTCGCAGATTTTTACGCGATTTTATAGAGCCGAAGAGTCGCGTACTACTGCTGGATACGGCTTAGGCTTGTCAATTGCCGAGCGGATTATTAAGGCGCATGGCGGACGAATTAACGTCGATAGCGAACAGAATGTTGGTTCGACTTTTACAGTCATTCTTCCTGTATACAACAAGAAAAAATAGTTTTTAAGGCATCTTTAATAGCTCCTAGTTATATTTTAATCAGTATTAATTAACAAAAGGAGATGAATAAATGTCAACTAAAATTGAAGATGGTTTTGAAATGCCTTCTGGCGGTACGCCATCAATACGGCCAGTGGCGCAATGCTCGTCTATGACGCCAACTATGATTTTGGCCGTCATAGCAATTGTGTTGTTCGCTGGCGGGTTAGGCTTTGTCGGCGGCATGCAAGTCAATAAATCATCGCAAAGCAATTCAATGAATGGTGCGCCTGGAGGCAATTCACCAGTGCCGCAGCAGGCTGGTTCTAGCACAAATAACGCTACCGCACCTCAGGAGTCGCCTAGCCCATCAAGTAGTAGTCGGCAGTAGATTTACAGACTAATGCAGGCAGGCATTTCAACTAATAACTGATTCCAGCAGATTTCATTGCTGGCTGGATGACGAACTTTTCAAAATTATCAGCATTAGCCCAAACATAACTAGCATTAGTATCGGTGTTTGTGCCGCTAACTAGCTTACCGTTAAGGACTTTTTGGCTGCCGACATCTTTGCCGTTAATGTACATAGCTGGCGTGCCGCCAACGCTGTCCTTTTTGCCAAGCGCCATGTCGTAATCAATTTTTTTACGGATGTTTGGATTTTCGAGATCAGCCTTGAATTTTTCTACATTCAAGCCCTTGATGTCGGAGGCTAACTTCACAAAGTTTTCAGTACGAGTTGACCCGGATAACTCTACCCAGCTAGCTCGATTTTCGAAAAGCGAGTTGTGCATTTCCCAGTACTTACCTTGTAGTCCAGCTGATTCGGCGGCAGCCGCTGCGGCCAGCGCGTTCGGGTGAGCGCTAGTTAGCGGATAATTGCGGAAGATAAACCCAATCTTGTCTTTGTACTTTTCAGTGACTTTTTTGGTGACCGGGTAAGATGAATTGCAGCCTGGACATTGAAAATCGGCATATTCAACTAGTAGTACTTTGCTGTTAGCGTTACCATAAACATGTTCGCTAATATCGCCGCTTTCGCTTGATGCTGGCTGCGCCTTCGTAGTATCGACGCTTGAAACATCAATTTGATTGCGCTGCTGTAAAAAAATCAAGCCGCCAATCAATCCTACGCACATCGCCGCAAAAATAATCCATGCCTTTTTGGTCATATTTCCTCCGCTTATTACTAGAGGCTATTATACTGCTTATGAGCTCGCCAATCAAGCGGGCTTGCGGTACAATATATGTATGCGGTTATTCTTAGCGATTTTGTTTGTGATGATTACCTTAGCGTTGATAGCAGTGACGTCAATTTCGCCGCGCCGAACAAAGCTATCAATGTACGAGTTAGAACGCCGCCGTCGTAAGGGCGACACCGCAGCGGCTGACGAATTACGGCGAATACTACTGCTTGATGATATTGTATCGCTGCGTAAGGCAACCGAAGCCCTACTACTGGTTCTGGCGGTATTATCGGCAGTATCGGCGTTTGGTTTTTTTATCGGCGTAGCTATTAGCGTGATGACGTCTTTAGTATATAGTAGAATTGCTCATTTTGACTGGTTGGTGCAGATGGTTGATGGATATTACCGGCGGATAGAGCCGAGATTGCTGACTTTCGTCGAGCGGCATCCGCGCTTGGGGCAAGTTTTGCGCAGTGTTAATGTGCAGAATGAGCCGAATATTCTTAGCTCGCGGGAAGAACTTGAGCATTTGATACGCGAATCATCGGGAATACTGTCGCTTGAAGAGAAAAAACTAATCAATAATGCCCTGCATTTTCATGAAAAAACCGTCGAAGAGGTAATGACGCCGCGCGGCGTAATGAATACAGTAGCTAAGGAAGATGTGATTGGGCCGTTGCTGCTTGATGAACTGCATAAGACTGGCCATAGCCGCTTCCCGGTGACTGACGGTGATATTGACCATATTGTTGGTATTCTGCATATTCGTAGCTTACTGACGCTTGATAACGGTAAGAAAACTAGCCGCGTTGAAACGGCGATGGACAAGAAGATTTACTTTATCAACCAAAACCAGAAGCTGGAGCGCGCCTTGTCGGCCTTTATCAAAACGCGGCATCATATGTTTATTGTTGTTAACGATTATCGCGAGACAGCGGGTATCTTAACGCTCGAGGATACATTAGAGGCGTTGCTTGGCCGTAAAATCCTCGATGAATTTGATGTAGTTGACGATTTGCGCGTGCTGGCGGCGCGTAATCCGAACAAAAATAATAAGAGTCCATCGGCTACTGACGTTAAATAAGTCAGTAATTTTAGCACTCTTGCACTTCGAGTGCTAACGCGCTATACTATAGCAATATGGCAAAGCGCGACTATTATGAAGTACTAGGTATCAGCAAAAACGCCTCTGAAGACGAAGTTAAGAAAGCTTTTCGTAAGCTGGCTGTTAAGTATCACCCCGACAAAGAAGGCGGCAGTGAAGAGAAATTCAAAGAGATTAACGAAGCTTACGAAGTTCTCAAAGATAAGCAAAAACGTCAACGCTACGACCAGTTCGGTCATGCTGGCGTAGGCGGTTCTGGCGGTGGTGCTGGTTACAGCGGTAATCCTTTTGAAGGTTTTGGCGGTTTCGGCCAAGGTCAAAATATTAATTTCGATTTTGGCGAAGGCTTGGGCGATATTTTCAGTCAGTTTTTTGGCGGGCCGTCCGGGCAATCGCGCCGCAATAGCCGGCCGCGTGGGCGCGACGTTGAAACGCGTGTTACTTTGACTTTCGAAGAAGCGGTGTTTGGCAAAGATGTCGAGATTGCGTTAATGATTAACGACGAATGCGAGCATTGCCACGGCGCGACCGTCGAACCGGGTTTCGAGATGAAAACTTGTCCAGATTGCCAAGGCGCCGGCCAGCGTGTCCGCACAATGAACACGATGTTTGGCCCGATCCAACAAGCGGTAGTCTGCGAAACCTGTAAAGGCCGCGGTAAAATACCCGAGAAAGAATGTACAGTTTGCCATGGCTCTGGCGTGCAACGCCGCGAGCAGAAAATCACTGTCAAAATTCCAGCAGGTATTGATGACGGTTCGACAATTCGTTTGCGCGAGCGCGGTGAAGCGATTGCCGACGGCGAACGTGGTGATTTATACATCAATATTCGCGTTAAAGCGCATAAGAAATTTACCCGCGAGGGCGATTTGATTCTTAGCCAAGAACATATCGGTATGGTTGATGCGGCACTCGGTACTGAAATTGACGTTGAGACAGTCGACGGCATAATTACCATGAAGGTACCGGCCGGTACGCAGTCGGGTACTGATTTTAAATTGTCTGGCC
Source organism: Candidatus Saccharimonadota bacterium (assembly GCA_905365145.1). Taxonomy (GTDB): domain Bacteria; phylum Patescibacteriota; class Saccharimonadia; order Saccharimonadales; family Saccharimonadaceae; genus Saccharimonas. The sequence continues at coordinate 83,081 of CAJPIO010000002.1, read as the reverse complement.
ATGGCGTGCCATACCCGCGCAGCGAACGGCGCGGCGCCCATATCGTTAGCATTATTGTCGATACACCGACTAAACTGTCTAAAAAGCAGCGTGAACTGTTAGAGCAATTCGAAGCCTCTAAAAAACGCGGTATTTTCTCATGAGACACGGGCTTTTAACTTGTCATCGTACATAGACGACATGATAAAATAAAAGCATGACTTTTACTATCGTTCTAGCAATAGTCTTTGGCGTGTTGTTTTTGTTGGCATATATGACGCGCCGGCGATTCGGCGTATTGACGCTAGCGCTAGCAGCTGGTTCAATCTTGGCTGATTTGTGGAGTAGCGAGGCAACGCCATACGTTGCTAATTTTGGCATCGTTATCATCCGTCCGCCGTTAGTAGATGTGGTGGCGGTTATATTAACTCTAGCACCTTCACTGATATTACTATTCAGCGGGCCGGCGGCTAGTAACAAATTTCAGCGAATTGGCGGGTCAGTGATATTTGCAGTGTTAGCTGTGGTATTAATGTTTGAGCCGCTAGAAAATGCGCTAGTGGTTGATGAGTTCGGCAAGCAAATCGTCAGCCGTATTAATGCGTCTTATGCTATTATCGTGACTGTGTGCCTGGTGCTGTCGATAATTGATGTGTTGCAAACTCATGTGCGGCGCAACGAATCAAAAAAGAAGAGTAAAGAATAAAGACAGCTAAAAAATAAAAGACCTTCACGCTGAGGAGGTCTTCTTATTCTTGAAATGGAGGGCCCAGTGAGGCTTGAACTCACGACACCCTGCTTAAAAGGCAGGTGCTCTAACCAGCTGAGCTATGGGCCCGAGTAAATCTTACTATACAGTTTGCGGCGAGTCGTGTCAAGCTATGCTACTATCGAAATATGAGATGGTTGGGCGAGCGGCTTCATCCAATGTGGCATATTGCCGCTTTATGCTACGGACTAGTTAGCGGCTTGGTATTGGCGCAATGGTGGAACGGGGCTAGCTGGTGGTTAATTATTGCATCCATCCCGCTGATTAGTTTAGCTTTTTGGCAGCGGCGGCGGATTTTGTTAATTTTGATGCTAGGTGCGGGCTTGTTGGTTGGACTGGCTCGCGGCTCTAGCGATCAAGTGCAACTACAGTTATATAAACCGTTGTATGGTCAATCAGTGCGATTAACTGGAATAGTGCGGGATGACGCAGATAACGTAGCTGGTAGTACTAGACTGCAAATAACTTATATCAAAATGGGCGAGACGTCTTTACCTGGCCAAATTTGGTTGTCGCTGCGCGGTAATCCAGCAATTAAACGCGGTGATGAACTTGCTTTGCGCGGTGTATTGAAGCCGGGTTTTGGCAATTTCGCGGCAGTATTAGCAAAAGCGAAGCTTGACAGTGTCAAGCGAACATCTGGCGGCGATCCAGCACTAGAGTTGCGCGATACTTTTGCTGATGGCGTACATAAAGCGATTGGTGACCCAGGAGCTAGTTTAGGCATTGGCTTTTTATTGGGTAAGAAAAGTATGCTGCCAGATGATCTACTGGAGGCTTTGAAGATTGCTGGTCTGACCCATATCATTGTAGCGAGCGGCTACAATTTAACAATTCTGGTACGTTTGGCGCGGCGGCTATTCGCAAAAATATCAAAATATTTAGCGACGCTGGTTAGCTGTAGCTTGGTGCTGGGTTTTATCGCTATGACTGGCGCTAGCCCGAGCATGGTGCGCGCTGGGCTTGTTACTGGATTAAGCTTACTAGCATGGTATGTCGGCCGAAAGTTTCATCCAGTTGTTTTGCTGGGGCTAGTATCGGCAATAACGGTATTGTGCAATCCGAGTTATGCTTGGGGAGACATGGGTTGGATGCTAAGTTTTGCAGCATTCGCTGGTGTGATTATCGTGGCGCCAGTGATGACGGCCTATTTCTTTTCGGCTGATAAAGTCCCAGCTATCATTCAAATTCTGTTAGAAACATTAGCGGCACAGCTGGTAACTGCGCCGATTATCATGGCAGCCTTTGGGCAGTTGAGTGTAATTTCGTTGTTGGCGAATATCCTGGTTGGTCCGTTTATACCGTTGGCGATGTTGCTAACATCAATAGGTGGCGTTAGCGGATTGATCGTTCCAACGATAGCGCACATCATTGGCTGGCCAGCGCAGATGATGCTTGATGCGATGATTGTAGTAGTGAATTGGTGTGCCGAGCAATCTTGGGCTGCAGTTGAGCTGCAAATACCGTGGTGGATAGCGGTGCTATGGTACGGTTTGATAATTGCGGCAGTGTGGTTCATGAAATGGCGTAGCGGCTATCGACTGCGCGATGCTTCGATAGTGACATAACAGGGCTCATTTGCTATTATATAAGTAAGCATTTATCAATAAACTAACGAGGAGTAGTCATGTCAGGACATAGTAAATGGGCGACAACACATCGTCAAAAAGCTGTTGTTGATGCTAAACGCGGTGCGATTTTCACTAAAATTGGCAACCAGATCGCTATCGCAGCGCGGGCTGGCACTGACCCCACAATGAACTCTAGTCTAGCGATGGCTATCGAAAAAGCTAAGGCGGCAAATATGCCAGCTGCTAATATTCAGCGGGCGATCGACCGGGTTGCCGACAAAAATTCAGCGGCGCTAGAAGAAATTACTTACGAAGGTTATGGCCCTGGCGGCGTAGGGATTATCATTGAAACAGCCACTGATAACCGTAATCGAACTTTACCAGAGGTGAAATTGGCTTTAACTAAAAACGGCGGTTCAATGGCTGATGCTGGCAGCGTGATGTTTCAATTTGACCGTAAAGGGGTTATTCGGGTGGCAGCAAGCGGCGAAGAAGCATTGTTGCAAGTACTTGACGCAGGCGCCGAAGATGCTGTTGAGGCTGATGGTAAACTAATTGTCTATACTGGCATGAAAGATTTAGCGAGCGTTCGTAAGGCGTTGCTTGATGCAGGTATGACCATCGAGGAAGCCGAGTTGCAATACATTGCCAAAAATGACGTGCCTATCAGCGATGCTGAAACCGCTCGCAAAGTAATAAAAATTATTGACGCGCTCGACGATCTTGATGATGTGGTAAACGTCTATACGAATGCCGATATTACTGCTGATATTAACGATTAGTTGACTTTTAAGCTTGCCTTCATGTAGATTATAAGTATACATGGTATTTATAATTGCTAGGAGGCCTGATGCGATGTCTAAAACTCGTCATTTTGATAGCAACTATAACTCTTCAGCCAGTATTTTCGGGGTTGGCAGCGGCAGATGCTGTATCGACGGCGGCTGTTTCGCCGGATAACACGCTAAGCGTTGCGAGCGAAAACAATAGCGAGAATTTACCAACCGCTAAACAAGAGGAAAAACTCGGTAAGTCTAACGAGCCGCTAATTAATAAAGAAAATTCTAATTCATTGCCAGCTGCGAACGATGGGAAGACACTCCCGCTGCAGACTGCTGAAAACAAAACCACTGCCAAGCCTGCTGAAATCCCGCCGTCGGTTCCATCAAACCCTACTAGTGCCAACGAAACTGTATATAAAATAACAACATTACCGTCACCGTTGTTAGCAAAAAATGATGTTGTAGTCTCGGCGTTTAAAACTGATCCAAAATACGGCTATGCGGCGATAGAACTTTATAATACTAGTGATGAATTTTTCGATCTAGGACAGATGTCGCTAGAACTACGTTACGCAACAGCGGAAGCTGATTTTGTTTGTAATGCTAAATTGCGAGATTATCTGCGGCCGAAGAGTTATTTAACGCTGTACAACCCGAACTTGTCGCATGCGGATGACGCATTGCCTTTAGTGGGCTGTCCAGTTCCGAATAGCGATGCTTTGTACGATAAAGAGATAAATGTTTATCAAGCTGGACAGCTGGTTGAGGCGGTTCGAATTAACAATACCGATCTCGGCAAATATCAAAATGATATCTGGGAGCGTAAAGGCTGGAGCATATCTTATCGAACTGGCGTCTTTAAAACTGATTTTCGTAAACGAGCGACTGGCAATATGACATCAAGTGATTTGTACCGTTTGCCGCCGACGCCAACTTTACAGATTCTAGAAATTTTACCGAATCCAGCAGATTGTGCTACGGCTGACCCGAACCTTGCTTGTCATAGCTATGTTAAGGTTAAAAATGTTAGTCAAAGCCCAATAGACTTATCACTCTACCGCTTGCGTAGCGGCAACCAAGCGGTGTCAGATTCTACTAATAATCTTTCGAAGTTATCGGGCACGGTTCTGCCGGGTAAAATCTTTCTTATATCGGGGAAGACGCTGCATCTTGACAAGGCGTCTGGAACAGTGTGGCTGCAAGATGCCAACGGGTTAACTACCTATAAGAACGGCGTGATACCGTATGAGAAAGCCGATAGTGTTAGTAACAAAGGGCGATCTTGGGCGTATGATACTAAAACTGCGACTTGGCGCTGGGCGACGCCGAGTCCAGGTAGCGAGGGTAATGATTTTACGCCTAAACTTAATTATGGTAAGGGTAGCCTGAAAGCGTTGTCGGCTAAACCAAAAATAAAAATATTGAAACCATGCCGCGATGACCAATATCGCAGTGAAGAGACTGGCCGCTGCCGCAATATTGTTCAGAACAAGAAAAAAACCGTTGCCTTGAAACCTTGCAAAGAAGGTCAATATCGCAGCGAGGAGACCGGGCGTTGTCGCTCAATTGCCAAGGCGGCTGCAGCGGTTCTGAAACCGTGTAAAGAGGGCCAATTCCGTAACCCAGAAACTGGCCGTTGCAAGAAGATTGCTTCTGTTGATGATCTACCCAAACCGTGCAAAGCAGGCTGGGAACGCAATCCTTCAACTGGCCGCTGCCGCAAAATCAAGAAAGCTAGTAATACATTAGCGGCTTATCCAGTGCAGCCAGTAACAGTTCAGCAAACTAATCCAGCGGTGTGGTGGACGATTGGCGGACTAGCCTTGGCGGGTGTTAGTTATGGTGTCTGGGAATGGCGCACTGAAATTAAGCGCGGCTTAAGAAAAGCTATTCGATTTGGCAGGAAGTGATCTATACCAGCATGCGAATCATCGGAATTGATCCTGGTACAGGTATTCTCGGATTTGGCGTAATTGATGTCAACGGTGGTAGAACGAGGCTGGTTACGGCTGGAGTGATCACTACGCCAGCACACACGCCATTACCAGATCGTCTTGAAGAGATCTACTCGGGTTTAACCGATATTATTAAAGAAACGCAGCCGGATGTTATGTCGGTTGAGAAACTGTTTTTTACCAAGAATATTACGACAGCAATCAGTGTCGCCGAGGCGCGCGGCGTAGCAATATTGACAGGTCGCCAAGCGAAATTGCCAATTCACGAATACACGCCGAATGAAATCAAAAAATCAATCACTGGTTATGGTGCCGCTAAAAAGCCGCAAATTCAAGAAATGGTGCGTATTCAGCTAGGGTTGCAAGAGGTGCCGAAGCCTGATGATTGCGCTGACGCATTGGCGGCAGCTTTAACGCATGCGTTTATGAGCCGTATTGAAGCGTAAGGTGATATAATGGTAGGTGATGCAGATACAAAAGCAACCGCCACGTTTATCGCGCTACGCTAACATAGGTCGTAAGAAATCTCCAGTTCGTAAGGTTCATCGCCAGCCGACGGGTAAGTTCGGTAAACTGGTCGCTTGGTGGCAAGGATTGTCGCGCAAGCAGAAGGTTGCCGTTGTTGGCGGTCCTATTCTAGCAATTATGATTATCATACCAGTAGTAACATACATCATGCTGGCTAATGATATCCGCGACGTTGAACGTTTGATGAACCGTAATAATACCGGAATCGTTCTAAAAGACAGAAATGGTAAGACTTTTTATAGTATTGGTCGGGCTGAGAAACGCAATATCGTGAAACTCGACCAGATATCTGATCATATGAAGAATGCTTTGCTGGCGAGCGAAGATAAAGATTTTTATAAACATGGCGGATTTAATCTTTTTAGTATCGCTAGGGCGGCAGTGACGCGGCATGGCGGTGGCTCGACCATCACTCAGCAATTAGTTAAGAATACCTTGCTAAGCGACGAGCATAGTTTGATGCGTAAATATCAAGAGTTCTTCATGTCGATTGCTGTCGAGCAAAACTATTCTAAAGACGAGATTCTTGACATGTATCTCAATTCGGTCTATTTTGGTGAAAACGCTTTTGGTATAGAGGATGCGGCTAAGACTTATTTCAATAAAACACCGAAAGAACTAACTTTGGCAGAAAGCGCTATGCTGGTTGGCGTATTGCCGGCACCGAGCAGCTATTCACCGATTAGCGGCAGTGCTGAATATGCTAAAGAACGGCAAAAAACGGTACTCAGTCGAATGGTAAAAGAGGGCTACGTCACCGAAGCGCAAAAAACAGAGGCTTTAGCCCAGCAATTGGCCTATGCACCGCCGTCAACGCAGAATGATAGCGTGGCGCCGCATTTTGCTGAAATGGTGGTGGCTGAGCTCAGCGATAAATATAGCTCTAAAAAAGGCGGCTACGAAAAAGATGGCTACGAAAAAGTTATGCGTTCTGGTTATCAAGTCACAACGACGCTAGATATCGATATGCAGAATACCCTCAAAGACAACATTAACAAGCAAATGAGGCATATTAACCGAATGGGCGGCTCTAATGCCAGCGGAGTTGTCGTTGATCCAACGACTGGTGAAGTTCGAGCTTTGGTTGGTAGTGCTGATTATAATAATGAAAAATGGGGCAAGGTTAACATGGTGACGACTAGGCGCCAGCCAGGTTCTAGCTTCAAACCGATTTATTACGCAGCAGCATTGGCAGACGGCGTGATTACGCCAGCGACTATTTTGCAAGATAAAGTTAAGGATTTCGGCGGCGGCTATGTGCCGCGCGATGCTGATAAAAATGAAGCTAGCCGCGGCGGTAGTGCTACGGTGCGCCAAGCTCTCAACTGGTCATTGAATATCCCGAGTGTTGAAGTTATGCAAAAATACGGCATTTCTCGTTCAGTAACAGCTGCTAACAGTATGGGCATTTCCTCTATTAAGAAGGGCGATCACGGCTTATCGTTGGCGCTTGGTTCAGCCGAGGCATCTTTGCAGGATATGGTGCATGCTTATACTGCTTTCGCTAATGGCGGCAAGCAATATGATATTACTAAAATTACTCAGATTGACGATAAATACGCTAAAACAATCTACAAACACGAGGGCAAGTCTAAGCAAGTTATTAGCGCTCAGGGGGCTTACCTAATCTCAGATATTCTTAGCGACAGAACAACTCGCGCACGCATCTTTGGCTCGTCAATTACGGTTAACGGTAATCATACTGTTGCTGTTAAAACTGGTACCACCAACGACAACCGCGATGCTTGGACAATTGGCTATAATCCGCAATACGTTGTTGGTGTTTGGGTTGGCAATAATGATAACTCTGCTATGATTAGCGGTGGTAGCGACATGGCTGGGCCGATTTGGAAGAGTACGATGACGTCGCTATTGTCAGGCAAGCCAGATGTTAAATTCACTCTGCCGAGCGGTATCGTTCAGCGCGCTGTCTGTAAGGACAAGGGCGGCTTGGCGGCGAAAGCTGGCGCTAATACTTATAATGAATACTTTATGAGCGGCGCTCTGCCGACTGAATCGTGTAATTCCGAGCCAACTAAAGTGTCTGTTTGCAACCTCTCTACCGGCAAGGTTGAAACTATCGATGAGGATAAGTTTGACTCGACGAAATATTCAAAAGATACTGCTAATTGTAAGGCGCCGACGATTACCGTTTGCAACCTCTCTACCGGCAAGGTTGAAACTATCGACGAAGCTAGCTTTAACTCGACAAAATACTCGAAAGACACTGCTAACTGTAAAAGCACAAATGCTAAAGTTGCAGCCTGTGATCTCAAGACAGGCTCAGTGGTTATGGTCGATAAAAGTAAAATCGACGGCGTGAACTACAGTAAAGATACTAGCAATTGTGCGGCTGCTGGCGGAAACGATAATAGTGGCGGCAGCTCAGGCGATTCTGGCGGTAGCAATAATGGCGGCAATAATAGTAATAATCCTGGCGGTAACACTACGTCGCCATAGCTGATTATGATAGCTCATCTTTCTGGTGTGATCGCTGAAAAGTTTGGCGCTGGCAGCGTCGTGGTTGACGTTCACGGCGTTGGCTACGAAGTCAGTGTGGCAGCTGGCGATTTTGAGGCGGCGGTACTGAATCAAGACGTCAAGTTTTATACCTACCACCATGTGCGCGAGCAGGCGGAAGAACTATTTGGTTTTTCTAGTTTGGCGGCAAAAAAGCTGTTTGAAATGCTGATCACCGTGCAGGGCGTCGGTCCGAAGGCGGCGCTAGCCATCCTCAGCCTAGGCGATGCGGAACAAGTGCGCAATGCCATCGCCAACAGTGATGCCGCTTTTGTGCAAAAAGCTGCCGGTGTTGGCAAAAAAACTGCCGAGCGTGTAGTGGTTGATCTCAGCGACAAGGTCGGCTTGCCGACGCATTATGGCCGGGCAAACGAGCCCATCCAAACCGAACTGAACACGTCAGACGAAGCATTGGAAGCGCTGATGGCGCTGGGCTACACCTTAGCGGACGCTACCAAAGCGCTGGAAAATGTTGACGTCAACTTACCGACGGCGCAACGGGTGACCGAGGCGTTGAAGAAATGATAAGTTTAGCATATACCCGGTAAGACCGACTCGGCTACAGAGGCCATGACGCCGTACTATTGACTAAATAGTACAAATGATATATAATATAGGTTTGTGAATAGAGCTACTACCGAAAAAAATCTCGACAACCAGTTATGGAAACGTCGAAACTGTGCTAGCCAGGGCGACCCAACAGTGACCGATGCAGAATCAACAGTATCAGCAAAGGTACTGGACCGATATACCTCAGAGGAGAACCTTGCAAAGCTATTTCATAGCAAAGAACAGGCAGAGTCTCTTGCCGAGTTGTCAGCTAGTCTACTAGCTACCTATCCAAATTATCCATATCACCAGCCAGCACACGGTGTAGACGTGATGCATTCGACGCGCTTACTGACAGATGTGATTCCAGAGGACAAGATGAGTTCGGATCAGAAAGACCTGTTACTGGTGGCAGCGGCAGCACATGATGCTGGACTTGCAGTTGGTCCACCTCCGTATGGATATTCCACTAAAGAACATTATGCTGTCTCATTCCTTGGCGAGCAATATGAACCTAATTCAGCTGAGTATGAGTTCATGAAAAGGGCAATTCTCGGGACGATCATTGGTCCAAAAGAGAGGGTCTGTCGTGATAGTATTGAGGCTAAATTGTTGCATCATGCTGATCTTGGCTATATCTGGGGAGCGAACAATCAGGACTTTTTGAATTACGCTACGAGATTTAGGATCGAAGGATGTAGTAATATGTCATGGCAGGAGTTTCAAGAATTAGAGTCTCTGTTCTTGTCTAATTATCAGGATTATCTGGAAAATGACATGAGGGCATGTGGTGTTGCGGAGGAAGTGATTAAGTGGATGTTGAGTCGAGTTGAAGACAATAAAAAATTCATTACTAGCGGGGAGTTGGGCGAACCTAGCCAAGAAGTGTTTAATAATTGGCCAACTGCTTGTGCTGATCGGTTGTCAATTCCTGGGAATGTTGGCAAAATTGCCCCTGTTGGTAATAGTGTATCTTTCTGAATGGTATAATTAGTTCATGGCAATTGAACGAATAGTCGATACCAGCCCGCATGACGACGACGCCGAGGAGCAGCGGATTGAGGTGAGTTTGCGTCCGCAGAGTTTTGGCGAATACATTGGGCAGGAGCGATTGAAGAAGAATTTGAAATTGGCGATTGCCGCTGCCAAACAGCGCAGCGAGCCGCTGGACCATGTGCTGCTGTACGGCCCGCCGGGGCTTGGCAAAACGACCATGGCGACGGTGATCGCCAATGAGATGGGGACAAATTTGCGTATCACCAGCGGTCCGGCCATTGAAAAGGCGGGTGATCTGGCGTCGATTTTGACCAACCTGGCGGACGGCGATATTTTGTTCATCGATGAGATTCATCGGCTAGGCCGGGCAGTGGAGGAGATTTTATATTCGGCCATGGAGGATTTTAAGCTGGATATCGTCATTGGCAAGGGGCCGGCGGCGCGCTCTATCCGGCTGGATTTGCCGCGGTTTACGGTGATCGGTGCGACCACGCGGACGGGCAGCTTGGCAGCGCCGCTGCGCGATCGATTCGGGCATATTTATCGCTTGGAATTTTATGAACCAGAGGATATCGCTAAAATTGTGACGCGGAGTGCGGCTATTTTAGAGTCATCGATTCGGCATGAAGCAGCGAACCTGTTATCAACGCGGGCCCGCCTGACGCCGCGCATCGCTAACCGTCTGCTCAAGCGCGTACGTGACTACGCTGACGTCAATGGTGATGGCATAATTGATGTGAAAACGACAACGAGTGCGCTAGAAATGTTGGAAGTAGACGAGCTGGGATTGGACCCAGCCGACCGCAATTTACTACAATCAATCCTGGAAAATTACGGCGATAACCCGGTGGGGCTAACGACCATTGCTGCCCTGACTGGCGACGAAGCAACGACGATTGAGGATTTTTACGAGCCGTATCTACTGCAAATCGGCTTCATCGAGCGTACGCCGCGCGGCCGCCGGGTAACGATTAAGGCGAAGCGGCATCTCGGCAATACAGGGAATTTATAGTATACTACAAGTAGTATAAACGAGGAGGTATCATGGACGATGACGATAGCCGTAGACCAGTCGCTTACGACGCTGAAGGACGTCCGTTATACACAGCTTCACAACAGCAAGAGCAGGCTACTGGTGTAGAATCGGCTGTGCAGCAGACCAACCCAGTATCAGTCACCGACTCTGGCAAGCAGGTCGTGCATGTAGCGCGCTCAACCGAGCCGATTCCGGTTCATATTTCCGAAGAGACCCGCCGCAAGCACGAAGAATCATGCCGCCTCTACCCGTGGCTTAATCTCAGCGAGCATGAGTATGTCATTCAAATGATTCCGCGGCACAGCATTGGTATTTGGGGGCCGACATTTGCGATGATTCTTGCAATTATTTTGGTGTCAGTTTTCATGTTTTGCTACCCTGATATTGCTAAGCCGATTGGCTTGGCGCAATCAATGTATCCGCAGGTTATTTTGATTTGCTTGATGGTGATTATTTTATTCGGTATCGGTTTGTACATAGCGATTTGGGTATATATGCAAAATCGCTTTTTCTTGACCAACGAAAGTGTTATTCAAGAAATTCAAATAAGCTTGTTTTCAAAACGCGAACAAACAGTTAGCCTGATGAATATCGAGGACTCTAGCTATTCGCAAAAAGGTATTCTACAAACTTTATTTAATTACGGATCGATTCGGTTAAGTACCGAGGGCGACGAAACAACCTATCGCTTTAGCTATGTTGCTGATCCAAAAAACCAAGTAGCGGTTCTTAATAATGCCGTTGAGGCGTTCAAGAATGGCCGCCCAGTCACGAATGATGACTAGCTGATTATTTCTTGTGATCGCGATTAGTCTTGGTGTAAGTATCTTCACGTTCCATTGAACTGCGCAGCGTGTAGCCAGTACATCGATTTTCGTTATTGCAACCTGTTGATTCGTAGACGTAGCTGCTGCCGCTATTGCCAAGTTTTTTGCCTTTCGGATCAGTGAAAAGAGCAGGGTCGACGGTGCGCAGCGTTTTGCTGTCAATCGAAGCCGGATAATAGCCGTTTTTAGCGTAGAAATACTCTTCCAATCCGTAATACATCGCGTTGATAGCGACTTTACGCTGATTGTCGCGAGCAGTGGCATCGATAGTTGCTTTTTCATTAAAAAATAGCCAGCTGCCAACTCCAAGTAAAACTATCACCAGTAAAAGTTCGATAACTGTGAAGCCGTTTTGTTTCATACTTACCATTATACCAAAAACTGCGTCGCTCATGTATAATTAAAGATATCAGCAAGAAAGGGGAGATATGGCGAAGAAAAGCGAACCAAAAACATCTGCAGATAAGCCAGCGGCTGACGACGGCAAGTTAAAGGCGTTGGGTTTGGCGATGGAGCAGATTACCAAGCAGTTTGGCGACGGCTCAATCATGAAGCTAGGAGAGGCTAAAAAAGTTGACGTCGAGCTATTGCCAAGTGGTAGTCTGAGCTTAGATTTGGCGCTGGGCGGCGGTTATCCGAAAGGTCGAATTATCGAGATTTATGGTCCAGAATCAAGCGGTAAGACAACCTTGACACTACATGCTATCGCCGAAATGCAAAAACAAGGCGGCACAGCAGCCTTTATTGATGCTGAGCATGCACTTGATCCAGCATATGCTAAACGGCTTGGCGTTGACACTGATAATTTGCTAGTATCGCAACCCGACAACGGCGAGCAAGCACTGGAAATTGTCGAAACACTTGTGCGCTCAAATGCCGTTGATCTAATAGTAGTTGATTCGGTAGCAGCGTTGGTGCCGCAAGCTGAAATTGACGGTGACATGGGTGATTCACACATGGGTTTGCAAGCACGATTAATGAGCCAGGCACTACGCAAATTAACTGGTATTATTAACAAATCGAAGGCTACGGTAATCTTTATTAATCAAATCCGCATGAAAATCGGTGTGATGTTCGGCAACCCCGAGACAACTACTGGCGGTAATGCGCTTAAGTTTTATGCATCGGTGCGAGCAGACATTCGCCGAATTGGGCAAATCAAGGACGGCGATGAGATCCGCGGTAACCGCACGCGCGTCAAGATCGTCAAGAACAAGATTGCGCCGCCGTTCCGTACGGCTGAGTTTGATATCATGTATAACGAGGGTATCAGTAAAACGGGTGATGTTGTCGATCTGGGTGTTCAGTACGGAATCTTGAGTAAATCTGGAGCGTTTTATAAGTATAATGATGCAACAATCGGCCAAGGTCGCGAAGCTACTAAAAAATACTTGAAAGAAAATCCAGAAGTCCTGGCTGAAATTGACGCTAAAGTTCGCGAAAAAGTTGCCGAACCAGAACCGAAAGATTAGAAGTAAAAAGAAAACGGCCCGCTAGAAGTATATTCGAGCTGGGTTTAGTGGTGTAGTATCTTTGAATGCTATGATAATTTGTGCAAACTATAGTAGCTTGCTAGTCGGTAAATGGCCGCTTTTTCAGCTATAATAATGATATGGCTCAGCAGCAAGAACGATATACTGTGACGTCGCTTTCGCCGCAAGTTCGCGATTCGGATCGCGTCAACGTGTATATTGATGGCAAATATGATTTTAGCCTGGATATTTCGCAGGTTGTTGATCTCGGGATTAAGGCTGGCCAGGTTTTATCGAAAGAGGAGTTAGCTAATCTCAAGCAAGAGAGTGAATTCGGCAAAATATATGCCCGAGCACTTGAGTATGTATTGATGCGACCGCGTAGTAGCAGTGAAGTACGTGATTATCTTTACCGTAAAACATTGGCTCGTAAATATAAAAATAGAAAAACTGGTAAGTTAGCGGAAAAGCCAGGTGTCGCGAAAACCGTGGCAGAGCGTGTTTTTGCGAAGTTGCAAGCGCGCGGTTACATTGACGATCAGAAATTTGCTAACTGGTGGGTTGAAAATCGACATCAGGTTAAAGGCGTATCTATGCGAAAACTGCGTAGCGAATTGGCGGCAAAAGGTATAGCACAAACAATCATTGATTCGGTAATCGCAGATTCGTCGCGTAATGATCTCGGCGAGCTGGCTAAAGTTATTGCTAAAAAACGCCGGTGTTACTCTGATGAGCAAAAGTTCATGCAATATCTAGCGCGCCAGGGGTTTAGCTTTGATGATATCAAAACTGCTTTGCGCCGAGAAGATTGCTAATCAATATCTGAATTTTGTCGAGCCTGCTTTGGTTTGCGGAACGGATTGATGTAGCTACCGACTACTTCGTGAAGTTCTGGCTCAGGGGCTTTAGCTTGGGAATGAACAACAATTGAATCGTTATTAATCTCGATAATCTGGCTGCGATGTACCAAAATCTCAGTATCATTGAAACTACGCAGTAGCGGCCGCTTGACCGACAGCTGCATAATGAGAAACTGCGTGGTATCTATTGTGAAGTCGATGACTTTACCAAGTTTATGGCGTTTTTCGTCAAGTACTAGTTTGCCGATGATATCAAACTTTAGCTGGTAGACGTCGTTGACGCGCACAACGTCGGTCGGAGCTATGAATTGGTCGATGTCGTCGACAATGAAGCCCATATTGCTCAGTTCGCGCACATCGCTAAGCAACATCAGCGCGGGGTGTTGCTGAATTAGTGGCCCTGACACTTCGAAGGCGATAATTTGCAGATTGGCGGGATTAATGATTGCGCGGGTTGTGCGCGCTACCTTGCCGCCAGTTTGAATACTGAATATTTCTGCATTGAGTACCGCTGAACCGAGCAAAATCATAGACTAAAACGGGTTTGTCCTATCGTTGGCTGGCGGCGGCGTGCTCGGTGCATTGCCAGCTGATTTTAGCTTGCGGATGCGTTTGATGGTAGTATCATCAAAACTAGCGGAGGTGCTAGCTTGCGGTTCTTCTGCTGGCGTAGTGAGTGTTTGGTAGAGTAGGATGGTAGCAACTGACAATCCGCCGGCAGCTAACATGAAAAACAATAAAAAGTGATACCGGCCAAAGAATTTAGCTGTCTTTGCGCCGAGAATGCGAAATGCGTCTGAGACTTCCATTATTTTGTATATACCTCCAGAGTTAGTGCGCTAACTGTGATGCCGTTGTTGTCATCTTTGGCTAAGGCCAGGTTAGAAATTTGCATCCGGAAAAGCCCTTGTTCTAAAGAGCGCAAGAAAATGTATGCTTGCTCATAAGATACCGGATTGCTCAAGTTAACGGTAGCGGTAACCGATTTGAAGCCGTCTGGCGCTGGTTTTTTAGTGTTTTTAGCAGTGCCAGACGACGATGAGCTTGATGAGCTGCTGGATTTACTTTCATTTGCTGAAAAATCGATTGAAGCGATTTTAATACCAGCGCTATTTGCGTGATTTTCGATGTCGCTGACAATTTGATCTTGATAATGATATTTCTTACTGGTCGAAACGATTTGTTCAGCGCGTTTTACGTCGCTTTTGCTGTTGTCTAGTTTCGATTTGAGGCTTGAAAGGGCTTGTAATTCGTTGCTAGAGGCTTGTGCTTCGGTATTGAGTTTGCGGGTTTCCTCTGCATATTTAACAATCTCTTGGTGTCCGAAGACGAAACTGCCTACGCCCGCTGCCGCAATAACTAGTAGGCTGACGATAAGCAAAATGCGGAATGTAGTTGGTTTTAGAACGAATTTCATGGCAGTACCTTCTTTGAATAGATTACAGTGTAATTTGCCTGAAATGTATTGTCGCCAATTTCGTGCGTAGCGTTTGATAGGCTAACACTGTCAAAAACTTTAACTTTGTTGATAGACGTCTCTTGCAAGCTATTTTTGACTTCAATGGCCTGCGCGTACGAACTGACGTGGGTTTGAATTTGCACGGAAGCAGTTCCAAAAGTCGTCGGGTCGATTGATATGCCAGTGAGCGAGGCGCCGTTTGGCAACCTCTTGGCAATCGCATTTAGAATATCAGTATATGGCGCTTGAGTGTCAAGAATGTATTTTGCTACCCGCAGGTTAGAACGATACTTTTCGGCATCGCTCTTGACCGAGCTGAAGGCTGAAGATTTACTTTGATTGTCATTTATGGTTTCTCTGCTGGCAGACTGGTTGAATACTAGCATAAAATACGAGCTGATTAGCTCAACTACAATAATCACAACAACTATCAGCGACATGACAACATAGCGCATTAAAATTGAGTTAGCCCGGGCAGCCTTAATTTGCTTGCGTTCTTCGGGTGAAAGTAGGTTGATCATTTTTTTACCTCCGATGGCCGTACGCTAGCCAGACCAGCGACGGTGATATAACGCGGACGAAACTGGCGGTGCGGTTTCTCAAGCGAGCCAAAATCAAGATCTTGCCACGGGCTAGCGACGCGGGCCGGCAAAATGAAAGCGTTAGTAAAGTATTCGCCGATACCTGGCATATTTGCACCGCCGCCAACGATAAGAATTTGCTCGATTTTTTTATCCTCCGAAATACGTTCGCTGTAGTAACGGATGACCTTTTTGGCTTCTCCGACGATGCGACCGAGGCTTGGTTTGAGGGCGGCTTCAATCTTGTCATGATCATCGCTTTGTCCGAGGCCGTTGAGGACTTTATACTGGTGAGCTTTTTCTAGCGACACTTGCATTTTACTAGCGATGTCTAGAGTGAAGTTATTGCCGCCGACATTAGCCGAACCGGTAATGAGAATTGCTGAATCTTCCAGGACGGCGATATCGGTACTGGTGGCGCCGACGTCGATAACTAGCGTGGTACGATTGCCTTCCTCGGTTTTGGTCAGGATGCGAGCGACCGCATTCATGCTCGGTTCAACGGCAACTGGACGCAGATCGACTTCCTTGGCGACTTGCGTAACTGCATCGACCAGTGCGCGCGGTGCGGCCGAGACGACAACCATCAGGGTCTCTTTGGTGCGCTTAATAATTTCGTAGTCAGTGTATAACGAGTCTGACGGTACTGGTATATAGCGTTCGACTTCTAGTTGGGCAGCGCTGGCAATATGCTTTTCTTCGCTCGCTGGCAGAGTAAAGGTGCGCGAATAAGTGCGGCTCGTTGGCAAGCCAATTACTACGTGGTTAGAAGGCAGAGAGCCGATAATGCGATCTCGAAACATATTGGCTATGTGCTCGCGCAGATACTCGTGGTCGTCGGTGTCGAGCGCCTCCTGTGTCTTAACCGGGTCAAGATCGACCGAGCCGTAGCCGCGAACGTCAGCGTGTTTCTGGTTGATGGCCATGACTTTAACACCAGTATAATTGATGTCGAGCCCGATGATCGGTTTGTCTTTGAAAAATAGTTTTACCATGGATGCCCTTTTCTATATACAGTATAGCATAAGTTTTATTGTTTAATACTCGTTGATAAGCCGGCAATTGGCATCATAACGCTGGCGGCAATTAGCCCCACCATGCCACCCATCAGCACGATCATTACTGGTTCAATAATTGAGCCGATACTGTCGATGGCGACATCAACTTCTTCTTCGTAAAAGTCAGCCACCTTGACTAGCACGACGTCGGTTTGGCCAGTTTCTTCGCCGACGGCTAGCATCTGCGAGACAATTGGCGGGAACAATCCGGTTTTTTCGATGATTGTTGATAAGTTTTTGCCGTTTTCGACCTCTTTGGCGGCGTTTAGCAGAGCTTCCTCGTAAACAACATTGCCGACTGAGTGCGAAGTAACTTCAAGCGATTCTAGGACGGCCGCGCCAGACCCCATGAGCGCCGAAAACGTACGAGCAAAGCGGGCTACGGCTACTTTCTGAATGATGCTATTGATGGCTGGTATTTTGAGGACAAAACGGTGAAAAGCGTGCTTGCCAGCCGTGGTGCTGAGCCAGCGCCGCAAGAAATAGACAGCAACAATTAATACCGGTATCAGTAAGTACCCTTTGGTTGTCAAAAAACCGCTAATTGACAGCATCACCTGAGTCAAGGCTGGCAATTCGGCATCCTCGCCGCCAAACCCTTTAATCATTTCGCCGATTTGCGGGATGACAAACACCATTAAAACCAAAAAGGCCATAATAGTAATAACCAGCAAAACTAACGGATAAGTCATCGCTCCTTTAATTTTTTTGCGGATACCAGCACTTTTTTCTTGCTGAATAGCTAGGCGCCTAAGGATATCGTCAAGAATACCGCCAGCTTCGCCAGCACGCACCATATTGACATAGACGTCGTTAAAAGTGGCTGGATGCTTGCCTAGGGCGTCAGCTAGCTGCATGCCAGATTGGACGTCTTTAATAATATCGCCAAGGACTGCTTTGAGGGCCGGACTGTCAGTATGGTCATGTTGTGAAGATAGCGCGCGCAGCAAAGGTACGCCGGCGCTAACCATGGCGCTCATTTGGCGCGTGAACATAACAATGTCGTCGGTTTTGACCTTTTTTTTGCCGCTGCCAAAACTAATACTAGCTAGCCCCTTCTTTTCAAGCGAGTCAATACTCAGAGGCGATAAGCCTTGCTTGGTTAGAGCAGATAAAGCTCCAGGCCGATCGCTAGCCTCGATTTTGCCTTGGACAACGTCGCCGGATTTGTTGGTTGCAACATAAGAGAAAGATGCCATTAGGATTCCCTCGTAACACGCAACACTTCGTCGAGCGTCGTGTTGCCGCGTAATGTTTTAACTAGTCCGTCAGATTGCATCGTAATCATACCCTCCTCGATTGCTTGATCTTGAATTTGGTTGCTAGCAGCATCAGAAGTAATCATCTTTTGAATGGCGCGCGACATACCCAGTACTTCGTAGATGCCGACGCGCCCCTTGAAGCCGACGTGTCCGCACTCGTCGCAGCCACCTGGGTGTGCTCTCCAGAGAGTGCGAATAGTGTTTTCGTCAGTACCAGCCGGCGTATCGCCGCCAACTTTTTGCTCAATTGCCTGCAGCTCTAAATCGTGAATGTGAGCAAATGTTTGGCCGGGCTTTAAGTTGAATAGCGAAACAATTTCGTTGATTTCGTCTTGTGTCGGTACGTATTGTTCGCGGCAGGTCATGCACAGCCGCCGTACCAAGCGCTGGCCGACAACTGCCTTGACGGTCGAGGCAATCAAAAATGGTTCAATTCCCATATCTAGTAAGCGTGGCAAACAGGTCGCCGCATTGTTGGTGTGCAAGGTTGAAAATACCAAGTGCCCAGTCAGCGCTGCCTGCACACCGAGGTTGGCAGTCTCGCCGTCGCGAATCTCGCCGACCATGATGATGTTCGGATCTTGGCGCAGCAAGGCTCTTAGTCCCGAAGCGAAAGTCATACCAGCTTTGGCGTTAGTCTGAGTTTGGTTGACGCCGGGGATTTTGTATTCGACTGGATCCTCGATAGTCGAGATATTGACTTCTGGTGTATTTAGCATAGATAGTACTGAAAATAAGGAAGTTGATTTGCCGCTACCAGTTGGCCCGGTGACTAGAATCATACCGTTTGGTTCGGCAATAGCGCTGTTGATAATTGCTAGCGACTTACCCCAGTAACCAAGCT
This sequence comes from Candidatus Saccharimonadota bacterium, assembly GCA_905365145.1. Lineage (GTDB taxonomy): Bacteria > Patescibacteriota > Saccharimonadia > Saccharimonadales > Saccharimonadaceae > Saccharimonas. The sequence continues at coordinate 64,033 of CAJPIO010000002.1, read as the reverse complement.
GCTGTAGAGTAATCGCTTGATTTGATTCGTCAAGTATACGCATAACGACTTTTTCGCCATCGGTGATAGGCAGAGTGCTGACGCGCAAGGCGTATTGTTTACCAGCAACTTTGATTTTGAAGCGGCCATCTTGCGGTACGCGACGCTCGTCGATTTTTAGATTAGATAAAATTTTGATACGGCTAACCAATGCATTTAGCACGTTGCGCGGTAATTGGTTGACTTCTTTAAGTACGCCATCGATACGGTAGCGGACTTGCACGAAATTTTCCCGCGGCTCGATATGAATGTCGGATGCCTGCGAGCGGATGGCATACTCTAGAAGCAAATTGACGGTTTGGGCGATCGGTGAGTCTTCGGCGACATCAGCTTCGGAAACTTTCTGGTCCGAGCCGTCATCTTCGCGCTGCACATCAATAACTTCATTAAGTTCTTGATTAACGTCGCCGCGATAGTTCTCTAGACACTGCAAAATATTAGAATGCGGCGCAATATAGATTTTAGTATTGCTACCGATTTCTTTCTCGATGAAATTAGTAGCCAGCACATCATCTGGATCGTCCATCGCCAAGTGCATGGTGCCGTCTTCGTCAATTTGAAAAATAACAGCATTGTATTGGCGGGCGATACGCTCTGGAATGCGATTAAGCACTTCTGTTGGAATGTTGCGCGGATCGACCTCAACATAAGGTATGTCGGTGTATTGTGCAAAAAGCTTTGTTAAATCAGTTTCAGATATTAGTTTCGAATCTAGCACAATATTTTGCAGCGGTCGCGAAGAACGTTCTGCCTCTTCTATTAGCGGCTTGAGAGTTTCTTCGGTCGCAATATTATTACGCGTCAGAATCTTGACTAGAGTATTATTTAGGATCCTCATAATTCTTATGCTAATTGTAGCGCATTTTATTTGGAAAAGCTATCAATGCAGCGCAGATTGGTAAAGGACGGGTGAATCGAGTATAATAACAGAGATATGAAGCGAACTTTGAGTATACAAACGGCACATTGTGTCAACGAGAAAATTACCGTTGCTGGCTGGGTGCATTCCCGGCGCGATCACGGCGGACTGATTTTTATTGATTTGCGTGATCATACAGGTTTATTGCAACTAGTTTTTAATTCCGATGATCCGGAAATGTTTTCACTTGCTGAGGAACTGCGCGACGAATTTGTCATTCGCGCCGAAGGCATGGTGCGCGAACGCGCGGCTGGACTAAAGAATGATAAAATTCCGACTGGCGCAGTTGAATTGGTGGTCGAGAAGTTGACGTTACTTAACCGAGCCGAAACTTTGCCAATCCAGCCCTTTGCCGAGGAAAACCAAGCGGGCGAGGACTTACGTTTTAAGTATCGTTACCTCGACCTGCGCCGCCCAAAGATGCAACAGATGCTGAAAAAGCGTGCCGAAATGTACCGCCGGATGCATCAGTATATGGATGATCGCGACTTCATCGAGATTCAGACGCCGATTTTGGCAAACTCTAGCCCTGAGGGCGCGCGCGATTTTCTGATTCCGAGTCGTTTGCAGGAAGGTAAGTTTTACGCACTGCCGCAGGCACCGCAGCAGTTCAAGCAATTGCTGATGGTTGGCGGTGTGCCGCGATATTATCAATTGGCGGCGTGTTTTCGCGATGAAGATCCGCGGGCTGATCGACTGTACGGTGAGTTTTACCAGCTGGACTTGGAGATGAGTTTCGTTGAGGACGGCGAGGAAGTTCGCCAGGAAGTCGAGCCGCTGATGTGTCAGCTGGCGACTGATTTCGCCGGCAAGAAATTGCTGGATTTGAGCGATCTATCAGTAGGCGACGGCCAGCCAATTCCGCGCATTTCCTACCGCGACGCCATGGAGACGTATGGCTCGGACAAGCCGGATCTGCGTTTTGGCATGGAGCTGATTGAACTAACCGATGTCTTTGCTAACACCAAATTTGGCGTATTCAAGAACGCCGAGTGTATCAAAGCGATTTGTGTGAAAAACGGTACCAGCCTCAGCCGTAAGCAAATCAAACAGTTTGAGGATATTGCTACAAGTGAGGGAGCGGGCGGTTTGCCTTACATTAAATATGTTAAAATAAAACACCCCGACGAGGCACAGGGATATGTAATCCCGATCACTAGTAGTGATTTTTATGGCTATGATGCGATTTCGCCAGTGGCAAAACACTTGTCAGACGAAGAACATAGATTACTTATAGATACAATGAAACCTGAAGACGGTGATGTTGTCTTCTTCGGCGCTGACACTCGCCCGGTCGTCAACGCCGTGCTTGGTCGCCTACGAAACGAATTTGCCACTCACTTCAACTTGAAAAAATCGGATGAGGTAGCCTTGGCTTGGATTATCGATTTTCCGTTCTATGAATGGGATGATCATGGCAAGAAGCTTGACTTTGGTCACAACCCATTTGGTATGCCAAAGGGCGGCCTAGAGGCGCTGGAATCGGCGAACACTGATGCTGAAAAACTGGCTATCGTGGCTGACCAGTTCGACATGGTGATGAACGGCTATGAAATCTGCTCCGGCGGTGTGCGTAACCACAACCCAGCGGTGCTATACAAAGTATTCGATTTGCTCGGCTTTAGCGAAAGCTACGTTGAGGAAAAATTCGGTGCCATGCTAAACGCCTTCAAATACGGCGCACCGCCGCACGCTGGCTGTGCCTTTGGCGTTGATCGCATCCTCATGGAGCTCATCGACGAAACTAATGTCCGCGAGACATTGGCCTTCCCAAAGAATGGCTCAGGCGTTGACGTCATGATGGATTCGCCATCAACGGTTGATCCAGCGCAGCTAAAGGAATTGGGATTATGAGCGCAATGTACGATCGACACGAAGTTAGCGTAAAAGTAGCGCTGTATAGCAGCGACGGCAAGCGTGTGCTACTGATGTATTATCCGCACGATGATGGTTTTGGCCTGCCGGGCGGGCATATTGATGCCGGCGAAACGCCTGACGTGGCGCTAGAGCGAGAGCTGCGCGAGGAGCTGGGTATCGCAATTGATGCGACACCGGCTGATTTCTATATGCGCTATCCGCGAGGCAGTGCCGTCAAAGACCATAAAATTATTCTTGGCTACACGGCCATAGTTGACGGTAACATTAAACTACCGGACCGAGCGTGTGATGGAGGCGAGGAACGTATAGTTTGGCTGACGCGAACAGAAGTCGAAGCTACTGACAAAATTGCGCCAGGCTACCGGGATTTTGTGCTGAAGTGGTGGCCATAAGGAATGTATATCTGAGGAGGTGTAAATAGGCTATGAAATCAATTCCCAAACGAACGCTGAAATTCATTGACTCATGGCTAATGCTGCGCAGCCAGTGGGCGCGCTGGCCGGGATTTACGGTGTCGATAGCCAAAGACGGCGAAGTGGTTTTTCATAAAGTCTACGGTCTGGCAAATATAGAAAATAATGAGAAATTAACAACCAACCATCTCTTTCACGTTGCTTCGCAATCAAAAACATTTACTGCCACGGCCGTGATGCAGCTGCAGGAGCGCGGCAAGTTGCGCATTGATGATTCAGTTACGACACATCTACCGTGGCTGGCGCAGCACAGCGACCAGCGTTGGCGCGACGTAACCTTGCGTCAATTGTTGAGCCACTCGGCGGGCGTGATTCGCGACGGTCAGGCGTCAGGCTTTTGGCAGTTCCAAGGAGAATTTCCAGATAAAGACGAATTCAAGCAGCAAATCATGAAGTCACAACTGGTGTTCGAACCAAATTCCGAATTTAAATATTCCAATTTTGGTTTTGGCTTGCTGGGTTTGGTAATTGAGCAAGCTAGCGGCAGATCGTACGCTGATTTTGTGACGGAAAACATTATCGCGCCACTTGATTTGAAACAAACCGCTGCAGAATATTCGCCGGATTTACAAATGGCAACTGGCTACGGTAGGTTTGATTTGCATCAGCAGCGTCAACCCTTTCAACACGTTACAACTGGCGTATTGCAGCCAGCCACGGGATTTTGCTCAACGGCGCATGACTTGGTGAAATTCTTTGCTGCTCTACAGGTCGGCTCAGGTAAACTGTTGAGCGATGCTTCTAAAAGGGAAATGCAGCATCCATCATGGCAAGTCGCTGACGAAGCAAACGCAAGAAGTTACGGTTTGGGAGTCGATGTCACCAAGACCAAGGACAGCAAGCGGCTCGTCGGTCATAGCGGCGGTTATCCAGGATTTGTCGGCCGCACCTGGTCGCGGACAGATGACGGAATAACTGTTTCGGTGTTGGCGAACGCGTATGATACAGCGCCAGGAATAGTTGCAAATTCGATATTAGGAATTATTGATCAATTTGGTGATACTTCTGATAAAAACCGTCGAAAGTTTGAAGCGCGGTTCGTTAACGATTACGGCGTATATGAAGTTGTTGATACAGAAAAAGGATTAAGGGGTTTATGGTCTAATGATTGGCAGCCATTCAACATGGCTGAAGAGCTGGAAATAGTTGATGACGCCACCTTAAAAATTGCGAAAGGTAATCATTTTAGCTATTTTGGCGAACTGATGAAATATGAGTTTGACGCCAAAAATAAGCCTTCCGCCATGTATCGCAGCGGCGCTAAGAACTATGTTAGTTTAGATGGTGATATAAAAGTATGAAAGGATTTTATGTCAAACATAGAATACGAAGCAAAAATATATGATGTCGATCCCGCCGATATCATAGAAAAGTTGACAAATCTCGGCGCTAAGGAAGTCGGTAATTACAATTTTTGCCGTTACGTATTTGATACGATGCCAGCGGTGCCAGATCGCTGGGTGCGGTTGCGCTCTGATGGGAAACAGGCGACTTTGACCGTCAAAGAAATAACTGCCGACACTATTGATGGTACTCATGAGTGGGAAGTTGAAGTGTCTGATATGGAAACGACACTGGAAATATTAGCAAAAATCGGCATTAAACCGCGTGGTTATCAAGAAAACAAACGCCAAGAATACGACCTTGACGGCGTTCAGGTTGTCATCGACCGCTGGCCTAAGTTAAAGCCATATGTCGAAATAGAAGCGAACAGCGTAGCGGAAGTGGTAAAAACGGCAGCGCTGCTTGGTTTTACTGAGAGCGATTTGATAACGAAAAGCACCTCTGATTTATACCGGAATATCGGTATAGACATCGAGAAACTTGCGGAATTAAAATTTGATAAATAGACTAGTCTGCGAAATAGGTATATGAGTAAAACAAAACTAACAACCGAAGCTCAAGTCAAAAACCTGCACAAAAAATACGCCAAAACTGATGCTGATTTTGCGCTGATTTACACTCACTGCCAGGTGGTTGACGCAATTGCGGCGCAGCTTTTAGATGCTAAGCCAAACTCGCAGATAGACCGTGATTTGCTGCATGTTGCCTGCATGCTTCATGATATCGGTGCGTATGATGTTCTGGAAAACGGCAAATTTGTCGACGGCGTTCGCCACGGCGTGATTGGTGAAAAGATTCTGCGAAATGAAGGTTTTCCCGAACAAATTTGGCGGTTTGCTTCACACCATACTGGTGTAGGCTTGACCAAGCAGGATATAATTAACCAAAACTTATCCATTCTGCCAGCCGACTATACCGCTAGCACGCCCGAGGAGCGGCTGCTAATGTACGCCGACAAATTTCATTCCAAAAGCAAACCGCCCAAAGAGCCGCCATATTTTTGTACATTTGAGTGGTATTATAATCTGGTGCAAAAATTTGGCAGCGATAAACAAGCCAAATTTCAGGCGCTAGCAGATGAGTTTGGCAAGCCGAATATTGCGCTTGTTGCCAATAAGTTTGGTTTTAGTATTAAAGATGTAAATTAGCGTCGGGCTGGTTCAGGTGACTTGCAGGTTATAAATTAGCAGCTTAAAACGTAGACTTGACCGTCTGGGAATATTTCGCCATAATAATATGTAATGAAAAGAAGCCTTATTATATTATGTGCGTTAATCTATGTCGCTTGTGCTCCAACGGTTAGCGCCGAAGGTCCAACTATGACTCTATTGACTGAGCGGCAGCTTAATTTGGTGCGCAGTAATTGTGCGACGACTAAAACTGTTTTAGAGCGTATTCGTGCTAACGACGCTTTGGTGCGCATCAATCTCGGCCGCGAATATGATGCAATTTCTACCAAACTGATGGCGCCGATGAATAGCCGTATTGCTCTCAATAAGCTCAACGGCATCGACTTAACCAAGACAACCATCGATTTCGACCATCAAATCGGACAATTTCGCAACTCTTATCAGCGTTACGAGCAGATAATGTCGCATATAGCCCAGACGGATTGCCAAGATAAGCCAGCAGACTTTTATATGGATATTGAACGAGCGCGTTATTATCGCGGTGATGTACGAAAAGCAGTAGTCGAACTCGAAAAGTTAATTAAGCAATATAGCTCACAAATCGACAAATTAGATTTGTCAAAAGCGGGTTTGAGTAGTCAAGGAGGTAGTAATGACTAGATTTCACGCCCGTGCTCGCCTGAAAAAGCGGGCTGATCACATTTGTCAGCGGTGCGGCTTTGCGGCTATGCTGGTCTGTGTAATTATAGTATCGCTCGTCATGGTGGCGGTAGCTTTAGAGATGTATAACACCAGCGGTGCAGCACAAGTCGATTTGAGCCGCCCAGGTTTTAGCTCTGTGCAGAAGCAAGCTGGCGCTAGCGAAGAAACTGAAAAAGGTTTCTCGGCGCAAGGGGAGATTGATCAAAAAACTATCAAAGATTTTAAAAATGTATACGACAAACACGCCAAACGTGCGGCTGCATCGACCAGTTTTGGTGGCGAGGCGCTATCAGATAGTTCAATTCAAGTCTTTAATGAACGTTCATCGGGAACAACCTCAAGCGGAGAGGCTTCAAACTAGTGAGCGAACTGCTCAATCCTGACGATTTTGTTATCGCCCGCAAGCGCAAAAAATACAAATTTGCTAAGTTTCATAACGCCGAGAATTGCTTTGAGTTTGACGAATGGCGCGACTTTTACCAGCAGCGCCAGCCGGGTATCTTCGGGTTAGAGGTTGGTGCTGGCACTGGTTTGTTTAGCGTCGAATTGGCAGCGCGTTATCCGGATAAGCTGTTTGCGGCGATTGATGTTAAGGCTGACCGTTTGCAAAAAGGCGCTTACATCGCGCTAGAGCGAGGCTTAAAAAATATCTATTTTATCCGGGCGCGCGCCGACCAAATTGGCGATTTGTTCGCTTTGTCAACGTTAGAAAATATTTGGGTGACTTTTCCTGATCCGTTTCCGAAGAAGCGCGCTGCCGGGCGGCGGTTGACGCATCCGTATTTTTTGCGCCGTTACGCGCAATTATTGCAACCTGGCGGCGAGCTGCTTTTCAAGCATGACGACCGCGATTTTTTCTGCTGGAGTTTGGAGCAATTGGCGGCAGAAAAATGGCAAATTACAGAACTGAGCTTTGACCTGCACGAATCGTCTCTGGACGACGAGTATAAAATCATGACGACATACGAGCAGCGATGGCTGAACGAGGGTAAGGCGATTAATTTTGTGAGGGCTACGCGTTGATGTTGTGCTATCGTACCAATGGACGCGGGTTAACCCTCGCTAGCACCCTGCCAAGCAATGTCAAATAGGCGTGTTTGTACCGAGGCTAGGCCGGCGCTGTCGATAATTACTCCGTGCATAGAGTTATATTTGTCTAAAGTAATAATAGCCATTTTACTGGCATACAATATTGTGTAGCAGCCGTCATCTAGCTTTGGCCCGGCTAAGTAGCGGCTGTCCGCCAAGCCTGTCGTTGCGCGCAGGGGTTTGGCGTGGCGTAAGACGCGTACTCGTAGATTTCGTTTGGCGCGTTCGCGGCTAAAATTCGGAAAGTTGTTGTACAGATAGCGGCTGACGCGAGGCGAAGAAATTACGCGGTACAAGTTAATCTTTTGCAGGCGGCAGGTACTCAATATATCGCGTAAAATATTTGCCAAACCTTCGTCGCCTTCGTAAAATGCCGCCATATGCCGGGTTTCGGCGATTTTGTTTGCGGTTCGCAGGCAGATAATGTATTGATCAAGCTGCTGGCCGGCTACCTGTAAAGCTTGCTGCTTCTCGCGTAAAATTTCTGCCAAGACAGCTGGATCTTCGGCGCGGTAGCGCAGCTGCTTGCCTTGGGTGACACTGTTGACGAGTCCGGCTGCGCGCAGGCTTTTGATAGATTCATAGACGCTGCCGCGATTGATATTTGTGGTTTCTGCAATGGCTCGCAGCGAACTATTGGGAATTGCCAGCAGCGCCTCATATACGCGTTTGTCACGAATAGACAAGCCGATAATCGAAAAATTCATATCTGTAATATAGCATGAATTATAAAATTGTCATAAAAAATCAACCATTTTGTCTGGAATCGGCAGCAGCGGTACGATATGATTTGCTGGTAACGAAAGGAGAATTTTATGGCTATCAGAAAAGCACCGGAAGGTTATGGAATTACAGGAGATATAGAAGGGCCTACTAAATGGTATTCGGGTCCGCCAATAGGTGAAGGTGGACATACTGTCTCAGTGAGTATGTCAAGGAATTTGTTTGATAGATTGACAACAGCAGCGAAAGTGGAGGGAAAAACTCCGGGTTGTGTTGCAGGAGAAGCTGTCGGCGATTATATTGAAAGGTACTGGCAAGATCCAGAACTTCGACAAAAAGCGAGAAAATTAGCTGAGCTTTTAGTTAGATACAAGCCAAACCCTCGTGAAAGCAAATAATCAGGTTCACGCCAAATAGCTAGCGGCTAGTAATTACTGTTATAATACATACAAACAGGAGGGAACATGAATTTTCAAGATTATTCGCAAAAAGCTATTTCAACGCTGACGAGCGATCACGCCTACGGCGACGTCAGTGCTGATTTGATGGCGCAAATACTAGGTTTGGCTGGCGAGTCGGGCGAGGTGATGGAGAAGTTCAAAAAGCTAATCCGCGATAAGCAGGGCAAACTAACTGCCGATGATCGCGCAGAAATTATCAAAGAATTAGGTGATGTGCTGTGGTATGTCAATTCAGCGGCGCATTTGCTCGGGTCTAGCTTGGAAGAGGTAGCGCGGCTTAATAATGAAAAACTAGCCAGTCGCCAGCAGCGCGGCCAGCTGCATGGCAGTGGCGATAATCGGTAAAGCTCTAAATCTTCAGATGCTGCCGTAGCCATTCATCAATGGTGCCAGCGCCCATACAGAGGACTAGTTTGCCTAACTCGCGGTCAAGCATGATAGACTTCCACAAATCATCGTTGAGGCTGGCAATATGTACTTCGGGGCGGGTGAGGTTTTTGGTTAAGTCTGCAGGCGTCAGTATCGGTAAATCCGGATTCTCGCGCGTCAAATATGTCGGCAGCCAATATATGCTGTCAGCGTAGCGAAAAACCTCATTTGTGTACATTGATTGAATTTCGTGTTGGCGAACATTTTGGTGCGGCTGGTAAACGAGAGTTACTTCACGGGATATCTCGTGCGCCATTTGTAGCGTGGCATAAATTTCGGCTGGGTGGTGACCATAATCGGAGTACAGCCCAGGCGCCAAACGCTCAAATCGTCGTTGTGTACCAGGGAAGTTCTCGACGGCCACCTTCACAATATCATGATTACCCAGCTTTAGCCGCTCGCAGGCTTTGGCAACCAGTGTGGCGTTGGCTCGATTATGCCAACCTGGAATGCGAAAACTTTTAACTTCCTCGTCTTTGAGTATCCAAGATTTATTAACTGGTTCTAAACCAGTAAGAGTATCCTTCTTCCAGAGAATAGATAGTTCGCTTTGTCCGAGAAATTGTTGGAAAGCTCTGGTATAAGCGGCTTGAGTTGGGTATGTATCTGGATGATCGTAATCAATAGAAGTAATCAGCGAAAGGTATGGGCTGAAATGCAAGAAGTTGCGATCGAATTCATCGCACTCATATATAAAATACTCGCTATTCGGCGCGTAGTGCCCGCTCGGCCCAAAACTGATAGTGGTGCCAATTGAATAACTGATTGGGACGCCGAGTTGGCGCAGCACCCAAATCATCATACCGGTAGTTGTTGTTTTGCCGTGAGTGCCAGCAATAGCGATCATCTTGAGGTTCTTTTCGCTCATAATGTAGCGCAGCAGCTCGTCGCGCTTGGCTGTGTAAATGCCTAATTTTTGCGCTCTCACTAGTTCTGGGTGGTCAGCGGGCAAGGCGGCGGTGTAAACGAGCCAGTCGATACGGCGCTGCTTATGGCAGTATTCTAGGTAATCGCCAGACTGGTCATTAGTGACGACAATGCCGCGCTGCATTAATTCGCTAGTTTCTAGACTCGAGTGCGCGTCCGAGCCTTGTACGCTATGTCCGGCGTCATGAGCTAGTTCAGCTAGCGGCCCGATAGCGACGCCGCCAATACCAGAGAAATAAATATTCATACTTCTACTATAACGCAATCAAGCTGCTCGTGGTATACTATTAAGTAATGAAGGGCGGGAATAATGGCCGATAAACGCGCGGCGAGGCGAAATCTTCGGCGTCTTGAGCGAGTCAAGACCTGGCAGCTGTTGATTTTGTTTGTGCTGGTGTGTTTTGTGGCAGCAACTTTTTTGCGTATCAATAATGTTGGTATGATACAACGCCGCAGTGCTGTGGCGACAGCTGACAAATCAGGCAACGAAACACAAATATTTAATCGTCTGCAAGATTTGCAGCGTTACTCAACCACGCATATGAATGCCAGCAGCGGCGTGATTTATCTACAGCATCAGTATGAGCGCGACTCGCAAGCGGCTATCAAGAGAGCTTCGGCGGCGTCGTCCGAGAACGCGAGAGTTCATGCTCAGGCTGAGGCAGTTTGCCATCCGCAATACAGCGGTTGGTCGATGGCTTATATTCAATGCTTTGTTAACGAATTATCAAAATATCCCACCTCTGACAAACTCAAAGACCCAGAGTTGCCTAACACCGAACTATACCGCCACGAATATACATCGCCGCTTTGGACGCCTGATTTTGCTGGTTGGTCGATAGTTTTGGCGGTAGTAATCTTGGTGGTTATAGTACTGCGCTTGATTAGCCTTGTAATATTGCACCTATTATTGCGCTATAAATATCGAGCTGCTTGACTGGTGCAGCTAGGGGTGCAAAGTGTTGACACTCAATGCAGGTTACGATAAGCTAACAGATGTAAACCAATACTTAATAGGAGGTATAAAACAATGGCTTACAAGCACACGAATTCAAAGGGCGTCACTTATTATCTACACAAAACTGAAGTTACACTTCGCGGCGGCAAACCGCAAACCATCTACTTTTTCACTAAGGTAGAGAAAAACGAAAAAGGCGAGCCGTGCGATTTGCCAGAGGATCGCGTCGTGAAAGAAAACCCGCGCAATGGCTTTCTGACAGTCTCTAAGAAGAAATAAATTTTGCTGTTTTTATTAAAACCCTCGGCTTGTCAGCTGAGGGTTTTTTGTGGTGGCAAAGTGCTTGCGTTTAGATAGTAAGTTTGCTACTCTAGATATGTAAACAAACAGGTGCACAAAATTACCTCCCCGATTACCCTAAGGGAGGTTTTTTGATTTCTGTGGTTGATTATGGTGGTGGGGGCGGTTGGGATCGAACCAACGACCAACAGGTTATGAGCCCGCTGCTCTAACCCCTGAGCTACGCCCCCATTGCTGGTATTATAGCGTAAAATCATTGCGGAGTACAGATTATTTATTGACTGGCTTGATTTGCTTATGCTACTATGTCATGTATATAATCCAAATGAGGCAGGAGTATATGAAAATACACAGGAGAAATATCAAATATAAATATCGCCGTATTGGCGTTGGAATAACCGTATTCATTGCGGTATTAAGTTTGGTGCTGGTGAATTTGCCGCGAGCTCAGGCGTCGCAGCTTAACAAAAAGTACTCTTTTATTAAAACCAATTACACCGTCCCAACGAGTAATGTCGCGTGGGTAGCGCCGAATGGCAACGACACCTCAGGTAATGGTTCCGAGGGTTCGCCGTACGCTACTTTTAAGAAAGCTCTCAGCTCTATTGGTAGTGGCGGCACAGTAGTCGCGAAGTCGGGTATTTATCGTGAACCGCATTTTTTCATCTCTGGCGATAATGTGACTATTCAAGCGGCACCGGGGGCAGAAGTTTGGTTAAAGGGTAGCGATGTCGTAAATTCATGGACTAGTGAAAATGGCATCTGGAAAACAACCGGTAATTATCACAACTTCTGTCATGTTTGTACCACAAATGCCAATCCAAGCGTTGAAGGTGTCGCGGCCTACCCGGAACAAGTCTTCATTAACGACGAGCCGCTAAAGCAAGTTAAAACCAAAGCAGAGGTGACGCCTGGTAGCAATACTTTTTATGTCGAAGACAACACTCCTACTACGCTCAAAACTCCTAACAATAATGCAGACGGCTATAATATTGGCCAGCAAGATGCGATATCTTATTATATTGGCAAGAATCCAGCTAGCGGCGTAACCGAGATATCAGAGCGGGCGCGAGCTTTCACTAGTACTGGCAAAAACGTTTCCGTGAAAGGCATTAACGTTGCTCAGTATTCACCTGTTCAGGTTTGGGGTTTTCAGGATCCTTACGATCCCGCCGCTGAGAGAGGGGTTTATTCGGGTCCAACTGCGGTGAGTATTAATGGATCTGGCTCGCTAGTTCAAGATATGATTGTTACCCAAAGTGCAAGCCAAGGCCTGTTCTTTAACAAGGCAGAGTCGTCGACGGCGCGCGGCGTAAAGGCGATAGATAATGGCGGCTCGGGAGTTGGGGCTAACAAATCTCACAACACAGTATTTACTAACGGTGAATTATATGGCAACAACGCGGAAGGTTTCTTGACGATTGGCTGCGGAGCTTATTGTACGATGGCCGATATCAAAGTTACGCATACGCGAAATTTCACATTCCGCAATAATATTGTTGATTATTCTCGCGACACTAAAGCGTATTCTACTGCTGCCAACGCCAATAGCGAAGGTATGATTGGCTTTTGGTGCGATGAAGGTTGCGTAGAAACGAAAATCGTTGATAACTTCTTTACTAATTCTCCGCTTGCTATCATGTATGAGGTTTCTGGTAATGGTATAATTGCTTCTAATATAATCGAAAGCTCCGGTACGGGTATTCGTGTAGCCGGCAGCGATGATGTTAAGGTGTATAACAATACCATATCGCGCACTTATCGGCCAATATACATATTTGAAGACAGTCGTGTTGACGGATGCAATTATTGGAAAGGCGGGTCCTGCGTAGCTAACGAAAGTTGGTCGCAGGGGCTGGGCCTAGATTGGAATACTTCGGGCGTTGAATTGTATAACAACATTATATCTTCGCGGCCGTTAGCTCGAGCAGAGGATCTTTCTGGCGGTAATTATCAACGCGCGTATTCACTGCGTGTTGAAGGATCTCAGAATGATCAAAATAGACCGTATGTCGATGCCAACGATATGCTCAAAGGGTTTGATCATAACGTATATTACCGTAACGAGTCAGACGATATAAATTTGTCGGTGTGGGATTTCAAACAGATTCCTTCAAAGACCGATACAGTTATAAGCAGAGCTTCTGATATCGCGAATAATCCAAAATTGTCGAACTCGATTGACGGCCGCGATGCGCATTCGCTTGATACTTTTGGCTCGCGAGCAAATAATCCGTATTTCGTGAAAGAAGCAGTAAATAATAACGACTACAAAAAGAGTAATTACAATCTCAAACCAGGTAGCCCAGCTATCAACAAAGGTAAACCGTTATCGAGCGACGTAGCGCAAGCGATTGACCCAACAGGCAAAATTGTTAAAGCTGGCGTACCGGTAAATGCTGGTGCTCTGGTTAATGTGCTGATGGACGCGACGGGCGGGCAGACTCCGCCGACACCTCCAGTAACTGTCAATATTCCTGATGCTGGCCTCAAGGCGGCTATCAATAAAACGCTTGATAGCAATCGTCCGAGCACTCAAGATATCACAGTGGACGAGCTAGCTCAATTGACGCAACTTACCGTAGACGGCGGTGTTAAAGTTAAAAATCTAACAGGTCTCGAGAAGGCAACTAATTTGCAAGAGCTGAAGATCGACAATAACGAAGTTGCTGATTTGGCGCCTTTGTCATCGTTAGCAAAATTGACCAAGTTGACAATGACAAACAATAAAGTCGCGTCGATTGAACCGTTGGCGCATTTGGCTAACTTAAGCGTACTTTTAGCGTCTGGTAATCCGATCGCTTCGACTAAGCCGCTAGCTAATCTGACGCATTTGACACAAGTAAGTGTAGATAGTAAATCGACAGCGTTTGATATTTCTGATTTTGCCAAGAGTGCGGGCACCTTGACGACATTGCAGTTGTCTGGTGCTGATAATGGTACGCCGCAGTTAGTGCATAGCGAAGTTCTAAGGCAACTTACTAAAGTAACGACTCTCCAAGTATCGTCAACCTCGTTAACTGATAACGATCTGAATAGTATTGGCGCGATGACGCAATTAACGTCGCTGCAAGCAGACCGCAGTAATATTAGCGATATGTCGTTTGCGAGCCGCTTAACTAAATTAACTAAGCTTGACGTTTCTAATCAGCGTGTCCGTATGAGTACAAATACAACGCCGTTTACATCGCCGCTCAAAGATGTATCGGGTACGGCTGTTGCTATAACCAACAGTGCTGATTTGGCTAATGATGGGGCTGGTCGTGTCAAAATTGTCTCGCCAATTTATGATAATAATACTCATGAGTTGTCAGCAACTTGGGCTAAGAATGTTACAGTTGGCACTGCTACCGCCCAATTCAACGGTCAACTAACAGTGTCTGCAACGCTGCCGAAAGCTGATAAAGCTCAGCTCCAAGCGCAAATTGATCGCGCGAATAACTCTGCAGATTATATCAAAGCAGATGCGGCGGTAGCCAGTGCGCTGTCAGCTGCGAAAAACATTGTTGCTAAACCAAATCCGACACCTGCCGAAATTAGCCAAGCGACAAACGACCTCAAGCAAGCACTTGACGCCGCAATAGCTAAAGAAACAGCAGCTCAGGCGGCTGCACGGACAGCGGTTGATAAAGCAAAAAACAGTAAGTCGCCTGCTGATGTTCGCGCCGCAGAGGCGCTTTTAGCGCACGTTCAGGACGCAGCCAAGAAATCAGCGATGCAAGATGAGCTCAACGCCGTCAAACAGGAAATTACCGATGCGCGGACAGCCTTATCGAAATTGATTGACAAGGCGAAGAACACGCCAACGGATGGTTTAGCGGCCGAGACTGTTGCTGCTTTGAATACCGCGATTGCTGCAGCTAAAGCAGTCAATAACAACCAAGAGTCAACTGTGGCGCAGCTTACTGAAGCCAAAACCAAATTGCAATCAGCTCTTGATAACCTCAAAACCGATAAGACAGCGCTAGCCAAAGCTATAGCGGATGCTGACCAAGAGCCAGTTTATATCAAGAACGATTCAGCGGTTAAAACTGCTCTGCAACATGCTAAGAATGTTTATGCTGCGGCTAATCCAACGCCGGCAGAAGTTAACACAGCTGTCAATAATTTGAAGTCGGCAATTAATGCTGCCAAAAAGAAAGAAACTGATGCTCAAACAGCTGCTGCCAATGCGGTTGCGGCAGCAGAAGGTGCTAAAACGGCACAGTCGATAACGGCGGCTCAAACTCTCGTTGATGCTATCCAAGACGCGTCGGTTAAGCCTGCTCTGCAGGTGCGTCTTGACGCTGTATCGCAGCAGCTCAGCAATGCTAAACAAACGCTTGGCACACTTATTACTAAAGCTGAGGCTGTAGATATGACTGGTATGAGCGCTGACACTGTCAATGCGCTAAAGTCTAAAATTAAGCAAGCTAAACAAGTTTACAATGACGCTTCAGTATCAGTGATGCGCCTGCAAACGGCGGCGTCGGAGTTGCAAGCAGCTCTAGATGCCTTGCGGCCAGACAAGACTACTTTGCGCGACGTGATTGCTCGGGCGGAAGCGCAGCCAGCATATATCCGAAACGATCCTGCAGTCAAATCTGCTTTGCAGTATGCCAAGAACGTTGAGGCCGCTGCTAGCTCGACGCCAGCTGATATTAGTTCCGTGATACAACAGCTCAATTCGGCAGTTACTGCCGCTCAGAAGAAAGAAGCTGATGCCCAGGCGGCCGCGCAGGCAGCTGTTGCTGATGCCGAAAGCCAGAAAACTGCTCAGTCTATAGCGTATGCGCGAACACTAGTCGATAAAGTACAGGATCAAGCCGTTAAGACAAAACTTCAGGCGCGCTTAGATGCGATTGTTGTCCAAACCTTTGTCAATAAGCAAACAATTCGCCAAGCAAACAATACCAATATTACGCTGTCTACCTCAGGCGATAAATGCTACAACATTAAAAACGCTACCGCGGTAGGGCAGCCAAAAAATATTCCGACTGGCTATCAGATGCAGGGCTCGGCTAAGTTTACGATCAACTGTGACGGACATGTGCAGCCAGCGGTTGGGTATACTACCAAAATTACTCTCGAATTATCGCGTATCTACAAAGTTAATCGCCTAAAAGTAATCAAGTACAGTATTAATGGCACTAATGCTACCGATATTACCGAGAAAGTCGCATTCAAAACATCAGCCGATGGCAAACGCACTATTGTTGAATACTCAATTACCGATGGCGGCTTTGGCGACATGGATAAGACCGCTAACGGTGTTATCGACGATCCGGTTATAATTTATGAGCGGTCGGAGAATACTACGCCAGCTAATGGTGGTAATCAACCTGGAGCTCCAGCAAAGAATGGCAAGGCTACTGCTAACGGTAGACGCTTATCTGAAACTGGCGATAGCCTATACGGTTATATTATCGGCGCTGGTGTGCTGGTGCTAGGCGGCGCTGCCGGCGTATACGCTATCATCCGTCGCCGCCAGTAAGAGTCGTTTTATCTCGCTATCTCGATTACCGCTCATGGTTTATAATAGTTGATAGATGAAACTTGTTGAAAGATTACGCCAACAACTGCATTATATCTGGTTCAATTACGCGAATTTTAACGGATTGGTGCTGTTGTTGGCGATTATCATTGCGGTTAGCTGGGTGATGGGTACAATGTCGACGATCCAGACGAATTTTAGCGCCCAACGAGCACTCGACGAAAAAAAACAACAATTACGGCTGGCGCAGCTAGAAGTAGAGACGCTGAAATACGAACAAAATTATTATAAGAGCGATGAATATAAAGAGCTAGAAGCGCGCAGCAAGTTAGGTCTGGCAGATCCTGGCGAGAAGCAGCTAATACTGCCAGAGAATAGCGTTGCAGTGAAATCTCTCGATAGCCAGGACGATAACTCATCGTATATTAAAACAGCTCCACGCAACAATACGCCTGCCGTGCACAAGTCAAACTTCCAACAATGGATTGATTTTCTGACTGGCAAAACTGCTGCTTCTCGCTTGCAGAAGTGATACGTAGTTTGCTATAATAGTACCCGTATCGCGGGGTGGAGCAGCCTGGTCAGCTCGCTTGGCTCATAACCAAGAGGTCGCTGGTTCAAATCCAGCCCCCGCTACCAAGAAAAAAGCTCAACTTTTGGTTGAGCTTTTTTATTGGTTAACTGACTGGTTTAAGCTAATTTGCTAGCAGCGACTCGAACAGCTTCACTCCAGCTCAAGAAAACGTGCGGCGTGTCTGCAAGATCTTTGGCGGTTAGGCCGTGCCGCACAGCTAGGGCGATTTCGTGGATACTATCGCTAGCATTCGGTGCGACTATAGTACCGCCAGCTATAACGCCTTTCTTGTCGCATACTAGTTTGACGAAGCCGTCGCGGAAATCGCTGGTATTTGAGCGTCCGATGATTGATAGCGGTGCTATGGCTTTTTTGATTTTGAGGTCGCGTTTGATACAATCGTCTTCGGTCAGGCCGACAGAAGATACCTCCGGAAAGGTGAAAGTTGTCCGCGGTGTAGCAGTATAATCTGGCGCGATTTGATTTTTCGAAAAAAGGTTATGAGCAGCAATCCGCGATTCTAGCAGTGCAGTATGCGTGTGCTCAGAGTTGCCGATAATATCCCCAGCTGCATAAATGTGGCGTGCGCTTGTCTGTAAATATTCATTAACATGGATGCCAGTTGGATCGTATTGTACGCTGGCATTCTCGAGGCCTAGGTCAAGGTTTGGCTGACGTCCAGTAGCCACCAAGATATCCTCGACGCGTACCGACTTTTCGACACCGCCGCGCAGGAATGATACGCGGTAGCCGAGTCCGTCCTTGACTGCTGCGACTGTTCGTGTTTGCGTCAATGACGTAATGCCTTTATGCTTCTTGAGGTAGGCTTCTAGCAGCTCGCCAACTTCTTCATCTTCTTTTGGTAAAATACGGGCAGCGATATCAGTCAAATAAACTCTAGTACCGAAAGTAGCCATCAGCTGCGCGATTTCGACGCCAACGCTGCCAGCACCTATGACGTAAAGGCTCTTCGGTGGACGCATCGACTCTAAGATGGTGCGCGCTGTCAAAAATGGGATTTCGTCTAATCCTGGTACTTCTGGTGCTACCCAGTGCGAACCCGTAGCGACCAGGAACCTTTCGGCGCTAATGTGTTTGCGACGAACGGAAATTTCATTGGGCGACAGAAAGTGGGCATGTCCAGTATAGGTAGTAATGCCTTGGTTTTCATAAAATTTGCGATTACCGGCAGCCCCAGTTCGCTTGACGGCGAGGTCTTTCCAGGCGCGAATACTCGGATAATTGTAGCCAAGCGTGTTAGAACGTAGGCCGAACTTAGCGCCGTGGCGTGCTTGATCATAGAGGTGCGCGACGTGTAATAAGGCGTTGGTTGGTACATCGCTCCAGTTAGGCGAATCGCCGCCGAAGGTATCTTCCTCGATAATTGCTACGCGCGCGCCATTGCGAGCGGCGATAGTAGCAGCGGCTGATCCGCCAGCTCCGCTACCGATAACTATTAAATCGTAATCAAATTTATTGTGTCTCTTCGCCATTCATGTCTCCTACATCATTTTTTTGTGGTGTTTATATAAATATGCTGCATCAGGATGATTATGTTCTAGAAATCGTCCAGCTTGCGCGCGAATATCGGTGGTGGTAATGTCTGACTTTTGGCTGCTCCAAGTTTCGACCTCGCGAGCAGCTTGATCGGCTAAATTGCGAGCTAACCCTTCGGGGCTTTTAGCACTAAGGCAGGCGGCGTACAGGCTAGCGCGCAGCTTTTTGGCATCGAAATCTTCTGGCGGGCGTTTGCCTCGTTTAAAAACGGTAACTTTCATACAGCATTCACCTGAATGATTAAGTCGGAAACAGTATTAACGTATATATAAAAACCAAGGATAATCAAACCCAGCCCAGCAGCGAATTGTAAAAAGTATTTGTTTTGTTCGCGCCAGCGCTGGATGCGGCTTAGTTGGCGTCCGCTGCCAATCAATAGGGCAACGATGAGCAGCCCGAGCGAAGCAGCTAGCGTATAACCTGCTGCGCCAACGATTTGCCAAATCGGCGGCAGCGCGATGATGGCGCAGGCTGCGGTAATGATTGGTACGATAGTAAATAGTAGTTCTGCAACAACGCTAGTCAATCCTAGACTAAACGCTTCGGCGGCAAGGCTGGCTTTGGCTGTGCGTTTACGCAAGAATCGGGCAAAACTGCGTGAAATCCACAATTCGGTACCTTCGGTTTTACGATAGTAAAAAAGGATAACTGCCAAGCCAACGATCATCAGACCAGCAGTCAAAGTGATCCACAACAAATTACTGTGCGGCGCGAATACACCGATAGCATAACTAGCGAAGCTAACACACAAAAGCGTCATAGTAAAGGCGCCAGCTACAAAGCTAAATAACAGCCGTAACGTGCGCCGAGCGGCCAGCTTGCGTCCTAAGGCATGCCCCGATAGAGATGTAGCCATACTAACGCTTAACTGAAAGCTAGCGTGGATAAGTCCTGCCAGGGCGATGATGCTAACAGCGATAAGAGTATTCATGTTTGTCTTGATAATCCTTATCTTATTTATACCATAAGCGGTCTGGCGAAGTCAAAAGATTTTGTAAAAAGGGCAATTATCCCATTAAGCCAAGTACGAGAGAATAATAGACTTGAATAGCTTATGCTTTGAGTGATACAATACATGTAGTATTATGGTCAGTAATAATAAAAACCTATTAATAGGTGGGCAACAAACATTATATAAATATAAAAACGTTCAAGATGATCGTTTACATATTAAAACTCTCATTGACACCAGAAAATTTGTCGGGTACCTATGAGAGTTTTAATAGACCCTAGTAATCTATTAAAACTCTGTAATCCTATAAAAAACTACTACTTTTGATCGGGGGTAGTTTTTTTATTACCAACAGGAATCTTAAACATACCACCGTTTTTACGATAGATACGCTTACCTTTTACGGTAATATAGGGTCTAAAAATATAAATGGTATTATCCATAATATTAATCTCCTCTGTTAAGTTACTATTCACAACTATGCGGTCTTTAACAGCTTAGCTGCGTCGACACGGTTACGTTTCTATTTTGCCATTTTTTCAAAGTACTAACTAGGATCGCACTAGATTTTTGGTAAATAAAAAAGTTATATGCCGAGACCGGTGGCGTAGGCTACAACAATTGTTACCTTTATGGCATTAGAACTTTTTGAGATCCACGCCATCCGTCTCGATATATAACCGCATATATTGTCAATCGTTGTAGCTTACCTCACGGCGTTCTAGACCGTCACAACACTTCATCCCCCATATGAGTTTTACCCTCAATTGAATGATGATTTTATTGTACACTGTTATTTAGCCAAGGTCAATACATGTAGTGTTGTGATAAAATCATAAACGCCATATGTAGGGTTGTTAAGATAGTACTATTCTACAGACCAAAGTGATATAATGGATATTGTCTAGACTCTCAGCGAGGCTCATTTTTTATCCCGAAAATGGGCAGCCATTTACTAAAAGCAATAGGGATAAACCCTTGTTGTGGGTCTAGACAGCCAGCGATGGCTGTCCTTTTTAATAGAAAGAATGGAGGCTCTTATGGACAATCAAAAGCAAAATAACGACAACCTACGGGGCAAAGATAAGGCACTTTATACTCGACAACAAAAAGGTCACAGTATAATCAAACATGTTTTGCTTTGTTTTATCGGCGTAGGTTTGTTTACTATTCCGTATTACTCACTTAGCCCAAATCACTATTGGCATGCGTAGGGTATAATAAAGTATATTTCATAAGTCTAGACAGCTTATCGAACTGTATTATATAATTAAACATTATATTTTGCAAGTGATTTATGGACACCACAAACAATCTGACGTATAATAAGAGATACGACAGAAGCGTAAGACCCCTACCCAAGGGGTCTTTACCTTTATGGGAATATTATTGGTACCCGGGGTGGGATTCGAACCCACGTCATCGCCTTCGACAGAAGCGTACTCTATCCACTGAGCTACCCGAGCTTATTTATATAAAAAACGCGGCGATGTTAATGGACTTATCCATTTCGCCGCGCCGTACGCGTAAGTTTACCGGATTTCGAAATTGGTTATATAATACTAGTATAGCATAAGTTACTTATTAGTCACTTGTTTCAATGGGATAATTGCCGTAAAAAGCTATTGCTTTTTTGGCAAGTTTGTGTTATACTAAGAGTATAAGTAATTAACTTATACAAAAAAGGAAAATAAAAATGGAAGTCACCGAATCAAATAACTCATTACATAACGAGAATGCCACCTGGAATCGGCCGCGTACAACGGTAGAACTGCGAGAATTTATTAATCGCCGTAATGATCTGTTAGACGTTGAGGATTTTGCGTTTTAGCAGCGGTTTAAGCGCAAAGAAAAATCCCCGCAACAAAGGCGGGGAGCTTTCTTTGGTAGCACTGACTGGGATCGAACCAGTGACCTTAGGCTTATGAGTCCTACGCTCTAACCAACTGAGCTACAGTGCCGCAAGAGTAAAGCACTGTAGATTATAGCAGATAACAGTAATCGGTGGCAAGCTAGGTTTTTTAAGGATAATTTAATGAAGCTGTCGGACAATATGCTTCGAGAAACGTTTCCCGTACTTCTCTAGTGAGCCGCCCTTCTGTGTCAAGGGCGGTTTGCTATTCTGTGCTATAATTTTGCCGTGAACGATGAGCTAGAATTAAATGAACGAGTAGAGGTTATTGCGACGTTTGGCAGCGGTTTAGAATTGTGCGTGCCGCGGCGGTTTAGGCGTCCGAATGGGCGTGAGATTGAAGTAAGTGAGCTAGGTTTGCGGCATCCAGTAGCTAAAGGGCGGCGAACGATGCATATTTTTGATGTGACGGACGGGCAAGCTGATTATAGGCTGGAATTTGATAGCGAGCGGTTGACTTGGCGATTGACGCGCGAGGCGGAGCATGGTTGAACCAGCTGACCAACAAAAGCAGTTTTCCGCGGATGGCTTAAATTTGGAGTATAATCAAGCATTGCCACTGGTCATGCATATAGACCTTAATAGCTGCTTTGCGACCATTGAACAGCAGTCGCGGCCGTTGTTACGCGGGCGGCCAGTGGCGGTAGTTAATCGTTTGGTCGAGAACACTTCGGTTATCACTGTGAGCTATGAAGCGAAAGCTTACGGTGTTAAGGCTGGTATGAAATATCGCCAGGCTAAACGCCTGTGTCCCGAGCTAGTAGCGCTCGACAGCGACCCGCCGAAATATCGCTGGGTATATCGGCAGCTGCTGCGAATTATGAATAGTTACAGTCCAGCGGTGGTGATGAAGAGTATTGATGAAGGCATAATTGATTTTGCAGTAGCGCCCGAATCAATGCGGTCGCGCGGTTTAGAAGCTATCGGCAAAGAGATAAAGCAGCGATTGCGTACCGAAGTAGGTTCGTACATGCGTTGTAATATCGGTATCAGCACTAATCGTTTCTGGGCCAAGATGGCGGCTAGCTTGCACAAACCTGACGGGCTTGATGTCGTGACGGCGCAAAATGTACAAACGGTGTTATCCAGCTTAACTTTACGCGATCTAACGGGAATCGCGCGACATAATGAGCAGCGGTTGAATGCGGTGGGAATTTTCACGCCGCTGCAAATGTATGAATCACCGCCAGAGGCGCTTCATGCTGCTTTTCATAGTATTAATGGTGAAAAGTGGCATAAGCGTCTACATGGCTGGGAAGTCGATGACTTGGTTAGCGATGTTAAAACATGCGGCCGCCAATACGTACTAGAGGAGCGCAATATGCCGCGGCAGCAAATAGCCGCTCGATTACATAATTTAGTCGAGGCGGTTGGACAAAAACTACGTTCGCAGCGCAAGTCGGCGCGCGGTGTCGGTATTTATGTGCGAATGGCGGTTGTGGCTAGCAACTCAAAACTATCGTTGAATAATGGACGCTGGGGACGCGCAGGCAATTACTGGCAGCGTAAATATTTAGCGCCGCTGCCAATGTTTAGCGATGCTGCGTTGTGGCACGTGGCCGAAGAGCTATTCTGCCAGGCGCCGGCTGGTGATATACGCGAGATAGGCGTGCATTGTTATAATCTGTATAACAGCACCAGCGATCAACTGAGTTTGTTTGGCGACGAATTAGCGCGCGAGCGGCAAACCACTTGGGCGATTGACGAGATTAATCAGCGGTACGGCGCTCGGACTATTCACGCTGCTAGTACGCTTAATACCGAGACGGTTCGCACCAAGATTCCGTTTGGCAGTACGCGCTATTTATAAATGTATTACTGCATATAGCATCAGTTAACGCCAGCGTCCTGATGGATTATAATAAAGGTAATATGACGTACCTAGTGGCAGTTTCTGGCGGCGTGGATAGCGTGTGCTTATTGGATATACTGAGCCGGTCAGATCATCGGCTAATTGTAGCGCATGTCGAACATGGGATCCGCGGCGAGGCTTCGCGCGCTGATGCACGGTTTGTGGCAGCGTTGGCGCAGAAATATAATCTACCGTTCGTTTCGACGGCGCTTAATCTCGAGCCGAATGCTAGCGAAGAATTAGCGCGCCAGAAGCGGTATGACTTTTTGCTAGCACAGGCGCAGAAGTTTGGCGCGGTGTTGGTTACGGCGCATCATGCTGAAGATGTTGCCGAAACGATTGCTATCAATATTGAGCGAGGTACGGGATGGCGCGGGTTGGCTGTGCTAGCGCGTACAGGAATTAGACGTCCGCTGATTTCTTTTACCAAGACGCAATTGTACGATTATGCGCTGCAGCATCGCTTGGAGTGGGTTGAGGACGCAACGAACGCAAGCGACCTTTATCAACGCAATCGTGTCAGAAAAGCACTAAAAAGTGTTATTAATCGACGCGTAGTTGTAAAACTATTGCAGTTGCGCGCTAGACAGCTAGCTTTGCGGAAAGATATTGAACGCGAAACTGAGCGGATTGCGCTGCATAGTAGCGGTTCGCGGTATTTTTTGTCGCAGATTGATGATGATGTAGCGTTAGAGCTGTTAGCGAGCGATATTGCTAGGCAAACTGGCGGACTGCGACCGACTCGGCCGCGTACTCAACGGGCTTTGCTGGCTATCAAGACGGCGCGGCCGGGCGCTAAAATTGATGTCGGCGATGGCGTGCAATTAGAAATTACCTCTCGAACTTACTGCGCGAAGGTGGTATAATTACAGAGATATTCTGAATTTGATTATAAAACCACGAAAGGATACATATTTCAATGCCTAAACCTCGTAAACAAAAGGTGAGTAATAAAGTTCGGCTCGGTTTATTCTGGGCAATTATCGTTTTGATTGGACTGTCGCTATATGCGGCATTTATGCCGGCTAAGCCGCTCCAGGAAGTACCAATCGCTCAGGTGATTCGAGACGCCAACGAAGGCAAAGTAGCCAAGATCGAAGGCCAAGGCGGCGACCTTCAGGTGACCATGAAGGGCGAGAATAAGCCATCTAAGCGGACATACTTAGGCGGCGGGGTTTCGTCGCTACTGAAAGACAATATACTTAACGAAAAAGGCCGTGCAGTTGTTTCGGATAGCGCGCCAGTTGATAATTCTGTGATACTGACTTTGATGACGGTGGTTTTGCCGGTGCTGCTGATCGGCGCGCTGTTCGTCTTCATGATGCGGCAGGCCCAAGGTCAGAATAGCCAGGCGATGAGTTTTGGTAAAAGTAAGGCCAGGCTATACGGCCTTGATAAAGAGCGGGTGGTGTTTGACGATATCGCTGGCAATGATAATGCTAAACAGGATTTACAAGAGGTCGTTGACTTTCTCAAGCATCCGAAAAAATATCAAAGTCTCGGTGCCAAAATCCCGAAGGGTGTGCTGCTAGTCGGCGATCCAGGTACCGGCAAGACAATGCTAGCGCGAGCAGTAGCTGGCGAGGCAGATGTACCTTTCTTCTCGATTTCTGGTTCAGAATTTGTTGAGATGTTTGTCGGCGTTGGTGCCAGTCGTGTGCGCGACCTTTTCCAGAAGGCCAAGAAAAACGCGCCGGCGATTGTTTTTATCGATGAGATTGACGCCGTTGGGCGCAAACGCGGCAGCGGTATGGGCGGCGGTCATGACGAGCGCGAGCAGACGCTAAACCAAATTTTGGTAGAGATGGACGGTTTTGAAGCGGACACCAATGTGATTGTAATCGCGGCGACCAACCGGGCTGACGTGCTTGATCCGGCACTGCTCAGGCCAGGCCGCTTTGACCGGCACGTGACGATTAGTTTGCCGGAGCGCAAAGACCGCGAAGCTATTTTGAAAGTTCATTTCAAAAATAAGCCGACTGACGACACGGTCGATCTCGATAAACTAGCAGCCAAGACGGCTGGTTCCAGTGGTGCTGATTTGGCGAATATTGCTAATGAGGCAGCAATCATCGCAGCGCGGCGCAACTCCAAGAAAGTGTCGAATGACGACCTAACCGAAGCTTTTGAAAAAGTGGCTATCGGCCCGGAGCGTAAAGCTAAAGTAATGAACGACCACGAAAAGGAATTAACTGCTTATCACGAAGCTGGCCATGCTATTGTTGGTCATGTTTTGCCAGATAGCGATCCAGTACACAAAATCACTATCATTCCGCGCGGCGGTACGGGTGGTGTGACGTGGTTCTTGCCGCCAGAGGATAGAAGTTACACTAACGTTTACGAGTTCAAGGATATTCTAGCGCGGGCGTTGGGCGGCCGGATTGCCGAGAAGCTGATTTACGGCAATGATGGTATTACTACTGGTGCTGGCAGTGATTTGCGCCACGCTGCTAAAGTTGCTCGTAATATGATAATTGAACAAGGCATGGGCTCGAAACTGCGCGACCAAGTCTTCCACGAAGATAATGGCGGCATGGTCTTTGATAAGATTACTCATGACCGGCCATATTCAGAGGCGACAGCACAAGAGATCGACAACGAGGTCGAGGCGCTGATTAAGGAGGCATCAACTCGCGCCGAAACAATACTCAGCAAGAATCGGGCGGTGCTTGAAAAGCTCAAGGATGCTTTGCTCAAAAACGAAACTCTCGAAGAAGAAGACGCCGCTAAATACATGAAGGATGCGGTACTGCCGAAGGAAGTAAAACTACACGCATAAACTATGGCGGGGCGAGGAAGTCGAGTACGGTCGGTTGTTGCCAAAGCGAATAGCAAATTGTCAGTACAGTGGGCGGCAATTCTGCTGTCTGGATCGACGATGCTGTCAAGCCTGCTAGGGATTTACCGCGATCGTTTAATTAATGGCATGTACCTAGACACTTATAAAGTAGGTGCTGATGCCTATGTGGCGGCGTTTACTGTGCCGGATTTTATGTATTTTCTGCTAGTATCGGGCGCTTTGAGCGTGTCGTTTATTCCAGTGTTTAATCAGCGTTTGGCGAGCGGCAATAAGCGATCGGCGTGGGAGCTGAGTTCAAGCTTGCTGAATCTCTTTGCGGTATTGACGTTAATCACTAGCGTGCTAATTATCATCTTTGCCGACCCGCTGGTGCGCTATGTTGTTGGCCCGGGCTTTGGCGAACAAGGACATGCTTTGGCGGTGAGTATGATGCGTATAATTGCCGTCAATCCGTTTTTGTTTGCGATTGCGACGGTAGTATCGAGTATGCAGCAGGCAATCGGCCGGTTTACTTTTTTGGCGCTTGCACCAACCATCTATAATTTAGGCATCGTCGTCGGTGCTAAGTATTTTACTAACGGCATTAATATTTTTGGTTGGCAGATCTTTGAAGGCGGCATTATGGGCGTGGCTCTTGGCGTGGTGCTAGGGGCAATTTTGCAGCTGGTGGTTAGTTCAATTGGTCTGGTCGGCGTAAACTTTGACTATCGCCCGGTGATTTCTTGGCGCAACAAAGGTTTTCGCCAAGTCTTGAAGCTTCTGCCGCCGCGCTCAATTGATCAAGGAATTGATTATTTTAATGGAATTGTTGAAATTAATCTAGCGTCACGGATGGGCGACGGAATTATGCGTGTTTATCAGCAGGCGTCTAGTTTGAGCTTGATGCCAGTGAATCTAGTTGGCGTAGCTATTAGCAATGCGGCTTTTCCGCGGATGACAGAGCGGTTAGCTGAGGGTAGAGTTGACCTCTTCAAGAAAGAGTTGCGCTCGGTTTTCCGCTGGATTGTCTGGTTGGCCTTGCCGATTGCTGTGATTACTTTCTTTGCGCGTGGTTATGTGGTGGCATTCATCAAGAACGGCGGGCAGCCGGCGATTGCTAGTGTTCTCGGCGCGTTGGTGATATCGATATTCTTCCGGACGCTTTATCATATTATGGCGCGAACATTCTATGCACAGCAAGACACGCGAACACCTCTGTATATTTCGATAGCGACGATATCGTTGAATATTGTATTGGCAATAGTTTTCACGCAGCTGTTCGGCTGGGGAGTGTTTGGTTTGGCTTGGGCGCAATCGATTGTTTCGGTGGTAGAGATTGCGATTTTGCTGACTATATTACACGTACGTACACCAGGTATTTTTAATCGCAAGACACTACGCAGTATTATTACTATGATGATTGCTAGTGCAATTATGGGTGTGGTGACTTATTTTGTAGTACAGATGCTACAGTTGCAGTCGCGCGATATGAATTTTATGGCGGTTTTCCCAAAGTTTACCGTTATCGTGGTAGTGAGTTTTGCGGTATATATAGCTTTAAGCAAAGTATTCAAGCTTGAAGAGGCGGATCCGATTGTTGCGAAATTACGACAGCTGCTATTCGGCAGAGTGAGGCGTTAGAGTGGAGCGTATCCGCAATTTTTGCATCATCGCTCATATTGATCACGGCAAATCGACGCTGGCGGATAGGATGATGGAGATGACGAGGACGGTGGAGAAGCGCGAGATGAAGTCGCAACTGCTGGATTCGATGGATTTGGAGCGTGAGAAAGGGATCACTATTAAGTTGGCGCCGGTGCGGATGAAGTACGAGCCGACTGCTGCTGGTCTTTTCTCTGAAGGCTTTGCCTTTCCGGCAAAGCGAGGCCAAGAGCGTAAGCTAGATCAGTTGGCGGCCGAGCGGCCTGAAGAGAAAAGCGCCAGCGAGGTCGGCACTAACAGGCCGTTGCGGTCGGTTACTTACGATCTCAACCTTATTGATACGCCCGGCCATGTCGATTTTAGCTACGAAGTATCGCGCAGCTTGCAGGCGTGCGAGGGCGCGGTGTTGGTGGTTGACGCCAGCCAAGGCATTCAGGCACAGACGCTGGCGAATGTCTATTTGGCGATGGAGCAGGATTTAACGATTATCCCGGTACTCAACAAGGTCGATTTGCCTGCTGCCGATGTGCCGCGCGTGTCGAAACAGGTGATTAATTTGCTGGGCTGCGATGAGAGCGAGATTATTCATATTTCTGCCAAAACAGGACAGAACGTCGATCAAGTCTTAGAGGCGATTGTTGAGCGAATCCCAGCACCAACTGGTCAGCCAGATGATCCGACGCGGGCGCTGATTTTTGATAGTTATTATGATGATTACCGCGGGGTGATTTTGTACGTGCGAGTGGTTGACGGTCAAATCAAAAAAGGTGAAGCGATTCGCATGATGGCGACTGATGCTAATGGGCTGGCACTAGAAGTTGGCCATCTCAGTCCCAGTATGATCCCTGACTCGTCGCTTGACACCGGTGAAATTGGTTACATCGTCACCAACTTGAAGACTACGCGTGAAGCGCGGGTGGGTGATACGGTGACATTGAAAAAGTACTTCACGAAAGAGACCAAATAGGAGGCTAGAAGTGAGCAAAGGCATCATCTACGTCATGACCACCGCAGTGTCAGGCCTCATCAAAATCGGTAAGACACAAACCAAGCAGTACCCAGAGCGGATGCGTTTCCTTGAGGCGAACGGCTACTACAATGTGGTTGGTTTGAAGCGGTTGTTCGCGATCGAGGTGGCTGACTATTCCGAAAAGGAAACATTACTGCACGAAATATTCGCCAAGCATCGAGTCGGTAGTAG
Source organism: Candidatus Saccharimonadota bacterium (assembly GCA_905365145.1). GTDB lineage: Bacteria > Patescibacteriota > Saccharimonadia > Saccharimonadales > Saccharimonadaceae > Saccharimonas. Next base: position 34,699 of record CAJPIO010000002.1, on the reverse strand, counting down.
CGAGCTTTTTGCGCTTGATTATGATTTGGTGCGACAACTGCTGCTGTCGTTTGAGGGCGAGGTGATCTTTCCGGAGCAGAAAAATAAAGAAGCGGAATTTGATAAAATCACCAAAGCCAAGAACAGTAATCAAAAGTTTAGTTTTTATCGAAAAGGCCTCAAAAACGGCGATAAAATTGTCTTTAGCAAAGACCAGACGATTGTCGCTAAAGTTGTTGGTGAACGCGAAGTTGAATATGGCGGGCAGAGGTGGTTTTTGTCGCCGCTGGTGCGAAAAATATTTGAAGACAGGAATCAAGTTAATGATAGCGGCGCGTACCAGGGTGCAGCCTACTTTTGTTTTGATGGCAAGAAATTGAAGGACTTGCCGGATGTAGAACTGTAGGAGCGTGTGCTATTATTAAAATGTACAAATGAAAACAAAAATACTCAAATTAATCTTAGCTTTAGTGTGTTTCAGTGTAAGCGCTTATACTTCGTATGATTATTTGCTGCATGAAGTGCCAGTCTATCTGAAAAGTAAAAATTTGGTTGAAGCAAGGACTCAGAAAACCCGTTTTCTAATACCAAAGCAGTGGCAAAGGATTGATGTAAAAAACGGTAAAACTGAAGGTTACGGCGATAAACTGGGCAAGGATAATAAGTCAATTAGCGGTGTTGGCGTGACTCAGGATTCGAAGCGGTTGGTGTTACCGGCTGCGCCTGATGAAGCTTATGAATTAGTGCGCAAAATGGCTTATGATAGCAAAGAGTTGCGCGAAGACGCGAAAAGATTCTTTACTATTAAGGGATTGGAAAATTGTCAAGCGACTGTCGATATCAAGGACGATACTTTGGAACAAAATGGTTTAGTTGGTATTGTCAGAATTACATCAAGTTGCGGTTCTCGACCTGAAAATACTAAAATGGTAACACGCTTAGCTGTTGGCCGCGAAGACGGATGTCTTCGTTACATATCGGTATTCTCTTACAATGAATATTGGAAACAAAATAGTAAAGTATTTGAAGAAATATTAAATAGCGCATCGTATATAGATACGCAAAGCGCATGAGGCGGAAATTGGATACAGAATGAATAACTTCAAAAATTTTACAGAGAAAATTAGCTGCCGGGTGATTCCGATAGCACGCGACCGCCGCGTGTGGCTGGATAAAAAATTGTCGACGATGATTTGTATTGTGTTTTTATGAATGATCGATCGTACGAGCTCGGCGAGGAATATGATGACTTTTTATACGTTACGGTTGACAGTTTTGCCGAGCTAGCAGACGTTATTCTCCGCGAGTTGTATGCACGCGGATTTTCATCGTCAGATTACAAATTAATCAACGAAAATCGCGTTCATCTGGACTATAGTTTTATAAGCGATGACACGCTTTGGACTGCCTGGCGCAATGTCGATGCGATAGTTACGGGCGACGTTACCGACGAGAATGACCATCGCCGCGACAAAACTAAACGCGGCCGGTGGATGGGTTACGCTGAATTGATTCAGACTATTGGCAAGAATCAAGCTCATAAGATTTTTGAGAAGTTATAGATTAGACCGCAGTATGCGCAAGGAATAATTTGCTTAGAATAAATAGGCGTACAAGGAGCGATTTACCGTGCGTTTATACGAAAATGCTGAGCTGATATAATACTCAAATAGTTAGGATCTAATAAAATTGTAATTATTAAGTAGAAAGAAACATAAGTAATTATAATGGTAAATAATCCTGAACATACAGTCGACGGCCCACTAGACTCCGAAAGTTCGGTGGAGGAACCAGTAAATAACGTAGATAATCATGAACAAGCTCTTTCTCGCGTTGGGAGCTCTCTTGCTAGTCATGCTGTACAAGATAGTGAAGGGGTCGAGCAGTTGGCAGAAAATACGCACACCGTCACTGAGCTGCTTGAGATTCTGGGAAGAAGAGATTCTACTTGTCAATTGACGATCCATGATGCTCACAAACTTATCAATGAGGGTTATGGTTGGATAGTCGTCGACAATCTCAATATCTTCATCAATCTTGACCACAACGAGATTGCCTGCACGCTCATTGACGCTGGCGAAAGTGGAACAGTCGCCGCTGGCCTTAATAACTTCACTGGACTTTATGCTAGTGTAGCTCATAAGCTTATCAATGCTGGTGATGGTTGGGCGGTTGCCGACAACCTCGAGAGTTTCCTCAGCCTCGACGCCAGAGTCGCTCGCGAGCTTATCAATGCTGGCTACGAATTGCAGGTACTGCAATATGCGTATGTCTTTGGTGAATCTACCTCAGAGATAGTTCTTGGCTGTATAGATAAGATAAAACTAAGTAATGATTTAGCAGACGCTGTCCTTGAGCACTTATCAGACTACGGTATGGACGCGGCCGCGCAGAGTATTGTTCTGCGGGCATGTGCAAATCATTACTCGACTGCGCAAAAAGTTGTTCAGCTTGACTTAGAAGGACTTATTGGTGCGGAAGAGGCGTCTAAGCTACGTGCGTATATTGCCGAACTCAGGCCAGAATTGCGCGGTGTAAAGAATTATAACCCGTACGCAGATGAGGCGGGTGATATGGATCATGTGACGTCATCTCGACCGGGGACGAAGTTTCATAAACGAGCAGTTCAGGCCGCTCGGCGTTTGCGACTTCCCAAAACTGAAGACGACGAGAGGCTTAGCGAAACAGTTCACCAGTCCTACACTAGACTACAGGCAGTTGTAGCATCGAGGTATGGAGATCAATATGCCCAGGAGCTATTCGGCGGGCGGGGAGATAAGGCAGGTGATGCCTGGCCAGTCTACCGTAGATTGGCAGCAGATTATATAGCTGTGATGGGTGAGGACGGTCTATATGGAGCTCTAGAAAGAGCAGCTAGAGCATTCAATCAGGTACTTGAAGTTGATACTAGCTATTACGATAAATTGTTTACCGAGTGGGATGCTAAGCGAATAGGTGAGAGAGAATTTCAAGAAGTATTCCTCGGTCGTGATGGTGTCTATGCGTACGTGGCACGCCGGGCTCAACTCTATGCGCGCCGCCGTAGGCTCGGTATGAGTAGCGGCGAGGCGGGCGGGCCACTCATGGAATTCCCTACCTACCTCGTCTATCCACAAAAGTTTCGCGATAACCTTGAAAGCGAAACGAAATATAAATACCTGAGTTGTCGTATTCAACATCCAGATACTGCTCATTACTTCGACACTGGGTTTGTAGGAACGATTGCTGAAGATATCATGAGAGTACTGGGAGTGTCAGAATTAAATTTCGATAGCCGGATTAGGCTGCTCAGTGCAAGTAACCAACAAAGAACGGTGCTGGGACTAAAAGGTGACAAGCCGCAAAGAAATAAGATATTAAATAGTATAGAACACAACGTCAAGGACGAAGAGTTGGCAGAGGGTTTGTATCTCACTGAAGATGGCAGGCTGGAACCATATAGCCGACCGACTGATTCTGATGAACGGCTAGCTTTTCGTATGGTACAGCTAGCTCTGAGCCGGCGTTACTATACCCTCGAGCTAAAAAACATGGAGCCGGTCAATTCGGGTTACGAAGCGATATGCCTGGAAAACCAACGAGAAATGAGGATTGATAGTAGCTGTGACAAGGCAGTGAGAGAACAGTTGGCTGAGATGTTCTCAAGTGGTGATATTGGCGCCGAATTATTGCAGTCGGCGACATCGCTCAAGATAGCGGACCCAAGCGATCCGTATCCTGGCGAGGCGGTTTTTGAGCTATCGCTTGCTGAGGGCGGCGCCAGTGCGATTGTGAAGAATGTCGTGGAGGCAAAGCGGCAAGGTCCAGTCGATGAATTTGAGGCGCTTTTAATGCTACGCAAACTTGGTATTGACGCGCCAAAACCAATCGCCCGGGTCTTTACGAGCGGACAGCAAGGCTTTATTGTGATGGAAAAGATAAATGGCGAGAGCGACGGTAAAAGATTTCTTTGCAAAAAATGCTGTGTCGGAGACAAATCAGCGAGAATTAATGACCGACGCTTTTTCGCGCATGAAAGAAATTGCCGAGACCGTACGGCGCGATACTGGAATTGATAAACCGTGGCGTTTGAAAGATTTTATCATTGAATATAACAGGGGTGATAATGGGCAATACCGCATTATATCAATGCGGCCGATCGATTTTGAGCGTGCAAAAGTCTTCGACCCATCTAAGCCTAATAGTGTCAAACTTGGCCAGGGGCTAGATAGTCTCGTTCAGGAATTATGAGGTTTCCTTTTATATATTTACGAGTTTCTGGGCTGAAATTAAAACTTGCGAAGCAATCTATCATGTCTTTTATAACTATCTAATAGTGAAATGTAGGATATAATAATAGGGTAATGAACCAAGTTGTCCAGCCCCTCCCTGGCTACAAAGAAGTTAAGCCTTTCGTCTACGCGGGCTTCTTTCCGGTGTCCAACGAGGATTATAATGATTTGAAAGAGGCTATTGAGAAACTGAGTTTGAGCGATTCGGCGCTGCAATTTGAGCCGGAGAATTCGCCGGTACTGGGCTATGGCGTGCGGATCGGTTTCCTTGGGCTGCTTCATATGGATATCATTCGCGAGCGGCTGGAGCGTGAGTATAATCTGGACCTCATCGTCACTAATCCGAGCACGGATTATCAAGTCAGCCTGACCAACGGCGAGGAGTTGGACATCAAATCAGCCAGCGAATTGCCTGACCCAGCACAAATCACGGAGGTTCGCGAGCCGTGGATTGATGGTGAAATTGTGGTGCCGCAGGACTATATCGGTGCGGTGATTCAGCTGATTGTCGCCAAGCGCGGCCGGCAGAAAAACCTCAGCTACATCGATGAGCGGGCGCTGATTTCCTTTACGGCACCACTGGCAAATCTGTTGACGGATTTTTATGATCAATTGAAGTCGGTGACCAGCGGCTACGGTTCGTTTAATTATGAGCTAGCGGGGTATCAGCCGGAAGATTTGGTGCGCGTTGATTTTTATGTAGCGGGCGAAATGGTCAATGCGCTGAGCATGATGTGCCACCGCTCGGAGGCGCCAGGCTTGGGTCGCGAAATCGTCAAAAAACTGAAAGACGTGGTGCCGCGCCAGAGCTTTGAGGTGGCACTGCAGGCGGCGATTGGCGGCAAATTCATCGCTCGCGAAAACATCGGCGCCTACCGCAAAGACGTCACCGGCTATCTCTATGGTGGCGACGTCTCGCGCAAGAAAAAACTCCTCGCCAAGCAAGCCCGCGGCAAGAAACGCATGAAGCGCTTTGGCAAAGTTGACATTCCGAGCGAGGCGTTTACAATAATGCTAAGGAGAGATTAGTGCGAGTAGAGAGATTTAAGTCTCAAGGGTGGCTAATTGATAACCTGTATCGGGCGCCGACGTTAGCTGATAAGGACGCACGACCTTATGCTGGTAGCGATATCTCAATTGAAGATGTTCGTATTGATACTTTTCAGCCGACGCAGCGGTATGTTATTGACGCTGGTGTACGCAAGCAAGAGGGTTTAAGAGAGCTTGTTTTGCCGTATGGTGAAGATACACTGTGCATGAGAACTGGTGGAATTGATATTATTGATGAAGAAAATGGGGAGGGCGGAGTCATGCTCCCGCCTATTATTGAGGAATATAATCATGAAGGATTACTGCTTATTGACGGTATGCATCGAACAACATTGGCGAGGCGTATGGGTATAAAAATAATTAGAGCTGTAGTTATTAGAGGTGTTGACAGCGACTTTGCTGTCACGAAACGTCGCTTGCCAAACGAATGGAATGAAGTGACAACATTCCCTACGCTCGGTGACCTAAAAGCTGCCCGTAAGCAGGGATTTATTCATCGAAATAAGGGCAGTACACCTGGTGATGGAAGTACTGTGTATCGTGATTTTTCATTCTTTACTGGTAGGGGTAAAGATGAACGAAAATAGCAAACCGATTATTTATATCGATATGGACGGTGTGCTGGTTGATTTTGAATCAGCTTTGACGAAGATTCCGCCCGAGATGCTTGAGAAGTTTGCGGGTGAGTACGACAATATTCCGGGCATTTTCGCGCTAATGGATCCGATGCCGGGCGCCCTTGAGGCGGTAGATGCTTTGAAAGAAAAGTATGATTTATACATCCTATCGTCATCGCCATGGGAAAATCCGACGGCACTGGGTGATAAGTTAGCATGGGTGAAAAAGTATTTTGGCGGCGATGGTCAGGAAAATATTTTCTTTCGCAAAGTCGTCTTTTCGTCGGTCAAGCAGCTAAGTCGCGGCGATATTTTGATTGATGACCGGACAGCTAAAGGCGCTGCTGAGTTTGCCGGCCGGCACATTCACTTTGGCAGCTCGCAGTTTCCTGATTGGCAATCGGTGCTGGATGAGTTATTATAAGCAGATATTATGTCAAAGATCGAAAAGCTTATCAAAGAATATCAACCAAGCGAAGCGGTTCGCCAGCTCATTATTCAAACCAAAATTGTGTTGCTCGTTGGTATATCGGGTGCAGGCAAGGACACGACCAAGCAGCGGTTAATGCAGTCGCCGGAGTTTGCTGATATTGTGTCGTATACGACTCGCCAGCCGCGTCAAAATAAAGGTGTATGGGAGCGTGAAGGCATTGATTATAACTATATTGATGAAGCGACTGCCGCTAGATTGTTGGAAAGTCATGCTTTTGTCGAGGCGAAATTTGTGCACGGTACAGTTTATGGTACTGGTGTCAAGCAGATTCAGGATATTCATGATGCTGGTAAAATTGCGGTTACTGATATTGATGTGCAAGGTGTCGATGAATATAAAAAGCTGTCGCCAGGTGTGGTAGCGATATTTTTGTTACCGCCAAATTATCAAGAATGGCGTCGTCGTCTCAGTGTACGTTACACTTCGCAAGAGGAATTTGATCGCGAATGGCCGAAACGCTACAATAGTGCAATTCGTGAAATTACTCATGCGCTTGAAGTGCCGTATTATCATTTCGTCATTAATGATGATATTGATGAGACGGCGCGGATTGTGCGGGCAATCGCTCTAAAGCCAGATGTCTATAACCGTAAAGACGATGAAGCTAGACTGGCGGCGCGAGATTTGCTAGAGCAATTGAAAGCGAGTAGTTAGCACTCGCCTTGCATGAGTGCCAAAAGTGCGCTATAATTAGCTCATGACCGAACGTCAACAGGCTATTCTCGCCGCTATCATTGAGCAGTATGCTGAAATTGCTGCGCCAGTAGGCAGTGTGACGCTGGCGAAATTGTTTGGCGTGAGTAGCGCGACGATTCGCAGCGAAATGGCTAAGCTGGAAGAGATGGGCTTTATCGAAGCGCCGCATACTAGCGCCGGCCGCATCCCGACTGATAAGGGTTACCGATTCTACGTTAACGGCATTACTGACGCGCAGATGACTGAACTGCCCAGTGGTATCGATCGCAGTGCGAGAGCGATCGAGGCGCACGTTAATTCGCATGTTGATAAGTCGGATCGGGCGATTCGCAGCGCCGTCGATAGCTTGGTAGAACTGACGGGCAACTTTGGTTTCGCATCGTTTGGCGCGCAGCTATACATGAATGGTATGACGCAGCTTTTTTCTCAGCCGGAGTTCGCTGGCGGCGATCATGTGCAGGCGATTGCTAGGCTAATTGATAATATCGAGCCATGGCTGGCCGAAGCCGCGCCCAACCAGCCGCTGAATGTATTTATCGGCAGCGAAAACCCGATTGGTAAAGCAAGCGGCGCTACGCTGATTATCAGCAAATTCCGCTCGACGTTTAGCGACAGCAGCTATATTGGCGTCATCGGTCCGACGCGGCAAAACTATCGCCGGACGATGGAACTGGTACGCCGGACGGGCGCCATGCTGGAGGGGATATTATAAGGAGGAAAAAATGACAAAGCAGCACAAAAAACTTGATGAAAGAACCGAGGATTTGCAGCAGCAGCTGGGCGAGTTAACACTAGATTTGCAGCGGACGCGGGCGGATTTCGAGAATTATCGCAAGCGCGTGGAGGCGGAAAAGCAGGCGGCCCAGGATTTAGGGCAGACTAAGGCAATCATGAAATTGCTGCCGGTGATTGACACGATTGAGCGGGCGATTGCCAATGTGCCAGCAGAGCTAGCGGATAACGCCTGGGCAAAAGGCGTGGCTGGTTTATCGAAGCAACTCGACAAGCAGCTGAAGGATTTGGGATTAGAAAAAATCGATGCCAAACCTGGCACGCCGTTCAATCCCGAACTTCACCAAGCGGTTCAGTTTGACGAAACGGCCGAGGGTGACAAGGAAGTCATAGCTGAGGAATTGCGTGCTGGCTATATCTTGAATGGCGCGGTGGTTCGCGACGCTATGACTAAGGTGACGCGGCAATAGGCTTGTAATTGTGCTAAACTACAATTAATCATTAACGCATAGGAGGTCGTGATGAAAAATTGGAAAATTCCAGCAATTATCGGAGGAGTGCTATTACTTCTAGTGATGATGATTGCCGGGTCTTATAACGGCATGGTGTCGAGCCGCGAGTCGGTTAATACGGCATGGAGCAAGGTTGAATCGCAATATCAACGGCGCAGCGATTTGATTCCAAATCTGGTCAATACCGTCAAGGGTGCGGCCAATTTCGAGCAAGAGACATTAACAAAGGTAGTCGAGGCGCGCGCTAAAGCTACGCAAATCAAAGTCGATGCCAATAATCCAGATGACATAGCCAAATTCCAGCAGGCCCAAAGCGAGGTTAGCTCGTCGCTCAGTCGGCTGTTGGCGGTAGCTGAAAACTATCCGCAGCTCAAAGCAACGGAAAACTTCAGAGATTTGCAGTCGCAGTTAGAAGGTACAGAAAATCGTATAACTGTGGCGCGCAATGACTTTAATGACGCTGCTAGATCATATAACACGAAGGTTAAATCTTTCCCGACAAATTTGTTAGCGGGTATGTTCGGTTTCAAGGAGCGACCGTATTTTGAGTCGGATGTTGGTGCTAATAAAGCTCCGTCGGTTGATTTCAACGCAGCAAATTCAACCAAACAAGAAAACTAGATATGCGTTGGCGAAGCTCTGTTATTAATTTAGTTGGATTGTTGTCATTGGCAGTGTTATTTGGCTGCCTGTTTAATAATACAGCTTTCGCTAAACTAGAAGTGCCAGCTGCGCCGCCGCTTGAACGTCCTATAATTGACCAGACGGAAAGTTTGGCAAATGAAGATATTGACCGCATTGCGCAGCTGATTAATGCTGAGCGCCAGAAAAAGTCATTCCAAATCGGCGTGTTGATGATTCCGACGCTTGGCAGTGATGATAGTCTAGAGGAATATAGTCTCAAAGTAGCTCGCCAATGGGGTGTCGGCGACAAGAAAAAGAGTAATGGCGTATTACTGCTTATTGCCAAGAATGACCGTAAAATGCGAATCGAGGTCGGCAATGGCATGGAAGGTTCGTTGACCGATGCGCGAGCTAGCCAAATTATCCGTAATACAATAGCACCAAAGTTTCGCAGCGGTGATTATGCTGGCGGTGTTGAAGCTGGCGTGAAACGAATCATCGACGCTGCGGAAGGCAAAGACCAATCAGCCGATAGCGAGGATATGGAATCGATAATCTCCTTAATATTCATCATAGTCCTCATATTTATTGTTGTAATAATAGCTACAAGGAGGGGCGGCCGATCTGGCAAGCGCCGATCGAACCGCTGGTGGTGGATTGGCGGTATCGGTTCGGGCGGCAGTTCTAACAGTTCAGGCAGCTCGTCTGGCGGCAGCTTTGGCGGCGGCGGGTTTTCTGGCGGCGGTGCCAGCGGCGGTTGGTAAAACTCGAATTTGCGTATATAATTCTAATCATGCTTAAAATTTTCAAGATAATTTTAGCTATGTTTGTTGTAGTATCGGCTGGAGGCTCATTTGCTAGCGCAGTCAGTTATGCAAACCAAGCGGACATCGATATAATTGCTACTTCGAACAAGTCTTATACAGATTTTATAAGAGCGATAAACGACGAGGAATCTGTAGCCAATGGTAAGGTTCTTGCTCGGGCTGCCGCTGCTTCGTCAGCATTCAATAACGTTGCTAGTCATAAGTTTTCTTCTAAACTAGGTGTCCAATATATCAAAAAGTCAGCGGAAGTTAAAAAATATGCTGGAGAGATAAAAGTGCTGTTAGACAAGGTTACCGTTGTTTTGCGCGGAAGGGATTATAATACTGTAAACCAATATTTGGAACAAATTCGTAACTCTGTCAAAAAATATTCCGCAGCTATAGAAGAGATGAATAAAGCTGCTAACGAGTCTAATTCGTATGCGGAATATTTTTTCTTACTGGTGACAATTGCTGCAGCAGCTATGGCGGTTGGATCGTTTGTTTGGTTTGCTATTGGCAGAGGTAAGCAGTTGAGCCCTAGTCTTTTGGCGGCGCGTAAATCGGTTGCCTTTTCGTCATTAGCTCCGCTGGTTGGCGCTGTTGTCACGTATGCAACGTTTATACTGGCCAGCAACACCGGCGGCACTTACACGATTGCTTACGGTTTGATTTTGGTTGGTTCGGCAGTTTATATTATTTCGGTTGTGCAATATATTACACTAGCCAGAAAGACGTCGGCAGTGCCGCCAGTCCAGTCAACTACTACAAAATAGACAGTAATGCAAAAATCTAAATTAGCACTCTTGACACCAGAGTGCTAATTATTTATACTGAAATAGTTGGCACTCGACATAAAAGAGTGCTAAAATGAATATAAGAAAAACCAGATGTGATCAAAACAAGAAAGGGGAATCATATGGGTAAAATTATCGGAATTGACCTCGGTACAACCAACAGCGCCTTTGCGTATATGTTGGCGGGCAAGCCAGAGGTCATCGCTAACGCTGAGGGTAATCGTACCACGCCGTCAGTGGTGGCAATTAACAAAAAAGGCGAGCGCTTGGTTGGGCAAGTGGCGCAGCGCCAGCGCGTGACCAATCCAAAGAACACCATTTACGGGGTGAAGCGTTTAATTGGCCGTAAGTTTAACGACAAGGAAGTTCAAAAAGACTTGGATATCATGCCGTACCAGATTGTCAAAAAGGGTACCGGCGTGGCGGTAAAGATGGGCGACAAGGAATACACGCCAGAAGAAGTTTCAGCTATGATCCTCAGCAAAATCAAAGCTGATGCCGAAGCTTTCCTGGGCGAAAAAGTCACCGAAGCGGTTATCACCGTGCCGGCCTACTTCGACGATTCGCAGCGCCAAGCCACCAAAGACGCTGGTAAAATTGCCGGCCTGGAAGTTAAGCGCATCATCAATGAGCCAACGGCGGCTGCTCTGGCGTACGGCCTGGAAAAAGGCAAAAATGACGAGACCATCGTGGTGTTTGACCTTGGCGGTGGCACCTTCGACGTTTCTATTTTGGAACTCGGCGACGGTGTGTTTGAGGTGAAAGCCACCAATGGTGATACCCACCTGGGCGGCGAGGACTTTGACAACATCATAGTTAACTACTTCCTTGACGACTTCAAGTCGAAAGAGGGTATCGATTTGCGCAAAGACAACGCGGCCATGCAGCGCCTGAAGGATGAAGCTGAAAAGGCTAAGAAGGAGCTGTCAACGGTTACTGAATATGAAGTCAATATTCCGTTCATTACCGCTGACGCTGACGGGCCAAAGCACTTTGAGCTGAGCCTAACGCGGGCCAAGTTGGAAGATTTGGTGAAGGATTTGTTAGATCGCCTGGACGGCCCAGTTGAAAAAGCGCTCAAAGACGCTAAATTATCAAAATCTGACGTCAATGAAATCGTCATGGTTGGCGGTATGACCCGCATGCCAGCAGTGGTTGAGCGGGTGAAGAAATTGTTCGGCAAAGACCCAATGCAGGGTGTTAACCCAGACGAAGTGGTGGCCGTTGGTGCCGCCATTCAGGGTGGCGTGTTGGCTGGCGATGTCAAGGATGTGTTACTGCTGGACGTAACGCCTTTGTCTCTTGGTATCGAGACGATGGGTGGTGTGTCGACCAAACTGATTGAGCGTAACACCACTGTGCCAACCAGCAAGAGCGAAGTGTTCTCGACGGCAGCCGACAATCAGCCGCAGGTGGAGATTCACGTCTTGCAGGGCGAGCGCGAATTTGCCAATGACAACAAGAGCTTGGGGCGCTTTGTGCTTGACGGCATCGCGCCAGCACCGCGCGGCGTGCCGCAGATTGAAGTGACGTTCAACATTGATGCGAATGGTATCCTTAATGTTACTGCCAAAGACAAAGGCACTGGCAAGGAACAATCAATTACCATCCAAAACTCAGGTAACATGAGCAAGGAAGACATTGAAAAGGCGCAAAAAGAAGCCGAAATGCATGCCGACGAAGACAAGAAAAAGCGCGAAACGGTTGACGCCAAAAACCAGCTGGAAAACGCTATCTACCAGGCAAAGAAAATGCCGGATGAGTTCAAAGATAAGATTTCTGACGACGACAAAAAGGCGATTGACGAAGCGGTTAAGGAAGCGGAAAAGCATAAAGACGCTGATGACAAGGACGAACTAGAGGCGGCAGCCAAAGCACTGCAGGACGCCATCATGCCAATCGGTGCCAAAATGTACCAGCAAGCTGCCGATGATAAAAAAGCCGACGAGTCTAAAGACGACAAAAAATCGGACAAAGACGAGCCAGTTGAGGGCGAAGTGGTCGACGAAAAATAATCAGTCATAGCCTAAAAGAAGAGCGCTGATTTGGCGTTCTTCTTTTTATGTTAAAGCGCATTTTCTAGTTTCAGTAATTTAACTTTTCTCTCAATTCCGCCGGCATAACCAGTCATTTTGCCGTCGCTGCCGACGACGCGGTGGCACGGCACGAGAATCGAGATAGGGTTACGGCCGATAGCATTGCCAACGGCGCGTGCCGACATTTTGGCGATGCCGCGTTTTTTGGCTATGAGTTCAGCGATTTCCCGGTAGGTAATTAATTTGCCGTATGGTATGGTTTGGAGAATTTGCCAAACTTCCAATTGGAACAGTGTACCATTCATATGCACAGCCGGGATTTCTCCAGGGTTATTGCCTGTGAAATATATATCTAGCCAATGCGAAACCTCGTCGAAAATTGGTAAATCTTTGTCAGCTATACATCCTTCTAGCTCTATGTCGAAGTGTCTTTGCCCGACAAGCCATAGGCCGGTAATTGCTGTGTCATCGCTGGCGATAACGATTTCACCAAGAGGTGATTGATAATTATGCGTATAAATACTAGTTATTGCCACATTCTTATTCTAACATCTAGAAACGACGAGTAGCGCGACAATTTAGCGGTGCAATATTGGTGCTATCGGGTGTCCGATCAACAATCGTTACGCTTCGAGTTTCAGTGTTATTGAATATTCCGTTAAGCACATAAATCATAGCGTTGCGGTAGCGCTCTTCATCGGGCAGTGTATTGTATTTAGCTTGTGGCACTAACGGTGTAGCCCAGCAGCAACTTGCTTGAATCTCGTGTGCAGTGTTTTTGTCCATATAGCTAAATAGATCAGCACAAATTACACTATGAGTGAAACTCTGCGGTAGACGTCCTGGTGTGAAGTGTGTAGATTCGGTAGGCGTGATAAACCGTTTGCGCGCGATAACGTGAGCGAGCCCGTTATTTATAAGCAATAATGCATTGTAGTTTCCTAGCGATGAAAACTCTGGTGTACCTAGAATTATTTCAGCATACGGAATGGATTCTGATCTTTCTACAATATCGTTGACGCGTTGGCGGATAGCTTTTCTGGCGGCTGATAGAGCTAAATCGTCCAGCGATATATCGGAGGCCGTCATCAGCTCCGGGCTGATGACGCGTCCGGTATAATCGCGTGAAATTTCGTGCATCAAGTTGATATATTCTTCCCAGCTATTTGCAGAGACACCAGCAATTTCATTTTTCTCGCCAGTGTAGAATATACCAGTTTGGCGCCACCATTGTAGGTCGTATTTACCGCTAGGATAGTATTTAGTTGGATTTCGTTGTTGCATGTGATTATCGTAAGTATATTCTTATTGATTACCAAAGGAATATTTAATATATTATACCATAAAATTAGAGAAGACGATCTCTACGCTCTAGCGCGTTGTACTTTTGTGTAATTTTGTTGGTATAATAGTCTTTATGAATCTCGAGGTAACTCTACGAACGGTAGATGATCTGGTGAATTTCGGTACGAAAATCGGCGGCTTGTTGCTTGGTGGCGAGACGCTAGAATTAATTGGTGATATTGGCGCTGGCAAAACGACGCTAACGAAAGGCCTAGCGCGCGGTTTACAGATAGAAGATGAGATACAGAGCCCTACATTTACAATTAGTCGTAATTACGAGGCGCCGAATGGACTACGTTTGGCACACTATGATTTTTATCGTTTGCAAGATGCTGGCATTATGAAAATGGAACTGAGTGAAGCGATGTGCGATCCGCAAACGATCACGGTCATTGAGTGGAGTGATGTAGTAAACGACGTGTTGCCGGCCGATGTTTTGCAAATTATTATTCAAACGCAAACCGACAATAGCCGCAAATTAATTCTAAAAAGCAGCGGTGATAAATCGCGTCGAATTCTGGAGGAGTTACAGTGATTTTATTATGGAACAGCGCCGAGATGATAGTGCAGCTGGCATTGATTGATGGTGAAAAGCGGGTTGACTACGAGTGGGCTGCCGGGCGTAGCCTGGCACGCGATATGCTGGCATACTTGCGTGACCGGCTGGTTGAAAATGGTGCGAGCTTTGCTGATATTACCGGTATTGGCGTGTTCCGCGGACCGGGTAGTTTCACGGGGTTGAGGATTGGCGTCGCGGTGTTGAACACGATTGCTCATGAGCGGCATGTTCCGATTGTTGGCGCGACGGGTGATAACTGGCGTGAAATTTGCTTAGAACGCTTAGCTAAAAACGATAACGACGGTATCGTTTTGCCAGAGTATGGCGCTGAGGCTCGCATCACCAAACCGCGTAAATAGTTGCTTATTTTGTTATAAACGCGGTACAATGGTAATGTCTACGAATGTGACATTGATAAGTTTAAATTTTGATAATTTTGCGGTTTTTTGACTTGACGTGTTGACTAATTACCGCGAAAGAAAGGAAAAATATGGTTGAGGGAATTATTGCCGCGATTGTTGGTATTATTGCTGGCGTGGGCGGTAAAGTGGTATATGATCGCCAACAAGAGACCAAGAGCAAAAATACGGCTGAACAGGTCATAGCGCAAGCTGAGCGCAAAGCTAGCGATATCGTACTTAAAGCTAAAGATGAAGCGCTGCGAATCGAGAAAGAGCGCCGCAAAGAGCTTCAAAAAACCGAGAATCGTCTGGCGGACCGCGAGGAGTCGCTTGACAAAAAGCTTGACCAGCTTGATAAACGCAGTGAAAAATTACGCAAGCAAGAAGACGAAGTTGAAGAATTGAAGAATGAGATCCGTGACATTCGTACGCGTCAGCAGGAAAAGCTTGAGAAAATTGCTGGCCTCAAGAAGAAAGATGCCGCTGATAAGTTGATGAAGATGACTGAACGCGACATCAAGGGTGATCTACTAAATCTGGTTGCCAAAATGCAGCAAGACGTTGAAGCTGACGCCGAGGAGCGGGCGCAAACTATCCTCGTCGAAACGATGGAACGCATGGCTAGCGAGGTGACTGCTGAGCGCACGGTCACTGCGGTTAAACTGCCAGACGACGACATGAAGGGTCGGATTATCGGCAAAGAAGGCCGTAATATCCAAGCAATGCAGCGCGTTACTGGCGTGGATTTCTTAGTCGACGATACGCCGGGTATGGTGGTACTGTCGAGCTTTGATCCGATACGTCGCCAAGTGGCGCGTCTCGGGCTGGAAATGCTGATGAAAGATGGGCGAATTCACCCGGGTCGGATTGAAGAGGTTTTTGCTAAGGCCGAAAAGCAAATCGACAAGGAAACCCAGCGTGCTGGCGAAGATGCGGCGCGCGAAGTTGGCGTTACCGGTATCCCGCGCGATTTGTTAAAGCTACTTGGCGAGCTGAAATTTCGAACTAGCTATGGTCAAAATGTTCTTAAGCATTCGACCGAAATGGCGCATATGGCCGGTATGATTGCTAGCGAGATTGGCGCTGATGTCCGCACCTCCAAAATAGCGACGCTGCTGCACGATATGGGCAAGGCAGTTACCCACAAAATTGAAGGCAAGCATCACCATATCGGTGCCGAGCTGGCTCGCAAAGCTGGCCTGAGCGAGGGTATCTGTCATGCGATTGAGGCTCATCACGACGACATTGAAGCGACTACGCCAGAGGCTATCGTCGTTCGTATTTGCGATGCGATCAGCGCCGCTCGGCCGGGTGCGCGTAATATCTCTGCTGAGAATTTCGCTGAGCGCATGCGTGATCTCGAAAATGTTGCGACCAGCTTCCAAGGGATCGAGAAAGCGTACGCCATAAGCGCCGGCCGCGAGATTCGCGTGATTGTCACGCCAGAGAAAATCGACGACCTTAGCGCTATCAAGCTGGCCCGTGATATTGCGACTAAGATTGAGTCAACTATGCAGTATCCTGGAACTATCAAGGTAAATGTTATTCGTGAAACGCGCGCGGTTGAGTTCGCCAAATAAATACCTTTTTATCTGCCTGCAATTTATAATCAAAATACTCTACTGTATGACAACTGGTAGAGTATTTTATTGTTCGACTTGACCGAGCAGTTTGCCTGTGATGACGATGCGGCCAGCATCAGAGCCGCCAAGCTCACAACTGTATAGAGTCAGCTTTGCTTCTTGGGACGGAGCTTCGATTTCAGTCTGGTCTGGTTTGACATCAAATATTTTAGTGATTTCGTACGCATAGCGAGCACCTTCGTAATCGACTACAATGTTATCGCCTAGTTTCATCTTATCAATGTTATAAAAAGGCGATTTCTCAACAGTATCCTGCGGTGTTGGCTGGATACTGAAGCGGTGGGCAGCAATAATGAAATTACCGCCATCTTTGGGGTTGCCATGGTTTGGCTGTCGCCATTCAGCACCGCGATCGAGTGCGGTGCGGCCTTTGTCGTAGTGAATATTGACGCCGATGCGCGGTATAACAATACGGTTCTCGCCGATTTTGGCTTTTGGCAGCGATTTAGCATCAATCGGCTTGGTAAAAATCAGAGGCGCTACCGACGGCGATAAGGTCAGCATCATAAAATACACGCCAGTGCTAATCAGGCATATCGCCACTGCAAAAATAGCATATGGACGGCGGTGCTTTTTTTGTTTGATCGAGAGCAACTAACCTCCTAAAACGATTATTCGTTAGTAGTATAACATAATTAGTTTGATATGAAAAACACCTCTTGACAAAGAAAAGGCGTTTTTCGCTTTGTTAGAAGTAAAACCTACAGTTTTATTTATTCGCTAAATGGCTGCGCTAGCGTCAATGATTGGTCAGCTTCGGCGATACGTAATAACTCGTTATATTTAGCGACGCGATCGGTTCGCGATAGCGATCCAGTTTTAATCTGGCCGCAACCCAGGCCAACGGCCAAGTGGCTGATTGTCGTGTCTTCGGTTTCGCCAGAGCGATGGCTCATGACGGTGCGCCAGCCAGCATTTTGCGCCATTTTAACAGCTTGAATAGTCTCGGTCAGCGAGCCAATTTGATTTGGTTTAACTAGCAGCGCGTTGGCAGTTTGTTCAGCGATAGCCCGTTCAATCAGCGAGGTGTTCGTGACAAGCAAATCGTCGCCGACTAGCTGGATGCGGTCGCCGAGCCGTTCGCGCAGCAGCTTCCAGCCATCCCAATCATTTTCGGCTAGACCGTCCTCGATTGAGGCAATTGGAAATTCATTTGTCAAGGCTTCTAGCCAATCAACCATTTCACTGCTTGATAGCGACTTGCCTTCGCATTTGAGCTCGTAGCGTCCTTCTTGATAGAATTCGCTTGACGCAGCATCCATTGCAAAGACAACGTCGCGGCCGAGTTCGTAGCCGGCGTTTTGAATGGCTTCGGACAATAAGGCCAGCGCTTCGCGGTTGCCGTTGCGGACGCGCGGTGCGTAGCCGCCTTCATCGCCGACAGTAGTTGGATAATCATAATTTTTTAGTACTTTGGCTAGCGCATGAAAGATCTCGGTGCCCATTTTGAGTGTGTCTGCAAAAGTCTGCGCACCTTTACAAATGATCATAAATTCCTGAATATCGGTAGCGAAAGCTGCGTGAGCGCCGCCATTGAGCACGTTCATCATTGGTAATGGCAGGACAGGTGTGCTGTCGGTTATCTCTGCGACGTAGCGCCACAGCGGCTGATTCTTAGCGCTGGCGGCAGCTTTAGCGGCGGCTAGGCTGACGCTGAGAATGGCGTTAGCGCCGAGTTTGGATTTATTATCGGTGCCGTCTAAATCGAGCATTATCTGGTCGAGAGCAGCTTGGTCGCTGGCATCGTGTCCGGCTAGCGCTGGTGCAATGACTTCGTTAACATTGCGTACTGCCTGGTAAACCGCTTTGCCCGACCAGTCAATGCCGCCATCGCGTAATTCAAGCGCTTCAGCCGAGCCAGTGCTAGCGCCGCTCGGTACGGCAGCACGGCCAAGCGTGCCGTTACTTAAAATAACGTCTGCTTCAACGGTTGGGTTGCCGCGGCTGTCGAGGATTTGTCTTGCTTTGATTGATTGAATTGTGAAATCGTTCATAGTTATATTATAGCATTTAATGCAGAAGACTAGACTGTTTGAAACCTCACGGATAAAATATTTCAGGCAACTCGTTTTTCGCGGTATAATGAATTTATGGAAGTGCAAAAACAGGGAATTTTAGTTATTAGCCGCCACGCAGAGAGCGAGTGGAATTTATTAGGTAAGTGGACTGGCTGGACAGATGTCAATTTGACAGAAAAAGGCATGCGCGAAGCCGAGCAGCTTGGTGAAATTATTCGCGATATTCACTTTGATGTCGCTTATACTAGCGAGCTCAAACGTACGCAGCAAACCTGTGATGGAATTCTGCGCGGCAAGGGCGACCAGGCGGATCTCGAACGGATTATCGCCAAGCCGCTTAACGAGCGCGATTACGGCGACTTAACTGGCAAAAACAAATGGGAAGTCAAAGACGAGATTGGCAGTGAGGCATTTCAGGGAATTCGCCGCGGTTGGGATTATCCAGTACCAGGTGGCGAGACACTCAAAGATGTTTATGCGCGGGCAATTCCATATTTTCAAAGCGAAATCTTGCCGCGGCTGCAAAGAGGCGAAAATATCCTGCTTGTTTCGCACGGTAATACTATTCGCGCGCTGATGAAGTATCTTGACCAGATTCCTGATGAAGAGATTGGCAAAGTGGAAATGCCGTTCGGTACACTGCTTATGTATGAATTTGATACCGAGCATCAATTGCCGCTGGATAAGCAAACTCGTACCATAGACATCATTCCGCCGAAGGCTTAAATTACCAAATTTCTTTATGCGGCACGCGTAGGATTTTAGCTAAGGCATATTGGATAAGCCAATAAACAGCTGATACCACTAAGCAGAAATTGCCGACGATAGTCATAACTTGGTGCGGTAGTTTAGGAATTGTCGGCGCAAAGAGTAATAGAATGACTGGCAGAACCGTCAATATTAATTTAATGCAAATTATCAGTTTGTACGACAAGTTTAATTTCCATTTTTTTGCTGGTTGTTGTTTTGGCGGGTGGGTATTGGCGGCTATCACGTTGGCTGCCGAATGCGTGATTTTAGCGCCAGTCTTGCCGATTTTCTTTGGTAATCCTATCAGCGTGATTATTGACATAACAATAATTGCAGCTGTAATGGCAATAGAGATGATGGCAATGAAAGGGGCGGCGTCGCTATAGCACCCAGAGTGGCTCACGACGGGGCGAGGCGCTTGGCGTTCTGGTAGAAAAATCTTTTGTACAGCTTCTGATTGGAATAACGGATATAGTAATATAATTGCCGTCCACGTCCACTGCAAAAATACTGACAAATACCCTAATGTGCCAAAAATATTAACGACTATGCGGCGGCGCGAGTGTTGTTTGCTTTTCATATAGTTATGATAGCATGAGGAGTATGGGAGGGCAAAACAGAATAATAACAAAACCTGCCGCTTGTTGGCAGGTTCATGATTCAAATGGTCGGGGTGAAAGGACTCAAACCTTCGACCTCACGGTCCCAAACCGCGCGCGCTATCAACTGCGCCACACCCCGATAGATGTGCAAAGCTATTATATATTATTTTGCGAGTTTTTCCTAGTCGTAATATAATCAAAGCATGAAAATATTATTTTGGAAGCATAGTAATGACTATGACAAGGTTTATAGGTGGCTGATAATTGCTGTGCCAGTAGTAGCGGCAGCTCTTAGTTTATGGATTGGCTTGCGGCAGAGTGTTTGGTTTGATGAAGCATATTCGATAATGGTAGCCAAGCGGTCTGCCAGCGAGATTATTCGGCTGTCGGCACTTGATACTCATCCGCCGCTGTATTATCTCATTCTGAAAATTTGGGCGAATGTTTTTGGCTGGAGCGAACTGGCATTGCGCTCGCTAAGCGCGATCTTTTATGGAGCCTCAATCGCGGTAGCTGGTTGTTTTATTAAAAAGCATCTTAATACGCGAGCAGCCATTTATGTATTAACGATGTTGCTCCTGGCGCCATTATTAATGCGCTACGGTTTCGAAGTTCGCATGTACGCTATGGCGTCGTTAATCGGCGTAGCGGCGACGGCAATGTTGGTACGGGCGCACTCTAGCAAGCGGTGGACTGACTGGCTTATTTATGGAGTGCTAGTGGCGCTCGGTATGTACACGCTATACTATTTGGCGCTTTTGTGGCTAGCTCATCTAGCCTGGCTAGTCGCGATGGATGCTGGTCGGTTGCGTAAGTCTTCATGGAAAGAGTGCCGCTGGATAGGGGCTTATGCGTTTAGTTTGTTGCTGTTTCTCCCGTGGCTATCGTCTTTTTTGAAACAGGTTGGCAATGGTGCGCTCGCGCCAATTGGACAGCCAATGAATCTCGAGCAGTTAATTGGTATTGTTTCGTTTAATACAATATACCAGCCGCTTTGGCAACTGGGTGTGATTACCTCAATATTGGTGCTAGCGATAATTTTTGTATCTGTCCGCTCAATTGTTATTACTTTTCATGTTAAGAAAAAAAATGATATTTTGTGGCTATTAGTTAGTTATATCAGCGTGCCGATAATGCTATTGATGGTGATTTCTCTGTATAAACCGATGTACGTCGAGCGTTATTTGGCGCACGTTGCGATTGGCTTAGTTATGCTCGTGGGAGCTAGTCTCGCGCTGTCGACCGAACATGAGAATCGTGAAGTTTGGCGAATAGCTTCACCGTTAGTTCTGCTGGTAATTCTGGCGGTCGGGGCAACTAACCTCAGCCAGGTTGGCAATTATAACTTTCAGCGTATGCAAAAGCCAAACGTCAACTCTGTTGCTTCTATAGTTAAATGTAGCGAAAACGATGTGGTGTTAGCGGCCGATCCGTATGTGGCGATTGAGCTAGATTATTATCTACCGAATTGCCAGATATATTTTGCTAGTAGCGACCAACATCTTGGCGGCGGTTATGCTCCGCTAGATGGCAATAGCCGCCAAGTTGCCGACACGAAAAAAGTATTTACTCACGCAAAGAATATCTATAACGTCTACTATAGCGACATGAAAGCTGATCTGCTAGGCAACTATCGCGAGGTCGAAACGATCGATTTATCACCGCTAAAAATCACTAAGTTTAACGCGGAATAATCTTCATCAAAAATTTGGTTCGCACTGCTAGGTAAATAATTGCAATTACCAAAATCGATAGCGCGAGGTTTTGAGGAACCTCGGCTAGACGGTCAAAAGAATTAAAATAACTAGCCGGCGCGCCATATTGCGGATTGACTATCAGATGCGCTCCCATGACTACGAAGGCATGAATTGAATAAACGTAAAGCGAATTAGTCCCAAACGGAATAAGTAGCCAGCCGAGGTAGCGTTTAATTTGTTTTTCAAAACGCTGGAAAATCATAAAAAACCCAATAAACCAGAGCAGCGACATAGCTACGCGCGCTGGCGTTAGAGCTAACTTATCGAAGCTGGCCGCTAGGATAGGGTGAAAATTATTAATAGCTGTCGAAAGATTATCATTTAAGGCTGGCGCGAAAAACTCGGCAAAAACATTGGCGATGAAAGTGATAATAAACATGGTAAAGATGACAGTTTTGGTACGGCGCCGCGTTTTGGCGGACAAACTATTCCACCATGATTTAATTTGCGGCGAGTAAAATCCTAGCGTGAAGGCGATGAAAAAAATAAATTGCCAAGTAAATGGCTGAGTGAATTCGTTAACCGGCTTTGGCGTTAGCAGCCAAACTAGAGTACTGACGGTTAGAACGATGTACCATTTGCCGCGGCGCAGTAGCCAAAGCGCAGCTGGTGTTAGCGCCAAAAATATCGCATACAGACGCAAGTAATCGGCCCAGCCGTAGAATTCTTGCAAGGTAACTATTCTCCAAAATAAACTAAAGATATTGCTATCTAGCGGAGGCAAAGGCGACTTGACGCCGTCGTTACCAACAAAATGCCAGCCGATCGTAATCGATAATATTGTAATGATGATACTGGTCAGATATAGCATGAAGCTTCGCCGCCAGATCAATTTAGCAGCGTATCTAAACGAGCGCTCTGTTAATTTAGCGCCGCGGACAATACCTAATACTAATCCAGAAATAATAAAGAATCCTTCGGCGGCAGTGACGTATAATCTGCTGTCGCCGCTTATGAACACGAGGCCGTTTGGAAAATAACTCAAATGATCAAGTATGATTATTACCAAAAACCAGCCTCTCATTAAATCTAGGCTGACAATACGATTAATTTTTGGTTTTTTTACAGCGCTCATTTTGGTCACTTCTACCAGTATAGCAGGTCCAATCTGAGGATAGCGTTAAAAGTAGCGGCTAGCGCGGGCGTTTTTTAGCGATATTACGAGCCTGTTCAGTGTACTTGTCTTCAAGCGGGTCTAAAACGACGGCGCCGTATTTACGGATTATAGCTTGCGAAATCATCCAATCGGCGATGTGCGGATTCTTTGGCAAGAGCGGACCGTGCAAATAGGTACCGATAACGTTACGATAACGGGCGCCCTCGCGGCCATCAATATTATTGTTGCCTATGCCTTTGATGACGTCGCCGAGTGCTGTGGTATTTTGGCCAAGCGTAGTTAGCCCGGAGTGATTCTCATAACCGATAATTTCACCGAATTCTGGACTTTTGACGATAATATTACCAACAATGCGCTCGTCACCACCAATTGTCTCTAGGTCAAGAATACTGATACCAGGAATTATGTCGCCGTCTTTGGTAGTAAACGAGCGGCCGAATAGTTGGTATAAACCGCAGATAACTAACATTGGTAAATCGTCGTCAGCTAATCGTTTGAGTTGCGGGGCAATCTTTTGCAGGTCGTCGCTAATTCGTAATTGTCCAGAGTCCTGTCCACCACCACCGACGATTAAATCAACATCGTCTGGAAAAGCGTCGCCAACGTTATATTCGATTAGTTTGGTAGCAAAACCACGCCATTCTAGCCGCCGCTTGAGAGTCAGAACATTGCCCCAGTCGCCGTAAATGTTCATATCGCGCGGATAAAGTTGCAAGATAGTGATAGATTGCGGTTGTCTTTTCATCGGATTTCCTCCACGTCGGTATAGCGGGCTAGTAGTCGTCGTAGTGCTAACATTGCGGTGTAGCTACAATAAATGCGCTTTGGTTGGCGAGTGTGTTTAGTGATAAGTTGGCGCAATGCAACCGTCAGGTCGGTATCGACAAAATCGATAGATACTTCGTCGTATTCTAGTCGTAGAGCCATGTCATAGGCGCGGACACCAGATACAGCAGTAACACCTTGTTCTTGTAAGCTATCGAAATCGACATCCCAGAGCCAGCTCATATCGCGGCCATCAGCGTAAGCATCGTTAATAGCTATCATAGTGGCATAGTTTGCTGGATCGAACGAAGCTAGGGCCAAACGGAAGCCAGCCGGGTTTTTGACCAATACTAGCTCGCAGGGTTGTCCGTCAATTATTAATTGCTCGCCGCGGCCAAAAGCTGGCTTAATACCTGATAGCGCTTCGAGCATAGAATCAACATTTAGATTATTACCGAGAATTGCGCGCACTAAAGCAACAGCACCAGTGGCATTTTGTAGATTGTAGATGCCGCGCAGGTTCAGATCTACCGAGCGACTACTACCATTGAAGGCAATAACGGCGTGCTGGTCTTTAAATTCTTCAAGACTGGTGTCGTCAGCGTACAATTTAGCCGCATTTTGCTCGCTACTACGTAGAGAATCATCAGAAGGGAAAGTCTGCGAATATTTTGGGTTAACGCCAAAACTTCGCAGCGGTGATTTGATGTCGTTTACAAAATCAGGACTACTTAATCGCGGGTCGTCGCGGTTAAGGACTACGCACTTTGTTGTGTTTATTGCAACATTGTGGAGGAGTTTGGCGGTATTGTCAATTTCGCCGAAGCGGTCGAGCTGGTCGCGCATAACGTTGAGCAGCAAACAGTAGCTTGGCTTGATTGCTTTTACAAAGTGAACAGCATAGGCTTCGTCGAGCTCAAGCACGGCAATATCG
Organism: Candidatus Saccharimonadota bacterium; assembly: GCA_905365145.1. Classification (GTDB taxonomy): domain Bacteria; phylum Patescibacteriota; class Saccharimonadia; order Saccharimonadales; family Saccharimonadaceae; genus Saccharimonas. Next base: position 10,196 of record CAJPIO010000002.1, on the reverse strand, counting down.
GCGTTAATTCGTCCGTGCAAATCAACTTCGCCTAATAGCGCTGCTGCCACGCCGCGCGTGAAGTTGCTGCCAGTACGGTTGGTGAATACTTTCAAGCCTTGGCTTTCTAATAATTCGACAACAATTTTGGTGGTAGTGGTTTTGCCGTTGGTACCGCTGATGAGTGTTACACCCATTGGTAGCTGCTGCAATGTGCGGCTGACAAAATCTGAGTCGATTTTTTCGATTACCAAGCCTGGTAAGGCTGAGCCGCTACCGCCGCGAATCTGTGCAGCTTTCTTAACAGTCTTCCCAAGCATAGTCGTGAGAGTTTGACGCATAAAACTCATTATACCTGTTTTTGGCGCATTATAGTAGCGTCCAAACGCTTTTTGAACTATAATAAAAAGCATATGTTTATTGTGGGCATGATTTCGTGGTGGTATAGCGTTGGATGGAAGCGGGCAGCAATAGATGTTTGGGAGTCTATCGAGCGATTATACGATACGTTTTCGCTGGGATTATTACTGAAGACACTATTCGCGCCGTGGCGGCAAATTTCTGCCGGGAAAGTGCGCGGACCAATCGGGGTGCAGCTGCGGGCGTTTTTTGATCGCTTGGTATCGCGGATTATTGGCGGCTTTATAAGGACAATAACGCTATTTATAGGGTTGGTAGCGTTATTTATGATGTTATTGGTTGGTTTGCTGCGTTTAGCGATTTGGCCGTTGATACCGTTTATGCCAGCAGTAATGGTTGTTGCGGCAATATCGGGGTGGGTACCATGGCATCTTTAGGTACTTTTAGATATGGGTCTCAGCGAGCCAGCGAAGCGCGCTTTGGGCGGCTGCTGTCGCCGATGATTGCAAAAAGCCTTTCATGGTTAGCGTTATTACTAGTGGTATCGGGTACTATGCTGGTAACTATGGAGCGTCTGTCGCTAGGTTGGTTGTGTGGTGCTCTGGCGGCAGTATTATATATGGCGGTGAAATTTTATAATTGGCACGTTCACGATCTGCCAGCTGGTAGGGGCGGTTCGGTTGATGATTTGTTGGCTGGCGACGTGTTGGGCCGGTTGTCGCGAGAACCGAATGTGCGAGAGATTGCTAAAGTACTTGGTGAAGTGCCAAGCGGCCAATTCATGGGGGTGCGGCTTGGTATGACGCCGTCATTTTTAGCCACTATCGCTGAGAGTTCGACGATTTCCGTTGACGAACTGTGGAGTGTAGCTGACGACATTCGCCAAGCCAATCAGCTAGACCGTATCAGCGGTGCCGTATTAGCTACAGCGCTAGTGAGGAGCTTTCCGAATTATCAATCGATAATAGCGCAAACTCATTTAGGAGATGAGGATTTGGACGCTGGCATTTTGTGGCAAGAACATTTGATGGAGATCGTTCGGCGTTTTGGCCAGCGGCGGCGGACTGGCGGCTTGGCGCGTGATTGGTCGTTTGGCTGGATTCCGCACCTTGAACGATTCGGGCAAAATATCAGCGAGCAAATTGGCGCTAGCCGTAATACCTTGTCGATTGACATACCATCGCATGTTCAGGTGATTGATCAGCTAGTGGAAGCTTTTGGTACGGGCGGGCGGCAAAACGCGGTTCTTATCGGCCAAGCTGGTGTTGGCAAAACATCAGTAATTCATGCTTTCGCGGAACGAATTTTGGACGCTGATGCGAATGTACCCGAAAATCTTCGCTTCCGCCAAATCTTCATTCTTGACTCGGCATCGTTGATTGCGGCAGCGCCAGGACGCGGCGAGCTTGAAAACTTAATCATGCAGGTTTTGGGAGAGGCTTATAACGCTAAAAACATCATTGTTTGCCTCGATGACGCGCAGTTATTTTTCGAAGAAGGTGTGGGGTCGGTAGATTTAACAAATGTTTTACAGCCGATTTTAGATGCTGGCAGACTACGCTTAATTTTAAGTATGGATGAACAGCGCTATCTCGAAATTAGCCGCCGCAACCCGTCGCTAGCTAACTCGCTTAACCGTATTAATGTCGCCGAAACCAATGAAGCAGAGACTAAAAAGGTTCTGCAAGAACAGTTGATTGCTATTGAATTCAACCGCAAAGTTACTTATATGATACAAGCGATTAACGAAGCTTATCGCTTGAGCCAGCGTTACATTCATGATATAGCTATGCCTGGCCGAGCGCTTAAGTTGCTGGAATCGGCGGCCAGTTTCAGCGAGTCTGGTATCGTGACTATGAATTCTGTACAGCAAGCAATCGAGCGGACAATGGACGTTAAAGTTAGCGTGGCTAATACGACCGAAGACCGCGAGCGGCTGCTGCATATGGAGGATTTAATTCATGAGCGAATGGTTAATCAAGTTCGCGCTGTTAATGTCGTCAGTGATGCTCTGCGCCGCGCTCGCGCTGGCGTCCGCAATGAGAATCGGCCGATTGGTACTTTTCTGTTTCTGGGGCCGACTGGTGTCGGCAAGACGGAGCTATCAAAAGCACTGGCCGACGTATACTTTGGCGGCGAAGGCAAGTTAATTCGTTTGGATTTGAACGAGTTTGTTCGCTCCGATGATGTCGCTCGTTTAATCGCTGATGGCGCGGATGACCCGATGAGCTTGACCGCGCAAGTAATGAAACAGCCTTTCAGTGTAGTGTTGCTCGACGAGATTGAGAAAGCCGCGCCAGAAGTGCTAACTACGCTGCTGCAATTACTCGACGAAGGGATTTTGCGCGACGCCAAAAACCGTGAGATTAGCTTTCGCGATGCTATCGTAATTGCTACTAGTAACGCTGGCGCTGATAGGATCCGCGAATATATCGAGCGCGGCTATCGGCTTGAGCAGTTTGAACAGCAGTTTATCAACGAATTGATTAGTTCGAACCAGTTTCGGCCAGAGTTTCTCAATCGCTTCGACGAAATTGTGCTCTTTCGTCCGTTTACGCCGGCCGAGTTGGTGCAAGTGCTTGATCTGATTCTGGCTGGCGTCAACAAAACTCTATTGCCGCAAAAAGTGTCAGTGACTGTTGATGACGACGCGAAACAGCTTCTCGTTCAGCAAGGATACGACCCGCGGCTAGGCGCTCGGCCGATGCGCCGCGTCGTTCAGAAAGCGGTGGAGAATACTATCGCTAAACTCATGCTATCGGGGGCGGTCAATCCGGGCGATTCGGTGAACATTGATGCCGAGCAAGTACGGCGAATTTTTGAAGAATCTGAATCGCAAGTAGTTCCATTGCAAGGCGATGTGCCTAACCAGCAGGATCAAGCTTAAGAAAGTTTTCTAACAAGAGTTTTGGCGGCACGGCGGTTGACTGGTGCAATAATACTAACGGCTAGCGCGCCAATACCGCGCACGAGCGCCCGTGCTTTGGTTTTGTAGCGTTCTTTTTTGCTGAGGGATGTATTAGTGGTATCAAGCTGCGGCGACTCGGACCAGAATGCTAGCCGTACCGCTCTGACGCCGAGTGCCAAGCCTCGCTTTTTATTGCCGGCAAGCGTCTCGGCGTAGCTGGCTCGAGCGGTAAAATTAATATCATATTGACCAATTTTACGATTTAGTCCGTCGGCATGTTTGTGCGAATCCTCGAGTTTTTCTAGTCCGTAACGAAAAGTTTCAACAGTCTTGGTATTATTTTTTGGAGTATCAAATTCATCGCTTGCTATGCGCGACAATTGCATGGTTGCCAGCATGGCTGCGCTAGCTCCCAGCTCGCGCAGCGTGCTGCGATTTGGTTCTTGTTCAGCTAAAGTTTCATGTTGATAAACTGCCTCAGTAAGCCACTTTTCAGCTTCTTCGTAGTTACCTAAATGACTATAGGCGTTACCTACGTCGCGCGCCATCCGAGCCTTTTCGGATGGATCTGACGTCATATTGTACGCCATTGTCGCTAGCGTTGCGGCAAGAAAATAAGATCCATCGCGAATTGCTTGTACAGCCGATCTTGAACAGTCGTCAGAACTTAGTTCGCCGCCTTTAGTCTCCATACCTATATTATAACATAAACAATTATCTAATGCAAGGCATGCGTTTTGTATTTTTGCCGGCAATTATCCCACTAGTCGCCAAGGCTTATTTTGATAGTGACGTAGCTAGTTGGCTCGTGGTCGAATTTATTGGCGTCTACTTTGGCGTACGGCTTGGCTATCTCGGAGGTGCCGTATGTATAATCTTTATGTAGCGCCTGCGGTATAACGCTCAGGTATAAAATATGGCCGTTAGTATCCTTGAATGTATCGCTTTGAATGATAGTATCTTTATCTTTTGTATCGATAAGCGAGAAGCCAGCCTCTTTAATTTTTTTGGTTAAATCCATACGAGTTTTACTTACGGAAGTATTATGTCCATACTCTGTAGTGATAGACTTATCATTTGAAATATTACTTTTATAAACCGCCAGTCTATACGATTTATCTAGCTTCAAATTGCTATAGATACTATGAATTTGGTTATAGCGGGCAGTGTTGGTGTATTCTACGACCATTCTGTCGACTAGATATACGCTCATAGCTGTTAGCCAAAAAAGCACAAAAACCAATATCGCATACACCAGTAAGCTTCGGCGCACCATGAAGTGAGTGTCTGTTTTTGTAATGTGTTTGACACGCTGCTTGCGAGTCTTCTTGGGAGATTTATTTGCCTTGGTAACCATAAACATAGTGTAGCATACCGATACGATTATTGGCTAAGTATAGTTGTGGTAACAGATGATCCGCTGATTATCGCGCCGGATAGCAAAGGTTGTTCCGTGGCTCTATTTGGATCAAGCGGTTGGCGGCCTAAATTGTTGACGCTATCAACGAGGCTAGGGAAATTCTTTGCCAAATCATTGTACGGCCTGCCGTCAGGTATCGTACTATCGGTGGTGATGAATACCCAGCCGGCATTGCGCTGGCGCGATAAATTGATTATTTTTTGGTAATCGCTAGCCTTTGCGGCATAAATCGTATGGAAAATACGATGGGAATTAGCTGGGTCGTTTTCAAAGGCAGAGTAAGCGGTCTTATAGTTATTAATATATTCGTCAGCAGTGCCTTCGTTAGTCATGAAAATATCGGCGTATGGTGCAATCGCGTCGGTGATGTGCGTACCAGGATTGGCGACGACTAACTTGTTGCCGTAGGTGCTTTTCGTGTAGTTGTATAATTCTGCCATGTAAGCCGTTGCCCCGTTATTTCTGGATGATATCTCGTCGAAGTAAAAACCGTGAACTTTATCTGCTCCGTAAAGTTCAATGAACTTAGCCATGGCGGCTTTAACTTCGGCAATCGGGCGAGTTTGATGAATAGTGCGGATGTAAGCGACAGTTTTGAAACCAAGCTCGGTGTTCTTTTTTAGCAGCCGTACATAGCCTGGGTCGAGCTTGGCGTCAGGACTGCCGTCTGCCATGATGAGCGTATACGGTATCTTGCTGCTGCCTGCTGCATGAACCGCTTTCCAGTAGTCAGAAAACTCGCTACCGCCAGCTTCAGCGAGCGGATAGACGTACGATAACATAAAAACCGATTGAGCATTGACCGCAGTATAGGTACTAGTATTTGTTTTATTAACCATACCAGCGACAGCGTTGCTAAGAGAAACGGTGTAAGTTTTACCTTTGCCGTCGGTGCTAGCATTGGTGTCAATGTAGAATTTGGCGCTGGTTTCTCCGGCTTTAATAACCACTCGCTGGCTGTCCCAACGGACGTTAAGATTGTTCGGGTTGCTAGTATTGTGCGTGATTTTGATATCCGCGCTAACATCGGTACTGGCTGCTTTGTCTAAAGTTGCCGTGTAAACAGCGGTTTCGCCTTCTTTGACGCTGGCTGGCCCATGAAGAGTAATTTTTGGCGCAGTCGCAGCAGGACTGATTATTCCCGCGCCAGTACCGCCGCCCAAATCATCAACTACCGACCCGCTAAATCCGCTGGTGACGCTCTCTTTGTGTCCTTTTTTGTCGGTGTAACTGGCTTGGACGATGACTTGCATACCGAGGTGGTCTTTGGTTTGCACGAGAGTTTTGCCAGTTCCCAAGAATTTGCCGTAAAATTCGTACCATCGGTAAGTAATGCCACTTTCCGGTACGCCGTCGGCATCGGTAATGTGAGCAGTGAATACTTGTCCGACTCGGTTAATTCCGTCGATGGTGACGCTACCATGGTTATTATTTGATGCGGCGTTGCCGACAGCTGCCGTAGCTGAGCTAATTAAATCTTTCATTACGTTTTTGTTGTTAGCATGAGTTGTTTTGACAGTGATTTTTTTACCCACTTCGGCTGGTGTCAACTTGTACGAGAAATAGCTGGCGCCAGGAATAGCCGCGCCGTCAGCAAACCATTGATAATATCGTATGCCGCCGTCTTTCAACCCGTCGGGATCGTCTATCTGCGCAATCAGCGTCGAACCGACTTCTGCGGCGCCGACGATTTTTACAGCTGCCTGCGCTGGCTCGGGTGTTGGCTTAGGCGGCTTGGACGGATTGGGCGGTGTAGTCGGTTTGTTATTGCTGGGCTTAGTGGACGTAGTATTCGCAGGTTTATGGTTAGCAGCATTGTGAACTGACGGCCTGCCCGGCGACGCTATTTGGCGGTAATGATAAGCATTGTGATTTCCAACAACCGAGACGCCATTTCCAGTCGTCTTGGTAGAATCACTAGGCAAACTGTTCGTGGACTCGTCAGTCTTGGTCTGACTAGTCTCGTTCTTGCCGTCCGGGTTTGAGCTTGGTTCTGAATCCGAATCTGGTCGCTGCGGCTTGCTATTTTCGTCGTCTACTTGAGAAGTATTACTATGGCTAGGTCCTTGATTTGTCTGATTATGCTGATTCATGCTAATCAAACTGGTAAACAGCCAGCACAACAAAACTGCTGCTAGTACAACGGCCAATATCCCGATAACAACTTTTATTTTTCTATGGTTCGCTTGTTGGTTTTCCATATTCCTCTCCTCAGAATATACTGCCTTGATTTAAACATAGGCAGTATGGAAAGTCAAATGGCGGATAAAAAAATCAATCAAATTAAAAATAAGATAGCTATCATTGCTGCTATCTTGGTACCCCGCACAGGAATCGAACCTGCAACCTTTGGTACCGGAAACCAACGCTCTATCCAGTTGAGCTAACGGGGCACACTTGGTACGCCCGGCAGGATTCGAACCTGCGACCCCTTGGTTCGAAGCCAAGTACTCTAATCCGCTGAGCTACGGGCGCCTATCGCAATTATATCACATATTGTATAATCAAACTATGAACATACAGCAGGGTATCTCTCTCAAAAAGCTTACAACTATGCAGCTCGGCGGCGTGGCTCGGCAAGTTGTCGAGGCTAGAACTCGCGCCGATATCGCCGAAGCAGTACGCTATGCTCATGAGCACAATCTGGATATCTACGTTCTCGGCGGCGGCAGTAATACGTTAGCGCACGACGAGGGCTTCGACGGACTTATTATACTCAATCGTATCCCAGGTTTTGAAGTTGTTGACGAAACTGACGATTTGGTGACGATTGTAGCTGGTGCTGGCGAGGTTTGGGATGACTTCGTACGGCGGACGGTCGAGATGAATCTCAGCGGCGTGGAATGCTTATCGGCGATCCCTGGTACGGTCGGTGCGGCGCCAGTTCAGAATATTGGCGCTTATGGACAAGAGGCTGCTTCGACGATTGTCTCGGTCAATGCCTACGATATGCGCGATAACCAATTTGTAACTATTAGCAATGCTGAGTGTGACTTTGCGTATCGGCATAGTATTTTTCGCGGTCGTTGGGCGGGGCGCTATATTATAACATCAGTAACGTTTAACTTGTCGCGGCATCAATCTCAACCGCCGTTTTATGCAGCGATTCAGCGTTATTTAGACGAGCACGATATTCACGATTATTCACCGCAAACATTACGCGAAGTTGTGATGAAGATTCGCTTTGATAAGTTGCCCGACCCGAAAGTTCGCCCAAACACTGGTTCGTTCTTCAAGAACGCTATTGTTTCGGCTGATAAATTATCTAAATTGCAGCAGAAGTATCCTGATGTCCCGCATTATGATATGTTGCATGATATATACAAAATTCCAACTGGCTGGCTAATTGATCAATGCGGGCTCAAAGGTACGCTTCATCATGGTATGCGCGTTCACGACAAAAACGCGCTAGTCCTTATCAATGAGTCGGCACAGAGCTATGAAGATCTAGCGCAAGCTCGCCAAAAAATTATTGACACCGTTTACCAAAAATTTGGTACCACCATTGAGCAAGAGCCGTTAGAGATACCTGGCAAAAACTCAGAAAAAGCATAGCCATTTTATAAATTGTGCGCTACAATTAAGTCATGAAGCGTAAAGAGGGCGGGTTTACTATAGTTGAAGTGGTTATTGCAGTTACCGTCATCGGCGTGCTGCTGATAATTGCTATGACTACGCTCAATGGCTTGACGGCGAAAGGTCGCGATGCAACCCGTAGAGCTCGCGCTGAAGCCATGGCTCTAGATCTTGAACGTTATTATAAATACAACACTACTTCCAGGGGGCATGAATATCCAACTGGCAACGCGCTGTTAGCTGATATAGGCAAATATTTTAGTGACACTACAGTTGTGCAAGATCCCTCTCGTTCTGGCAATAGGCTAGTCAAGGGCTGCCCGGCGGCTGGCCCGATACCAGCTAGCTGGGGTTGGACGGATGAGCAGAAGATGTTCTATAGATATTGTGCTCAAGACAGAGAGAGATCCGACTGTGATAAAGTTTACGGTGCTTCGGGTAAGGATGTTTGCGTCGGTTTCAGAATATATTACTATAGCGAATCAGATAATGCGCTTCATCAGGTGAACAGCATATGGTCAAGGTGAGAACGGACGAAGGTTTTACAATTGTTGAAGTGGTAGTTACGCTGTTATTTATTTCGATAATATCGCTTGGTATATTAACGATGCATACCCAGGTTAGTATACTCTCGATTATCAACCGCCAGGATCAAAAGGCTAGTTATTTAGCGTACGATAATATGCGTAAATATGTCAACGGATCTCCGCCAACTTGGTTTTTGTGTACCGATCCGCTGCCAGGCGCTGTGCAGCAGGTATTGCTTGATTCAGAAGGGCATATTAGCGAGCTGCCCGGAACCACCAAGCAAAAAGTTGTAGCATCGGCGCCGTATGGTTGCGGCGACACTGTCAACAGTTTGGGTATGCCGATTCGTGTTGAGTCTGTAGTAACATATGGTAATGGTAAGAGGGTAACCCATGTTGCATATGCGGCATTCTAATCAATCTGGATTCACTATCGTGGAGCTAATAGTGACGACGGCCGTTATGTTTATAGTGGTTGTAATATTTGGCGGTATTATATCAGCATCTTACCGCCAGGCTATAGCAGCAGATGCGCTTGCTTCAATGACGCGTGACATGCATGTGACGATGGATGCTATCGAAATGGATGTTTTGGCTTCAGTCGAGATTGCCTCTACTTCTAGAAGGGGTGATATGAATATGATCGATCGGTATGGATATGGCGCGGTGAGTACTCCTGCGCCTACTCTGCAAACTTGGAAATATTTTGGCGGAGGTGGTAATAGGCGGGCCTTACTCCTGATACAATATGCGACTAATTTGCGGCGCGGGGCAGGCTCTCGCGAGGTAGTTTATGCTGCAACAAAAAGGTTTAATTGCAGTACAGAAAGACGTCTCCAGCCAAAATACAGACAGATGGTGGTCTACTTCATGCGGGATAATACATTGTATCGAAGGGTTATATTTGATGATATAAAAAGCGAAAGATATAAAGCCCTTGGTGTTAATGCTTCTGCTATATGTGGTACCGGCGATGAAAATAACGAATTTTGGCGCAAGATCGCAGTACAATCCATACCTCCGCAGTCATCCGAATTTACTGGCAGTGCAACGCCAGGGCGATCGCTTTATCGCGACGAAACAATTGCTCGCAACGTTTCGGCATTTGATGTTCAATATTTTAAGGATGATACGCCAATAGCCAACCAGTACGATGCTGCTCACAGTTCCGACCATATGTTTGAAAATGCTAACAAGGTTAAAATTGATATAACAATTAGTCCTCCTGTGGGGGGAGTGTCTAAAATATCTCAGTCATTAACTGTTCGGAAAGGAAATGAGGAATGATTCGCTTTGATAAGGGCTATTCTCTAGCAGTAATGATTATAATGACAACATTTATATTGGCGGTGCTAGCGGCTGCATATCGCGTTACTACGCGTTCGTATATTTATTCTCGCGAGGAGTATTATTATAAGCTGGCTCA
>CAJPIO010000001.1 GCA_905365145.1 Candidatus Saccharimonadota bacterium | reverse complement strand
ATTATTGACTTATTTTAGCCACTCTGCTACCATTCATAATGTACTATAAAGCGTCAGAGTTCCAGTCACGCCGGAACGAGCTGGGTGTCAAAATACACCACGGGAGTGAAGCCGTAAAGTCACACAACCGAAATCGCGATCCATCGTAGAGCCGGTACTGAGCGCTATAATTCAGCAATGAACTATAGAACAAGGATGGGACCGCGGGAGGTCTCTTTTTTGATCTCTCGTTCCTTGGGTAAATAATAATTTATTGTGCCTAAGGAGGTTTTATCGTGGATAAGAAATTAAACAAAGAAAACTTAAAAATTGCTATCCAAAAAGATGGACGGCTTACCGAAGATTCTCTGAGAACGCTAAGGATGATGGGTCTTGAGTTCGAGGTGTATGGCCGTAGACTTTTTGCCGCATGCCGCAATTATCCAGTTGAAATCTTGTTTTGCCGCGACGATGATATACCTGGCTATATAGAGCGCGGTGTTGTAGATATTGGCATTGTTGGCCAAAACGTTTTACGTGAAACTAGAGTTACTGCTACGCGTGAAGTTCTGCGTCCGGGATTTGGCTATTGTAAGCTTGTTGTCGCTGTTCCTAAAGAATCAAATATTACTACGATTAAAGATTTGCAAGGAAAAATAATTGCTACGACTTTCCCAAACACGACTAGAAAATATTTTGCGAAACGCGGTATTGACATTAAAACTACTGTGATAGCTGGATCGGTTGAAATTACACCTGCACTTGGGGTGGCAGATGCGATTGTTGATATAATGGCTAGCGGCAGCACTCTTTTATTAAATGACCTACGACCCATAGAAACAATTCTAGAAACCGAAGCCGTTCTTATTAGAAATGAAAAGAAGCTTTCAAAAGACAAGGAAGATCTAATTGCTCAGATGCTAGTTCGTCTTGAGTCGGCACTTGCTGCAAAGAATTTGAAGTATATTATGATGAACGCACCCAAAGAGAATATCGATAAAATTAAAAATATCGCCCCTGGACTTGATGCTCCAACTGTAGTGGAATTAACAAAGCCTGGTTGGCTGGCTGTACATGCCGTCATGAATGAAGATGAGTTTTGGAGGGTAGCTAACGAGCTGAAAAGTCTTGGCGCGCGCGGGATTCTCGTGTCACCGATTGAAAAAATCATAGCATAGGGAGACTGTATGACAATTAGAGAATTATACGAAATCATAGAGGGCAGACGCAACAGCGATAAAGACATGTCCTACACAAGACAATTATTCGACAGAGGCTTAGATAGGATTATCCAAAAAGTTGGCGAAGAATCAGTTGAAGTTGTAATCGCTGCAAAGAATGATGAAAACGATGAATTTATTGGCGAGGTCGCAGATTTGGTTTATCACCTCCTAGTTTTGTTGGTTGCAAAAGATATTAAGATTACCGATATAGAGCGGTGTCTTCACGAACGTCACGATAACGATAATAAGTTAATAAAGTAAATGAGATAAGAAAATATGGCAAGAAAATTTCAAATCGGCGTAATGGGTTCAGCGGCCGATCTAAAATATAGCAAAGAAGTTGAAAGAGCAGCGTACGAGGTCGGCAGGTTAATAGCCGAAGAAGATGGGGTCTTGTTTTTTGGAGCCGAAAAAGATAGCGATTCTCTGTCGACGGCGGCATGTCGCGGTGCAAAAGATGCTGGCGGATTAACGGTCGGCATCACATATGGCAAAGGAAAAGACGTTTGGGAGAAAGATGCTGACATTATCATTCCCTGCGGACTGGAACGCGGCGGCGGTCGAGAAACTGTACTAGTAACTGGTTGCGATGCGGTGATTGCGATAAGCGGAGGCTCGGGGACGCTCACCGAATTAGCTATCGCCTATCAGGCCGATATCCCGATGGTAGCACTAACTGGTTACGGGGGCTGGGCTGATAAACTCGCCGATGAATATCTTGACACTCGTAATCGAATATTGACAATCGGTGCGGCGTCGCCAGAAGAAGCAGTCAAAAAAGCCTTTGCGGCAGCTGTTGAGTACAGGAGGCGATATGCGTAAGATTCTATTTATCACTGCTACTCATGGTAATGAACGAGATAGCGTTAAGGTGATGCGGCAGCTTGAGAAAGAATTACCTAAGGAAAAATACGGCTATGATTGGATTATAGGAAACGAAAAAGCTTTTTCAGCTAACACGCGTTTCACCGAACAAGATCTTAATCGCAGTGCTCCAGGCGATATCAATAGCTCCATATATGAAGTCCGCCGCGCAGCAGAGCTAATTGAATACGGCAAAAATTTCGATGTTATCATTGATCTTCACGGGACAAAAACAGACAGCGGTATAGTCACAATCATACCTTACCCTACAGAAGAAAATATTAGATTAGCAAAATCGGCGGGATTGAACCGTAATGTTGTGTGGTATTCGGAAAAGTCAAAAATTGCCGGACCATTAGCTCAGCACATGCCTGTGCCGGCTATAGAATTTGAATGCGGGCCGAAAGGTACTAAAAGGGCATTTGATCTAACATACGCTGCAGTGCGTCGATTTATAGAGGCGAATCGGAACGGTCAGGAAGTTTGCGGCGATAAAAATGTTGAGTTTTACAATGTCTATGGCAAATTGTACGGCGAACATGATCCAGCTCTTAGAGATTTTGTGCTAACAGAAAAAGGCGGCGAATCGTTTTATCCGTTCTTGTCTGGCAACGAGTATAGCGGTATTGTTTGTTATAAGATGGAAAAAACCGAGAACGATAAAATGTTTATATAGTGCAAGAGGCTGTCTTTTTCGGTGCTATATTCAACAAACTTCCAACCTACGAACAAATAAACTTTGGAACCCACAAAAATAGCCCGCCACCAGAGATAAACGAGCTGTTTCAAATCCGAACGGAATATAAATCCCTTTATGGTGACTCTACCGGGAATCGAACCCGGGTTGCCGGGATGAGAACCCGGTGTCCTAACCGCTAGACGATAGAGCCGAACTGTTGAATATTATAGCAGCAGAGCTGGGCGCTGTCTAGCTGCCGAGCTGCTGAATGATTTCGATTAGGCGGCGCGGCGTGATTTCAGCTTTGATTAAGTAGGCGTCGGCGTCGTTCTCTAAGGCGGCGCGGCTTTTTTCGTCTTGATCGAAATTTGTCATGACGACGATACGCGACTTCTCGGCGCTGTTTTCTTCGAATTTGCGGATAGCGGTCATGATTTCGGTGCCGCGCATCTCTGGTAGCATGATGTCGAGCAAAATTAAATCGTAATGCTGATTGGTGGCCATAACCAAACCATCGTGGCCGTCCACCGCCCACTCGACGTTATAGCCAGCCATTTTGAGGCTGCGAACGTACATCTCGCCGATGAAACGGTCGTCTTCGATGACTAAGATTGTGGAAATTGCCATAGTACTCTCCTGATTACCCTGTGTATTTAGTGTGATTTTTAATCCAGCTGTTGCCCGCCGAGATGATTTCGGTGTTGGAATTGTCGGCGTCATGCAGTTTGTCAGAAACAGCGGCGTAGATTGGTAGCGTGAAGGTGAAAGTTGCCCCCTGCCCTTCGGCGCTTGATACGCCGATAGTGCCGCCGTGACTTTCGATGATAGCTTTGCTGAGATATAAGCCGATGCCAGTGCCAGCGACTGTCTCGCGGCTGCGGTGGCTGCGGTAGAATTTATGGAAGAGATTGTTGATGACGCTGGCTGGAATGCCGATGCCATTGTCGGCGACCGAAACTTCAACATGTTTATCCTTGACTTTAGCAGTGACGCGCACAGCGCCGCCCTCGTCGGAGTATTTGATAGCATTGTCGATAAGGTTGGATAGCACTTCGGAAATGCTAGAGCGGTCGGCGGCAACGGTTGGCAAATCGCTCGGAATATCAACGGACAGTGAACGATGCTGCGAGCGGGCGCGTAACTCCATATCGTCGCGGATAGTCTCGTATATTGTCGCCAATGAATCTTCGTGTAGTTGGAGTTTGAGGTGGCGGCGGTCGTAGCGGCTAGTGTTGAGGATATTGTTGATGTAACCAGATAAGCGATTGCCGCTAACGATTAATCTCTGGAAAAGCTCTTTTTGATCGGGCTCGAGTTTACTATCGAGTTCGAGCGCTAGCACATCGAGGTAACCGCGGATAACAGTGATTGGACCGCGCAGCTCGTGGGCAGCGAACGAAATAAAGTCAAGGTCGTCGTCCTCTGGTTGGTAGATTTCAGTCTCGTCGTAGGCGGTAATGATGGCGTCTGCGGCATTGCCTTGCTCAAAATCAACTGTGATATTGAAGATACGGCGGTCTTCCTGTCCGATGACCTTGTTGGGAACTCGCAGCCAAATTTTGCGGGCGCGAACATTGTCGGTACGGTGTTGATTGAGCCATTCAATCAGGTCGGTGCCGTCGTCAAATAGCAAGTCAAAATGATAAGCGCCTTTGGCGTCGAGCGAGATTGGCGCGGCGCGGTTAGCAAAAATTACGCCATTGTTCTTGTCAAGGATAATTATGCCAGTGCTTGTCAGATTGAGGGCGCTGGCTAGTTCGTCAGTTGTGCTAGTTTTGTCTGGGCTGGTTTCGGTATGTTCTTTGTAGATAGACAGCAGCATATCGCTGAAGCCGGTAGCTTTGTACTCTTTATTGCTAGGGTTTGGTAACTTTTGGTCAATTTTTTGTCCGGCAGCATTAACTAGTGCAGTCGAGAGATCGCGCAGCGGAATCATCGCAAAAGACAACACTGCGAAATTTGTTGCAGTAGAAATAATTAGCAGCGAAATGACAATTGTTGCAATAAGAAAGACATCCAAACGAACCTGCAAAATGATCATTATTGCAATAACCGATAAAGCGACCAATAATTGAACGAGAACAGATATTATTGCAACTTTGTTGCGATGAATGCGCCAAAAATCACGCATTTCTGGTGTACGTTTGACTACTGGCTTGGCGTCGCTTACTGCCACGAAACACCTCCTCCGCCGCTGTTTGGTACGGCAGCGATCCAGGTTTGTCCGCGATTTAGCGCGACTGGTTTGCCGGCAGCGTCGATGAGCTCGAGCGGGCTAAAGCGGTCATTCTTGCGCCAAGTACATTCAGCGGCCGTGCTGTTCTGAAACACTGTTGCAGTACCTGTACCATTAGTAACGATGCTTTGCCGCCAGCCGTCTTCCATGACGGTAGTCTCGTTGACATGCAGCGCGATGACGACGCTCGGTGCTAATCTGCCCTCTTCGCGGTCGTTGCTGGCTTGCCCGCCGATGCTGCGCAGATAGGTGTTGCTAGCCTTGTCATAGTCGTAATGGGTGTTGTACCAGCTGCTAGAGAAATTGATGTCGATACTGACGACGTTTGGTTTGTCGCTGGCCTTGCCGTCAGCGCGAGCGAAGCTGGTGAATTGCGATGATTTATAACCTTTGCCAGCGTTGAGCGCGTCTAACTTCTCGAAGCTAGTATAGACATTATGCGGCGGTCGCCGATCGTTGGCGCGCCAGTACGAACTGCCATTGAAGAACTGATCAATATCGCGATATTTACCATTACGAATTTCTTGCAGTGAAGCATGGCTGCCGCCGACGTGGGCGACGCTAGCCTGATATGGTGCTAGCCAATCAACGTAGTACATGCGCAGGCTGCGGACTGGGCCGACGAGCTGAGGCTTGTGCTGTTGAAATAGTGTCAGAAAGCGCGTGATGCCACCTTCGGCGATGGCTTCGTAGACGACTTCGGCCTGCTTGAGTCCGGAATGCGGCCGGGCATCAGGCGAGTTTTCAATCATGATGGCAGTGACCGGTTTGGATAAATCAGCTTTAGAGATAACCTCAATGCCATTGAGATGGGAATAGTATTTTTCTACTGGTTTTTTCTGAACTGGTGTAGTGTAGTTGTTGCTAGCAACTGGCGCGCGATATGTCAACACGAAAGCTACTGCCCCGCCGATAGCGATCAAGATTACGCCGCAAATGCACATTGTTGCAATACGATGACGATTAATAAAATCGCGCAGTCGTTGCAGGCGCGACTGCTTTTTGTTAGCCGCGTAGTGCTGTGCTACGAGCGGGCTTGGTTGTCTGTTTCGTATGTGTATTTTTTGCTTTCGCATCTTGGTAAAATTATAGCATAATTGGCATGAATTGGTTATGGTTTGAGACATACCAATTTTATAGTATGATTGATAAATAATTGAGGAGGGATTTATGACAACGACCGGAAGACCAGTGTCTAAAAAGCATCCAAAGAGGCGCCGGAGTGTACTATGTCAATAAGAGATGGAGTTCCTGCTGAAAAAGTTGATAATTTCTACCATGTACGAAATGAACTTAGCAAGCTAGCAACGACACAAGAGGGGCTGAATAATGCTGACCTTACGGGGGAACTAGGAAGTCTTGCGAACAGAGCGTATAAACTAACGCGTGAGCAAGAAGCGGCTAATGCCAAAATAGAATGCCAGAAATCTGGAGAAATATATGACGAATTTGGCAATGCGGTCGTTGCTTTTTTGAAAGCTTATAAAGGCAGCCCTGTAATTTGGCAGGTAATCGATAGTTATATGGAACGTAACCCAGAAATTTTTGATCGGCGTTATAGAGCAGGATTCAACAGGTGGGTTGAACAGGCAGAGAATGATCCAAACATTGTTTATTATTGCGATCCTGACACGCAAGTTGAATCGTGGGCATGGTTGCCAGCTAGCGAAAACGACACGACTAGCGATGGAGTAGCAGGGTCTGCTATATCAGAAACGCCATCGGTCGATCCAGTTGGGGTCGCCGAAGAGGTGAAGCTAGAATCGCCCAAAAAGTCGGAAAAGTCTGTTTCATTACCGCGCAGACCAGTGGCTAACGGCAGCCCATCGCACGGTGACGTTTCAAACCGCATTACCGTGTCTACGGATGTGCCAACTTCGGCTGTTCAGCGCGAACAACCTCCTCACTTAGAAAAAGAAGCGGCATTGCTAGAAAATTTACGATCTGTCGAACGGCCTCATGAAGTGGTAACAACAAAGTTAACAAAGTGGGGTTTGCAAATCACTGAATACCCGGATGGTACGGCTAAGTTTTCAATCGAGTCAGATGAGTCAGGTTCGGATAACTGTAGCGAGCAAGCTTTATATCCGTTGGTGGTTGGGATTTTGGGGCAAAGTAAAGATCCGATGACAATTGAAAGTTTATGCAAAGCATTTGCTGAGAAAATGGAACTAGAATACGATTCGCTCCCCGTCGGAAACGACAAGAGGCAAGCTATTTGGTGGTCAGTTAATAAAGCTATTAGAAGCCTAAAGCTTATGCTTGAGCGGTACTGTCTGTACAATGTTTTTCAGGAGGACGTAACTCAAGATACTAGTGACCATAAGATAAATAGAAGAACATTGACACCTACCTATCAACTTCATGAGTTGTGTAAAGAATAAAATTTTGTTGTTGCCTACCTGTAACTATTATTTTATATCTAGATAATTACGTAGGCGCGCCAGCGTGTGTTCGCGATCAATCAACGCCAGCGTGTCGTTCAGCTGCGGGCTGAATGGTGCCCAGGTGACGGCGATGCGGATCAGGCTGAAGAGGATGCCTGGTTTTTGGCCGGTTGTTTCCAGTAGCTTATTTAGGCAGTTTTGGATTGATTCTGGCGTCCAGTCGGTGATTTTGGCGAGTTCGTGGCGGGCGGTTTCTAGTAGTTCGCGCCGTTCGCTGTCAGATAACTTCTTTAGCTGTTTGTTGCCGTCAATAAGTTCCAGGTTAATCTCAGGCTCCGTGAAAAAGTAGCCAAATCCGCGTAAATCTTCAAACATTTTCAGGCGGTCTTGCGCCAAAGCCAGCACTTTCATGCGGTATTCCTTGGTTATGTTTGGAGCGTAGGCGGATTTAGGCCAGAAACCAGTATGTCCCCCGTCTTTCTGCGGGTTATCGTCCCATGGCGACATGTACTCGTAGAGCCTATCGACAGGGATATTGCGTATATGAGCGCCATTAAGCCATAACAAGCGTTTTTCGTCAAATCGCGCGCCTGATTTTTGGACGCGTTTCAGGCTGAATTTTTTAATCAATTCGTCTCTGGTGAAAACTTCTTGCTCGGTGCCGTCATTCCATCCCAGGCTAGCGAGGAAATTGAGCATGGCGTCTGGCAGATAGCCCTCTTCTCTGTAGGCTAGGATGTCTTTGGCGCCGTCGCGTTTGGACAATTTCTTATTGCCCTGCTCGTTCATGATCGGCGGTACTGAGGCGAATATCGGCCAAGGTATATCCAGCGCATCGTAGAGATTAAGGTATTTGGGCGTGCTGGCAAGGAACTCTTGCCCGCGGATAACGTAGGTGATTTCCATTTCGGCGTCATCGACGATGTGCGCAAAGTTGTACGTCGGAAAGCCGTCGGATTTGACTAATATAAAATCGTCAATTACCTCTGGTCCAGCGTGCATTTCGCCCATAACTTCGTCGTGCCAGGTGTAAGCTTTCGGTTCTGAACGAAAGCGCAGCGGCTGGCTGCCATCCCAAATAGGCGGGTTTTCTGGGCGGTAATCACGGTACAAAAAGGGCTTTTTATGGGCTTTGGCCTCTTCGCGAAAAGCGTCTAGCTGCTCCGGCGTATACGGATCGGCATAAGCGCGGCCAGCGTCAATGAGTTTTTGCGCATATTTCTGGTAAATGTCAAGCCGTTCTGACTGCTTGTACGGTCCAAATTCACCGCCAAAATTGCTGGGACCTTCGTCTGGTATAAGGTCGAGCCATTCTAGGCATTCATAAATATGCGCTACGCTGCCAGATACTTCCCTTTTTTGGTCGGTATCTTCTATGCGCAGGATGAATTTTCCATTTGACTGCCGAGCAATAAGCCAAGCGAATAGCGCGGTACGCATACCGCCGACGTGCATGTAGCCGGTTGGGCTAGGCGCGAAGCGAGTACGCGTGGTCATGAGGCGCTCTCTTCTAGTTTGGTGACGCGCCGGTCAAGTAATTCTAGCTCGTGCCGAGTGGTTTTGTCGTTATCAACGACAGCTCGTTTGATGGTTCTGACGTCGGTCTTGAGGCTATCGAACTCCTCGCGTAAATTATTGAATTCCTCGCGTGTTGGTTGGTTTGATACAATCTCTAATACCGCGCTCATCTGCGAACGGATTTCTTCAAGAATGACGTTGGTGTAATTTTTGTCGTCGCCCATGGCCTAATTATAGCAAAAAGCACCCGGCAGGTGCAAAAGTCAATAATTATACCCATATCGCCAAAAACAAGGACTATCCTTATATTATACCACAAATATGCATAAATTACAAACTGGCGGCTATCTTTTGGATTTGTTCTGGTGCTAGCTCGGCGTTGCCGTCGACAGTGTAAAGAATACCAGCATTAACCCAAGCGGCATGAGTACCATATGAATAGATGGTTAGGCCATTGGCGGCGGTCGTGGTGTACTTATCATGAGATTTCGGCTTGATGTAATTTTCGAGCACGGCCGATGAATCCCATTCGGAGCGAGTTTGCGCTAAGGTGAAATTCTCGTTGCTGCCGTTAGCGGCAAACTTCATGATTACGCTGCCCTGCTGGTAAGCAACTGGACCGTTGAGGCTATAGCCAGACGGCTGGTAATTCGGATAAGAAGCGTTAATACCAGCCTGCGAGGCGGCTATACGGGTGCTCAAAGCGGGCATATTGATATATGTGAAGTAGGCGCCTAGCAGTAGGACAGCTATAGCTGTGCTGCCAACGCTAACCAGGCGGCGCCAAAGCGAAGTATTTTTTGCTGGCTTGACTTCTTTGCGCTGTTGGCGCGTCAACATCTTGTCGGTAGCTTCCTGAATGACTTGCTGCTTGATAACTTGCGATGGCAAGACGCTGCGCGTTTGCTGCTGCTTGATGATTGCCTGCCGCTGGCGAGCAGTCTGCTCAAGCTGATTGGCGGTAGGCGCTATGTCTGGTGTTTCTGGGGTGGCTGGACGCTTGACGGGCGGCTTGGTAGCAGTTGTAACTTTGGCAAAATGCGCAATGTTAGACGATCGGCGGATGTCTTGGACGTGGCGAGTTCTCTTGCTGCGGCGAATAATTTGCGGCAGCGTACTGCGCTCGGCCGCTAAGAGCTGCGGACTGCGAGAGGCAGAATTTTCTTTAATACCCGCTGGGGTGGTTGCTCGCACTGGCGCTACTGAATCAATGGTGCGCGGTTGTTTCTTGATATATTTGCGCTGCAAGGTGTGGGATTTTTGGGTGCCGCTATGAAAATTGCTAGCCGCGGCTGCCGGCGTGCGTGCCGATCGCTGGGCGTCGAGAATATTGCCAGTTTCGGCGTCGTAGACATTACCCTTGATGGTTATGTTGTTGTTTGTCATTTCCCTTACCTATGTTTGCGATACTACTCGTGCTTAACTATTATCATAGCCTAATTTGCTATTACACACAATAGCAAGTGGTATAATACGTACTATGAATCAGCAAAAAAATCGGCGCAAGCAGCGTATTAAATTAACCTTTACTTATGCTGTGATGACCCTGGCAGTTCTAGCGTTGGCAGTGGTTTGTTTGATGCTAGTACAAGGCTATCGTTTAGACTTTGATCAAGGCACGGTTAGACAAGGCGGCATGATGCAGTTTGACTCGCGGCCTGATGGCGCAACGATTCAGATAGATGCCGCCACCCTTGCCAACCGGACGGCGACGCGTATTGTAGCGACTGCCGGGCAGCACACGGTAACGGTATCGAAAGACGGCTTTGTGCCCTGGCAAAAACAAGTTAACGTCAAGGCTGGCTCAATCCTTTGGTTAAATTACGTCAAGCTAGTGCCGACGAGCATTGAGGCTAAAGACGCGATGGAACTCGCTAGCCTCGACAGCGCAGCGGCAGCGCCTGATAAATCGCGTTTTGCGGTCATCCAAAACAAGCAGCAGCCAGCGGTTGATTTTCTCAAAGTTGATAACGACCGGATCGAACATAAGCAGCGTGTTCTACCTGCTGATAGTTACACGGCCGACGGCGCTAATCACAGTTTTGCAATTGAATCGTGGAGCAAGGACAGCAAACGAGTGTTAATCAGCCACTCTTTTGATGATTCAAAAGAATATCTTATCGTTGACCTCGATGGCAAGGCGCAAAACATCACCCGCGATATCGGTGTGCAAATCAGTAAATTAGCTTTCGATAAAAGCGATTCGCAGAATGTGTATGTGTTGACGGCCGACAGCGATGTTCGCCGGATTAGACTGTCGGATAAAACGTTGTCGGGTCCGCTAATTAGCGATGCTAGTGATTTTCATGTTTCTAGAAACGGTTGGATTAGCTACACTACCAAGCCGAATAATAGCGGCGAGCGGACGATTGGCTATTTGTCGAAAGGCGCATCAAAGCCGCGGGCCTTGCAAACTTTCAAGGATATGTCCGGGCGCAGTCTTAATCTAGCGATTGAGGAGTATTATTATGATAATTTTGCGCTCATTACTCACGGCAAAATGGTTGCTGTCAAGAAGGTAAAATTACCAGCAAGCGATTCGACAGACGAACTGCAGCAAGAGTTGCTAGCGACGCTGCCGTTAGCCACCGACGTTTCGTATGCAGGCTTCTCGCCCAACGAGCATCTGTATGTTTATGCGCAGGCTGGGGCTAGCTTGGTGACTTATAATTTAGAGCTGCGGTCGATTGCTAACATCTCGATGAAGACTACCGCTACGAGTGAAATCGCTTGGCTGGATAATTCGCATATTATGCGGGTGTCTGGCGGCACTTTTGAGTTCGGCGATTATGACGGTACTAATATGCACACCATGGCGACCGATGCAGTTGGCTCGGCGGCAATGCAATCGTCGAATAACCGTTTTCTGTATTATTTCCGCAAACACGCTTCGGGCAAAATTACTGCTTCTTACATTAAGATGTACGACTAAGCTAAGTTCGCTAATTACCGATGCCAAATATTCGTTGCAAGAATGTCGGCGAGTTGGCTGGCATTTTCTTGGTCGAGGTGGCGGTATTGCTGTTTTGCTCGGCAGTTTTGGCTTCGTTTGGATTCGGGCTGATTTGCTCGCCAAAAACTAGTAGGCGGTTCTGCGCTGTGCCTAGCGGCGTACAAGTGATTAGCGTAATGTACGGCTTATCGTTGCCGATTTGCAGTGACGCGACGTCGGTTGGCTTAACCACCTTGGTGCCGGTAATTTTGTAAGTATAGCGCGTGCCGTTGTAGTTGGCGTAAACCACATCGCCAGCGGCCATCTTCTCTAGCCGAGCAAAAATAAATTTATAATTGCCGCTGTCAGTCCAGTCGTTAGAAGAATGGCCAGAAACGACGAAATTGCCTTTTTCGCCAGGCTTAGCGTTGGCGCCTTGGATGTTGAACCAAACGATGCCTTTGTCCATGGCCTTATTGAGCGAGTTGGTGTCGGCGGCATTAGCATCCCAAATAATCGGCACATCGACGGCAATCTTCGGGATAAGCAGCCGCGACTCGTTGGTGGCGACTTTGGTGGTATTTGGCGAGACGATAATTGATTCGGGGTCAGCGGCGCCTGGCGAGACATATGCTTCGACGTAGGCGAACAAAACGCGGTTATACTGCAAAAATAGAAAAATAATCATCACCGCGCAAGCTGCCATAATCGGCATAAAATGGCGGCTGCCGCGGACCTTCTTGGCTTTATCGTTGATTTTGCGGCGAATGGAACTGCGCAGGTCGTTGACGGCTTCCTCTTGCGATACGGTGCCGTTGTTTGGCGTTGAGTTTTGGTTTTTTTGCGCTTGCTGAGCGGCTTGCTTTTTGAGCGACTTGCGAGTGGCGTCAATCTGCGAGACATAGTAGCGCTCGTAATACTGCTGATAATATGTTTGCCAGGCGGTGTGGTATTTTTGCCAAGAAGCATCATGTGCAGCAGGCGTGGAGCTCTGGTTCATGGTGCGGGTATACGGGTTTTTGTCTGGGTCGACGGCGCCAGGGCCGGCCGTAACGCTGTTAGACTGCGCACTATCAGCGATGGTGCCAGATGGCTGCGGGTAGGCGTTTGTTTGCGGCGAGTGCGAGTTCTTTTGGGGCTCCTCGGCCTGTTTGGGCTTTTTCGCGTTAGAAGAATTTGGCTGCTGGCCAGTTGCAGCAGTGGCATGCGGATCGTTTTGAATAATCGAATTGATCTGTTGGCGGACAATATCAGCCGCTGCCGACCGGTGCTGGTCGGTTAGTGCGCTGTGATGAGGCGCTCCGTCTCTGGGCGGAACGGTTAATGATGAACGATCGTCTGGCTTCATACTTTCTATGCTAATTATAGCGTAATTAGCGGTTATTTACTAGTTAGCGCTGGTCTGTTACAATGAAAATGTACCTTTTCTGCCGCGGTGATGGAATTGGTAGACATGAGAGACTCAAAATCTCTTGAGCATTAGCTCGTGCCGGTTCAAGTCCGGCCCGCGGTACCATAAGATAGACGTATGTGGGCGTCTTTTTTTGATGCGCTTACCCCTGTTATGGTAGCGGCGTAAAGCATAAGTAACAATATTATGCAAAAGTGTTGACATAATTAAAAGTTTATGCTACAATGACATCATAAGCGTGGAATAATGCACGCAGGGAGGAAATCAATGAAACTATCAATTAAGAATCTGGCGATTGTCGGCGCGGTTATAGCTGCTATCGCTGGTGGAATCTGGTTGGCTAAGCCATCAGAAGCATCTGTCTGTGACGGATGGATTAACGTGATTACTTGCGGTACGCCAAGTCATCAAGACCTTAAAAATGTTTACTACGGACGCAACGACATCAAAGCGCTGTATCAGTGGAACAACATAAATGATGCCATGATTGAAGGCAAAGGCATGAAAAACGGTACCGTTTACAAGGACGGCCGGATCGTTGTCGACGGCCAAGTCGTAGCAACTAACGCCAAGACCGTTCAGCGTAATACGCGCTACCCAGGCTCGTCATACGGTCGCGAGACGGTTGGCGGACATTCGTTCTACAAGTTTACGACTCAGAATAGCTTTGTCTACAATCAGTTTGATGCTTTCGTCTGGTTTGATGAAAACGGCAAGTTTATCGCAGCCATTATCAAGGATTGCGGTAACCCAGTCTGGGGTGATGCAACCTGGAAACCGAAAGATATCCAAGTCTGTGATCTTACCAGCAAGAAAATCATCACCATCAAAGAGACTGAGTTCAACAGCAGCAAACATTCCAAAGATATTAACGATTGTAAAGAAATCAAGGTCTGTGACCTGACTAGCAAGCAAATCGTAACTATCAAGGAAAAAGAGTTCAACAGTAAGAAGCACTCGAAAGACATTAACGACTGTAAGGAAATCCAAGTCTGCGACCTTTCAACCGATACTATCATTACTATCAAAGAGAAAGAATTTGACAGCAAGAAGCACTCTAAGAATTTCGCTGACTGTAATAAGGTAAAGGTTTGCGAACTCGAGACTGGTAACATCATCACCATCAAAGAGACCGAGTTTGACAGCAAGAAGCATTCCAAGAATGAAGCAGACTGCGACAAGGTGAAAGTTTGCCGCATCGCTGACAAGAAAATCGTCGAAGTTACCCGCAAAGAGTCAAGCGACAGCCAGTACACCACTGACATGAGCAAGTGTGAAGAAACTCCAGCGACTCCACCGGAAACTCCAAAAACGCCAACCCCATCAAATCCAGTTGAATTGCCAAAGACTGGTACCGGCGAAGTAGTCGCCTCGGTGGTCGGCCTCGGCGGTCTAACCGCAGCAGCCAGCGCTTACATCGCTAGCCGCAAACGCCTCTAGTTAATCCCCCCAGCTAGAAACAATCCGCTCTGAGATATCAGGGCGGATTTGTTTTGTTGGATTATTTGGATAGAAGACTAGCAGTGATGGCCTCAAGTGGCCGCGACGGATTCCAAATATAATAAACGCTAGCACGCGCCGCTACCGTGCCGCGCCAGATGCGCATCGGGTCGTTCCATGGCATGGTCGCAACTTTCCCGCTGCTAGCAGTAACGAGCGTGTCTTGGTGCAAGGTGGTAATGGTAATTGGATATGTCACGGTGAATTTGTGCAAAGCTTCGACTAACTGCAGCAGCTGCATGCTGAAAGTCAAAATTTTGGGATAATAAAGCGTGCGAAAGAGTTTTTGCAATTGCGCGAAACTCAAAATTAACACGGTGTTTGGGCGTGCTGCTAGTGTAGCGGAGTCGTTGCGTACTAGATCTACGGCGTCTCGGGTGATAACTGCTGGGCCTTGATAGTCGCGCAGCAGCTGGCTGTAGACAATCGCTGTTTGGCTGTTGCGCCCGGCATCGCCTATTAGCAGTAAGCCGTCGCTCCACGCACTAAGCGCTCGTAGCTCACTGATAGATTCTTGAGCTAAACCGCCGCTAGGATTGCTAGGCGCGTAAGCAACGCCAGTCATGGTGCGTGGTAAGGTGTTTTTGAGGACATCCGGCAGCAAGGCGCGAGCTTCCCCTACTCCGCTAGCCAGCACTGTCGAGTAGGCCTCGGCGACACCAGCAAAACCTAGCTTGTTGCCGCCAATGATGCCAAGTTTTCCCGCTCGCGAGCGCTGTTCGGGCTTACTCCACTCGATATCGGGAAAGAGCGGCTGTTCGGGTGTTTGGCGCTGCCAATATGCTAATTCCATGAATGTATTGTAGCGCGAAAAGTGCGGATATACCAGCTCAAGCGCTTGCCGCAGCCGTCGGGCTAGCGTACAATTTAGGCTATGGAAAAACACATCGCCGAGCACTATCAAACTATATCGCAGCGCCTAGCGGCAGCCAAGTCGCAAACTGATCTGGCAGAATTGGCGCGCTATCACCGCACGCGCGTGCAAGAATTTCAGCACGAGCGGCTAGTTCACTTGCTGGTGACATTTTTCTTCGCTGGGCTGTTTTTAGCGTCCCTGGCGGCATTTTTGGCGACCACAGCGATGGGGCCGGCAATGAACTGTTTGCTGGGATTGCTGGCACTAATTTTGTTTGTGCTAGAATTGGCTTACATTCGACATTATTACCAACTAGAGAACGGCGTGCAGCGGCTGTACGAGTTAACGGTAGCGATCGAAGAAAAACGTTTTGCCAAAGACTGGGCTTAATCAAGCTGGCGAGTCAGTTGCATTTGCTTGCCGGACGATTTTTTCGATAATATACCTATCTCTTGGCTCGAAATCGTATTCTTTTACGGTTGCAATGCCGTTTTTGATAGCGATATCTGGCAGCGTAACGCGCCCCTCTGGATAGCCGCGGACTTTATCTTGATCGATTCTAAATGTGCCTTGATTATTCTTTGCGGCTATTAGTTTAACGGCTTGAGCGAAAATATCGATGTGCGACGGCTCGAATCTGCTGAACAAGTTGTTGAATTTAACTTCGCCTAGGATTTCGTCTGATTCTTTATCAATGCCGAACCCTAATTCTCCAATCTCGAATAAGATAGGTTCGAATATGTCGATGTTTTCCATCAAGTAGCGGTTATTGCTGAGTATTCTGCCATCGGCATAGACTTTAGTTGTATCTCCGCCGCTTCTGGTTATATTCCAAGTATAGACAAGTTTGTCGTACGAGCCGATAGACGTGTTGCTTGGCAACGATGATTTGATTTTGTTAAGATTGGCGGCATTCATCTCAACTTTGCAGTCAAGGTAATGATAATATAGAGTACGCTGTCCGTTCGCTGTTTTGTTTTTCTCTGATTTCTCTAGTACTCTAGCTGAAATTTTGGCTTTGAAATTAGACTCTTTAAGCTTATCGAATAGCGCCGGGAGTTTTTCGGGAATTTTGTAAAACACGTTAGCTTCCGAGTCGGTGTTGATTGCGCCGTCGCCCTGCTTCTGAGTTATTGCAATGAAGTTTTGTTGCGGCCATTCTCGGATCGGCGAGATAACGTCGGCGATTTTCTTTACTGCGATGACAGTTTGATCTTTAGGGTAATCCGGCTGAAGCGTTATTTTGTAAGTACCTTTTTTGTTGCCAAAAAAGTCCTCTACGATGTCTGATAATTTGAGGTCGACTTTCTCTACGCCCGGTATTTGGCGTATTTGTTCGGCGCAATAGTTCAGCTGTCCGAAAGAGCTTGCTGGATTTTGCGAAAATGTTTCGGATAGCCCGTAAATGACGCCAATAGATATTAGTATTACGAATAGTATTGCGATTGGCGAAACGATCAGAGCAATCGTTAGGAGTATCTTGTTTGGTTTCTGCGAAGAATACTGCTGATATTGCGGCTGTGGTGAAGCGTATTGAGGTTGGTTTTGCGGCGGATACTGCTGTGGGTATTGCTGATATTGCGGTTGCTGCGGATATTGCGTTTGTTGAAGTGGTTGCTGCGAGTTATTTTCTGGAGACATAAGACTACCTTACTATTTATATTATTTCAATGCTCACTGGGCAGTGGTCGCTGCCCATTTGTTCGGGATGGATCTCAGGGTTGATGACGCGCCCAGCGATTTCGCGCGACGCCAGCCAATAGTCAATCCGCCAGCCGACATTGCGCGCCCGGGCGTTGGCCCAATGCGTCCACCAGGTGTAAGCCTCGGTCTTTTCAGGAAAAGCCGCCCGGAAGGTATCGACAAATCCAGCGTCTAGGTAATTCTGAAAGCCTTCTCGCTCCTCGTCGGTAAAGCCGTGCTTGCCGACATTAGACTTAGGATTTGCCAGGTCAATTTCTTGATGCGCCACGTTCATGTCGCCGCAGTATAGTACTGGCTTGACTAGCTCCAGTTCCTCCAGATAGGCCAGCACTGCCGGATCCCATTGTTCATGACGCAGACTCAGCCGGCTCAAATCCCCTTTCGAATTTGGCGTGTAGCAGGTCACCACCCAAAAATCGTCGAATTCGGCAGTGATGATACGCCCCTCGTCCGCCGGGTTGCCATACTGATCGCCAGTCAAATTGAACCGCTCGATGATAGCCGGCAGTAGCCCGTCGCGCCAGTGTAATGGTCGGATTTTTGAGAAAATCGCCGTGCCGGAATAGCCTTTTTTGGCGGCTGAATAGAAATGCTCGTGGTACTCTGGCAGATCAATTTCTACCTGGTCGCGGGCAGCCTTGGTTTCTTGCAGGCATAGAATGTCCGGGTCGTAGGTTTGCAGGAAGCGGGCAAACTCGCCCTTATTGATGACGGCGCGGATGCCATTGACGTTCCAGGAAAATAGCTTCATATAGTTTATTATAGCGTAAAATCGTCGCGGAGCTATTGACAAAACTGCCTGGTTTTGGGTATATGTCTAAGTAGGGCTTGATAGGCCCTCGCTCTCGTCGAAAACATCTCGGGGCGGGCTGTTGTGCTATGTGTATAGTTCATTGCGCAATTGCCTGCTCCGGGATGCGCATGCCCGGGCAGAGGAGGACTGAGGTGTGTCCTTTTGAGTCCCTAGGGATTGTGGGAACAATCCTTGTGTTTATCGGCCTACTCCCTGCTTTGGCATGGTGTGTTGCTGCCGCCACTTTGGTGTGCATCACTGTACTATTTGGCATTATTGACTTCATAGTACATTTCTTGATAAGAATAAAGAGAGGAGGCCGACGAGAGTAACACATGGTGCTAGCGGCGAGATATCCCGTCTCGCTGCTAGCACCGCTCACTCATTTTGTAGAATGTTAGATCTGGAAATGTGCAGTCAACTAGTGGATGTGTTAATATTTATAGGTATGAAGGTCCTGGTAGTAAGCGAAGTATATCGGCCTGGTGTCGGCGGTGTGCAGACAGCGCTAGATACGCTGATTGCTGGCTTGAAGGCAGCTGGTGATGAGGTGACGGTGTTAACTGGCTCGCCGGACGGTTTATTTAGCTATTTCACAGAGGTAGATGAAATAAACGGTGCGAAAGTATTGCGGTTGCCAGCAGTAAAATGGATTGCTAATCGCGACAACAACCGGGTGGCATTCTTACCAAAAAGATTCGTGCGGCGATACTTTCGACAGAACCAGCCCGACATTATTCATCTGATGACGCCGATTTCATGGCTGCACAAAGCGGTCGTCCAGCAAGCTAACCGGCGGCAGATTCCGATCGTCACGACTAATCACACCATGGCGCTGAATCTCGTGATGAATGCCAAAAACAAAACTATTGCCCACTGGTTTGTTCGAGTAGTCGAAGGTAAAATGTGCAAGCTAGTCAATCAAACCGCCTATATGACGGCGCCGACACGCGCGGCATTAGCGACTACGCCAGCGATTCATATACCAATGAAAGCAGTTTCTAACGGTGTCAATGCGGTATTCTATACACCAGATAAGGCTGACGAGAAACTCTTGCAGCGTTTTGCGATTGATGCGTTGCGGCCGGTGGTGACCTATGTTGGGCGGCTTGACGGCGAGAAGCGGATTGACTTGCTGATTGCCGCGATGGAACGCTTGAAAACTGATGCGCAGTTGGTGATTATTGGTAAAGGCTTAATAGAAAAGCAACTGCGAAGTCAAGCAGCCAGTCTGGGCGATCGCTGTATTTTTACCGGTTTTGTTAGCGACGAGGAAAAGCGCGCTTTATTGCGGCGAGCAGATATACTCGCGATGGCTAGTCCTGCCGAGCTGCAATGTATTGCGGCGCTAGAAGCGCTGGCTTGCGGTACGCCAGTGGTGGTGTCTGATCAGGTTGCTCTGCCCGAGCTATTGGACGGCGGCAAGAATGGAGTCAGCTTCCATTATCCAGACGTCAACGATCTAGCGCATAAAATCGATGAATTGCTGAATGATGAGCCGCGCCGGCGCCAGATGGGCCGCGCTGCTCGCCAGTGGATTATTGATAACCATACTTATGAACGCACCGTTGATCAATACCGCGAACTGTATGCCGATATCGTGAAAACTTGCTCGTAGGCTTGTAAATCGTGGATAGAATAGACAGTTAGACGAGCTTATTTTGTTGCCTTTTTCTGTTTGCCGCCCATTTCGTATTCGTAAATGCGCTTCGTGACGCGCAGTCCGTGCGTGTAGCGGTAGAGTTCGCCATAAATTCCCTTGAACACCTGGAACGAGTCATTTTGGTAGCGGCGATCTGATGTGCTGTAGGCTATATTGATAATGCCAGTTCTATATTTCGCTCGTTTTGCTTTGAGTATCAAATCATAATCCTCCATGATGTAAAGGGATGTGTCAAAACCATTTAATGCATCAAAAACTTCGCGCGTGGCATACAAGCAGCCAAAGCCGATCGGCCACGGCGTATGTTGCATTAGACGCGCATAGGCATTCATTAAGTAGGCTCCAGCTCGAATACCGAATTTGTTTGACTGCATCCGCTGAAGGAAACTGCCTACTTGAAGGTGCTTTTTGTTAATTTGTTTTTCAAATTTTTGCAAAAAATATTCCGGAAGGATTAAGTCAGCATCCGCAAAGATGAGCATGTCGCCTGTTGCCTTGCTGGCACCGCGGTTGCGAGCGTGCGCAGGGCCTACTTGGGTTGCGGCAGCGGTTTTTAACGGGAGTTTTTTGGTGTATGTCTTGGCTCGAGCTATGGTGTCGTCGGTGCAATTCGAGTCTACTACGATCACCTCGTCTGCCGGGCGCGTTTGTCGGACTAGCGAGTCCAAGAGATTCTCGACGACGCCAGATTCGTTCTTGCAAGGAATAATAATGCTAATTTTCATAAAACTAGTATAATGGTATTATGTCTGAAATTCCAACTTTGAGAGAATTATACGATGAATTAGGCTGCCGGGACCAGACAGTCGACGGAGTTTGCTGGCTTGAGTGTAATACTGGCGCCGATAAAACTGCGATTCTGCTCCACGGCGTGACTGGTGGCAAAATAGACATGATGCCGCTAGCCAAGCGGTACGTTAATTTTGGCTATGCCGTGTACGCGATAGATTTACCAGGACATGGCGGCTCGGTGCGCCCGTCCCTGGAAAGCTATGAAGATCTGGGCGATTGGTTTACTAAAGTTCTGGCGCAAATCGGCCGAACGCCAGATTTGATTGTCAGTAATTCGTTTTCGTCATCGATAATTTATCATGCGCTGCGCACTGGCAGAGTTCCGGCGGCGGCGAAAATTGTTATGGCTTGTCCGACGCCAGACACTACTCATCTTGCAAATATGTTGCAAAGGTTGTCTAATAATTTTCCTGAAAAGCCTGGTTGGTACATCTACAACAGCAAGCCTATCCAAAATATTCGTACTGTGCTTGCGTTGAAAACCCGCCGGCAGGAAGCTTGGCAGTGGCTGCGTGAGTCAGAGAGCTACAAGAAGGATTATTTGACTTTGCGTGATTCTGAAATTTTGACTACTATGCTGTACGAGCAAAATCCTTTCGTCGAAGGTGTGCCGCTTGATAGCCAGCGGCGCGTAACGGTGATTCTGGGCGGTAAAGACAATATCATTACTTCGAAAACACCTGGAATTATCCGCCAGTTATTGCCTGAAACGCAGATTATTAGCGCCCCGTCAGCTGGCCATATTTTGCAGTTCGAAGCAGTTGAATCCTATCCGGATAGCTAAAGAGCTGTGCTCTACCTCTTGTCTCTGGGGTTGGCGCGTGTGGTATAATAAGGAGAGTTATGAGAATCGCTTTTTTTATTGACGATTACCTGCCCTCAGTCCATGGCGTGGCAACATCGACTTTGAACTATAAACAGGCCTTGGAATCGCTTGGGCATGAGGTTTTCGTGGTAGCGCCAAAATGCGAAGGCTACGAAGACCACGACGATCACGTCATTCGCTTGCCATCAGCCAAGAATTATGTTTTTGATAAGCGTGAAATGGCGGTTATTTACCCTGGCCTAGCCAGGAAACTAGATGAATACCAGTTCGATATCGTGCATAGCCAAATGCAATTTTATATGGGCGTACTGGCGCACAGCGTGGCTAAGCGGCAGAACATACCGCATGTGACGACCATTCACACGCTTTATGTTGAATTAGTTAATGATTATCCGTTTATGGTGACTTCCGGCTTGATTGCGGCGACAGCGGCGTTTCCGGTAGTGCTGAGAACAAGGCCGATTTTGCCGAAAGCCTCACGCGAGCAGTTGCGCTCAATGAGCAAAAGTACTATCAAAGATATCATGTCGCGCCAGGGCTGGCGGCTGATGGCGGCGTTTGCTAATAAGTGCGATGCTTGTATTGCGCCGTCGAAACACCTTGAGCGGATGCTGATCGAAGATGGCGGCTTGACGGTGCCATGCTACGTTTTCCCGAACGGTATCGACACCAAGCGCTATAAAAAAGCGTCGGCGGCTGATTCGCCAATTGAAAAGCGTCCGGGTGAAAAGTTCATTATTTCGGTGGCGCGGCTAAGCCCAGAGAAGCGCCAGCGAACTTTGATTGAGGCTATGCCGCATATCCGCGATAAAAAAGTCAAGCTGGTCTTGGTTGGCGGCGGTCCGTACGAGGAGGAATTGCGGCAGCGCGTTGAGGAGTTGGGCGTCGGCGATCGAGTAATTTTCGCTGGTATGCGTTCGGGCGACGAGGTAGCGGCGATGCTCAAGCAAGCTGACGTGTTCTCGCTGGCGTCGTATCATTTTGATAACCAGCCAATGACTTTCTTGGAGGCGGCGGCTAGCGGTTTGCCGATTGTTTACTGCGACGAACGGATGACCGAGGCTTTGACTAAGAATAACGCTGTCTTGACTAAAGGTATTGAGGGCGAAGATTTCGCAAAAGTATTTAATGATTTATTCGCGCACCCAGAGAAAATCGAGGAGTTGTCGCGCGGCGCGTTGAGCGTTGCCAAGAAGTTTGATTCGACGGCGATGGCTAAAAAGATGGTTGAATTATACGAAAGTTTAATTTCATCACATCAAGTACTTGAAGAAGAATAGTGGCGGTTCAGGGCGCGAGACTTGGTGTATTCGGCGCAGCTAAAATTTGCGCAAAATGCGGCTGTGTTCGCGTTCTAGATCGCGCTGTTTGATAGCTTGGCGTTTGTCGTAGCGTTTTTTACCCTTGCCTAGAGCGATGACTAATTTGATGTAGCGTCCGCTAGTAAGCAGTTTGGTTGGAACGATAGTGAAGCCTTCTTTTTTGCGAGCAGCTAATTGATCGATTTGGCGCCGGCTGGCCAGCAGTTTGCGCGGACTAGTATCGACAGTGCGCGCATTTGGTTGGCCGCGTTCGTTCTGCCGCAAGCTAAAACTGGCGTTATTAAGCCACAGCTCGCCGCCGCGAATAGTGACGTAAGCGCCTTTGAGCTGGACGTGGCCTTCCCTGGCTGCTCGCACTTCGAGTCCGGTTAAACTTAGGCCTGCTACGATTTCATCGCCAAGCTCATAATCAAACCGCGCTCGCCGGTTAACAATCGTTTGAGTAGCTAACCTTTTTGTCTTAGCGCTAGATTTCTTAGACATATGTTAATTATAACAGGTTTATTGTTCTGGCGGTGTGTAGGTACCGTTCTCCAAATCGTGTGCACCTGGCATGAGACTAAGTATATACAAGGCTCTTGATTGACTAGCTTGAGCTGCAGGGTGACGGTTTGTCCTTAATTTTGCAGCGACACCGATTATTTTGAGCAGGTTTGGATAAGGTATCGCTACGCGGGAAACGTTCTCGTGACACCTGCTCAGTGCGTATGTTAATTGCGCAGCTAATTCTAGTTTTTGGTCGTCATCAAGATCTTGGTAAATATTGTCGAGTAATTTATCGATCTGTTCTAAATATGCATTTACGTCTTTTTGCTGTTCTGGCAAAGCTTTGATTTGCTGTATGGCGTCGTCTAGCTGTTCTCTAAGGCGGTCTTTTTGCGTAGTGCCGCTAAATATATCATAAACTGGAGCTTTTTCAGACGAGCCTGGTTCTTCTTTCTGCTCGCCTCCTCCTCTCGAAAACGACGCATAAACCACCTCTCCTATATTTCGTGGAGTTCTATCTTTAATGTAAGGAGCAATATCAATAACTTCAGCTCCCTCGCTCCCGGAAGGATCTTTATCCATCTTTTAATTATATCACAAAATACGCATAATTTCAATGCTTTATCGCTATATTTATGATACAATAACTCAATGATAGCTGATATCCGCATTACCGAGAAAAGCTTTGGTAGTAAGTTGCTAATGAGTAATGTCGCGTTCGGTGTAGATGACGGTGAGAAAGTTGGGCTGGTTGGCCGCAACGGCGTCGGCAAATCAACGCTATTTGGCATGTTGGCGGGGACGGATAGCGACTACAGAGGATCGGTTGTTTTTCGGCGTGGCAGCACGATTGTAGCGACGGCGCAAGAACACCATGGTCTGGGTGATATCACGGTATTGGAATATATCTTGCGCGGGCTACCGGAATATGCGCGGCTGCGGCACATTTTGACGACTTATCCAGCAGCGATGGGTAGCGATATGCGCAAGATTGAGGAGTACAGCCAGGCGTTGGAGCGCTTTGGACAGAAGGATTTTTATCGAATTGAAGAGCTGGTGGCCGAGGAACTGAAAAATTTCCAGATGGAAGGTTTTGGCGAGCGCCAATTGGCGGCTTTGAGCGGCGGACAGAAACGCCTGGTCGAGGTGGTGAAAATCATGCATGCGCAAGCGGATCTAGCATTGATTGACGAGCCGACTAATCATATGGATTATATTGCCAAGAAGCAGTTTATCGATTGGATGAAAAACGCCCGCCAAGCAATGTTGATCATCACCCATGACCGCGATGTGCTGGCCGAGGTTGATCGAATTGTCGAGCTGCGCGATGGCGCATCAGCGAGTTATCGCGGCAATTATGATGATTATTTGCGCCAAAATGCTTCAGCGACAGGCAATGCCATGCAGGATTATGAGCAAACCGAACGGCGGATTGCTAATTTGCGCGACAAAGTTCTGCAATTTCGCCGCCTGAAAGAAAAAGCCCGCGATCCCGGCACGATTGCGCAATTCAAGCGGCGCGAGAACCAAGCGGCGGCCGAGCTAGAGAAACTGGAGAAAATTGACAAGCCGACTTTTTGGATTGACAGAGAGAATGTGGCGCAACTGGATTATAAAGTAGCGGACCGTTATCAAAAATTCAAAGCTCGCAACATTCGTTTGAATATGCGAGACAGCGCTATGCGTTCGCAGCGCAAGCTTGTCGAGGCTCGCGATTTAGCGCTAGGCTTCGATGAGCGGATTTTGTTTGAAGGTGTTAATATCAATTTGCGCGAAGGCGAAGCTATTGAATTGCGCGGACGTAATGGTGCTGGCAAGACGACGCTGATTCGGGCGTTGATGGCAAATGCGTTCTCTAGCGCTGCTTCCTCTGGCCGGCTTCGTAAAACGGCTCAAGTCCCGCCCCAGCTAGCTCAGGCTTTGATTCAAAATACTGTTCAATTTGCCCCAATCGTTTACGCGGGCTCTCTCTATCTCGATCCGCAAATTCGCGTTGGCATTTACGAGCAAGAGATAGCGGCGACTTATCTGAACTTGCCGCTGGCGCGAGCGATTGAGCAGATGTATCTCGATCGCGGGCTGAAAATTAATGATACCAAAATCCGCCAGCTGATGGGCGATTACCTTTTTGTTGAGAGCGACGGCGCGGTGCCCTTGGCTAGCTTGAGCGGCGGGCAAAAAGCTCGGTTTCAGCTCATTAGTATGCTAGCAAATGAGCCGCAATTGCTCATTCTGGACGAGCCGACCAACCACCTGGATTTGCCTTCAGTTGAGGAGCTGGAAGCGGCGCTCGAGCGCTACGCTGGCGCAATTTTGTATGTTAGCCACGACGATTATTTTCGGCGCAAAATTGGCGGTTCGGTTGTTCAGATTGGCAGTTAGCGGACTACTTTTTCTGAACGCGCTCTTGTTTTGGTGTATATCAGGGCTAGGGTGTGTTTACGTAAAATTAATTTGAATAATCGCCGCCTGTAACATTGAAGTATTCTTCGAGAGTTTTGATCTCGCGCTTTTTCATGTCTTGAGCGGTTTCGCGGCCGACGTAACGCCAGTGCCAAGTTTCGACGACATAGCCGGTGATATTTTTGGCGTTGTCAGGATAGCGCTGGATGAAACCGTACTCGGCGGCGTGCTCGGCCAGCCACTTGTATGTTGGCGTAGTGGCGAAGCATTGCAGGACGCAATTGTCAGCCTTGAGGTCGACGGCTAAGCCAGTTTGATGCTCGCTGCAGCCTGGCCGGGCGCTAGCGGAGTCAGCTTCTTTCTGGTTGCTATGTTTGACCCAATAGTCATAAGTTTCGACTTGGTCGTTGTAAGATCGGTAGCCGCTAGTCGAGGCTAACGGCATTTTTGCTTGCGTGGCAGCGGCTTTCATGGCGTTGTATTGGGCAGCGGCCTCTTTGCGCAAGGATATCCCCTTTTCGATAGGCGCCAAATCATTCGGCTGCCAAGTTTTTGGCTCGAAGCAGTGCTTTTTATTAATAACAATGATCGTGCTGTTGTAGTCTTTTAAGACTTTCTTGCGGAGGGCGGCTTTTTCGGCCCAGGCTTTTTGCTGGGCGGCAGCGAGCTTGTCGGCGGTTTCCTGCTCTTTGGCTCTGATGTCTTTAGCAGTTTTGTAATAATCTAGCCCAGTGAAGGTAGCTAGACCTAATATCGCTGAAAAAGCTAGCGTAATCACAAGCACGCTAAACTTATGCTTATTCAAAAATTCACCCTTCATAATTTATAATTCTATTCTACCACAACTAAGCGCCAGCGGTATAGAAATCTTTGTGAGTTGATTGGTTAAAGCCGTGATGATGGTCGAGTAGTATCAATGATGCTGCGTCTATATTTTCCTATAGCAACACCGCCGCCAGCAAAAGCTAAAGCGACGAGCGTATATACGACTTTGATGATAAACGTGGCGCTATAGTAGTTGCCACAGTAGTTGCGTAGCGTAAAATACCATCCTAATCCAGCAAGGATGAGAATCGCTCCTGTTGTGCGCCATGAACGGTATTTCATACCAAATGAAACCAAGTAAGACCCCAGCCCAAAAAGCATAAGAAACAAAATGGCATTTATTGCGCAGACAGGCAGGTCAAGATACATATCGGACGATTTAAGACCGATTTGGATATATATAGGAAACTCTTGGACAACTGCCGGGTCTTGTTTAACTGGGGTTAATAGCCAGCCTAAAAAACCAGCTTGATGGATAGTGTTCCATTCCGGCGAGTGGGCAAAGAAACGAAAACAATTATACATCTCGCCTCCAACTATAGCATTGCTAAGTGATGCAAAGCAAGTATGAGGCAAACAAAACCCGCGCCACGGGTTCACCATGACACGGGTTTGAGTACGGGCTCAATGGTCGGGGTGACTGGATTTGAACCAGCGACCTCACCGTCCCGAACGGTGCGCGCTACCAAGCTGCGCCACACCCCGACACTTAGCCTATTATATCCTAGGCGCCGGAGTGTGTAAACTATTTAGTTAGTCAACAACTTCTACGCCCATGCTGCGAGCGGTACCAGCAACTACCTTGACGGCGCCATCTAAGTCAATAGCGTTGAGTTGATCTATCTTGGTTTTGGCGATTTCTTCTAGCTGAGCGCGAGTGATTTTGCCGACTTTATCGACGTGCGGCTTGCCGCTGCCCTTTTGGATGCCGATAGCACTGCGGATCATGTCGTCGACTGGCTGACCCAAGCAGTTCCAGGTGAAAGTGCGGTCTTCGTAGACTTGAATATGCACGATGACATCTTTGCCCATCATGCCTTTGGTGGCTTCGTTGAATGGATTGATAAAGTCCATCATATTCAAGCCCCACTGGCCAAGTGTTGAACCGACCGGAGGTCCGGCAGTTGCTCGGCCGGCCGGAATACGTAACTTCAAGTTACCAATAATTTTCTTTGCCATAATTTTCCTTTACTAAATATATTGAGAAGCTGATATTTAGTGCGTAACTGCTATAGTATAGCGTGTTTTACGAGATTACGCAAGCTAAAGCTCTGCGAGTTGTACGGTTTTTCAGGACGTCAAACTCTCTTGCTGTGATAAGAATTTTGCTTGGCGGCCTAGACTTTTTTGACCTGCAAAGCATCGAGCTCGACTGGCGTGTCGCGGCCGAACATGCTGACCATGACTTTAAGAGTGCCTTTGGCAGCGTCAATCTCGCTAACGGCGCCGTCAAAACCTTTGAAGGGCCCGTCGATGATATTAACTACTTCTCCTTCTGTGAAGTCGATTTGGTGTTTTGGATCCTCAACGTTCATGCGCTTTTTAATTTTGGTAATTTCTGCTTCGGAAACTGGAGTTGGCGAGGTGCCGCTGCCGACAAAGCCGGTAACGCCTGGCGTGTTGCGGACGATATACCAAGTTTCGTCGGTTAATTTCATCTCGACCAAGACGTAACCCTGAAAAATGATGGCGTTGATGATTTTGCGCTTGCCATTTTTGATTTGAACTTGCTTTTCTTTCGGCACAATGGCGTCAAAAATTTTATCAGCCATGTCGATAGTTTGAGCGCGCTGGCGGATGCTTTCAGCGACTTTTTCCTCGTAGCCGCTGTAAGTATGGATGGCATACCATTGCCGCGAGCTGTCATAACGATTTGATTTTGCCATAAGATCCTTTCTACTTTGTTCCCATGATTAGTTTGAATAGCCAAGCGAAGCCGTAATCTAGCAAGATAATGACCAGAAACAGCGCTGCGGTAAAAACGATCAGCGCGCCGACCATACCCCAGGTCGAACGGCGGTCTGGCCAGCGGACTTGCTTGATTTCTTGCCAGGCGCCGCGGAAATAACCAGTGATGGCGCTGAGCGGATTGCGGAGGCTTTTTGAGTTCTTCGGCTTGCTGGCGGCAGTTTTAGTTTTGACGCTAGTCTTAGCAGTTTTGGTGCTAGATTTTTCGGTTTGCGCGCGGCCAGCTAATTCTTTGGCGGTCGCCAGGATGCTCGGCTTCTTTGGCTTTGCAGCTTTGTCGCCAGCAGTAATGCGAGTGATGCGGTTTTGTGACTTTTGCTTTGACTTACCTTTTGCGGATTTTACCACGATAGTGTTTCCTCCCAAATTAAATAGTCTGGTATGTCCCAGACTGTCAAGTTAATTATACGACTGCCGAGCGAAAATAGCAAGCGATTTCGCGTCTTTTCTAAAGCGTTAAGATTTATTCTTTTTCACGGCGGGCAGCGAAAAGCTAAATGTCGATCCGTGATTGAGGCGGCTTTTGAGTTTGATCTCGGTTTTGAGTTTGAGGGCTAGTTTGGCGACAACGTAAAGACCAAGCCCAGTGCCGCTGGTTTCACGGGTGCGATAGTCTTCGCTGCGCCAGAATTTCTGGTATAAGTGTGCCTGGTCGCTGCGGCTGATGCCAATGCCAGTATCTTTGATTGCAAAATTGATGGTGTCGTTTTCGCCGGGCTTGACGATGATAGTGACACCGCCCTTTTCGGTGTAGCGTATGGCATTGTTGATGAAGTTTTGCAAGACCTCTTTTAGGTAAAGGCGGCTTTGATTAACCTGGCCGACTTGCGGCGCAATGTCAATGTCAAAGGTTAGTGATTTGTCGGCAGCTTGTGGCGCATATTCAGCGTATAGCTCATTGATTAATGCCTGAACGTCGATATTCTCTGGCTCATCGGCTACACCGCGTTCAGCACGGCTCAAGGTTGAGAGATCGTTGACCATTCTAGCTAGAAATATAATTTGCTCGTGGGCAGTGCTGATGCTATTGATTAATCTTTCTTTTGGAATGTCGGGACGCTTGATCATCAGTGAGACATTACTTAGTGATCCTTCGGCGATAGTAATCGGGGTGCGTAGCTCGTGGCTGACAACCGAAATAAACTCGTCGCGCTCGTCGTCGAGAGATTTTTGCTTGGTGATATCGCGCAAGATGATCACATAGCCATCGTCACTGACACTGTTGGTGCTACGAATTGGCGAGTATGTTGCGCCGAGGCGAATGCTTTCGTTGGATATTCTGGCAGTTAGATCGTCGCGGTATTGCGTAGTTTTGGCGGAATGCAGCTTGTCAGCGAACTTGAATGGCTGTTTATTCTTGTCAATGATCGAAATAAAATCGTCAATACATTTGCCAGCGAGATCGGTATTAGTATCAAATAGGTTTAGCGCCGAGGCGTTGTATAGCGAAATGATGCCGTTTCTATCGGTGCTAATAATAGCGTCAGAGAGGTTGTTGACGATAGTAACTATGCGATCGCGCTGCAGACGCTCGGCGGTTTGGCTGCGCAAGAGTTCGGCTTGATCAATCGCCTGGGCTGAAATGACCATCTTGACCATGTAGCTGATGATGAGCGTACCCAAAAAGTGGATGACGATAGACACAACTTGTTTGTCGTCGCTAGCATGAATAATAACACTGCCCGAGGCAGCCGCAAACAATGTCGCAATACTAATATTAATGCCAGACTGGCCCAGGTAAACAGAGCTGGCTAGCAACAGCGCAGACCAGGTGTAAATCAGCGGCATATCAAAACCTGAAACTGTCAGCACATAGACTAACGCTAGAATATGATAACTAATGAGTCCGATAATGTAGCCAGTATGCTGCCGCACCGTGAAAAATTGCCAAAAGCCGATGATGACCCAACAGATATTAACCGTATAAAAAGCGTACATATTCACTGCCGTTGGCTTGCCGAGCGGCGAGAATTGCATGAAGACGCTGTACGCCACTAATAGCAGCGGAATCAAAAGCGCTATCCAGCGAATAATTTTCATGCGATGCGTCGATGGATCGATGTTTATATAGTCTTTGACTTGGCCACCCATAGCTATTATTAGTATAACCGTAAAGGCAATTTATGAAAAGACTTAGACGATTGGAGTTTGGCGCTTGAGCTGCTGCCGGTGGAGGCGGTAGTGCGGATCGTAGCGTTCAACTTCGCGCCAAAAGGCTGCGGAGTGATTCATATGGCGAGTGTGGCAGAGCTCGTGAATCAATACATACCGAATCAATTCATCGGGTAGTTTCATCAAAGCAATATTGAGGCTAATAGTTCCGTTGGAGCTGCAGCTGCCCCATCGGCTGCCAGCGTGGCTGAAGCGAACGCGCTGGTAAGCGAAACCATGAGTGCCAGCTAATTCTTCTAGTAGCGGCGGTAAGTATTTTTTGGCATCGCGGCGCAGGATCTTGATTGCTTCGTCGCGGATTTGCTGCTGAACATCTTGATCTTCGAGTGAAAATTCGGGCGGCAGCTTGACTAGAAGCTTGCCGCGCATGGTACGAATTTCCGGCTGTTTGATCATCTGTGTCGGTACGATAGCTAATTGATGGGTTTTGCCGATGAGCTGCCCGTCGCGATACGGCTGGGCGATGGACGAATCTTTGGCTATTTTGCGCAAGTCTTCGCGCGACCGTTCAATAAACGAGCGAATAAACGCCAGCGGTACCAGCCGGCCGCTAGTAACGACAAAGCGCCCGTCGGTGCCGAGCTTGATGCGGGTGTAGCGAGTAGCGCGGCGCATGATAACAATCTCGCCGAACTCCGGATCGTCGATAGTTTGAAATTTGGCAGGCATATTATTATTGGATACTGATGCCGCGGCGGCGAACTTCTGGTCGCTGCCTGGCTAAGCTAGTCATTGGCCGGCTAGGACGATTGCTATCGCCGAGACGGGCTAATACGGTGCGCGCTTGGGTTTTGTATGTGTGTTTGCCGCTGATAACGACTGGTTTCTCGATGGCGTTTGGTTCGGTGAAACTCTTGACGGCGGCATCAAAGTTTATAGTATCTAGCGAGTGGCCTTTTTGAATACGGCGCCGGCAAGTTGCTTCATCGGTCTGCACCCAAATAATAAGCGGCTTATAACCATGTCCCTTGGCCCAGCGCGCAAATTCGGCGCGGCGGACGCGGCTTAAATTGCTGTCTTCATAAATAAAAGTTTGCTTGGTGCGTGCTATCTCGGCCAAAAATCGCTGGCAAACCTCCTCGCTGGCATTGCTATCTAGGCTGTGCTCGCTAATAAATTGCGAATCAACAAACGGTGCATTAAACATCTCAGAAAATTGCTGCGCGAAAAATGTTTTGCCGCTGCCTGGCAAGCCAACCATCATGATAGCGTGCGGATGAGAGATAGAACTAGGATTCATAAAATTATTATAGGTAATGGAACTTAAAACTGCAATTATGCACTTATGTGGTTTGTGGCAGGGGCATGAGGAATCGAACCTCAATCTACGGTTTTGGAGACCGTTATACTAGCCGTTGTACTATGCCCCTTTACGCTTTCCTATTATAGCATAGCGAAATGCTTTTTAGATATCATCAATGGCGATATCTTTAGGCTGATCTTTTTTGACGCGGACGGCACGCTTGAAGCGGCGGTTAGCGGTTTCATCAGCAGCATGCGGAATCGGCGGCAGCGACAGTAAGCGTTCGGATTTTTCTTTGTCGTCGTCGAGGCTAGCAACAGCTTCGACGAAAAATTTATCAATTAGCCATTCCCGCCCCGGCGGAGTTTGCCCGGTGACAGTAATACGCCAGCGCTCGTCGCCCCATTTATCGATATTGGTAATTCGCAATGGGTGCGCTAGCATCATCGTACCCTTTGGAATGGCAGCGATAATTCGGCGGATAGCAGCGACGCCGGCTCGCTTGTCGCGAACGAAAATATCAACAGCGATGGTGCGTACACCATGCGGCGTGACGCGGGCGCCAGTGATGTTTTGGTTGTGAACGGTGATGACTTCGCCATTGAGAGCGCGAATACGCGTCGAGGTCAGCGTGAAGCGCTCGACAACGCCGCTCAAGTCCGTGAATGGATCGAGCTTGACGAAATCGCCTATCTTGTACCAGTTTTCTGAAATCATAATCGCGCCGGCAGTCAGGTCGCGCAGTACAATACCGATGGTTTGTCCAGCCACCAAAGCAAACATAGCACCAGCACCGATAGCAGCCAGCCCGCCGGAAGTACTAGATTTGGCGGCGGTTGGGCTGAGAACTCGCCAAGCGATATAGCCGACAGACACTACCACTAATGCGCGAATGATGGCAATAGACACGCTCAGGTATGTTTCGGTTTGCCGCAACCGAGTGACGCGCGCTTCGTCTGATTCATTGTCGCTGCGGCGGCCGATACGTTGTGCTATAAAAATCAAGCCGCGCGCTAGGAACTTACTTAACCAATAAGCAGCAATCATCGACAAAACAAGTACTAGCAGCGAGCGAAAAGCATTCGGCGATACTAGCAAGCTCTTTAGATCGTTAATTACCGAAGTTGATATTGCGCTATCCATGCTTACTATCATGCACCGTTTGCTGCAAAAAATCTATATGTTTTCACGATAATTTTTCACAAAATTTTACAAAATGCTTATTTTTGTTGCAATCATAAGCAAAAAAGCGCTATACTGTTAAATGAACAACATAAGGGAATGGTTAGGCTACGGCATGACCGAGCATGACCGAGTAGAATTTTTATGAAGATATTAATGTTAGGGTGGGAACTCCCGCCGCACAACAGCGGAGGTCTCGGTGTTGCGTGTTATCACTTGTCTAAGGCGCTTGCTCAGCGGGGCGCGTCAATTGATTTCGTGCTCCCCTACACTGCAAAGTACGATGATATTGATTTCTTGAATATTTACTCGGCGACCGAGCTGCCGCCATTTCATGGCGATAAGGCGTTGAATTCTTATGGCGGCGGCGCAGTGACGGCACGTAATCTCGATGACGTCCCGGCTGGTGATTTGACGACCATGCGGGGCGTGCAAAAGCAATATGTCGGCTATGTCGAGCAGCTAGTCGATCGGATTGACAAGCCGGATGCTATCCATGTCCACGATTGGCTAACGATGGAAGCTGGCATGCGCGCCAAACAATTAACCGACGCGCCGCTAATCGTTCATGTTCACGCTACGGAATTTGACCGCGCTGGTGCTAGCGAATTTGGCAACCCTGTCATTCACGAGATTGAATATAACGGTCTAATGATGGCTGACCGAATCATTGCTGTTAGCAATATTACTAAGGGAATTATCGTTCATAAATACCATATTCCAGCTGACAAAATTGAGGTCGTACACAACGCAATTGATGCCAGCTCGCTGATTAACTACGACTATGACCGGCGGACTTACAAGTACTTAGAATTACTTAAGGACGAAGGCCATACGGTGGTATCTACGGTGACGCGCTTTACGGCGCAGAAGGGCCTGGTGCAGCTGATGCGCGGTTTTGCCAAGGCTTGCCAGCAGCACGACTGCTTTGCCTTTTTGCTGGCTGGCGACGGCGAGCAGCGCGACGAGCTGATTCGGATTGCTGCTGACCATGGGATTGCTGATAAAGTATATTTCACAGGTTTTGTCCGCGGCAAGCAGTGGCGCGACGCTTATCGCGTGTCGGATGTATTCGTGATGAGTTCGGTTAGCGAGCCGTTTGGCTTGGCTGCGCTCGAGGCGGCACATTATGATACAGCGCTAATCGTGACCAATCAATCTGGTGTTGGCGAAGTTCTTGATACAGTTTTTCGTTATGATTTTTGGGATACGCATAAGTTGGCTGATCAGCTAGTGGCCTTGGCTAAATCGCCGCAATTGCTAAACGATATGAAGCGCGGCATCAAATCGGAATATGCTCGTATCAGCTGGGACGACGTCGCTAGCAAGTGCTTATCAATTTATAGCCGCACTCAGAAAGGAGCCAAATGATGAGCAAAAAACGCGGAGTGGTTTTGTATCTGCACATGCATCAGCCGTGGCGGGTTCGCGAATATTCGGTGTTCGATATTGCACTCAAGCATGATTATTTTGACAATTTCGCTGATAAGTATCGCAGTAATCGCTTTATTTTTGAGAAGGTTGCTGATAAGTCGTACCGACCGATGCTGGCATTGCTGCGCAAATTACTGGCTGCGTATCCAGATTTTTGCGTGTCGCTATCGGTGACTGGCACATTGCTAGACCAGGCCGAGCGCTGGGCGCCAGACGTGATCGATTTGCTGCGCGATATTATCGCAACTGGCCGCGTCGAGATCGTCGGCGAAACTTATTACCATAGCTTGGCGTTTTTCTATAG
This sequence comes from Candidatus Saccharimonadota bacterium, assembly GCA_905365145.1. GTDB lineage: Bacteria > Patescibacteriota > Saccharimonadia > Saccharimonadales > Saccharimonadaceae > Saccharimonas. The sequence goes on along the minus strand of CAJPIO010000001.1, from coordinate 297,774 downwards.
CCGCGATGAATTTCAGCGGCAAGTTGATATTCATCGCCAGAAGATTCGCGACTTGTTTGGCGTCGAAATCACCGCTTTTCGCAACACCGAGCTGAGTTACAATAACGAGCTAGCCGAATGGGCCGACCAGCAAGGCTATAAAGGTATCATCGCCGAGGGCTGGGATAAGGTTCTCGGTTGGCGCAACGCTAATTATATGTACCGGCCAGCTGGCACGAAAAATGTCAAACTATTGTTGAAAAATTACCGTTTGAGCGATGATATCGCTTTTCGCTTTAGCAATCGCGACTGGGAATCGTATCCGCTGACTTCCCCGACCTATGTCGATTGGGTTGACGCAAGCATGGGCCACGACGGCGAAATAATTAACTTGTTTATGGATTTCGAGACTTTTGGTGAAAATATTTGGGCGGACACAGGCATTTTCGAGTTCTTTGCTGACTTTGTTGAGCGTTGGCTGGGGCGTTACAACCATACTTTCTACACGATTAGCGGCGCCTGTCAAGCGCTAGAAGCGCACGACGAGATTGACTGCCCGCAGACGACTACTTGGGCTGATACCGAGCGCGACTTGTCAGCGTGGCTAGGCAATAGTATGCAGCACGAAGCAATGCGCGATCTCTACGCTATGGAAAAGGATGTGCTTGGTTCGGGTGATCTTGGCTTGATTGCTGACTGGCGGCAGTTGACGACCAGCGACCATCCGTACTACATGTGTACTAAGTACTTTAATGACGGCGACGTACATGCGTATTTTAGTCCGTATGATTCGCCGTACGACGCGTTCTTGTATTTCATGAATGCGCTGCGCGATGTGCGCTATCGATTGCATGAACATAATATTGCGGGGTATTGATGGCGCGACCGATAATTCTTAGCAATAACGAATTGCAAGTTGGGCTGAGTCGTCATGGCGAGGTTAGCGATGTTTATTTCCCTTACGTTGGTTTAGAAAACCATACGATTGGCGGTAATACTCGGCATCGTGTCGGTGTTTGGGCGGATGGCCGCGTATCGTGGCTGAGCGACGATGGCTGGTCATGCAAATTTAGTTATCACCACGAGGCGCTGATCGGCCATATCGTGGCTGTGAATGAACAAATTGGCATTATGTTAGAGTTCGACGACGCGGTCGATACAGATTTTAACGTGCTTCTGCGGACGATTCATGTGGTTAATTTGCGGCCTGAAACGCGCGATGTTCGGTTATTTATGCATCAAGCTTTCATCATTGGCGATTCTGGTAGCAGCACTGATACCGTTCAAGTGTTGCCAGACGATAACGCTGTCATTCATTACCGTGGACGCCGAGTCTTTGCAGCGTCGGGCCAAGTTGACGGCGGTAAGTTCTTTGACCAGTATGCAGTTGGTGTATTTGGCCGCGAGGGCCGCGAAGGTACTTATCGCGATGCTGATGATGGCGAGCTATCGAATTCGACTGCCGAGCATGGTCGCGTCGACTCGACGATCCGCTTCAAATTAGAGTTGTCCGGCCACGGTTCGGCGCGGGTAAACTATTGGCTGGCCACTGGTACTTCCTTGCGCGAAGTACTTTACATACACAAAAATATTATTTCGCAAACAATCCATAAGCGCTTTGAAGCTACTGCTAAATGGTGGCGGCTGTGGCTGCGTCCGGCGAAGAAAGTAGCGCAGCGTGTCAAACCAGAGTATCGCCAGGCGTTTATCAATAGTACGATGCTTCTCAAGGCGCATATTGATAAGCGCGGTGCTGTTATTGCTAGCAGCGATGGCGAGGCGCTTAATTATCAGCGCGATGCTTACGCGTACTGTTGGCCGCGTGATAGCGTGTATGTTCTCTGGCCGTTAATTCGCATGGGCTATACCGAGGAAGCCTACAATTTCTTTGATTTTTGCCGCCGGGCGTTAAGTCCGAAAGGTTATCTATCACATAAATACCGTGCCGACGGAGCTCTGGGTAGTAGCTGGCATTCGTACGTACACCCAGATGGCACTGTCTCGGCGCCAATTCAAGAGGACGAGACGGCTTCGGTGCTGTTCTTATTCTGTCAATTTTATAATAAGACTGGCGACGACACGCTGCTGCAGCGGTTCTATACGTCGATGGTAGTACCGATGGCGAATTTTCTGGCTAGCTATGTTGATAATCGGACGCACTTGCCAAAACCAAGTTATGATCTCTGGGAAGAACATTTCATGGTGACGACGTACACGACAGCGATCGTTCAGGCGGCACTGTTCGCGGCGGCTAATCTGGCTGATCAGCGTCGAGACGAGGTTGGAGCTGTCGCTTGGCGGACGGTTGCCGAGGACATCAAGCAGTCCGCGCAAAAACGCTTGTACGATCCCCATCAGAAAGCTTTCCGCAAAGGTTTGCGCCGCAACAAAAACGGCACTTACACGCCCGATGATACGCTTGATATGTCGGCTGTTTATGGTGCTTTTATTTATGGCCTATACGATAATCAAGAAGATTTGCATCAAGCCATACAAACAGCTCTCGACCGCTTTCATTTCAAGCTGGAAGCGCCAGGTCTGCCGCGCTACGAGGATGACGCCTATTACCGCAGCGCTCCAGATGCTCCGAGTAACTGGTGGTTTATTGTTTCGTTGTGGCTAGCTCAGTATTATTTGGAGTGCGGCGACGAAAATTCGGCGCAGCGGATAATATCGTGGGTATCTAGTCAAGCTTGGCCGACTGGTGTTTTATCCGAGCAGATTGACCCGGTCTCGGGGAGCGAGCGCTCAGTCGCGCCGCTTTGTTGGAGCCAGGCTGAATTTATATCGACGATTCTTGACACAATAAAAAGATGAGGATAACAGGGTGGGAGTCAGTTCGAGAACAAAATTGAAAGCATCTAGAGCTCTTCGCCGGCTTACGCCGCGGCATATTGCTAAGACTCGCGCTACGCGCCAAGCAATGCGCCGCTTCGCAGATCGCGCCGGCTTGGTATATTTTGGTTACGCTAATCAGCATGACGACGACCATCGCTTGGTGCGCGGCCATACGGTTTCGCACACGCATATCGATGATTATCTTTGCATAGGTACAATTCGCGGCTACGATACGACAGTTCTGCAGCGGCGCGACACTATTCGCGTCCGCCAGGGTCAGTCGCACAAGTATAAGAATCAACGTTGCCATTGGCTAATCGCTACTGTCGATTTACACACTGAACGTCCGCTGCCACACATTTATATTGGCATGAAACGGACAGATCCGATTTATCAAGCGTCGTACAGTGCTCTACAGCCGCTAATTTTGGGGGCTACAGCGCGCTACCTGCAGGCTTTTCTTAATAAATATAATATTTATGGTGCTGCTACTCGGGCTATAGAGATTGAATCAATTATATCGCCGCAGGCTGCCGAAGTGATAGTTTCGCATTTCGACAAAATTAATATCGAAATCGAGCACAACACCGTATATCTATACACCGAAAACGAGCGTCCAACCGAGGCGCAAATCGAAAAGCTAGTCTCGAACGCATTGTGGCTAGCCGAGGTAATTGATACCGCCGTACAGCAAAACAGCCCTCGCTAGAGGGCCGCTGGCTTGCCTAGAAAGGCTGCTAATTTTAGCCTTTGCGCGGTTTAACTTCGTTACGGCCGAGTGATTTTTTGGTATTCTCGACGTATTTGACATGCTTACGCAGTTTTGGGTCGTATTTACTCAGAGTTATTTTATTTGGCGTATTTGCCGTGTTTTTGCTCGTAACATAAGTGCGGTGGTTGCTTAGTTGGCTGACGAGTGCAATAGTCTTGCGCTTAGTATTATTCTTCTTTGCCATAACTTCCCTTTAATGTTGTTATAAAACTTCAGTAATCAAGTATAACAGATTGGTGCAGCAATTTCAAGCTAGATATGTTATTATCGCTGACGCATAATTTTCTAGCGTAAATTTGCAGAAAGAATTGTTTTAGTGCGGCTTGGTACTGTGCCACTCATCTCAAAACATGTTGTTGCAGCCAGCAGTACATCGCCACAGTTGCTGCCGCACCGACATTGATGGAGCGGGTTGAGCCGAATTGCTCGATGGCGACAATTTTGTCCGCCGTTTGCGCCATCTCCTCGGAAATTCCTGGGCCCTCTTGACCAAACACCAACACCGCTCGCTTTGGCAAAGTCGTCTCTGACATATTGACGCTGCCCGGGATATTGTCAATCGCGATGATTGCCCTGTCTTCAGCCCGCATTAACTCGATAAACTCCACCGTCGAACCGACATAATGCACGTGTAAATATTTATCCGTCATCATGGCGCCACGCTTATTCCATTGCCGCCTGCCAATCACATAAATCTGCCGCACGCCAAACGCATTAGCGCTCCGGACGATCGTCCCCATGTTAAAATCCCGCTCGGTGTTCTCCAGAGCAATCACCAAGCCATGATCCGCAGCGTCCAACTCTTTCACAATTTCTGCCTCGCTCCGGCTTTTGAATTTATCGATTACATTCCGCGTGTCTTCCATGTATGTTATTTTAGCAAATATTAAGCTAGCGGGACCGGCTGGCATAAGTCTGTTCGTCGTTGGTTTAATAATACCTGAAAAAGGAAGCGCGGCATTATCGCCAACGCACAATTTCGTCGAGCTGGCGGCGAGTTTTGGCTGGCACCTCGCGCTGGCTGCGATAACCTAGTGCCAGCATTACTACTGGCTTTTCTAGATTTGGATCTATCAGCTGGTGCTGCGACAAGACTTGGCTGAGCTTGCTAATCGAAAAGCCTTCAATCGGGCACGAGTCAATCCTGCGTCCAGCGGCGGCCAGCAGTACAAAGCCTAGCGCAATGTAAGCCTGCCGCGCCGCCCACTGATGAATCATTGCTGGTTGATTGAGTATCTCAAAATCCTTTTTAGCCCAATATCGCCAAAAAGTCTTGAAGCCGGCGGCCTTGATGGAACTTTGCTTCTTGATATCGTGCAGCATATGGTCGATATGTCCGCCTTTTTGCAACAAGCCTTCGCTGGTTTTGGCAGTAAATATCAAGATGTGGCTGGCATCAAAACGAGCAGCATTGGCGCCTGCGCAGCGTTTGATATCGGCGCGTAGCTGTTCGTCTTCCTGCACGACGATAATATTCCACGGCTCAAAACCGTACGAACTTGGCGCTAGGCGGGCGGCTTCTAGGAGCAGTTCGATGTTCTCTTGCGAGATTTTCTTGCTAGAGTCGAAAGCTTTGGTGGCATAGCGGAATTCGAGCGCTTGCTTGATGTCGTCTATCGATATGATTGGCTTATTCATTTCATCGTCTCCTCTTTAGCCGCCAAAATCTTGTTGGCGCAGATTAGCTTATATATACGATTTTAGCACTTCCCTAACTATCTTGAAAACTTGATAGTGTCCTAATGGTGAAAAATGCAAGCCGTCTGATAGCGGTAATTTAGGCAGCTCAATATAATTGCCAAGTTCTTTTTTGCGCTGCAGCAGTTTTTGGCGAAGCTGTTCGGACGCGTCGGTAAACTCATACCCCGAATTGTCGCTAGTGTCAAAACACGGCGGCAAAATGTAGATAATTGGAGTCTTGCCAGCAAGATTGCGATATTCTAATAAGTCACGAACAATGTCCTCAGGTGTTCGCGCGAAACGCTGTTGCAGGTCGTTGGTGCCGAGGGCGATAATGATTAAGTCGAAGTTATCGGCCTTTTGTAGAGCTGTCGTAAATGTTGACAAGCCATTCTTATGCGGCTTATCGGTGCGGAAATCGCCAGCAACTCTGCCGCGGACGCCGTCGGCAGTGACCTGTGCTCTACCGCGCAAAGCTCGGCCGAGGCGGTTAACCCAACGATCACTGTAGCGGATACGTTTGCTAGCAAAGTTAGCGCCCCAGACGTTTGAATCGCCGTAGATTAGAATACGTTTTGCTGTTGTCGTCTGTTTTTTACTCAAGGTTGCGTCCTTTCTTCTTTGAAATAACCGCTTGCTGCTCGGGTGTAAAGCGTCGCGATTCGCGCATTTTTTGGTAAGCTTTGTTGCGCGTCCAAGTGTCGATATGCTCGTTTTCTAATTCCGCCAGCGTTAGCTCAAAAAAGTGTACTGCCGCCGTCGCGTACAGCCAGGCCAATGCCATTTTGACGTAATAACCGTCGTGTTTAACGTTTAGCAGCACTGCGAAAACCTGATCGATGTGTGCTTCGTCTAGGAAATTAGTCATCAGCGAAATCACGCCGTAGCGCACCGTGAACTCGTCTTCATTCTGTAAGCATTCTAGTGCAAAATCCCACCACACTTCGCCAGCAAAGCGTCGCTTTTTCTCGACAAACACATCAATGTGCGCCCACGAATCAACGCATGGTAAGTATTGCCGAGTCAGCCTAATCGCCTCCTCGTCGCTGATTTTAGCGCGGTTAATCAACAAACCGCACAACAAAACATACTCGTAGAGATTGCTCGGTGCCGCCAGCAGCCGGCTGATATCCGCTGCCGACATCTCGCCAGCCAGCTCCTTCGCTAGCCGCCGCAAATCCGGCACGCGCACGCCGATGACCGGCATCTTAGTGTTGACGATGCGCCGGTTAAAGGCGGCGTAGGATTCGTTGCCTTGGGCGAGGTCTATCAGTTGAGCTTTAATACGATCGTACATATTTACAATTCCTCGATTTTAAGCGCTTCTTTCTATCAGTCTGGACTATACATCACCTCTCCCGCTAGAAAAATATCTGGGATCAAGTCTTGATTGGATGAAACTGGAGTCCTAATAATCATTGCGCAATTGAAAAATATCAAAACAGAGCGACTCTTTCGAACCTTCTAAAGTCTATTCTAACAAACCTCCAAAATAAAACCAATTAAACTGCTCTTAGGCGGAATTATTGAGTACACAGATAACGCTATGCATTTACGATAACTTCACAGTTATGAAAATGATATAATACTAGCACCAATGGAAATAGCAGCAATTGTGTTAGTGATAATAACGCTGCTCGTAATCGCCGGCAGACGTAAGCCGGTGGAATCTGCACGCAGTATAAGCGACCAGGACGAGCAGAAAAAGAAAGAACAACAAACCGACGAACTAATCACGGTGATTTTGCCGACGATAAACAATGACAAATAAACAAAAAAGACGGCAACACCGTCAAATTTTGGGGTCTAATTTGGAGCCACGATCGGGGCTTGAACCCGAGACCTCATCCTTACCATGGATGCGCTCTACCAACTGAGCTATCGCGGCATATTATCGTTGCGCACGCATTCTATGCATACTTATGCTTCATACGGGGCTACTACGGCGCTGCTACACGAACGTCGCTTATGCTTGTGCTTAGCAAATATTCCTTTGCAAAGCCTACTAATTCTAACATATTTGCCGCGGTCGAGGCAAGCTACTTCTGGCGGCGGGTCTTCTTGTTGGTCGTCGATTTGGGTTTTGGCAGGTTCGGCGCTACGAACGCTTCCAATAGTGCCCAGGCGATGCCGTTTACCAAGTAAACTACTGCGAATCCGGCAGCAATCATCGCGGCCAAGCGGCTTTGTGGTACATTTAGGAGCGTCAGCAATCCAGCTAGAACCAGCCCAATGAAAACTACTGTTAGATAAGCTTGCTGTAATTTGCGGCGTTGGTCTCTTTGGCGATTCCAATCGCCCAGCGACTGCTTAATAAACTCGTACATACTATATATTATAGCATATACACTGTATAAAGTCAATAAAAAACCGCCCGCGAGTAGCGGACGGCCTAAAATTCTACGCATGGTACCGGAGGTAGGACTCGAACCTACGAAGCTAAAAAGCGGGAGATTTACAGTCTCCTGTCATTGCCACTAGACGACTCCGGCATAAATTATGGAGCCGACTCTCGGACTCGAACCGAGGACCTGCTGTTTACAAAACAGCTGCTCTAGCCAGCTGAGCTAAGTCGGCATAAATTGAAAGGTACGACCCGAAAGCACACCTAACAGTGTAGCGTATTTGCATAACCTTGGCAAGTGTTTTATTGCGGAGAGATGGCGCCAGCTGGCTGCTTGACGCGGCGGTCGACATGCTGTCCGCGCGACATGGCGCGATTGATTTTGTCGCGAATAGCAGCGGCTTTCTCTTTCTGGCCGTTGCGATCGTACGAATCGGCTAAAATGTTGATGCTCTGAATACTTGGCTCTAGGGTGACGGCGCGCTCCAAGTGTTGCAAGACAAGCTTGGCGTTGCCGAGTTTTTCTTGTACTTTGGCGTAGGCGATGTGGCGCGAAGCGACTTCTTCTTCCATCTCTAGGGCTTGCTCGAATGCCAGGGCGGCCTTTTCGTAGCTTTCGGTTTCGTAGTAAATCAAGCCGACATTATGCAGGCTAGAGGCGCTCGGCTCTAAGCTTTGGGCGATTTCGAAGCATTCAATGGCGTCGTCGTAAGCATGCTGCTTAGCGTAGAGAATACCTAACCGGTTGTAAGCATTGGCATTTTTGGCATCAATTCGCAAAATAGTCAGCAGCGCCTTTTCGGCGCGCAGATATTTTTGCGCTTTGAGCGATTCTTGAGCGATTTCCCAGAGCTTATCAAGCTTTGATGATAATTTCGCTGGTAAGTCGCCTGCGATGTCTTCGGGCGACTGGCGGTACGCGACTGCTGCGGCGCCTAGTCCCAGAACCAGTAAAAATCCAAACATACTATGCATTATTATAGCACATAATCACGCGATCAAAGCGGCAAGCTGAAGCTTGATATTGCCGTTGGCGGCGATGCGCTTGTAGGTCTCGCTGAGACGAGCTAGCTTATCGATGATAGCTGGCGTGCTGTTTTTGGCAGCGGCATTTTGAACGAGTAGAATGCTATAGCGTAGCAACTCTAAGGTGTCTTTGCGGTCGGTGTATCGAGCAGCAACAGTTAGTTTATCATTCATCGGACCAGCAATTAATGCTTGCGAGTCTTTGATGACGGCGCCGATATCGGCGAGTCCGCTAGGTTTGCCAGCCAAGCGCGAAATTAATGCTGGCCGGCCGTTTGCTAGAAACATAATTTGAGTAATCGCTGTAGTGTCAAGCTGCCGATATTTAGCGAGGAGCAGCCGGCTAGCCTCCTCAGAAATCGGACGGATAGTAAGCCGCTCGACGCGCGACATGATAGTCGGTAGCAGCAAATTCGGCTGGTGCGATGTTAATATAAAATGAATGTTGCGGGCTGGTTCCTCTAATAATTTCAAGAAAGCATTTTGTGTTTGATGATTCATTTTGTCGGCGTCATCAATGATATAAACAGCCTGATTGTTCGTGATGCCGCGGGTGTATTGGCGCAGATCGCGGATTTGGTCGATGCGAATGACGCCGCTTGCATCGGCTTGTCCGTCTTTGTTGGTGGGCTGAATAATTCCAGCGAGTGCTGGGCCGGCTAAGTATTTGGCTGTAGTTAGCAAACCGGCACCATCAGCGCCTGTCAAAAGTAAAGCTTGCGGTAGACTACGGGCTAGCGCTTGAATTTGTCGCTCGGTTGACGGCTCAAAGATTAGGCTCATCATCTAGCTCCGGGAAAAGTTTGGTAAATTCGCCAGGCAGCGGCGCGATGAATGTCTGGCGCTTACCGGGCTGTGTAGTAATTTCTAATTTGTAAGCATGCAGATAGAGGCGATCGGCAGATTTGCCATAGACGCGGTCGCCGTGAATCGGCGTGTGCAAATGACGCAGATGAACGCGCAGCTGATGAGTGCGCCCAGTTTGCGGGCAGAGTTTAATGGCGCTGAGATTATGGTGCGTGGCGAGCGTTTGGTAAATAGTTTGCGCTGGCTTGCCATTTGGGTCGGGGCGAAAGGTGCTGGGTGCCGACGGATTGCGACCAATCGGGATATCAATTTTGGCGGTTGGCGGTTGCGGTGTACCGTCGACGATGGCTAGATATGTTTTCTTGGCGAGATGTTGCGAGAATTGTTTTTTGAGCAATTCAAAAGCTTCGGGAGTACGCGCCCCGATGATCACGCCGCTGGTGTCGCGGTCTAGCCGATGGACGATGCCTGGGCGATTAGTCTCCAGTCCGACGGTGGTATAACGGCGGAAAAAATCGGCGACCGTGAATTCGTCATTCAGCGCCCCTTTGCTATGAGTTAGAACGCCGGCTGGTTTGTTGACAACGATGACGTTATCGTCTAGATAAAGTAACGGTAGCTCCTTGTCGCTGTAATCGGTAGCTTCGGGCAGATTGACGGCGATTTCGTCGGCTTCGGTGACTAGTTGGCTGGCGCTTTTGGCTGGCGTGCCGTTGACAGATACATTGCCAGATTTGATATATTTTTGCCAGGTTGAACGGCTGGTCTCTGGGTAGCGTTTGGCTAGCAAACTATCCAGCCGCTGGTTGTCGCTCACCTGTTGAAACAGATAGATATCTTTGCCTTTGAATGGTAAGCCGTAGGTAGCTAGCTCGCTGGTTGGGTTCTCGAAAATCACGCCGCAAGCGTCGCTTTTGGCGGTGAATATTTGTGCCATGATATAATCTTCTCGATCTTCGGCGGTGTCGTCAATCAGCACGAAATAATGCTGGTGGTTGAAGCGAAAGCGCACTAGCTGATTAATTGGGCTAGGATTGCTGTTTTTGATCTGGTCGATTTGGCGCGGCAGGTTATCTGCGTTTGCTACGTTGAAGCGGCGTAAAATCGCCAGTAAGTCATTGGCGGTGATTTTCATATGATTACGCTGTTTCCCTGTTCAGACGGTTGGTTGTTCGAGGATTGGTGCATGTTGGCGCTATCTCCTAAGTCCCACGGCTTTTTGGACGCGGAGCAAGGTTTCGTTGGCGATGACGCTCATGGCGTGTTCGGACCGCTCGAGGACTTTCAATAAATCATCGTCGGTGATGGCGTTGAGGCGCGCTTGGAAGTTGCTCAAAAAGCTGGCTACTGCTTCGGCTACGGCTTTTTTCAGCGGCCCGTATTGTGTTTGGCCAATCCACTCGGCATTGACTTCTTCTTGCGGCCGATCAGTTAAAATCGCCAAAAGCTGCAATAAGTTGGTGATACCCGGCTGATTTTCCCAGTCAAAATTGATAACGCCAAGTGAATCGGTTGTTGCCGACATGATTTTCTTGCAAGCTTGTTCTGGCGTATCGTTCAAATTAATTTTTGATTTTTGATCGTCCGAGCTCTTGCTCATTTTCTTGTGCGGATTGGTTAAGCCGCGAATACGTAAACCTTTGTCGCGCTTGATAAACTCAGTTTGCTTGGCTGTAGAGTCAGGCACAGTGAACAATTCGCCGAACTTATTATTCATGCGAATGGCGATGTCGCGAGTGATTTCTAGATGCTGGAATTGGTCCTCGCCAACGGGCACATAGCGGGCATTGTAGAGTAAGATATCGGCAGCCATCAACACCGGATAGTTAAACAACCCGACACTGACGTTGCCGCTGTGTTCGGCGGACTTTTCTTTGAACTGCGTCATGCGGCTCATCTCGCCGAAACTAGTAAAGCAGTCTAAGATCCAAGTTAATTCGCTGTGCGCTGGGATAAAACTCTGGCGGTAAATAAAAGTATTTTCGTCTCTAGCGTCGAGCCCAGCGGCGATGAAATACTTAAGGTTTTTGAGGGTGTTGGCGTACAACGCAGAATGGTCGATTGGTGTCGTAAAACTGTGCAAATCTGGTACAAACATGTTGATTTGATACTCTCCTGCGTACTTTTTCTGCATTTGCACCATTGGCACGAACGCACCGAGATAATTACCGAGCGTTGGCTCTTCGTTGGCGCGCACGCCAGTGAGAATTGTTTCTTTAGACATAGTATAATTATAACAGAGTACGCTTGTGCTGTCATATTGAGCACGACGATTGAGATAATTGCTGTTTGACGCTGGTGGTGACTGCGTATACAATAGCGTTATGAATAAAACTCAGTGTCGGATTGCATATTACGTTTTCTTGTTTGCGTCGGCGCTAGTTTCGTATATTTCAATTGAGACATCTATGGATACGATGAGTGCTAAGCAGTCGCCAAACATACCGCTTCATCTATTTGAATTCGCGCTGGCTATCGCGCTGGTGTGCGCGGCGTTGTATTTTCAGTATAAGGCTTATCGTGATGATGCTAAGAAATAGCTTTTAATCGCGTATATCCTGGACTGGATTGCGACGTACGTTGCGTAGCAGCGGTTGAATGCTGGCAATTAAGCTGACTATGAATATCGAGCCAATAACAATTATAAGCGTAGGCGATTCTAGGCTAAAAATGCTAAATTGCGGCGCGCTGCCAATCACCCCGAAAGCTGTTGCGGCAGTGCCGGTTAGATTTTTGCCGTAGGTATTTGCTACGGCGAATGCGGCTGCAATTCCTAAAATTAGCGAGACAATGGCGATTCTTAACGCTACGATTGCAACATATATGATATAAATGCAAGCGATATCGCGCCGTTTCGCGCCCATCGCGCGGTAAATGGCGGTTTCTTTGCGGTTCTCTGCGATGATACGCGAAATAGTGAACCAAATTATAATTATCGCTAATCCTAGTACTGCAGGTAGAGCGACGCTAGCGATTTGATTAAACAACTTCCCTATTTCATCCAGAATCAGGTAGTTTGACCCGTATGGGTTGGCGGCAAACTGCTTATTGCATTTATCATTAAGCTCTGGACAAGCCTCGTTGTCGAGAAACGCTCGCGCTTTTGCAACGCTAGAAAATTCTAAAACGCGGGGAGTGAATTCATCTCTCATTAGCCGTACAGCCGTAGAGCTTGCTTCTTGTTGCTGGACGTCGCTGAACTTTAGTTTTTCTGGCAGAGAATCGTATAGTTGGATAGGAATGTCTAGCGCCGATGAAGAATCTTGCGAAGCTAGTAGATTCTTGATATATTCGCTGGCGTTTTTCTTGTAATCAGTTTGCGGTTGCGCGTACTTAATACCGACAATTTGAAAAGTGAGCAATTTGTGCTTAGGCTCTATATATGTTCCGAGTTTTTTCTGATTGGCTTCGTTAGAATCGTCGCTCTTCTTTTCGGCGGTGGTCCGCGTGTCGGATTTGACTGCGATATCGCCGCAGACTTGCTTCGGGTAATCATAAATCAAGCTGGGCTTTTGGTAGTTTTTGTTGGCTTCGTTGGCTTTTGCTTCGATGTAGTCTTGCTGTATTTTCTTGAGTAGCGTTTGTTCGGCTGAATTACGGTAGCAAACCTGATAAGTATGGCCGTTTAATTTTTCTTGGATGTTTTTAAGCCATGTAGATTTTTGGTTAGTGTCGGCTGGCTCGGCTTCAAGATTAAGCTTCTTACCAAATAATGAGACGGCTTCTTGAACGGAGACCACCACTGGTATGCCGTTTAGGCGTGACGCATCGGTTGCTAGCATATAACGGCGTAGAAGCTGCTGGTCGGTGAAAGTATAGTTGCTATTATATATGGCGTTAGTGTAATAGCCGTAAGTTGTCATATCGTCTGCTTTGGGATTAGAGTTGCCGAAGTCTTCTTTGTCATTTTGGATTAGGCGTAGCGCGGGGATTTGGGGTAAACCGCTTATTTTGTCAACGATATAATAGCCAGCGGCGTCGTATTTGCTGCCGATTTCTTTGAGATTGGTTAGCTTGTTGTTGGCAGTTTTAGCGTATTTTTCAAATTGCTGGTCATTGAAATCACTTATGACTGGCGAAGAAAAATTAACGGTCACTCGTTGTTCTTCTGGAAGTGAGTCGGGCATCCAAGAAGCTGGTAGCAGGGCTGGAGCTTCGGTGCTCTTGTCGTAAGCTAATCCCAGCGATTTATATTTGTCTTGCAAATTCTGATAGTATTTTTTCTCGAACGCTTTGAGTTCTCTAATCTCTTCTAAGGATAGGTTGTTGGTGATTCCTAAAGCTTTGTTTGGTATATTTGGTGATGCTTTGACAAGGTAGCGGTCGTTGCCAACTTTCTTTATAAACATTTCTGCGCTCTTTTCGGCGCCAGTAAAGACAATAATTATGGCGATTAACGCCGCGAATAACAAGCTTGCCACGATAGTGGAAGCGAAAAGCATGCCGCATTTTGAATGAAGCTTGGTGCGGGCTAGTTTTACAGCGTACGATGGGCGAATCATGTGATAGCTCCGTCTTTTAATTCTATGACGCGGTCGGCTTGGCGGGCAATGCTCGCATCGTGAGTAACTATAACAATTGTCGAACCGAGAGTTGAGCGGATTTCGCGGAACAGATCGATAATTGATTGACTGTTGGTCGAATCCAAGTTGCCAGTTGGCTCGTCGGCCAGAATGATACGCGGATTGTTTATTAGCGCTCGAGCAATTGCGGCACGTTGAATTTGCCCGCCTGAAAGTTCTTTGGGTAGGCGGTTTGCGTACTCTTCTAGACCGACTTTTTGGAGTAGCCAAGTTACTTTGGCGTCGATAAGATTTTTCTTTTTAGCAGTAAACATGGCTGGTACAGCAATATTGTCGCTAAGCTGCAAAAAAGGCTGTAGATAAAACGATTGAAAAACAAAGCCGATAGTATTTTGACGAAGCTGGCTGAGCTGGCTGTCGCGCAAGTTAGTCGTCTCCTTGGATTCGATGACAACAGATCCTGAGGTTGGCTGATCAAGGCAGCCGATAATTTGAAGTAGCGTACTTTTGCCGCTACCGCTAGCGCCAGTAATGGCGACCAGTTCGCCTCGCTCGATCGCTAGGTTTATTCCACGAAGCGCCTTAACGGTTTGTTTGCCGAGTTTGTAATCTTTCGAGACGTTGTCGAGGAGAATCGCTGTTTTGTTGGAATTGGCTGCGATTGCGCTTTCTGATATTTTGACCCCTGTTAAAGTTGTTTCCATACTATAATCCTTATGTATAAGTATAGCACGGATCGGCTAGCGTTATTGTGCTGAGTACTTCGCTATACAGAGGCGGAAGCTTTAATCATAGGTGGCTATTTGCTAGTGGGCGATGTGCCTGTAGGCGAGGCCGACGCTGCTGGCATTAGCGGATCGACGTTTTTTGGCCCTCCGTCTTTCTCGCAATCCTCTGGATGGGTGCTGTATCGCAGAGGGTGTTTTCGTAACTCTTCAGAATCCACTACTCTGATAAGTTCTTTTTTTTTATAGCGAAATAATCAAGCTACTCAGACAAAACAAATACTCCGCCATGACAAGCGGAGTATCTGAGTCTGCTCTAAACTACGAAGAGTTAGCGCTTTGAGTATTGCTCGCGTTTGCGGGCGCTGCGCAGACCGTATTTTTTGCGCTCTTTCTCGCGCGGGTCGCGCTTCATGAAGCCGGCCTTCTTGAGTGGAGCACGCAAGTCGGCGGCACCAGCAGTAATCGCTTTGGCAATGGCTTGCTTGATGGCATCAACTTGGCCGCTAAGCCCGCCGCCGCGCACTAGTACGCTGACGTCAAACTCTTTTTGCTTGTTGACGGTTGCTAGCGGGTCGGTAATCTCAGCCAGCAAGGTCTTGTTGCCTGATAAGTACTCATCAGCAGTCTTGCCGTTGATGGTGATCGCGCCTTTACCGGCGGTCAGGCGAGCGCGGGCAGTAGCGCTTTTGCGCCGGCCCAAGCCGTAATCGTATTTGTCGGTAGCCATTTACTTAACCTCTACTTTCTCTGGTTTCTGGGCTGCGTGGTCGTGCTCAGCACCCGGGAAGACACGCAGGCGAGCCATGCGGCCGGCTGCGAGTTTATTCTTGGGCAGCATACCTTTGACGGCGTGCTCAATGATACTTGCCGGGCTTTTGGCGCGGAGATCTTTGAGCTGAGCTTCTTTCAAACCGCCTGGGAAACCGCTGTAGCTGTAGTATATTTTGTCAGTTTCTTTATCACCAGTCACGACAAGTTCGCTAGCGTTAATGACGATGACGTAATCGCCGTTGTCAACGTGCGGCGTGTAAGTTGGCTTGTATTTACCAGTGAGGTAGCTAGCGATCGCGGTCGATAATCGGCCCAGGCTAGCGTCGCGGGCGTCAATCAGTATCCAGCGGCGAGCAATGTCGGCAGGCTTCTGTGAAAAGGTTTTTCCAGCCATTACTTAGCCTCCTTTGCTGCTTTTGGCATTGGTTTGAGTTCGTCGACGAATTCAACGATTGCCATTTGAGCGCCATCGCCAACGCGCAGCCGAGTGCGCTCGACGCGAACGTGCCCGCTAGTGCGGCCAGTTAGCTGCGGCGCGATTTGGTCGACGAGCTTGACGGCAGCAACTTGCGTACTGAGTCCAGCGATGACCGCTCGGCGGTTGGCCAGATTGCCTTTTTTGGCTTTGGTGATTAGTTTTTCGATATAACGTACGAGCTCTTTGGCTTTGGGAAAAGTCGTCTCAATGCTTTCTTCCATCACCAAGCTCGTCGCTAGACCTTTCAGGAGCGCTCGCCGTTGGTCGCGTTGGCGGCCTAACTTACGCCCTTTGTATCCATGTCGATGCATTTAGAGCTCCAATTCTGCTAGTTTATCTTTTACTTCGTCAAGCGCCTTGCTACCGAAACCCTTAAGTTCGCGCAAGTCTTGCTCGTTGAGCGTGACTAAATCGTGAACGGTGCGAATTTCGTTATTGACTAAGGCATTGGCGGTGCGAGCACTCAGGCCTAAGTCTTCGATTGAGGCGTTCAAGCCGTCATTATCGTCCTCGACCTCTGTACCAAGTGCTGGTGCAGATTCGACAGTAGTGCTGCCAGCCAGAGCTGTGTACTGATTGACGAGAATAGCGGCAGCTTCTTCGAAAGCTTCGCGCGGCGTCAGACTGCCGTCGGTTTCGATGGTCATCTCGAGCTTATCGAGGTTAGTCTCTTGACCGATGCGAGTCGGGTCGACCTTGAAGCGAACACGAGTAACCGGGCTGAACATAGCGTCGATCGCAATCATGTCGCTATGCAGGCGTTTTTCGCTAGATTCTTCGATAGGCTGGTAGCCGCGACCTGATTCAACTACTAGATCGATGATAACCGTCTTGTTTGGGTCGTCAACGTGGCAAATCACGTGGTCAGGATTCATCACCTCGACATCAGCATTGGTTGCGATATCGCCAGCAGTAATGACGTCGGCGCCAGTTTTCTCGAGGCGCAGCTCGACTGGCTCATCGGTGGCAATACGGAAGTTGACGCCTTTGAGATTCAAAGTAATATCGACGACGTCCTCTTGAATGCCAGGAACAGTTGTGAATTCGTGCGTGGCACCTTCGATTCGGAAAGCGACAATCGCGCCGCCGCGGATGCTGGAGAGCAATACGCGGCGCAGGCTGTTGCCGAGCGTGTTGCCGTAATTAAAGTGCAGCGGCTCAATAACAAACGTGCTTGAGTTCTCGCTGTTATCGATAATCTTGGCGAGCGCTGGGTTGTGAATAACTTTAGACATTTTAATCTTTCCTCCCTTTTTAACGTGAGTAGTACTCAACAATTAGCTGCTCGTTGATGCCCGCTTCGGCCTCTTCGCGCTTTGGTTCACTAGTAATTTCGATTTTTAGCTTTTTGATATCTCCCTTTAGCCAGCTAAGCGGCGCCTGAGTGGTATTGCCAAAGATATCGTTGATCGCCGTAAAGTAGCCAGACTTGGTGCTCTTCGGGCGAACGGTAATTACGTCGCCAGCCTTGACGCGAATCGACGGAATGTCGACGCGGCGGCCATTGAGCTCGAAATGCCCGTGGCTAACCAGCTGGCGAGCCTGGCGGCGGCTAGTAGCAAAACCAGCGCGGTAAACGGCGTTGTCGAGACGCAACTCTAGGAAGCGCAGCAAGTTTTCGCCGCTTAGGCCCGGTTTGCGAGTTGCTTCGTTCATTAGCTTAGCAAATTGCTTTTCAAGCAGGCCATACATGCGACGGACTTTCTGCTTTTCGCGCAGCTGCTGAGAATACATACTCTGCTTGCCCTGGCGGCCGTGAGCGTGTTCGCCTGGGATACCACTTTTGCGCGCGAGGATTTTGTGCGCTTTAGGATGCAGCGCAACTCCTTCGCGGCGGCTCTGTTTGACGATTGGGCTAGTGTCTCGTGCCATTACGCTCTCCTTGCCTTTCGCGGACGAACACCGCCGTGCGGCACGCCCGTTACGTCTTTAATACTGTTGATTGAAATGTCAAAGCTGCTTATGGCGCGGATTGCCGCGTCGCGGCCTAGGCCGACGCCTTTGACAAAGACGTCAACTGTGCGCAAACCATAGGTTGATTTAGCAGCCTCGGCGGCCTTTTCAGCAGCAATTTGCGCTGCATAGGCGGTGCCTTTTTTGCTGCCGCGGAAACCGCAAGCGCCAGCACTGGCGGCGGTCAGCGCGTTGCCTTTGCTGTCGGCAAAGGTGATAATCGTGTTGTTAAATGTCGCTTGGACATGCAGCTGACCGGTCGGGACTGATCGGCGCTGCTTCTTTTTTGATTTAGCTTCTGCCATTATTTAAAAGTCCTTCCTTATCAAGTCTTGCTTGCTGCTTTTGGCTGCGTGCCGCCGACGGCGATTGCTTTGCCTTTGCGGGTTCGCGCATTGGTGCGAGTCCGCTGGCCGCGTGTCGGCAAACCGTTTTTGTGCCTTAGGCCGCGGTAAGAACCGATGTCCTTTAAGCGTTTGATATTGTTGGTCACCAGGCGCTGCAGATCGCCTTCGGTGACATAATCCTTGTCGATAATGTCGCGAAGCTTCTGCTCCTCAGCCTCGGTGAGATCTTTCACCCGAGTGGTCGGCTTGATTTTAGCCGCCGCAAGGATGTCTCGAGAGTACTTCGGCCCAATACCATAGATATAGGTAAGGGCGATTTGTACCTGCTTGTCACTTGGGATAACTACCCCAGCAATTCGAGCCATGCTTAACCCTGCCTTTGCTTATGCTTAGGGTTTTTCTTGTTGATGACGTAGAGACGGCCTCTGCGGCGAACAAATTGATCACCCGGACCTCTCTTCTTGACACTC
Organism: Candidatus Saccharimonadota bacterium; assembly: GCA_905365145.1. Lineage (GTDB taxonomy): Bacteria > Patescibacteriota > Saccharimonadia > Saccharimonadales > Saccharimonadaceae > Saccharimonas. Next base: position 279,058 of record CAJPIO010000001.1, on the reverse strand, counting down.
GGTTTAACTTTCATGAGCGTACAACTTTCTACAGGAAAAACCTGTTTTTAATGAGAGATGCTTGATATCAGGAGCAACTCTGCGTTATTAATCGCGTGCGCGGAAGACGATTCTGCCCTTCGTGAGATCGTAAGGGCTCAACTCGACTTCTACGTTATCGCCTGGGACCAAGCGGATGTAGTGCTTGCGCATCTTGCCGCTGATATAAGCGATAATTGTTAGGCTGTTCTCTAGTTCGACAACAAATTGAGTATTAGGCAGTGCTTCCACTACCTTGCCGCGCAATTTGATGACTTCCTTTTGACTCGCCATAGATATACAGCTAACCATTATAGCGGATTTTACATCATTTGTAAATGCATTTTGGCGATTTTGTTAAATATAATTAAGAGGTGGTGGCCCAGTCCCGACCGGGAACTATAGTTCAACCGATCGGGACCGGGGCTTTAAATCCTCTCTATTTTCAGGAAAGAGAGGATTATACGGATATATTATGATGCAGGTGTCTTCAAAATGCAAATTGCAGACTATGCTGCTCGGCGCAGGCGCAGGAGTTTGCGCCGATTTTTCTTTGTTTGGCCGTCGTCGAGGTCATCAATACTGAAGTCGTCGTAGGTTACCATCAGAGCGCGCGAATTGATTTGCCGCAGCGTCTCGAGGCCGACAGTCACTACAATCAGCAGTCCGGTACCGCCAATCGACAAGTTCGAAACGTTAAGTCCGAGTTGCGCAAAGATATAGTCAATGGCGAACGGCATGATAGCAATAATGCCAAGAGCGATTGATCCAAACAAAATCAAGCGGTTAACGGTGCGCGTTAAATATTCTTCGGTTTGAGCGCCTGGCCGAATGCCGGCGATGAAGCCGCCTTGCTTTTGCAGATTTTCGGAAATTTCGTTAGCGTTAAAGACGATACCTGTGTAGAAATAAGTGAAGGCGATAACCAGCACAAAGTACAAAATTGGATAAATCGCTACCGTCCAGTCGCCGTTGCTGAAGCTAGCTGCCGTCGGCGTTTGGAACCACTTGATTAGGTTGTTGGCGATAGTGTGGTTGGCGCCAGGCATAGCGCGCATAACTTGGCCGACAAATGCCGGTAGGCTGAGAAAGGCCACCGCGAAAATCACCGGGATAACGCCAGCGGCGATCAACTTGATCGGCAAAATGCTTTTGACGCCGCCATAGCTAGTGTTGCCAGCGACGCGCTTAGCGTAATTGATAGTAATGACTCGCTGCGCTTCGTTGATCTTGACCAAGAAGTATAGCAATACCAAGCCGACTGTACCGAGAATTAGCAGTAGCCAGAACGTTGTTGGATCGACTGGTACATCAAACCAGCCAAAGATGCTAAGTTTGCCCTTGGTGGTGCTTAATAGCGAGTTAATTAGCGTGCCAAAAGTATTTGGCAGCTGGCTGACAATACCAGCGAAGATGATAAGCGAAATGCCATTGCCGATTCCTTGTTCGGTGATCAGCTCGCCGATCCACATCAGCAAGATTGAGCCAGCGGTCATAGCGGTTACCGAAATTGCCCACTGCCAAATCGAAGTGCCAGTGGTGCCGGTTGACGAATTCGCCAGGACGGATTGCTGTAGGATGTAAACAAAAGCGATAGATTGAACGATAGCTAGCGGCACAGTAACGACGCGTGTCCACTGGTTGATCTTGCGGCGGCCTGATTCGCCGTCATTGTGCAGCTCTTCTAGCTTCGGGATTGCTTTGGTGAGTAGCTGCGTGATGATGCTGGCAGTGATGAATGGACTCATGCCGACCAGAACAATACTAATCTGGCTGAGCGCGCCGCCGCTCATGAGATTAAGAAATCCGCCAAAGTCGCTGCTGCCAATAACGCTTTGGATGACGGTGCGCAGCTCGGTTGGATTAGCCAGCGGCACCGGTACGTGCGCCATGAAGCGAAACGCTACAATTAGCCCGAAGACGATTAGCAAGCGCTTTTGCATATCTTTATTTTTCAGTGAGCGGAAAATTATTCTCCAATTCATTATCTAGCCCCTCTAGCTACTAACAATTCATTAACTTATTACAGTATACAGTATTGAGCTAATAATAGCAAAACGCCCTCTAGAGAGAGCGTTTTGCTGTGAGATTGCAAGCTGCCGCGAGCTATCTTATTCGGCTGGGCTAGGCAGCTTCGTCGTCTGCTTCGGCTTGCTTGGCAGATTTTGACAGCGGTGGTACGGCAGCTTTTTCGAAAGCGCCGCCGGCTTTCTCTAGCATAGCGACCACGCTTTGCGATGCGCCCTGCGTTTGCAGAGTAATCTTAGCGGTCAAGTCGCCGCGAGCAATCACCTTGACGTTGTGAAACGGCGTAGTTATTAGGCCGGCTTCGTATAGCGTAAAGTTGTCGACGTTGCCTTTCAAATCATTCAAGCGGTCGCTATACACCACCTGAGCTGGTATGCGCAAGCTTTTGAAGCCGCGCGCCTTTGGAATAGCGGTAACAATGCCATTCTGTCCGCCCTGGAATGTGCTGCGAAGCTTTTTGCCAGTGCGAGCATTTTGACCTTTGGTACCGCGGCCAGCGGTTTTGCCGCCGCCAGCAGCGATACCGCGACCAACACGCTTGCGGTCTTTGTTAGCCGAAACTTGGAGCTGATTGTACTTCATATTAATTCTCCTCCTTGGCGGCTACCTTTGCTTTTTCGGCTTTTTTCTCAGCGCCAACCCACTTTTCGCGCGGAACTAGGCCAGCCAGCGCTTCGACAGTTGCGTAAGCAATATTGACTTTGTTGGTACTACCCAAGCTCTTAGACAGCAGGTTGCGGATATCAGTCACGCCGATAACTGCGCGCACCACGCCGCCAGCAATAATACCGGTACCTGGCGCTGCTGGCTTGATGAGGACGCGGGCGCCGCTAAGCTTGACTTCCATATCGTGCGGAATGGTTTCGTTGACTACCGGGATAGTAACCAGGTGTTTCTTGGCGATGGCTGTAGCCTTGGCGATGGCTGCCTGGACATCAGCTCCTTTGGCTACGCCGACGCCGACCTTGTTCTTGCGATTACCGACGACGACTAGCGCTTTGAAACGGAAGCGGCGGCCGCCCTTGACGACACGCGCCACGCGGTCGATATTGATTACTACTTCTTCGAATTCTTTAGGCGCGTCATCGCGCTGGTTGCGCCGGTCATCGCGGCGACCGCCTCGACCTTGACGGCGGCTGCGCGGGGCGCGTTTGTCGTCTCGGGGCGTGGTTTGTTCTTTGGCTTCGGCCATTTTAGAACTCCAATCCTTCCTTGCGAGCTGCGTCGGCCAGAGCTTTCAGGCGGCCAGCATACTGGCGGCCGTTGCGGTCGAATACAACTGCGTTAATCTTTGCTTTCTTTGCTTTCTTGGCGATTTCAGTACCGATTAAGGAACACTTTTCAGTCATCGTGCCCTTAGCCTTGCTGCCGACAGTGGTAGCCGCTGCTAGGGTGTTGCCAGCGGTATCGTCGATTAGCTGAGCGCTAACGTGCATATTGCTGATAACGACGCTGAGGCGCGGGCGCTCTGGCGTACCGTTAACTTTGGCGCGAACGCGGTTCTTGCGCAAGTTGCGGTTCAATAGCTTGTGCGAAAGTGAATTAGACATTATTTCTTACCTGCCTTTCCTGCTTTACGCAAAATTTGTTCATCGACGTAAGCGATACCCTTGCCCTTGTATGGCTCCGGCTTCTTGAGCGCGCGGATTTCGGCGGCTGCTTGGCCGACTTTTTGCTTGTCTATACCAGAGACGACGATGATCATCTTCTCATTGCTCACGTTGACGCCTTCGGGCGCTTTGTACTTGACTTCATGGCTGAAACCTAAGCTCATCGTCAGCTCGTTGTTGCTTGACGACACGCGAAAGCCGACACCCTTAACTTCGAGACGCTTCTCGTAGCCCTTGGTGACGCCGATTACCATGTTGTTGATTAGCGCGCGCATCAGACCGTGCTGGGCGCGAGCAGTTTTGGACTCATCCTTTGGATGAACCGTGACTTGTCCGTCTTCGACTTTCACCTCAACTGCTGGCGTGATGAATTGCGTCAATTCACCTTTCGGGCCCTTTACGACCACATCACCAGAGTCAACCGTGATTGTCACACCGGCCGGAATAACCACCGGCAGTTTTCCGATTCGACTCAGACTCATTACTCACCTTTCGTGTGATTTGATATTAACTCTGGTATTTTAGCATGGATTAGGGGTGAAATGCAAGGTCTTTGATCGTTCTGCTTAGTTACCGTACGGAATGAGCAGAACAATCGCCAAAATGCCGAGAGCAATATATGTTGCTAGCGCAGCTTTGGTCAAATACGGCTCTTTCATATCGTAGATTTTACTCACTTCGTAATAATCCCATAGCCGCCAACCAGAGATCATTAAAAGAATACCAGCGAAGATACTTAAATAGCCGCTGACATCGATATGCCAAAGAAAGTTTGATGCATCAACTAGGGCAATGAGTGTAGCCGTCCCCATTGTCGACCAAAAGCGTATCTGGGGTTCTCGTCCGACAGCAATAAAGCAGGCAGCGGCGACCATGATTAACTCAACGAGAGGATTTTGCATAAATAGCACCTGAATATAATAACTGGGAACTCCCTGCCTGGGGCCAGCACTGCCGATAAGCCAGCCTATTCCGTATAACAGTGGTACCATAACGACAATAGATAACAATAAGGGCAAAAAATCAACGGTGAAGACATCTTTAACAGTTATTTCTGCTTGGTTTGACGTCTTTGTCATATGGAGGAAGCTACGCATATGATTACAGTATAGCAAAATATAACTCTTAAATATCGTAAACGTCTATCTCGATCGCCTTAAGTATCTGCCCGATTAGCGTATTGTCTGCCATCTTTAGCCACCCTTTACCACCAATAACACAGCCGCCGAGAATTGAATTCAACGTAATTAGCTGAAGTCAATAAGTTTCGATGGATATTTAAGCGTGATGATGAGCCGGGACTGACAATTACTATTGATGAGATTAGCGATGCAGGTATTTTCATAGAAACGGAAATCATTAGTGGAGATAAAGAGTCTGCCTTGCGGCGAATTGAGGATATTGAAGCGCGGATAGGAGTTCAGGAGTTTGAACTCATTACTGGGCCGTATCGTGATATTTGTATGGATGCGCGGTCTACAGAGAATAATTTACTATAGTGGATGTGTAAGTTGAGAGGGTTGGCGGCTAGCTTGGTATATCTTTGAAAGGTTGTCAACCAGCGTAGAATCCAACTTTTCTTGTTTGATCTCATGAATATCGAAATAGTTAAAGTTTGAAACTTCATCTGTTTTACGAGGTGTCGTTAATAGAGTAACTTTGTAAGCAATAATCAAAACAGGGTCGTCGAACTTTGTATTCCAAGTTGGAATAATCAAGGGATTTTCTGTAGAGACTTCGACATCCGCTTCTAATTCTTCCAGGAACTCTCGTTTCAACGCTTCCGTAACATCCTCACCATGTTCCAGACCGCCGCCAGGAAGATCCCATGAGTCACTCCTCTCTTGAACAAACAGTAGTTTGCCTGAAGAATCACGTACCAATCCCTTGACTACTACTCGATATGCCGATTTTATATTCTTCAATATTTCAGTCATTGTATGATAAAATTTTATCATAAAAATAAGGTAATAATATGGCTAAGGTAGTCGCAAAGGCGCTGGTGCGGAATTCTAAAGGATTATATTTGGTACTGTATAGAAGCAATACGCATCCGCTATTTCCCGGGCATATTGATTTTCCCGGCGGAGAGGTTGAGCCAAAAGAAACGCCAGAGGCAGCAGTAATGCGCGAAATACAGGAAGAAACGGGACTACTCGTTGATCCAAAAAAAATGAAAAAGCTATTTGCCAAACAATACCGACAAACGACGCATATGTTGTTTGAGGCAAAGCTCGCCGAACCGGACGCGAAAGTCGCTTTAAGTTGGGAACATAAAAGCTACCGATGGATAACACCGGAGGAGTTGAAGTCCCTGCCTAAATTCTCAGACGCCGACCCGTACTATACAGACGCAGTAGATTATCTATCTAACCAATAAGTCCTTTCTCCTTGAGTGCAGCGTCAATTTTGGTTCGGTTGAAGCCGCGAATGATTACGCCATCGATGTCGGTGACAGGTATGCTGCTAGATTTGTCGCCAACTTTAGCGAGAAGTTCATCCATTGCACCCTCATCTTCATCGATGTCGCGAACGGTGTACTTGACGCCCAATTTGTCTAAGTATTCTTTTTCGGTTTTACAGTACGCGCACCACGTGGCGCTGTAGATGATTACTTGATTGTCTTGGTTGTCTTGATCGTTTTGGTCGTCTCGATGGCTCGTCTGGTCGTCCATAATTATCCCCCTTCATTAATTACAATCATTATATACACAACATCTAGCGTATGCAAGCTATTTATCGGCGCTAGATGTACGGCTAGTCAAATACCACCCACCGTCGGCTGGCGATTGATAAATGTCAAGCTCGAGGTCGAGGTGGTATTTTTGCAGTTCTTTGATGGCGTTTAGGGCGGCTTGCCGGCTAGCGAAACGTTTCTTTTGCGGCGCGCGAGCGCTTTTGTTTTGGTACGGTGTATGTTTAGGGGTGCGGTTTCGTCTAGGCATAATGTCTTAAATTATACACTTTACATATAGCGGCTCATACTGCTACAATAGCGCTATGACCAGTGGGGCTGACAATACCGCCGAGACGCGGACTTCTGATAATACTGTATCTCGAGAAACTTTTACATCGTTAGGGCTGGCTATGGTCGGCGTGACGTGGAGGATGTATGTACCAATGCTTGGCTTGTTTTTTGCTGGCTTGTGGCTGGATAGTTTATTTAATAGTAAGCCGTGGTTGATGTTCATCGGGTTTGCGGTAGGCGCGGCCGCCGCAGCGATTTTGGTGCGGCAACAGATAAAAAAGGTTAATAAGAAATGATGTTCGCGGCGCTACCTCATATATCGGTCAAGGCCGACGAAGTGTTTTCAATCGCCGGTTTGCCAATAACTAATGCCAATCTGGTTGGCATCCTAGGATTAGTGCTTCTGGTGTGGTTAATGTTTCGTACGCGGGCAGCGGTGCTTGGCCGCAAAAAATCGAACTTCGCAACGCGCTTAACTCTTTGGTGTATAGAAGGATTGTATAAGACGGTTGGGCAAGTGATTCCTAACCAAAAGTGGGCTCGCCGAGTGGCGCCGCTGGTGATGACGATGTTTTTCTTTATAGCCGGACAATATTGGCTCGGTTTGCTACCGATTGTTGGGCCGATAACTGTCGGCCATACGCCGCTGTTCCGCGGTCAGGATGCCGATTTGAATATGACGTTTGCGCTGGCGACGGTAACTATCGTGATGGCGCAGGTGTATGCTGCGCGCGAGCTGGGTTTTGTTGGTAATCTGAAGCGTTACTTCGTTAATCCGTTGCGCGACCCGATTATGTCGTTTGTTGGTATTCTGGAGCTTGTAGCGGAGTTTTCGCGCTTGCTTAGTTTGTCGTTCCGCTTGTTTGGCAACGTGCTGGCGGGCGAAATATTGATTGCTATGATTGCTTATCTAGCACAAGTTGCGATGCCTGCGGTTCTGCAGCCATTTTATATTTTTGAGCTGTTTATCGGCGGTATTCAGGCTTATATTTTCTTTATGCTTTCGACAGTGTTCATATCGCTCGGTTTGGCGCATCACGGCGGTGATGAGGAAAAACAAACGCATGATGATTCTTCGACTTCTTCCGGCATGAAATTAACGGCCGAGGGAGTAAAATAAATTTAGGTAATAACTAAACCATAAGGAGAAAAAATATTATGGAAACTATAGCATTTACGCTAGCTTATATCGTCCCTGCATCGTTTGCAGCTATCGGCTGTAGCTGGATTGGCGCTTCGGCGATGAAAGCTGCTGGCCGCAACCCAGAAAAAATCAACGATTTGCGCACGATGATGATTCTCGGTATCTCGTTTATCGACGCTCTGGCGATTATCGGTTTCGTGGCAGCTATTGTCGGCAAAGTGATGTAAGGATTCGCGCGCGTGAATAACTTGCACTACTTTGCATCGGCTGGAGCTGGAAGCGATAGCCTATTGGGGCCACTAGGAATTGATTGGCGGTTGTTCGTGCTGCAAACGGTTGCTTTTGCGGTCTTGCTGCTAGTGCTGAAAAAATGGGTTTATCCGCCTATTCTAGCCATGCTTGATAAGCGCGACGAGTCTATCAAAGAAGGTTTAGAGGCTGCCGAGCAAGCTAAAAAAGCGGCAAGCGAAAGCGAAAAGCGCACGGCCGCTATGCTGAAAAAGGCCCAGCAAGAGTCGCGAACTATTGTTGCTACTGCCAAGAATGAAGCGGCTGAAATGGTTGCTGAAGCCGAACAAAAGGCCAAGAACCAAGCCGATTCCATTCTCGAATCGGCTCGCAACGACGTCAGGGCAGAAGTTGCCCAGGCCAAGAAAGATTTGCGCGACCAGATGGTAGACCTAGTGGTCGATACAACCAGGAAAGTTACGCTGGATACGGTCGATCCAAGCAAAGACACTAGCTTGATCAAAAAACAGCTAGAGGAGATCAAATAGCGTGGCGGCCAGTACTATATCGCAGCGAAGATTAGCAGCGTATGTGGCTGGCCAATTGCTTGCAAGCGGCGATAAGAAGCGTCTTATCAAAGAGTTAGCAGCCTATTTGATCGAAACTGGCCGTGTGTGCGATCTCAATCAAGTGGTGGCGGCTATTGAAGAGGCGCTAGCGTCGCGCGGCGCTGTTGTAGCGACGGTTACGACTGCTCGCCCGCTCTCGCCAGAAAATAAGCAAGCAATTGTTAAGCAATTTACGCCGACTGGCGCCAAACTATATATTCGCGAACAGATTGACCCGAGCGTTATCGGCGGCTTCAAGATTGAACTGCCTGGCAGCCAGTTTGACGGCACAGTGATACATAAACTAACAACCCTCAAGGGTATAAAGTAAAGGAAAAGAATGGCTGATATTACAGTGACAGAGTTGTCGGACGAACTGCGCCAGGCGATTGCCCAGCTCGAGGTGTCTGAAGGTTTAGAAAAAGTTGGTATTGTGACTCGCGTGGGCGACGGCGTGGCGTGGGTGCATGGCTTGCGCGAGGCTGGTTATAGCGAAGTTTTGGAGATCCAAACAGCCGAGGGCGTGGTTGAAGCCTTTGCTTTGAACTTGATGGAAGACGAAATCGGCGCGGTGCTGTTAGGTAGCGACCAAGGTGTTTCGGCTGGCGATAAAGTCAAACTAAAAGGCGAAGTGCTGAGCGTGCCAGTCGGCGAAGAACTGCTGGGGCGCGTAGTTAATCCGCTGGGCGAACCGCTTGACGGCGGTCCGGCAATCAAATCAAAGCAGCGCGGTCTGGTCGAGCGCGAAGCTATCGGCGTAATGGGCCGCAAGTCAGTTCATGAGCCGTTGATGACGGGTATTATGAGTGTCGATGCTATGTTTCCGATTGGCCGCGGCCAGCGCGAGCTAATTATTGGCGACCGCCAGACTGGTAAAACCGCCATTGCGCTTGACACGATGATTAACCAAGCCCGCCAGAAAACCGGCGTGGTCAATATCTACGTAGCGGTTGGCCAGAAGCTCAGCAAGATTGCTCGCCTAGTTGAACGCCTGAAGTCCGAAGGCGTGATGGATCAGACTATCGTGGTGGCGACTAGTCCGAGCGACCCGGCTTCCCTACTCTATCTGGCGCCATATGCCGGTACCGCCATGGGCGAATATTTCCGAGATAATAGCAAGCACGCCTTGATGATTTATGATGATCTAACTAAGCACGCAGTCGCTTACCGCCAGATGTCGCTGCTGTTGCGCCGCCCGCCGGGCCGCGAGGCGTTTCCGGGCGACGTGTTTTACTTGCATTCTCGCCTGTTGGAGCGATCGGCTAAGTTGTCGGACGAACTAGGTGCTGGCAGCTTGACTGCTTTGCCGATTATCGAGACGCAAGCTGGTGATATTTCCGCTTATATTCCGACTAATGTTATTTCTATCACCGACGGCCAGATATTTATGGAGACTGACCTGTTCTACCAAGGTATTCGCCCGGCGATTAGTGCAGGCTTGTCGGTGTCGCGCGTCGGCGGTGCGGCTCAGACTAAAACGCTGAAGAGTGTCAGTGGCAACCTTAAACTTGGCCTCAGCCAATTTCGCGAATTAGCTAGTTTCGCACAGTTTGGCAGCGATCTCGACGCCGAGACCAAGGCGCAAATTGAACGCGGCCAGCGCCTAACTGAATTGCTTAAACAGCCGCAGTATCAGCCGATGAGCGTCTGGGAGCAAGTTGTTAGCATTGTTGCGGTTAGCGAGGGCTATTTTGATGAAGTTCCAGCCGCCAAGATTAAAGACGCGCAGGCTGACTTGCTGGCTCGCTTGTGGACGAACCACAAAGCTGAAATGAAAGCGCTAAACCGAGGCGATAAAAAATTTGGCGAGGACAAATCTACCGCCAAGATTGTCAAGGACGCGGCGTTAGCGGTTGCTAAAGGATTTGAGGACTAACTAGATGCCGTCGACTCAGCAGCTTAAATCGCGTATTCGTTCGGTCAAGAACACCAAGCAAATTACCAAAGCCATGCAGATGGTGGCAGCTAGTAAGATGCGCCGCGCTCAAGAGGCGACCAAAAGTTCTCAAGCCTATACGGTAGCAGCACGCGAATTACTAGCATATCTAGCGCAGCAAGGTGCGACTGATAATCACCGTTGGTTTGTGCAGCGGCCGGTCAAAGCGCGCCTGCTGATTGTGGTAGCAAGCGACAAAGGGTTGGCTGGTGCTTATAACGCTAATATCATCAAGACTTATCTGCACGAGCTGCATCAAGATGACCAATCGGGTATCGCTAACAAAACTATCGCTATCGGCCGCAAAATCGCTCAAGCAGCAACGCGCATCAAAGATACTGAAATCGTCGGTACCTACGAAGATTTGCCTGACCGCGTGCCAGGTGCGCAGTTTCATGCTATTCTCAACACTGCCAAAGACATGTTCGAGGCTGGTACTGTCGATGCTGTCGACGTGATTTTCACACGCTTTGTTAGTAGTATGACGCAGAAAGCTGATATTGTTCGCTTGTTCCCTGCCGGTTTTGTGCCCGACGATGAAATTAGCGATGATATCCGCGAAGCTAAGTTTGAGCCAAGTCCTAAATATATCATAGATGATATAGCTTACCGGCTGATTAGCGCTCGTTTGTACCAAGCTCTGCTTGACTCGCGTGCTAGCGAACATAGCATGCGAATGCTGGCGATGAAGAACGCCACTGATAACGCTAGCGACTTAGTAGCCGACTTGACGCTAGAAATGAATAAGGAACGCCAGAGCGCAATCACTCAAGAACTGACCGAGATCAGCGCTGGCGTGGAGGCGATGAAATGATAAAAAAAGGAGTTACTATGAGTAAAAACCAAGGAAAAATCATCCAAATCATGGGCGTGGTGGTCGATGTTGAGTTTGATGATAATTCGTTGCCAGAAATATACGAAGCGTTGACGGTCAAGCGCGGCCAGCAGACAATTACGCTCGAGGTGGCACAGCATCTCGACCAACAGACAGTACGAACGATTAGTTTGCAAAACACCGACGGATTGCGCCGCGGCCAAGTTGTTACGGCGACTGGCGCGCCAATCAGCGTACCTGTTGGCGAAGACACGCAAGGCCGCATGTTCAACGTAGTTGGCGAACCAATCGATGGCCGCGAGATTGCCAAAAGCGCCAAGCGGGCGCCGATTCACCGCCAACCGCCGACGTTGACCGAACAGTCCAACAAAACTGAAATCCTCGAAACCGGTATCAAGGTTATCGATTTGATTGCACCGTTGACCAAGGGCGGTAAAGCTGGCTTGTTCGCTGGCGCTGGCGTCGGCAAGACAGTCCTTATCCAAGAGCTGATTAACAATATTGCTAAGTTTCACTCAGGCAACTCGGTTTTTGCGGGTGTTGGTGAGCGAACCCGCGAAGGCAACGACCTCTATTACGAGATGAAAGACGCTGGTGTGCTGGACAAAACCTCGCTAGTGTTTGGACAAATGAACGAACCGCCTGGAGCACGTCTACGCGTGGCGTTATCGGGCCTAGCGATTGCCGAATCCTTCCGCGATGAAGGTAAAGACGTGCTGCTATTTATTGATAACATCTTTCGCTTTACTCAAGCAGGTGCTGAAGTTTCAGCACTATTGGGCCGCTTGCCGAGCGCGGTTGGCTACCAGCCAAATTTGCAGCAAGAAATGGGCGCCTTACAAGAGCGTATCACTAGCACCAAAAAAGGCTCAATCACCTCTGTTCAAGCTGTCTACGTACCGGCCGACGATCTTACCGACCCGGCGCCAGCGACCACTTTTGCTCACCTGGATGCCACTATCGTGATGAATCGCGCTCTGACGGAAATTGGTATTTATCCGGCCGTGGATGTGTTGGATTCCAGCTCTAACTCGCTTGATCCAGAGATTGTTGGCGAGGAGCATTATGCGGTGGCTCGTGAAGTCCAGCGAGTATTGCAGCAATACAAAGAATTGCAGGATATCATCGCTATTCTCGGTATGGAGGAGTTATCAGACGATCAAAAGCAAACTGTGGCGCGGGCTCGCCGCTTGCAGCGCTTCTTGGCGCAGCCGTTCCATGTTGCCGAACAATTCACTGGCAATCCTGGTAGCTACTTCAAGTTAGAAGATACCATCAAGGACGCTAAAGACATTCTCGACGGCAAATACGACGACAAGCCAGAAAGCTGGTTCTATATGTCGCCAGTGCCGCTCAGCGAGAAGAAGGACTAAGCTCGAGATGATGCAGTTTCAGCTAATCACGCTAGCTGGCGTTAAGCTCGACGAGCCAGTCTACGAGGTAATGATACCAACTACCGAAGGGCAAATCGCAGTCTTCCCGAGTCACGAACCGCTAGTAGCAGTGGCGCAGCCTGGCGCGGTAGCGGTCCGCCGCCAGAAAACCGACAGCGATGACCAACTGGAATACTTCGCGATTAGCGGCGGCGTGGTTGAAATTAACCAGCAGCGCGTGCGGATTTTAGTCGACGAAGCCGAACACGGCGACGATATTGTTGAAGCCGAGACTCAGGCCGCTCTCGAGCGCGCTCTCAAAATGCGCGATGAGGCTCAGGATCAGGTTGAGCTCGAAAAGGCTCACCAGCTGGTCGATCGCCACCGCGTACGTTTGCACGTGGCTGGCTTGCGCCGTCGCCATCGCCGGCGATGATTATAGCTAATGCAAAATCATATTATTGAGCACGGTTTGTTTTGGCTGTCGTTTTCCGCTAAGTAAATGTGATCGGCGGTATTATCGCGATGGCAGCTTATAGATGGCGGCTTATATTAGTCTATCTGTATGATGTTAAGTTTAGTACACAGAATGTCATTGTCGCCGCGGCGTTTGGCTGCGCATAGACGGTGTGCGCCATCGCCGTATAGAACAGCGAAAATCGACCCGTCTTCGCGCGTATATACCGTGACGCCGTGAATTGGCGGAGCAGTTTTTGCAGAAAGACGCGAATACTCGCTAATAATACTAGAGCTGCGTCTACCGTTTTTTGGAGATCTGCGACCTCTTCGCCAGTCGGAAATTTCTGGCGCAGCTACGAATAAGTCTACCGGTATGGGAACGCTATATTCAGTTGGCTCTAAGCTTTGTGTGCTTGCATTAGCGTAATGGCCGTCGATCCTAAGTCCGTTGATATTCTTCTGAAACTGCAAGTTTCGATTGGACACTGGCTGCATAGAAATTCGGGGGCAGTTTGTTTTGTTGTATCAAGGTCGGCAATTGATACTGGGATCACGCCCCTCTTTTTTAGACGTCTTCGCGTCCCTGAAGATTTTTGCTTTGCTGACACCTGCATAGAAATTTCTCTTCCTGCTGGGCAAGTTGCTCTTGCGTCTGTTTTTCCTGCATAGTCAAGCTCGGCGTTGCTTTCTGTTCCCCATCCAGCTTCTTCTAATTCTGCAATAACTCTACGCTCGGCGTTTCGCCCTATTCTTTGCGCCTGTCGCCCAATCTCTGGTCTCCTTAAACTAGCCATTTTAGTATTGTAAAATAACTTTTCAATCGAGTCAACTTTTGCAATATATAATTGCCGCTGTTGGACTGTCGCGAATGCTCGGTAAGCGATCTGCAATTCTTTGCGATGTGCTATAAGAGTTGTTAGTTAATTAGAATTGATGAGCTGGCGGACTTCGTCGGTGTTTTTGGTGTTCATTAATTGTTCGCGCAGTTCCTTGGCACCGTCGAAGTCGCGGATGTAGATTTTGAAGAAGCGTTTGAGGGTTTCGAAAGGGCGGCCGAGGGTTGGCTGGTAGCGGTCAAAGAGGTCAAGGTGGTAGTTGAGGAGTTTAATTAGTTCTTGTTTATGATTGGTGACGGGGATTTTCGTTTCCTCGGTTGGAGCACTCTTTCTGTTTGTCTCTCGGGTACCGTCAGAAAAGAATTCGGGGCCCACGTAAAGTTGCCCAAATTTTTTCTGAGGTACCACTCGAGACGCTCGAAAGCAAAACGGATCGCTAAAAACTCCCCGTCCGATCATGATGCCGTTGAGGCCTGGGTGGGCTCTAAATAGTTCCTCGCCATGGACGCGGTTGCGGATGTCGCCGTTGATGGTCAAGAGCGTTTGCGGAGCGATTTCATCGCGTAGTTTGACGATGTCGTCGATGAGCTCGTAGTGCGCTGGGACTTTACTCATCTCTTTTTTGGTGCGCAGATGGATGGTCAGATTGGCGAGGTTTTGTGCGAGTAAGATACTAAGCCATTCGTGCCACTCGTCGATATAAGTATAGCCGAGCCGTGTTTTGACGCTGACTGGCAGTCCTGCAGTTTTGGCGGCGGCGATGGCAGTGACCGCTACGTCGGGTTGGCGGATCAGCGCTGCTCCCCCAGATTTGATAGCGGACTTGGCGGGGCATCCCATGTTGATGTCGATGCCGTCAAAGCCGAGCTCCATGCAGTGAGCGGCAAATTGTTCCATGTCGCCTGGCTCACCGCCCCAGATTTGGGCGACCAGCGGATGCTCGTCGTCGGTCTTGATGAGCCGCCCAGCGATAGCCTTGTCGCCAGCATGCACCCAGCCGGTGGCATTGGCAAACTCGGTGAAAAACACGTCGGGTGCGCCCGCCTGCTTGACGACATGGCGAAACACCACGTCAGTGACGGCTTCCATCGGCGCCAAGATGAAAAATGGCTGCGGTAGGTTGTCCCAAAATGATGTCATCCCTGTTATTTTAGCACAAAAAAGAAAAAGCCCCTATCTCGCCATTGAGATAGGGGCGGCTGGGGACTCTAGCGGTTCTGCTCGGAGCGGCCCGGAGGGGCTGCTACTACGAGTAAAACTCGCGAACCCAAAAGTTTGTGCCCCGCGACCTCGTCGAAAGGGGGGAAAGTCGAGGTCGCGGGGCTGAGGGAGAGAGGGATGTACGGGCGGGTTCTCTCTCCCTCCTTCTCGAGGGTCTCGGGAAGATGAGGGGGCAAGGAGCACTCCATTGTGCTCCCGGACGCGCTACACGTTTGACGTTCCCCAGTGTAGCTCCGTCTATGTATCCGCTCTCTCACAGCGCGATACATACCCCTAGCGAGCGTGACGGGAATCGAACCCGTAGGCCATTGGGCTTTGGAGGCCCGACCGTTCCCAGAGCTCACGCCCATGATTCTTTTTTCCGGACTACCGGCCGGGGAATCTGACCCAGGGGCTGGCGGACGCCCTTTGCTGGCCTAGTGCCAGCGGTTCTCGGGGTGCACGCCCCGAGCCGTCACTTGCTCGTTCTGCGGGCGGTTATCTCATAGACCACCCACAGAACGGGCACCGAAACTCGGTGCCCGCGTCGGCCGCCTTACGGTAGCCGACGTGGCGCAAGGGGCCGTTACAGACCATTTCGGTCTGGTAAGGCCCCCAGGCGGATTTCTCCGCCATAGGTCTAAAAAACACGCTTCACCTCCTTCTAAGGGTGAAAAAGAGGTGAATTTATTTAATGATGCTTCTGTGCAGAAGAAGCATCATTAAATAAACTTCACTCTGCGAACAAAAGTAAATATATAATAGCAATAACCTACTATGATTGTCAATAAAATATACAATATTTAAATAATTCTGCTAGCTATAGCTATTGCGCAACATTTGTTCAAACACTAAAATACCTTTGTAATTTTGTTCAAAATTGTCGATTGGCGGCAGCTCTAGCGTAGTGATACAACGCCAAACAGCGGCAATTAAGCGCTGGAAGTCGGCGAGCTCGTCGCGACTAAAGCGGTCGTCAAGCTGGCAGATGTCGCCGCGGGAGTCTGGCTCGACAAACTGCAGTACAGCGCCGCCGAAATCATATTTCGCGTAATCGCGCGAATTGGCGCAGAGCAGCTCGTAGAACATCAGCTGCTGGCGGTATTTGTGGAGCTTGATTTTTTCGTAATCGGATTTGCCAGTCCATGAAGTTGACGGTTTGCCGGTTTTGTAATCGGTGACGGTGATGGTCTGATTGTCGATATCAACTAGGTCGAGCGAGCCAGTCAGGCGGGCTTGGCCGAGAACGACGCCCTGCCCGGCAAAACTAAGCTCGGGTTTTTGCGACGGTGTGAAAGTACCGTATTTGGCGCTCAGGAAGGCTTCGAGCGCTTCGATGCCGCGCTTGCTATAGAATGCCAGATCAGCGTCGCTTAAATTTTGCTGGTGTAGTAGGCGGATAAATTCGCCGGTAATATCCTCGATTGGTTTGCGAGTGCCGCTGGCCGCCAAATGGCTGTGCGCGTGCTGCAGAACGGCGTGAATCAGAGTGCCGTAAATGGCATTAGCGCTTTTGGCCTGCGGGAAGCGCAGCAAATTATTTAGCAAAAAGTTCTGCGGCCCGCCGCGCGTAACGTCGATAAAGTTATTGAGGTGTGTGACAGATAGCTTGTAATTTTCGAGCGTTGGCGCTAGCAGTTCTTTCATGGTGCGGCTGATTGGCGTAGTCAAGCGGTCGTGCCAGACGATTTCGCTTTGCTCGGCGAGCGCGGCGGTGCTATTCGGCTGGCGGTCGATTTCTTGCAAGTTGGTGCCAGCCAAAAAGCTAGCTTTGAGCGTGTCTTTGGCAGTATCGTCGCTGCGAGCATAGCTCAGGTAAAGCTGGCGTTTGGCACGCGTCATAGCTACGAAGTACAAACGGATGCGCTCGTCGTAGCTGTCGGCGTTTGGCGAGATAGCCAAGTTCTCTGGATAGCCAATCAAGCGGCTGCGACTGCGCACGCGTTCGCCCCACATCGAGTCGATTGAGTTGATGACGTAGACGGTGTCGAACTCTAGACCTTTGGATTTGTGAGCGCTCATTAGGTTGACGGCATGCTGAGCGGCCTCGCTGGCGCGCCGAATGCTAACGACGGGGATATTAAGCTGGCGGTAGGTGTCGATTAGCGTCAAGAAGTCGCTGGCTAGCAGTGTGCCGTCTGGCGCGCCCTCGCGCAATTTACTGCGCAAGGTTTGCAGCGCTTCCAAGGCAGTTAGATAAGCATCGGGTGAGCTGCCAAGAATATCGCTGTTAAAATAATATTGGTAGAACGGCGAGGTGAAGGTGTTGCGGTGCGGCTTGATTGGTTTGCGCGCGGCGTCGTTATCATCATTATCGTCGTCGGTGTCGTCGTTGGCTGTGTAGTTTTGCGGTACGCCGATGAGCGTGTCTAGGAAAGTTTCGAGCGGCTCGGTCAGGCTAGCTTTGGCGCGGTCGAGCAGCCACTTGGCTAGCGGTTGAAAAGTCGGCGACGCCAGCATCGCTTCAAGCCAGTTGGTGCGGTTGCGGTAGGCTTGCAAACTTAGCCGCCAGATAGCTTCGCTGTCAAAGTCGAACATTGGTTGAGCTATCAGTTCGGGTAGTAGGCTGTTGGCCTCGTCGTGCTCGCCTGCTGCGATGTCAACGCAGATACGGGTCATTAGCTCTAGCAGCTGGACGCGCTCATCGTCAAGGACATTGTCGCGACGCTCATAATTAACGGCAATATTGGCGCGGTTTAGATATGGTAGTAACGCTATTAAATCGCTGTGGCGCCGAGCAATGACGGCGATTTCTGATGGTTTTATACCTTTTGTGATATTTTCTTGGATTGATTCGGCGATCCAGGCGAATTCCTCCTGGCGGCTTGGCAGCGCGGATAGTGTAACTTGGCTGTTAGCGTCGTTGGTGTGCGCCTGTAACTGCTTATTTATATCCATAGAGGTTTCTAAGCGGCCGCTAGCCTGAACGATAATTTCACGGGCGCGGTCAAGAATCTCTTGCGACGAGCGGTAGTTGTCGGTCAAAACGACGCTGGCGTGATTCGGATATTGTTTGCGAAAGCGGTGAATATTGCCGACGTCGGCGCCCTGGAAGCTATAAATCGCCTGATCGTCGTCGCCAACTGCCATGATGTTAGGCGCATCGCCGTGCGGCGTGTCTGTCAGATTGAAGAGAATACGCAGCTGTGCTAGGTTGGTGTCTTGAAATTCGTCGACCATGATGTATTGGTAGCGTTCTTGCAGATTGGAGCGCAGGTCTGGATACTGCTCAATCGCTTGCACGACGTTCAGAATCATGTCATCGTAGTCGAATAGCTCGGCTTGGCGCATTTCGGCGAGATAACGGTCGTAGATCGGCGCGACAGCGCGTAATTTCGCGTGGCGTTTGCGGTCTTTGAAGACGAACTCACCGCGAGCGTCCTTTTCGAGCCAGGTGTTGCGCCAAGCGGTAATCGGCGTTGTCTTGCCGCTAGCGACCGCTTCATCAAAGGCGCGCGCTAAGCTCAGCGCCAACGCGTCGGCTAGCGGCGCGATAGCTGGCGGCAATTGCGGCGCTGGCAATTCGGCAATTTTGTTGGCAATTGGCGGTAGTAGAGCGATAGTGGTTTTGCTGATGCGATTAGCAAAAATAGCTGCGAGCTCCGGCTCAACAGCGTCAAGTAGCTTTTCGTTACTGTCAATGATTTGCAGCAGCTCGCTGCTAGATAGGCCGGCCTGCTTTAACTCGCTGATTACTTGCGCTGTGTCGCGCAGATGCGTGAAATCGCCGTTCATTTTGCTGGCTAGCGGATTATTGTAGTCGAGCTCCTCGAAAATATCAGTTAGAATCGAGTAAGTGGCTACTTCGTCGGCTGGCGAAAAATCAGCGCCGCGATAAAAATACTCACTATGATGATTGATTATTTCGGTGCCGAAACTGTGAAAAGTTTGGATTGCTACTTTGTAGGCATCGGTACCAATGATTGACGCTAGACGCGCCCGCATGGCGTTAGCGCCGCTATCGGTAAAAGTCAGGCAGAGGATATTCTCGGGCAGCGTGTCGGTGGCACGCAGAATATTGGCAGCGCGCATGCTGAGTAGCTCGGTCTTGCCAGTACCCGGGCCAGCGACGACTAGCAGCGGCCCGTCGATAGTATCAACGGCCTCTTTTTGAGCAGAATTAAGCTTATTGTAGCGAGTTTTGAACTTTTCCATCTATCTCATTGTAGCGCAAAGCTCGGTAAATGCCCTAATGTTTTATGGTATAATTTGATTGTGAATAATGATTTCTTTGACGATGCTGCAATCGAGCAAATAGCCAAAGACCGCTTTGGTGTGTCCTTAGAGGTGAGCACGGTGGTGGCGCGGCGGATTGATTGCGGACAAGCTGCTTCGGCAACTTTTTTTCTCTCGGCCAAGAAGCAGTTATACTGCTACATCGAAGGTTCGTCGCAGCTGACGCTGGGCGATATTCGCAAGATGGCGGTGCGTATGGGTGTGCGGCCCGAGATATTTTTTCCGCCGAAAGGCCAGCCGCAATATTTCGAGGAAATTGCCCGTGATATGTTCGTTAAAGTATATCCGGGCCGGCGCGATATCAGCCAGGACGATTTGCGTTTCTATCGAACGCTGGTGCCGTATTGTCCGGCGCTTTTCTTGGTCGAGGAAGTCAAAAATGGCACCATTTATTGCGCTGATCATGATGCAAGTTCTGGCTGGCGGCCGGCAGCGAAGTTTGTTTATCGGAGGCTCCGAACGAGTTAAATGCGGGATTATTTAGATATTATTCGCCGTAATTTGATGTCGCCAATTGTCATTGCGATTTTTTTGTTGGCGCTAGCGCTATTGTACGCTGGCGAGCGGCGCGATGCTTGGTTTATATCGGTAGTGATTGCTGTCAATACAATAATTGGTATTGTTCAGGAAGTTCGCGCCAAGTATGCTCTCAAACAGCTGGAGTTAATGAGCGCGCCGCGAGCACGATTAGTCCGCGGCGATGAAGTTGTAGAAGTGATGTACGATGTCTTGCAGGTTGGAGACGAGATTCTGCTCGAGGCTGGCGATGAACTGCCAGCGGACGGCGTAGTTCTATCAGCTCGCGGATTAGAGGTCAACGAGAGCATGCTGACTGGCGAATCAGCCTCAATTGACAAGAAGAAACATGATGAAGTTTACGCAGCAACCACGGTGATAGCGGGCAGTGCGCGAGTGCGAGTAACGGCAGTCGGCGATGCCACCAAGGTGGGTGCAATCAGTGCTACGCTCAAGCAATATACGCCGCGCTTGACGCCGCTACAGCAAGCAATTCAGAACGCGATTACTTTCTTGACATATTGCGCAATTGTGTTGTCGCTTCTAGTTTTCGCGCGCTACCGTATTGCTGGCTTCGAGTCGGTGCGGATTCTCAAAACGATTATTACTAGTGCTATTACCATCGTGCCAGAGGGGTTGCTGCTGGCTAGCTCGCTGCTGTTGGCGTTTGGCTCGCTAAAATTGGCTCAGGCCAAGGTTCTGCCGCAGAAATTGTCGGCAATTGAAGCGATGGCGCTGCTTAATATATTATGTACTGACAAAACGGGCACGCTGACTAGCGATGAGATTACTTTGGAGCGCGTCGAACCCTTTGGCAGTGGTAATGAGCCAGTCAAGCAGCTAGCGGCAATGGTGGCGCACGAGACTAGCGGTGGTAATGCTACCGGACAAGCAATTATCACTGCGCTTGATTTACCTTATGAATATACCGTAGATGATATATTAGCATTTTCTTCGGCCCGTAAATTTGCTGGCGTTAGAGCACGAGTCGATGGCCGGGTTCGGACGCTTATCATGGGTGCGCCGGAATATGTGGCGCGGATGGCGCCGCTATCGACGACTGAACAGCAACAGATTGAGAAGTGGACAGACGATGGTCTGCGTGTATTGTTGCTGGCGGAGTTTGATGATAATAACACACCATTGAAATCTTTAAAGCCAGGCAGCGGCCGGCCGTTAGCGGTAGTTTTGCTGCGTAATTTGCTGCGCGATGGCGTCGTCGATACGGTAGCGTTTTTGCAGCGCCAGGGCGTAAACATTCGCGTTATCAGCGGTGATAATCCGCGGACGGTTCAGTATGTGGCGCGAGCTGCTGGTATCAATAATCCTGACACGGCAATTACTGGTGCTGAGCTAGCCGAGCTCGACGAGCCGACATTTGCTACAGCTGCCGACCAGCATACGATTTTTGCGCGCGTTTTACCAGAACAAAAGGAACATCTAATCGCCCACTTCTCGCAGCAAAACCATCAATTTACTGGCATGGTTGGCGATGGTGTCAATGACGCTCTAGCGCTCAAGAAAGCCGACCTTGGCGTAGCCATGTATGCCGGGGCGCCAGCTAGCCGGCGGGTAGCGGATATTATTTTGCTTAATAATTCGTTTAATTCATTGCCGCTGGGTATGCGTTTGGGGAATCAAATCATGCAAGCGATCGAGGTAATTGCAACGCTGTTCTTCCACAAAATTATTTACGGTTTGGTGCTGCTGGCGGTAACGCTAGTGCTGGGCGTGATACACCCGTATGCGCCGCGCCACATTACTTTTTTGAATATTTTCTTGGTGACGATGCCGACGATTATGTGGACTCTCTTCCCGCCGCGGTCGCATCATCGAATTAACCCGCACAATTTTTGGCGCGATACGCTGGGCGCGGTGACGCCAATTGCGCTCGTGTCGGGTGCGGCGGTATCGATAACGTACTTGATGCTGCGCGCTATGCAGCCGCACGACCAGGATACGGTATCGACAATGACGGTGCTAGTAGCAACGTTTTTTGGCGTATATTTGGTATTTTTGGTGGGGCCGATGTTGGGCGTGGTGCTGGATCGGCGCGCCAAGACAGCGCGAATGCTGTATATAGCGGCAGCGTTGCTGGTAGCGTCGACTAGCTTTGCTGTACCGCTGTTACGCCGATTCTTTGACTTCACGATACCGACTTTAGCAATGATTGGCCCGGTGGCTGGCGTGGTGGTAATTGCCGCCCTGTTGCAGTGGCATCTGGCCCGTCGCGCTGGCAAAATCTATCAGAATAGATAGAAGTTAATAAATAAAAACACCCCTTCGTGCAGGGGGCGTTTTTATTGTTGCTGCTGAGAGAACTTTGGTTTAGTAAACCTTCAGCAATACTTCGCCGCCAAGCTTATTCTTGACAGCTTCAGCGCCAGTCATGACGCCCTTGCTAGTGCTAACTAGGACGATGCCGCGGCCTTGCTTGACCTTCGGAATGTCAGCGCTAGAAACGTAGATGCGGCGGCCTGGTTTAGAGACGCGCGCTAGCTCGGTAAAAGCTGCGTTCTCGCCATTATTATTGATGGTGATAACAAGCGTACCGCGCGGCTTGCCGTCCTCGAGCTTGACGTCGGCCAAGTAGTGGTTCTTGACCAATTGCTCGGCGACGATTTTCTTGAGCTTGCTAGTAGGTACGCGCACTTCAGTCTTACCGACTAGTGCGGCATTGCGGATGCGGGTCAGGAGATCCGCGATTGGGTCAGTAGATTGTAAACTCATATCTTTTTCTCCTTTCCTTTACCAACTACTCTTTGTGACGCCTGGGATATTACCTTTGCTGGCTTCTTCGCGGAAGCGAATGCGGCTCATGCCGAAGCGGCGCATATAGCCGCGCGGACGGCCATCAGACATATCGCGAAATTTGCGCCGAGTTGGGCTAGAGTTGCGCGGTAATTTCTGTAAAGCATCAGGGTCGGTAGCTTTCAGAGCGGCGCGTTTAGCGGCAAACTTCTTGATCAGTTTCAAGCGTTTTTTGTCGCGAGCGATCATAGATTTTTTCGCCATTATTTGTCCTCCTTTTCAAATGGTAGGCCAAATTTCTCGAGCAATGCGCGCGAATTTTCCTTGCCACCGTTTTTGATTACGAACGTTACTTGCAAACCGTGTACTAGCTGAGTTTCCTCGAATGTTAGTTCTGGGAAGATTGACTGGTCGGTGATACCGAGGTTGTAGTTGCCACTTTTGTCAAATTTACTGCCAACGCCGTGAAAGTCGCGAACACGCGGCAAGCTAACGTTGACTAGGCGGTCAAGAAACTCGTACATGCGAACACCGCGCAAAGTTACCATCACGCCGATTGGCGAGCCCATGCCTTTGCGAATCTTGAACGTAGCAATTGACTTTTTGGCTAGGCGTTCGACTGGCGCTTGGCCGGTGATACGCGTTAAGGTATTTTTGACGGCGGCAAGCATGCGCTTGTCGTCTTTACTTTTGCCGGTACCGACACTCACGACGATTTTCTCGAGGCTAGGAACCTGGTTCACATTGTCGAGATTCAATTCGGCCTGTAGTTCCTTGAGGTACGTTTCGTTGTACAAGGCTTTCAGGCGAGGAGTGTAAACGGCTGATTGTTTAGCTTCTGCCATTATTTAATCTCCTTATTATTAAGTTGGCGGGCGACGCGGACCTTGGCGCCGTCTTTGGCTGCGTAGCCGATACGGCTGGTTTGCCCAGATTTTTCGTCGACGACGAGCGCCAGTTTACTCAAATCAACCGGTACTTGAATATCCTTTTTACCGCCGTGCGGATTGAGCTGGTTCGGGCGGATGTGGCGAGTCTTGACGCCGACACCTTCAACTAGCGCTGCATTTTGCTGCGGCAAGACGGCTAATACTTTACCGGTGGTGCCTTTGTTGGCGCCAGCGATGATTTTGACAGTATCATCTTTATGAATACGCTGAGTCATTAGAGTACCTCCGGAGCCAGGCTGATGATCTTCATGTAGCCCATGTCGCGTAGTTCGCGCGGTACTGGGCCGAAGACACGGGTGGCCTTTGGCTGCTTGTCATCGTTGATAATCACTACGGCGTTGTCATCAAAGCAAATGGTCGAGCCATCTTTGCGGCGGATTTGGTCGCGGGTACGAACCACCACAGCCTTGACGACAGATTTCTTCTTGACGTTACCGGTTGGGCTGGCGTCTTTGACTGAACAGACAATCACGTCGCCAACGCGAGCGTAGCGGCGGCGGGTACCGCCGAGAACGCGGATACACAATACTTCTTTGGCGCCGCTGTTATCAGCGACTTTGAGGCGGGATTCTTGCTGAATCATTATTTTTCCTCCTCGGTGTCGTGATCGTAGTCGACCTTGTCGTTAACTTCGCTGTTGACGTCGCTTTTGAGCTCAACTGAGCCGACCGAGCGCTTGACGATTTTGTCGAGCTGGAAGCTCTTGCGGCGGCTAATCGGACGAGTCTCGACAATGCGTACCGTATCGCCCTTGCGAGCGTCATTCTTCTCGTCGTGCGCAGCATATTTACGAGTCACAGTGTACTGCTTCTTGTAAATCGGGTGCGTTTCGCGAGATGTCACGGTAACGGTAATTGTCTTGTCGGCGGCGTCTGACGTCACGACGCCTGTCAATGTCTTTGCCATTACTTATTCTCCTGTTCTGCTGCTAACTCTTGCGCACGGATCGCGGTGAGTAGGCGCGCGATTTCTTTGCGAATTTGGCCGAGGGCGCGCGGATTGACGAGTTCGCCGGCTTTGTGGCTGCGGCGGCCGTCGAGTAATTGCTGGCGCTTGGCGGCTAATTCGGCGCGCAGTTCGTCGATTGATTTGACGACGCTGGCGGTCTTGGCGGCTTTCTTGGTTTCAGCCATTATGCTTCCTCCTTCTTAACAAATCGGACGCGGACTGGCAATTTGTGGCCGGCGAGGCGCATAGCTTCGCGGGCGGTTTCTTCGCTAACGCCTTTCATCTCGAACATAACCGTGCCAGTTTTGACCTTGGCGACGTAGTATTCAGGGTTGCCTTTACCGCCGCCCATTTTCAAGCCTAAAGCTTTTTTGGTGACTGGCGTGTGCGGAAAAATACGAATCCAAATCTTACCGCCGCGCTTGATGTAGCGAGTCATCGCCTGGCGGGCCGCCTCGATCTGGCGGCTGGTAATACGCTCGTTGTCGAGACTTTGCAGACCATAATCGCCAAACGCGACATAGTTGCAGCGCGTAGCGTTACCGCGGTTTTTGCCGATGCGGACTTTGCGGTGAGCAACTTTTTTTGGTAATAACATTACTTCAAGCTCCTTTCACCTTTGTAAATCCATACTTTGACACCAACGATACCAGTACCGTTCGGGCCTTGAGCGCGAGCGACGTGAAAATCAACGTCGGCGCGCAGCGTATGCAGTGGCACTGAACCTTCGATAAACTTTTCGCGGCGGCTCATCTCGGCACCGTTAAGCCGTCCTGCGACCTCGATACGGATACCTTTGGCGCCAGCGTTGCGGCTGCTTTGAATCGCCATCTTAACAGCACGTCGGAAGTTGGCGCGGCGTTCTAGCTGATGCGCAATGTTTTCGGCGACAAGCTTGGCGTTTAATTCTGGCCGGCGTACCTCTTCGACATTGATACGAATCGGCAAGCTGACGATTTTCTCGATTTCTTTCTTGAGCTCGGCGATACCGGCACCGCCGCGGCCGATCACTACACCAGCTTTGGCGGTGTAAATGGTGATAGTAACAAGATTGGCGCTACGCTCGATTTCGACTTTAGCGATTGTCGGGCGCGACGAGAATTTCTTCTCGATCAAGCTGCGAATCTTGCCGTCTTCGGCTAGCCAAACCGCAAAGTCTTTCTTGCTGGCGAACCAGCGCGAGTTCCAAGCTTTGCTGGTCTGGAGGCGGAAGCTCAACGGGTTAACTTTCTGTCCCATTTATTTCTTCTCCTCTTTTTCTGCTGGCTTAACAGCTTTTGTTTCAGTCTTCTTGGCAGGTTTCTTGATAACTTTCTCGACGCCCGAGACCTCGACTAGAATGTGGCTCGATTTTTTCTCGAACGGCAAGGCACGTCCGCGCGAAGCTGGCTTGTAGCGGCGCATGCGCGAACCAGCGGTAACACTAAGCGTAGTGATTTGCAGGCTGCGAGCGTCTAGGCCGTGATTCTCAACGGCGTTAGCAGCGGCGCTTTTGATGGCTTTCTTGACAGCCAGAGCGGCGCGCTTCGGCGTGTGGTCAAGGATAACTTCGGCGTCGGCAACGCTGCGGCCGCGCACCAAGGCGGCGACTAGACTGACTTTGCGCGGTGTCTGGTCAACGCCTTTGATCATCGCGCGAACTGTATGAATAGTTGCTTCGGCCATTATTTCTTATCCTTTCCACCGTGCTTGCGGAACTTGCGGGTCGGGCTAAACTCGCCAAGTTTATGGCCAACCATGTTTTCAGTAATAAGCACCGGTACGTGTACGCGACCGTTGTGCACTGCAAAAGTGAACCCGACCATCTCTGGCGTGATCGTGCTACTGCGTGCCCAGGTCTTTATCACGGTGCGGTCGCCAACTTTCAGCGCTGCCACTTTTTTGGCAAGCTTGGCGTCGACGAATGGGCCTTTTTTGAGTGAACGACTCATAGACTACCTCTTCCTCTTAGCTTCGTGACGACTGCGGACAATCATCTTATTAGTTGATTTGCGGCGGCGGGTCTTGAAGCCAATTGCTGGCTTGCCCCACGGCGTCTTCGGGATACGGCCCGGACCGGTCTTGCCTTCACCGCCACCCATTGGGTGATCAGCTGGGTTCATGGCTTTACCATGTACGCTTGGGCGCCAACCCATGCGGCGGCGGCGGCCAGCCGAGCCGAGCTTGACATTCTGGTGCTGAACATTACCGACTACGCCGAGGCTAGCTTCGCATTCCAAGCGGAATCTGCGAACTTCGCCTGATGGCATACGCACCATAGCATAGTTGCCTTCTTTGGCCATCAATTGAGCCTTGGTGCCAGCCGAGCGAACCATTTGGGCGCCGCGGCCTGGATTAATCTCGATAGCGTAAATCTGCGTACCAACTGGAATACTAGCTAGCGGCATACGGTTGCTAGCCTCGACAGGAGCGTCAGCGCCAGTTTTGATGACTGCGCCTTTAGTCATGGCGGTATCTGCCAAAATGTAGTGGTACAAGCCGTGCTGATCTTTGACGCGGGCGATACGAGCGCTGCGACCTGGGTCGTACTCAATTTCTTCGACGGTCAAAGTCATGTTGGCTGGCATAGCGTGATTAACTAAACGATAATGCCGCTTCACACCGCCACCGCGATGGCGCACGGTGATTTTACCGGTATTGTTGCGGCCAGCTTTTTGTTTGCCAGCTTTAACCAAGCTTTTCAGCGGTTTACGAGTAGTTACCTCGCTGAGATCCTGCGAAGTCATACCGCGACGGGCAGGAGTGGTTGGGTTGTATTGCTTGACAGCCATTACTTCTTATCCTCCTTGACTTCTTCTTGCTCGAAGACTTTGATTTTACCTTCACTCAGGCGAACGTAAGCCTTTTTGCTATCCTGGCGGTGCGTGATGCCCGGGTAGCGGTTCTTGCCGCGTGAGAAGCGAACAGCTTTGCCGCTTTGAACGAGTGTCGTTACTTTGGCGACTTTGACGCCTTCGAATTGCGCTTCAACGGCCGCTTTGATTTCGTTTTTGTTAGCGCTCATCGGCACATCGAAAATATAAGTATTTTCGTTGGTGACTAGCCGGTAAGCTTTCTCGCTAACGCGTGGAGTAACTAACACGAGTTTCATTACTTCGCCTCCTTTGCTAGCCACGCCTCAACTGCCTTGACAGCGGCTGGCGTGATAACGATTTTGTCGGCGTTCAAGATGTAGTAAACGCTGAGGTATTGCGCGCGCACCAAGAGGGCATTGGCTAAGTTATTTGTAGCGCGCATCAGTTCTGGAGTCTTTTCGTCGACGACGAGTAGAACGCGGTCTTTCTCGCTGCATTTCTTGGCGGCGAGGAATTTAGCGACTTCAGCGGTTTTGCCGGTAGTTTTGATATCGCTGACCAAGATTTTTTTGTCTTGGTTGGCGAGTGTCAAAGCTTGGCGCAAAGCGACGTGCTTGCTAGTCTTGGACAGTTTCTTGCTGTAGTTTTCATTGCCGCGCGGCCCGAAAACGATACCACCGTGGCGCCAGATTGGGTTGCGGGTCGAGCCAAAACGTGCTCGGCCGGTTCCTTTTTGTTTCCACGGTTTCTTGCCGCCGCCGCGAACTTCGCCGCGGGTTTTGGTGGTAGCGCTTGCCTGGCGGCTGTTGGCCAAAAATGCGTCGTACGCAAGTTTTAGCAGCTCGTGGTTTGGTACGTCAACCTCAAACACACTCTTTGGCAAGGCTGCTTTTGCTGGCTTGGTTGATTCAGCCATTACTTAGCACCTCCTAGTTTGATTAAGCCCTTCTTAGGACCTGGCACTGCGCCCTTGACACCAATCAAGTTGTTCTCGACCGAAATGTACGCCACTTTCAGATTCTTGACAGTGACCTGTTCGGCGCCCATGTGTCCGGCCATACGCTTGCCTTTGAATATTTTTTGCGGGTACATGCTGCCGATTGAACCGACTTTGCGAGTGTTACCCTTGCCGCCGTGGGTTTTGCGGTGGCGTTTGAAGTTGTGCCGCTTGATAGTGCCAGCCCAACCTTTACCCTTGCTGATGCCGGTAGCATCAATAACGTCGCCGAGCTCAAACTCCGAGACGTTCCATGTGTCGCCGACCTTGACTTCGCCAAGTTCGTCAACGCGAATTTCCCCGATTTTTTTCGGGGTCACACCGGCTGGTTTGACATGTCCAGCCACGGCCTTGCTCAGGTTCTTACCCGTACCATACGCCACCTGGACTGCGTTGTAGCCGTCGGTTTCGACAGACTTGACCTGAGTCACAGTCATCGGGCCGGCTTGGATCAGCGTCACCGGAATAGTGGTGCCGTCCTCGCCAATGATTTGGGTCATACCAATTTTGGTACCGAAAAGTGCTTTCATTGCCCTCTTGCTCCCATTTAAAAGCCTCGGCGGCTGGTAGTATCCGTTGCCCGGACTTGCCAATTCGCGCGAGTCTCTATAGTTAATATTACGCGTAATAGAATTACATCTACTATTATAGCACGTCTAGCTACAACTCGTCAATATCACGTAGTCTTATTTATCAAAGTATTCTGGCAAGACCTTGCCCGCTAAAGTTGCCGCTAACAGCACTGCGAAACCGCACATAATCGACGGAATGCCGGAAATTGTCGACGGATCTACGATATTGACAAACGTTGTCGGCACCATAAACAAGACATAGCCAATCATTAGCGAGTACAGAGATTGGCGAATATTTTTTACCGCAGCTTTACTTTGGGCGTAAGCGTATATAATAGCAATAATCAGCAAACCATAATAGTATCCCGCGTAAATCGGATAAAATTCATCGCGATTCTCAAAGATTACGTAATTACCTAAGCAGGCGCCAGCTTTTACGCCGTCAGCTTCCAATAAGAAATAACCGACGAATAGTGCTGCCAAAATATAACCTAGAACCGGAATCCAGCGCCTTTTGTCGCCAGAAAGTTGATAAATCAGATGAATACCCAGAGGCGGCAGCATAGTAATCGCCACATAACCAAGCTTCGCCCAGCCTAGGCTATCAAGAAAAATCGTACCTTCGCAAACATTATACTCAGCCCACTGAAACAGCGCCAAACAGATGAGCAGCGCCATAGCAATCCTTGTCACAGCGTTTAGCTTATAGCGCCAAAACGTATATAGCGCCAAAACAAGCTCAATCGCTAGCGTTGCCAGCATCACTGGCGGCGAAAAGCAGTAAAGTTTCAGCTTCTTAAACTTATTCATACGATGAATTATACACCATTATGGCGGCTAATCGTTGTCGCGAGCAGTAAACCATTCGCCAAATTTCTGCCAATGCTGAAAATGAGCAGGGTTAATCTCCGCGCCGTCATGACGGAGCGCAAACTCTTCAGCAATTGTTAATCCGCCGCTATCCTCCATCGACACAACCTGATTCATTGATGTTCCTTCGCCGCGCGGCTCGTTTATAAACACGCCAGTTTGATCATATATAAACAACTTTAGTTGCTCGCCATCAAAATACGTCACGACGTCATGCAATATAATTCTCCGATCATTTTTATCTTTCATCAAAGCCAAAAAATCTTCAGCCGTAAACCAATTAGCGATATCTTTCATATAACCGCCCGGAAAGCCGCCGAGTGCTGGAATTTCCCAGCTGCTATCATTAACAACAACCGGCCGGCCCGCTTTTTCATGCGCCGACTTAACTTTCGCTTCGGTAATTTTCAGCGGATCATGATGCTGGATTTCATCAATGTTAATTTGTAGCGGCTCGACAAAAATCCCATAGCCTTTCAGAACCGACTTGGCTTCTTCAAGTTTATACGGATTGCCGGTGATAAAAGTGATTGTTTTCATCACACTTACATCTTAATTTCAGAGTTTATTTTCTGAAATCGTGGCACAGATTTCCCGTCCAGTACTATTGTTTCCGTAAACATACTGGCAGGACGGGCGAATAATTCATATTCATTCTCATAGAGAGGCCGGTAAATCACCAGGAGTTCTTCCGTCTCAGTTTCTAAGGCGAGGCCAATCACTTCGTATAGCTTGCTTGACTTGCTATGCTTGTACGTGCCCTTGCTGATTTTCGCGTAACGGCTCCGTTCTTTGCTATCCGCAGCTTCTTCGCGGTACTTCTCTGGCTGAGCGCGGAAGATATTCACCCATTTACTATCATCAGCCAAATCATGATATTTAATGTAATGTCGTTTGTCAAAGCCGCCCTTATCTTGCTTTTTACGCGCCATTTCCTCTTGAACTTGCTCTATAGAAAAGCCAAAATCTTGGCGCAGCGCGTCAAAAACTTCCTGTAAATCAGCCAACTCTTTGAGCGATTCGTCGCGCTGATTATCGTCCAGCGGAATTTCGTCTGCCTCCTCGTGAACTTTGCGGAGCAACTCGCGGCGAAACTCTTGTTTGTCTAATATGCGGTACTCCGTATGTAAAACCTCCTCGTCGTCCAGACATTTTTTCACGACTTTATCGCGAACTAGTTTTTGTAAATAAAATCGAATCATTTTAAATTAAGGTTTTAATACTGTCTTTGTAGATTGATGTATTAGATTATAAGTAATATTTAGCGTTCTATGCAATCGCTTTTTAGCGCGGCAAAACAACGCCCGTATCTTTCGCTATCTTTAACAATTCTTCGTTAATGACTAGCAGCTTTTCTTTTGACGACATCTTGGCGAAGCTAGCGCTCATCAGGGTTTTGTTTGGCTTGCCATAAATAACGTCGTATATTTCTTCAATATCGTTAGTAAGTGCCTGCAGCTCGCCTTCAACTCGCCCGAGTCGATTTTTGACCTCGCGCATCTCGCTTTCAACACCGTTAAGTCGATCCTTGACTTCGCGAATATCACTCTCAACACTGTCGAGCCGGCTTTTGACCTCGCGCATGTCGCTTTTCAAACTAGATACATCCTCTTTCAGTCCAGAGACGTCCTTTTTCAGTCCGGAGACATCTTCTTTCAATACAGATACATCTTCTTTCAGCCCAGAGACGTCTCTTTTCAATTCCGATATATCTGCTTCAACTGCGTCAAATCGCGGTAGTACAATTGTCTCCAACGCTCCATTGACGCCTTCAACAATTGCTTCTTTAATCCATTGCTTGTCGTCATTAGTTAGTGCCATGCGCCCTCCTTAATTCATTATACCATGCCGTATTCATGTACAGACGGAGCGCTAAAAATTTAGAGTTATTTAAGTACAAACTTTTATCGGCTATCAAAGCAAGATTCCCGCTGGCAAGAAATATGACACAATAGCTACGATCAGCAAAATCGCGTACCATATGTGCCGGTTGCCTGGGCGCTTTTCCCAGAGGTAAACGGCCAGTGCTCCGCCAATTAGCCCCAGCGGAAAGGCTGATAGTGCTAAGTTGCCGATGCTTAGCGGCACTTTGAATTTTAGCCACAATGTGCCAGCAATCGTTACCGTGACTAGTTTTAGCAAATAGACACCGTCAGGTTCGAACTTTTCGTTGCCGCGCCGGCTAAATACACGATTGCGGGCGTATGTGCGTTGTTTGTGTTGCCGTGAAACCATAATTCAAGTATATCATAAGCGTTATACTTCCCTGTTTTTCGCGACTCTCTAGCCGCTATTCTGGACCATTGTTGCTCTCATAGAAAAAGAAAAGACCCTCTCAGTGCCCGTAGGGTCTTTTCTTGCGCAAAGAGCGAGATGCTATTTACATTTTAATTTCGGCGTCAACGCCAGCTGGCAATGATAGATTTTGCAAGTTCTCGATGGTTTTTGGCGTAGCGTTAGAAATGTCAATCAAGCGCTTGTGCACGCGCATTTCAAATGTTTCGCCGCCCATTTTGTAGACGTGCGGGCTTTTAGTTACCGTATAAGTGCTGCGGCGAGTTGGCAGCGGCACTGGTCCGGCGACTGTTGCGCCAGTACGAACAGCGGTGTCGACGATTCGTTTAGCAGATTCATCAATAACTGTGTGGTCATACGCCTTGAGGCGGATGCGGATAGTGAGACCTTTATCTTCGGCCATTTTATTGCTCCTTTTACCTCGTAACCTCTGCTCGAATCGGTTTCGTTAGCGTCTGGCAGAGTTCTCGAGGCGATTAATTAATACGAACACTACTATAGCAATAATTAGCGTGAATTGCAAGAACTGGGCGAGCGATAAGATATGTCAAGATTTAATCTTGTCGGTGACCGCTGGTTGCAGACAATAAAAAGCACCCCCGATAGTTCGGAGGTGCTTTCGGCAGTAACTTACAGAGTGTAAATTACTTGATGATGTTGGTCACCACGCCGGCGCCGACAGTACGGCCGCCTTCGCGGATAGCGAAGTCTTGACCTTTGTCCATAGCGATTGGGGCGAGCAATTTAACCTTGAAGGTTACTTGGTCGCCTGGCATAACCATTTCCTTGTCGGCTGGCAATTCAACTTCACCGGTCACGTCAGTGGTGCGGAAGTAGAACTGCGGCTTGTAGCCCTTGCTGAACGGCGTGTGGCGTCCACCCTCTTCTTTCTTGAGGATGTAGACTTCAGCCTCGAACTCGGTGTGCGGCGTCAGCGTGCCTGGAGCAACGATGACCTGACCGCGCTCGATCTGCTCGCGCTCGATACCGCGCAGCAGCAAACCAGCGTTGTCGCCAGCTTGGCCCTGGTCGAGAGTTTTCTTGAAGGCTTCGATACCAGTTACGACCGAGCTCTGAGTTGGTTTTAGGCCAACGATTTCGACTGGGTCGTTCAGTTTGATGACACCTTGCTCAATACGGCCAGTTGCGACTGTACCGCGGCCTTTGATCGAGAAGACATCTTCGATTGGCATCAAGAATGGCTTGTCGAGGTCGCGCTTTGGCAGCTCGAAGTAGTCGTCCATCGCCTTGACCAATTCCATGATAGCGTCTTCAGACTCTTTGTCGCCTTCGAGAGCTTTGGTGGCTGAGCCCTTGATGATTGGCGTATTGTCGCCGTCGTAGCCGTTCTTGGTGAGCAGTTCGCGAACATCCATCTCGACCAATTCGACCAGCTCTGGGTCGGCCAAGTCCATCTTGTTGAGGAAGACGATAATCTTCGGCACGCCAACCTGGTGAGCCAACAATACGTGCTCGCGAGTTTGCGGTAATGGGCCGTCGTTGGCAGCCACCACGAGAATAGCACCATCGATTTGAGCAGCGCCGGTGATCATGTTCTTGACGTAGTCGGCGTGGCCTGGCATATCGACATGCGCGTAGTGGCGATTCTCTGACTCGTATTCCTGATGAGAGGTAGCGATAGTGATACCACGTGCCTTTTCCTCTGGTGCGTTATCGATGTCCGCGTAGTCGCGCGCTTTGTTCACGTCGCTTGGGAGCCGCTTAGCCAAAACGTGGGTAATGGCGGCGGTCAAAGTCGTCTTACCGTGGTCGACGTGACCCATGGTACCGACGTTGATGTGAGGCTTTGAACGGTCAAAGTCTGCCATAGAAGTAGTTCTCCTAACGTTAGTATTATGTTATTCACGACGCGAGCAATTATCGAAAGTGTTGCCACCTCGACAAAACGCGTCGCGCGTTATTTCTTATTATAGTTGAAAGCTCTGCGGGTGTAAAGTGGCTACTGTCGTAAACGCTTATCAATATGCCGGCAAACGATAAACAACCAAATAGCAGCCAGCAGTCCCAATATAGCTTCGATAATCACAAACCAAAAGCTTCGCAAGATGTAGCCCTGAGCTGCCAGAATTGCTGCAAAAATCGGAAAGCCGAATGACAACAGCCGCTCGCGCTGTGTCAAATAATTAAGGCTCGACGGTAAAGTCAGCATCATTAACACCATAGCGACAATTATCCCGCGCGAAAAAACAAAATGCGCTGCGTGCATAGTGTCATTCGGACAAAGCGCTACGCCAATCATACATACAGACAAAGTAATCATCAGCCAAGCTGACAATTTGGCGGTGCGCGATTGCTGAAGCTTAGCATAGCTTCGGGTCATGCAAATACCGATAGCAGTAAGTATCAATCCTGAGGCAAAAACACCAGTATTAAAAGCCAAAGCCGACTGGCGGTTGGTACTAGTCTCGCCCAACCGGCTGAGACTCCAGCTTGTCCAGTGCGAATCATCAGACAGCACAATTGAGGTAATCACGCCAAAAGCTAAAATCACTACGTATAGCGCGCAGAGTACCTGCAAGCGATTACGCCTGTAAAATTGAACAGCTAGCTGGTAGCTCATGTATCTATTATAGCAGCAAACGCGCCTTGGTGAGAGGCGCGTTTACATATTTAGCGAAGTTCTCGCTAGAGTTAATTATCAAACTACTTGTTGCGTTTTTCGATAATCTCGGCAGCAACGTTTGGTGGAACTTCCTCGTAGTGAGCTAGCTCCATCGTTGATGCGGCACGACCTTGGCTCATCGAGCGGATGTCTGATGTATAGCCGAACATGTTGGCTAGCGGCACGATTGCTTTGATTAGTTTAGCGCCGCCCATTAGATCATCCATACTTTCGATGCGGCCGCGGCGGCTGTTGAGGTCGCCGATGA
This sequence comes from Candidatus Saccharimonadota bacterium, assembly GCA_905365145.1. Taxonomy (GTDB): domain Bacteria; phylum Patescibacteriota; class Saccharimonadia; order Saccharimonadales; family Saccharimonadaceae; genus Saccharimonas. Next base: position 243,994 of record CAJPIO010000001.1, on the reverse strand, counting down.
TGTCGCCCATGAACTCTTCGGGAGTAGTGACTTCTACTTTCATGACTGGCTCGAGCAAGACTGGATTGGCCTGTTTGATACCAGCGCGGGTCGCGATATGCGCTGCCAAGCTAAATGCCAGCTCGCTAGAGTCAACGTCGTGGTACGAACCATCGTAGAGTGTTGCCTTGACATCGACTACTGGGTAGCCGGCAATAACGCCGCCGTCTAGAGTCTCGCGAATACCTTTTTGTACGGCCGGGCGATACTCTTGCGGCACCACGCCGCCTTTGATTTCGTCGATGAATTCAAAGCCTTTGCCTGGCTCGTTCGGCTCAAAGCGTACCCAAACATCGCCGTATTGGCCGCGGCCACCGGACTGTTTGGCGTGCTTGCCTTGGACTTCGGCGGTACCTTTGATGGTTTCGCGGAAGGCAACCTGCGGTTCGCCGACATTAGCTTCAACATTGAATTCGCGCTTCATGCGGTCAATTAGAATCTCCAGATGCAACTCGCCCATGCCCGACATAATCGTCTGCCCGGTCTCTTCATCGGTGTGAATGCGGAAGGTTGGGTCTTCCTCGGCGAGGCGCTGCAAAGCAATGCCCATCTTCTCTTGGTCGGCTTTGGTCTTTGGCTCGACAGCAATTGATACCGGCGGCTCTGGGAACTCGATAGATTCCAGAGCGATTGGATGGCTCAAGTCAGCTAAAGTATTGCCTGTGAAAGTATTCTTCAATCCGACCACCGCTGCGATATCGCCGGCGCCAACGCTATCGATCTCTTCGCGTTTGTCGGCGTGCATTCGGACGATGCGGCCAATGCGCTCTTTCTCGCCAGTGGTGGTGTTAAGGACGTAGCTGCCAGCTTTCAGTACGCCAGAGTAGACGCGGATGAAGATTAGCTTGCCGACGAACGGATCAGCGGCAATCTTGAAGGCCAGCGCAGCCATTGGTTCCTTGTCGCTTGGTTTGCGGCCGACTTCGTCGCCGGTTTTTGGATTTTTGCCCCAAATTTCGTCGACGTCGAGCGGACTTGGTAAGTAATCTGCCATCAAATCAAGTAGTTTTTCGACAATCACGCCGCGGCCGTCGCCGCCAGTTACCAAATAGAAGTCGCCAGCCAGCACGCGTTTGCGCAGCGCACTCTTGAGTTCGTCGATGGTAATTGCTTCCTCGCCCTCGTCGAAGAACTTCATCATCAGGCCGTCGTCGGCTTCAACAGCGTTCTCGACCAGCAGGCTGCGCGCATGCTTGGCTTTTTCGAGCATGTCAGCCGGAATCTCGCCGACTTTCAGCTCGTGGTCTGTGTAATCATCATAAGTATAAGCCTTCATATCGATCAGATCGACCACACCGCAAACATCTTTTTCAAAGCCAATCGGCAAGTGGATCGGAAACGCTTGTTTGCTGAGGCGGTTGTGGATTGACTCGACAGATTTGTAGAAGTCACCGCCAGTCTGGTTGATTTTGTTGATGAAGCAGATGCGCGGTACGTTGTATTTGTTGGCCTGGCGCCAGACAGTTTCGCTTTGCGCCTCGACGCCCATTTTGCCGTCGAAGACGGTAACAGCGCCGTCGAGCACGCGTAGCGAACGCTCCACCTCGGCTGTAAAGTCAATGTGCCCTGGCGTATCGATAATATTAATCTTGTGGCCTTTCCAGAAGCAAGTCACCGCCGCCGAGGTAATAGTGATACCCCGCTCCTTTTCCTGCGCCATCCAGTCGGTGGTGGCGCCGCCGTCATCACCCTTGACGGTACCGATTTTGTGCGTCAAGCCAGTACGGTACAGAATACCCTCAGTGGTGGTTGTTTTACCGGCGTCGATGTGGGCAATAATGCCGATATTTCTAAAGTTTTGTAATGGAACGGTTGCTGCCATTGTTTTTCCTCTATTAAGTTGATTTGTCGAGATTCTTGGTTATTTTTTGGCACCAAAAAACTACTCTTAACGACAATTATATCAGATAATTTACAAAAATGATAGCTAAGTTTAACTTTCGCAAAACCGCTCCTATGTATAGCGTAGGAGCGGTTCTATGGTTGCGTGAAAAGAAGCGATTAGCTGCGAGCAAAATGAGCAAAAGCGCGGTTGGCTTCGGCCATTTTGTGAGTGTCTTCTTTCTTCTTGAAGGCAATACCAGTTTCGTTGCAGGCGTCGACGATCTCTGTCGCTAAGCGCTTGCTGTACGGCATGCCGCTTTTACTGCGGGCAGCTTGTACTAGCCAGGTAAAGGCAAAGTGCTGCTGGCGATGGCCCTGAATCGGAAACGGAATTTGGTAGTTAGCACCGCCAACGCGGCGAGACTTAACCTCGAAAGCCGGGCTAATATTGTTAATTGCCTTTTCGAAAACCTCTAGCGGTTCCTCGCTCTTGAGGGTTTTAGCAGCTTGCGCTAGAGCGTCATAGACAGCTCGCTCGGCCGCTAGTTTCTTGCCGTTGAGCATTGATTTGTTAATGAGGCGCTGCACCAGAATCGACTGGTATTTGCGATCTGGCTGCAATTGGCGCTGAAGCTTCTTAGTAACTTTGCGAGGCATGATTACTTATCCTCCTTCTTGGTACCGTATTTACTGCGGCCTTGTTTGCGTTTGGACACGCCTTGCAGGTCAAGCGCACCGCGGACGACATGATAGCGCACACCTGGCAAGTCTGGCACGCGGCCGCCGCGAACTAGCACCACGGCGTGTTCTTGCAAGTTGTGGCCTTCGCCGCCGATATAAGCCCAAACCTCGTGGCCGTTAGTCAGGCGAACGCGGGCGACTTTGCGCAGCGCCGAGTTCGGCTTCTTTGGCGTTTTGGTGGTAACTTTGACGCAAACGCCGCGTTTGAGCGGTGCGTTTTGGTTGTAATAGCGCACCTTGAGGGCATTGTGGATACGGCCTAGCGCCGGCGACTTCGATTTTTTGCTAGCCGTCTGGCGAGGTTTGCGTACCAGCTGATTGATAGTTGGCATTCAACTTCTCCTAATTATAATGATAAATTTGAGCTTGCTAAAGGCTCATGGCGCAAGCGGCAATGCAGCAAACATCCGCCTGCATCTCGAGAGCTGCGGCTTTATCACACCGATAACCCCGCTTCACCCGAGAGAAACTCTATATTCTATTATAGCAAAAAACCTATCAAAAAGCAAGGTTTGTTTGTCTTCTGATCGCTGGAGCCAGGAATGAACTCAACTGGTGATGTTTGGCAAAAGTTCGCTTTCGTCGTTTCCGACTCATCAGCATAGACACGCATCTATGGAGCGAATGCGACAAGCAGGTCAGAAATGGCGGCGGGATGACCCGCTCGTCGCACTCGCAATGGTCAGCGATCGGTCATGACGACGCTATCGGTCCGGAAGAACGGGCACCACATATTGGTGCCCTTCAGGCGGACGGCGCTCCGGGCGCCGTCCGCGATGGTGGCCCGGGCGATGTCACCCAGGCCCTCTTCCACGAGGTCCTCAACGGCGAGAACCTCGCCGTCGATATATACCATGTTCTTGAACGAATCGCTTCTCTTGAACGCAAAGGCCCGCTCCGGGGCCTTGCTAGCGATCAACTTATCCGGGGCGTCCCGGAATCTCATCTCAACCTCCCGGGGGAACAACCCCCCGAGGATGAGGTACGTCACCGTGATCTCGGGGGGCTTCTTGCCCCACACGATGGCGACGATGGCGGTGATGACAGTGATGGCGACGATGGCGGTGATGGTGGTGATGGTAGTGGTCATTTCTGGCCCTTTCTCCTCATCCCAGCGGAGTTGCTGCTCGCGAGCTAAGCGAGTACGGTGCATTTCTGATACACACGAGACGAGGTCTCGGCTGCCAAGTGAAAATATTCTCTTCGCCCGCCAAGATCTCATCTCGTGTTTGCCTGCTTGTCAAAGTGCGCTTTCAGACAAGGATTTGCTCGACTTGTCAATGAAAGCTGATATATATATCACATATGGACGCGTATGTCAATAGATTTAGGCAATTTTATTGAATTTTATGCAAAAAAGCGCAAAAATAACAAAAAACAAGCATTTTCACCTGTTTGCGATGTTTGCAGCTAAGGCATGTTCAGTTTTACGCTTATAACCTTATAACTAAATTAAGCGTTGAAAATGGCAGTTTTGCACTAAGTCTGAACTCTTATCGTATATAAAAGTTAAAAACGCAAGCAATATAGTATAATGAACGTATGAATCCGCTAAATGACAATGATATCCAATACGCTGGCCACCCTGAACAGGCGCCGCGGCCTGATCCGTTAGTGCCAGAACCGCAGCGCCGGCCGCCGCGTGACCCTTTCCGTAAATTTCGCCTGATTATGATTGGCGCTGGTGTCGCCGCCGTTTTAGTGATTGTTGTTGCAATCGTGGTGATGACGCTCGCTCGCTCGTCAACGGTCAAGACAGATGAAAAGAAAAAAACCGACGAGACCAAGGTAGCTCACTTGACTGCTGCCGAAACGATCAAACATGTCAACGTTTATTTCAAAGGCAAGGAAAAAGCCAAATCGTCAATCACTACTCCGGTAAGAGTCAAAGGAAGGAAATTCTACACTGTAGTACCCGACCTTGATCAAGTTCAGAGTTTGGCTGGTTACGTTCCTAAGGATAAATCAACTTCGCAGCGCGAATCAATCGAGAAAAATATGGATTACGATGGTTTTACCCGCAAGGTCTTCTCGGAGGGCAACAGAGCAAATTATTTAGCTGATTTCACGCGCGACGATGTCACTTGCCAGCTGAGCACCGATATTTCGCAGCGCGACAAGTTCGGCGATTGGATGGAGATTCGCTGTCTCGACACTAAAGTTTACGCTGAATACGCTGAGGCGCAGCAGCCGGTGGTTTCGGTCTATACCCCAGCCGTGAGTGCTGCTGGACAGTACGGTTTCATCGGTAAGCCAGCTCCGTTCAAGGGCGCGCTGAAAGGTTACCAGCTGCTAGAAATTCCAGTCAGCACGGTGTTGTATCAGCGAATGACTGCGCCTGACAATCTAGGATTATTCTACCAGACGCCAGACGGCTTGTGGCATTATTTTCAAGATCGTAATCGCAATATACTGGTTGCCTGCACGCTTTACAATAACCGGGAATTGCGGATGGCCTACGCTGATCAAAAGTGCCAGTCGATTGGCGGCAGTACTAGAGATACGGTGACATATTCTGGCAAACGAGATTAGATCTCGCCTTATTCTGGCTGTTGGAATATGCAAAGATACAGCGTGCCAAAAATTTAGCTGCAAAAATAATTACCGCTCGTCTATATGAGCGGTAATTATTTTAACTTAGGCGTTTTTGCCTATGACTCAGCATCGACATCTGGCGTGATGTCGTCGGCCTCCTCATCAACGCTTTCAGCGTACTCGTCGGCTGGCGAATCGTCATCGCCAGTGTCGAGCGAACGGACGCCAGTACCCACCGGAATCTTGCGGCCGATGATGACGTTTTCCTTCAGGCCGTGCAAGTGGTCGGCGCGGCCGCTAGTGGCAGCACTGATTAACACGCGGGTAGTATCCTGGAAGGACGCGGCGCTCAGCCACGAATCGCTCCAGATGCTCACCTTGGTGATACCCAAGAGCATTTGCGCGTATTGCGCTGGCTCTTTGCCGTTAGCGACCAATGCTTTATTCTCGGCAACGACGCGCGCTTTCGAAACGATATCGCCCATAACAAAGTCGCTGTCGCCTGGGTCCTCGATCTGGACGCGGCTAAACATCTGGCGAACGATGATCTCGAGGTGCTTGTCAGCTACGTCTTGGCCTTGCGCGGCGTAGATGCGCAACACTTCGTTGATGATATAGCGCTGAGTTGCCTCGGTGCCCTTCAAACGCATCAGGTCATGCAAGTTGAGCGAGCCGATTGTCAAGCGGTCGCCTGCCTCAACGTGGTCATTAGCTGATACCACTAGCTGCGCAGTACCTGGAATCTCATAGCGGACTGGCGCGGCAGCGTTAGCGGCAATGACGATAGTGTCTTCGGCGGCTTCGACAACACCGTCGAATGGCGCCACTAGCGAACGACTATTATCGAGACCTTCGGCAAGGATATCGCCAGCCTTGACGCTAGAGCCATCTTGCAATAGCGGTTTGCGGCCTTCGAGCGGCAAGCGCTCAACGCGGCCAGCCTCTGGCGCGACCTGGACGATGTACTTCTTGCCGTCCTCCCAAACATCGACAGTACCAGCCACCTCAGTGATGTAAGCTTGACCCTTCGGATTGCGCGCTTCGAAGAGCTCCTCGACGCGCGGCAGACCCTGGGTGATGTCGCTACCGGCCACACCAGAGTTGTGGAAGGTACGGAGTGTCAGCTGAGTACCTGGCTCGCCGACCGACTGAGCAGCGATAACGCCAACTGGTTGAGCAGCGCCAACTAGCTCGTTGGTTGCCATGTCAATACCGTAGCTGCGGCGTGGAATACCCTCGAGATTGTTGGTCGAGAGAATCGACTGAATCTTGACCTCGTTGATATTAGTGTCGGCTTCGATTTTGTTGGCGATTTCGCGGGTAATCAACTCGTTAGCGCCGATATAGCCTGGCACAGCATCACGCGTATAGCGCCCGTACAAGCGATTACCGAAGCTAATCATCGTTTCTTCAGTTTCTGAACGGTAGATCATGTAGCCTTCGTCGTCGCCTTCTTCGTCCTCGACAGTGAAGACATCTTGCGAGACGTCGACCAAGCGGCGCGTTAGGTAGCCTGAGTCGGCCGTCTTTAGCGCGGTATCGATCAAACCTTTACGCGAACCGCGGGTAGCGACGAACGATTCCAAACTCGACAAACCACGGGTGTAGTACGAGCGAATTGGCAGCTCGATTTCGCGGTTGGCGGCGTCGACCTGGATACCAATCATGGCGCTAGCTAGCTTGACGTTACTAATATCACCGCGGGCACCCGAGTTAACCATGATCGAAATACTAGTGTCGATGTGGTGCAAGTTGTCTTGGAGTAACTTAGTAACTTGATTGTCAACCTTGCGCCAAGCTGCTACCGTCAAATTGTAACGCTCGTCGTCGGTGATCAAACCCTGGTCGTATTGATCGGCAATCAACGCGGCATGCTTGTCGCCTTCCTGGATTATCTCCTCGGTTTGATCAAGGTGGACATAGTCGTCCTTACCAGTCGATACTGCGGCCACGGTGGCGAAGCGGAATGCCAAGCCCTTCATGCGGTCAGCCGTCTTGGCGGTTTCTTCGGCGCCGTAACGGTCAAAGATTTGCGCCAGAACTTTCTTCAGCTCTTTCTTGGTCTGGACGTTATTGTTGTAAGGAAAATCGTCCGGCAAGATTTCGTTGAAGAAGACGCGGCCCAGCGTGGTGTTGTGAATCTCGCCCTTGGCGCGAACCCGAATTGGGCTTTGCAAGTGAAGCCGGCCCATGTCGTAAGCCAGCTCAGCGTCGCGGCTATTAGCAAAGACAGCGCGATGCTCTGTCTGAACGCTCGGCTTTTCGTAGGTCAGGTAGTAGTTACCGAGCACGATGTCCTGGCTGATACTAAGCACTGGACTGCCATCGGCTGGCTTAAGCAAGTTGTTAACAGCGCTCATCAGCTCGCGAGCTTCAGCCTGAGCGTCGTCGGACAGCGGCAAGTGGACAGCCATCTGGTCGCCGTCAAAGTCGGCATTGAAGCCGGCGCAAACTAGCGGATGCAGCTGAATTGCCTTGCCCTCGACTAATTTCGGCTGGAAAGCTTGGATACTCAAACGGTGCAGGCTTGGTGCGCGGTTAAGCAAGACGTACTTACCCTTGATGACCTCGTCGAGTGCGTCCCAAACCACTGCTTCGCTCGACTCGATCAGACGAGTAGCGCTGCGGATATTATGCGCGTAATCATGCTCAATCAACCAGCTGATGACGAATGGCTTGAATAGCTCGATCGCCATTTGCTTTGGCAAGCCGCACTGATTGATTTTAAGCTTTGGACCAACGACAATCACTGAACGGCCAGAGTAATCGACGCGCTTACCGAGCAGGTTCTGACGGAAGCGGCCTTGTTTACCTTTGAGCATGTCGCTAAGACTCTTCAAGCGTCGGCGGTTGCCAGTGGCATTGACAGCTCGGCCACCGCGCGCTGAAGAATTGTCGATCAAGCTATCGACAGCTTCTTGCAGCATGCGTTTTTCGTTGCGCTGAATGACTTCTGGTGCATTCAATTCGATCAGTTTCTTGAGGCGATTGTTACGGTTAATGACGCGGCGATAAAGATCGTTTAAGTCGCTCGTCGCGAAACGGCCGCCTGCCAGCGACACCATCGGCCGCAGGTCTGGTGGAATCACCGGTAGAACCGTCATGCACAGGCTCGACGGCTTGATGCCAGCTGCTTGCATACCTTCTAGAACCTTAAGTCTTTTTAGTAATTTTTTCTCGCGCTGGCCCCTGGCGTCCTCGGATTCTTGTTGCAAATCGGTGATTAGTTTATCAAGGTCAATCTCGTCGAGCATTGCCTTGAGCGCGGTGCCGCCCATAGCTATTTCGACTAATTCTTCGTAGGCCTCTGGCAAGTTGCGATAATCAGTTTCGCTCATTAGCGCGTGCTTTTGCAAGCTTTCCAGTTGCGATTTCTTGGTGGTAAATTGGTCTTCTAGCTCTTCGAGCTCTTTGCTCTGTTCTTCGGCTAAGGCCTTGACGTCAGCGCCGTCGGCGCCAGCTTCGCGTTCGTAACGAATTTTGATAGCGGCGCGAGCAGCTTCGGTCTCGGCTTCGAGGTCGGCCAGCAATTGGTCGCGTTTCTCTTCGTCAACCTTCAGAATTACGTACGTAGCAAAGTAAGCAATCCGTTCGAGATTACGTACCGTGATGCCCAGCAGCAAGCTCATAGCGCTCGGCGTGCCGCGCATAAACCAGATATGCGCCACCGGTGCGGCCAGTTGAATGTGACCCATGCGCTCGCGGCGAACAATGGATTTGGTGACCAACTCGCCGTTTTTATCGACGGCAGCTTCGCGCGAGCGTACACCCTTGAGCTTGGAATCATGCGGATTGATGTCCTTGACCGGGCCAAAGATTCGCTCGCAGAACAAGCCGTCGCGCTCTGGCTTTTGAGTGCGATAGTTAATCGTTTCCGGCTTAGTGACTTCGCCGTGGCTCCATTTTAGGATATCTTCCGGGCTGGCAACCACCAAGCGCACTGCGTCAAAATCTGCGATACCAGATGTCGAGACTACTCGTGCCATCTTACGCCTCCTCCTCTTCATTATCGTTTGTATCGTCGTAATTATCGTAATCGTTTTCCTCTTCCGAGATTTGGCCGTCATCGTCAATATCACGCACGCTCATGCCGTCGTCGATATTGCCGATGCCGTCAGATTCGTCAAGGTAGGTTTCTTCGTCGTCATCGTCGTCGGAATCTTTAGCATTGCCTCCATCGTTCGCTGGTACAGTTTTGTCAGCTGGGCCGCTAGTAGCGATGAGATTTTCGGCATCGATATTATTGGTGTGTTCGTCAACCAGATCGACGCGCAGCCCCAAACCTTGCAGTTCTTTCACCAAAACATTAAAGCTTTCTGGCAGCTTCGGGCCGGTGATGACGTCGTGCTTGATAATTGATTCGTAAGCTTTAGCGCGGCCGTAAACGTCGTCGGACTTGATAGTCAGCATTTCCTGCAAAGTAGTCGCTGCACCGTAAGCTTCTAGCGCCCAAACCTCCATCTCACCGAAGCGCTGGCCGCCATTTTGCGCTTTACCGCCGAGCGGCTGCTGAGTGACCATGGTGTACGGGCCGGTCGAGCGGGCGTGAATCTTGTCGCTAACCATGTGGTGCAGCTTAATCATGTGCATCACACCGACAGTAGTGCGCTCCTCAAAAGCTTCGCCGCTGCGGCCGTCGAAGAGTTGGCTCTTGCCATCTTTGGCGAAACCGGCTTTCTCGAGTTGTTCTTCAATCGTTTCGTTGCTGACACCGTTAAATGGCGGCGTAGCGACTTTGTAGCCGAGAGCGCGGGCAGCCATGCCCAAGTGTGTCTCGAACAGCTGGCCTAAGTTCATACGGCTTGGCACACCTAGCGGGTTAAGTACTACATCTACCGGCGTACCGTCGGCTAAATATGGCATATCCTCGACTGGCAAAATGCGGGCTACTACGCCCTTGTTGCCGTGGCGGCCAGCCATCTTGTCGCCGACGCTGATTTTGCGTAGTTGCGCGACGTAAATCTGGATCTGCATTAGCACGCCAGCCTTTAATTCGTGGCCGTTTTCGCGGCTGAAGACCTTGACGCCGACAACTTTGCCGCCGCCAGCATTATTCATGCGCTGCGAAGTATCGCGTACGTCCTTAGCTTTTTCGCCGAATATAGCCCGTAGTAAGCGCTCCTCAGAACTCAGCTCTTGCTCGCCCTTTGGCGTAATCTTACCAACCAAGACATCACCGGCGCGTACTTCAGAACCAACCTGTACGATGCCGTCTTCGTCGAGGTGACGCAAACTGTCTTCCGACACATTCGGGATATCGCGAGTGACAATCTCTGGGCCGAGCTTAGTTTCGCGAACTTCAACTGAGTAATCCTTGATATTAACTGAGGTCAGTGTGTCGTCTTCGACCAAGCGGCGGCTGATAACGATAGCGTCCTCCATATTGTAGCCGCCCCACGGCATGAAGGCTACCAGTAAATCTTTGCCGAGCGCCAATTCGCCGTCAGCGATTGACATGCCCTCGATCAAGATATCGCCCTTAGCGACCTGCTCGCCGCGCTGAACTCGAACTTTCTGGTTGATACAGCGATCGTCATTGCTCTTGGTGAAATGAATTAAATCGTATTTTTTGACGCCGTCAGCGTACTTGACTTCAATGCTATCGCCATCAGCACGGATAACTTCGCCATCAGCTTCAGCGACAACCAGTTGGCTGGAATCACGAGCAATATTAGCTTCGATGCCAGTGCCGACAGTTGGCGACTGCGGCTGCAATAGCGGCACTGCCTGGCGTTGCATGTTCGAGCCAGTCAAAGCGCGGTCGACGCGGTTTTTCTCGATGAATGGCACCAGGCTAGCAGTCGAGCCGAGGATTTGCTTGTGCGAAGCGTCAATCAACGTCACTTCCGAAGCATCGACGCGGGCCGGCTGCAAGAACTTGCGGGCCGAAACACGCGGGCTTTTCAGGTTGTTATTCTCGTCGAGCTTGACGCCAGCATCGGCAATCACTTCGTTAACTTCTTGAGAAGCATCGAGATAAACAACTTCGTCGGTAACATGGCCGCCAACAACCTTGAGGTATGGTGTCTCGATGAAGCCATATTCGTTAATCCGCGCATAAGTCGCCAGGTTCAACACTAAACCGATATTAGCACCCTCTGGCGTCTCGACCGAGCAGATTCGTCCGTAATGTGTCGGGTGAGCATCGCGCACCTCGAAGCCGGCACGCTCGCGGCTCAAGCCGCCTGGCCCCATCGAGCTCAATCGGCGCTTGTGGCTAAGCTCTGAAATCGGGTTGACTTCATCAAGCAGCTGGCTGAGCTGGCTAGAAGCAAAGAATTCGCGTACCGCTGCCACGACCGGGCGGGCGTTTATCAACTGGCTTGGCGTGACATTTTCGAGATCAGACATTGACATGCGGTCCATAGCGTTGCGCTGCATGCGCAGCATACCGACGCGGAACTGGCGCGCTACTAGTTCGCCTACCAGCTTAATGCGCCGATTGTCGAGCGCGTCGATATCATCGCCTGGCTCTTGGGTGTTATTCATGCGGATCAATTCGCGGATAATAGCCACCAAGTCGCTCTTTTGCAAAGTACGATTCTCAGCAATATTTGGCACATCTAGCCCCAAACGCTTGTTCATCTTGTAACGGCCGACACGACTGTAGTCAAAGCGTTTGAAATCAAAGAACATCCGTTCAATCATCTGGCGTGCGTTATCGGTCGTCGCTAAGTCGCCCGGGCGCAAGCGGCGGTAGACTTCAATCAAGGCCTCGTTGACGCCATGAGCCGGATCTTTCTCGAGCGTAGCGTCGATATATTTGACATCACCAGTATCAATGTCTTCGAATAGTTCTTTGATCTCAGATACTTTACTGTAGCCGAGTGCTCGCAGAAATGTCGTTACGGCAATTTTGCGGCGGCGATCGATCTTGACGTAGATAGCGCCGCTAGCGCTGGTCTCGAACTCCAACCAAGCACCGCGGCCTGGAATCAACTTAGCGCTGTATAGACTGCGCCCAGCGCCTTTTTCAGCCGTGTAGAAGACGCCCGCCGAACGAATCAGCTGGCTAACAACTACGCGTTCGGTGCCGTTGATAATAAACGTTGCCCGGTCAGTCATCCATGGGTAATCGCCCAGATAGATTTCTTGCTCTTTGACCTCGCCAGTCACCTTGTTGGTCAGTTCGACAGTTACCGACAGCGGCGCTTCAAACGTCAGATTATTCTCTTTGGCGAATTTCTCATCGTTTTTTGGATCCTCAAATTTGTAATCCTTGAATCGTAATTCAAGTTTTTGGCCGGTGTAATCCTCGATTGGGTTGAGTTCTGCGAAGATCTCGCTTAGGCCCGTCTCGACGAAATCTCTCCATGATTCCTTTTGATGAGCCAAGAGGTTCGGCACCTCGACCGCTGTGTCATCATTGGTGAAGAAGACACGTTTGACCGGGGTGTGCTGCGCCGTTGTTGCTTGTGGCATAGTACTCCTGCTTGATGGTTAAGTTTGATGAAACCGCACTAGGGTGATGATTCCCGCTTGCGATTGGCGCCGAAGCTTTACTAAATGTAGATACCGCATACCAAAAACGCCGCGCCACAGGCGCAGTACACAACCAACCCACATTACACAATCTTCATTAACTCCAATTATAATCACGCGAAGCCGCTAAGTCAAGACTTTTTGCGGCCGATTACTTCGTCGACTACGCCGTATTGCAGCGCTTCGTCGGCGCTCATCCAATAGTCGCGCTCCATGTCAGCTTTGACCTTGTCAAGTTTCTGGCCAGTATTACCAGCAATAATTTTTGCTAACCGCTCTTTTAACTCTATCGCCTCGCGCAGGCTGATTTCTTGGTCGGTCACCTTGCCGTGAGTACCGCTCGACGGCTGGTGAATCATCACCCGGGCGTTCGGCAGCAAATAGCGCTTGCCCTTGGCGCCGCTGCTGAGCAAGAAAGCGCCCATACTGGCCTGCAGCCCGATGCCAATCGTCTGGACGTCAGGCTTGATATATTGCATAGTATCATAAATTGCCAAGCCATCGTACACTACGCCACCCGGGCTGTTAATGTAAAGCTGAATGTCCTTTTCGGGATCTTCATTGGCTAAATGCAGCAGCTGAGCCACGATGACATTGGCTGTAGCTTCGTTGACTTCCTCGCCCAAGAAAATGATGCGATCCTCTAATAGGCGCGAATAAATGTCGTAACCGCGCTCGCCGTCGCGCGTACGGACGATCACGTTGGGCACTAAGTAATTCGATGGTTTCATAGTCTAATTGTAGCGTACTAATTAGCACTCGTCAAGGCAGAGTGCTAATAATTTGCTATCTAACGCGAAATGTAGTATAATAAAAAGATGGACGGCGCAATCCCGCGCTGTCTAGTCCCGTTTTTTCGGCAGTATTTTATATCATATTCAAAATACCCCGCTTACACTAGCGAGGTATTTTTTTGGCAGGCTATCTACTACTTGCTTGCCGCTTCTGATTTCTTTGCTTTGGCGCTAGATTTCTTGCCAGCTGGTTTCTTGGCGGCTGGTTTGCCGTCTTTGTTATTTTTGCCAGCCTTAGCGGTTTTATCCGCCTTGCTTTTGTCGGCTTTCGCAATTTTTGCTTTCTTAACATCTGGAGTGTTTAGCTCAACCAATTTATCAACGGTCTTTTCGGTGATCAAACGGTTGGCGATTTCGCGCTGAGCTTCTGGCTGGTCAAAGCGCTTGGCCATTTCGGCGTTGTTGGCATATTGCTGCTTGTAAGCGTCAATGTGCGCCGCCAGCTCGTCGGCAGTCGCTTCAATTGCTAGTTCTTTGCTCAGTTCGGCTAGTACCAGGCCAGCTTTGATACGCGCTTCGGCTGTATCGTTAGCTTCTGCTTCGACCCAAGCGTCGCGGTTAGCGAACCCGCGCGATTCGTAGTATTGATCCAGTGTCATGCCGCGGTACCGCAAATTTTGCACCAAATCTTGCTCTAACGAGCGGATCTGGTCTTGGCGCAGTACATCTGGTACAGCCACATCGCTGGCTGCCACTAATTGCTTAACCAAATCGTCTTTTAATTCGTCTAGCGACTGGCGCTCTTGCTGCGCAGTGATTTCGGCTTCGATATCCTGGCGCAAATCGTCCATCGAGGTATAAGGGCCAGCCTTGGCAGCAAACTCATCATTCAGCTCGGGCAGCTCCACCTTATTAACCTTCTTGACAGTTGTTTCAAACACTACGTCGGCGCCCGCCAGGTCTTTAGCATGATAATCTTTCGGGAATTGCAGGGCGACGTCCTTTTTATCGCCCGCTTTGAGGCCAACTAGCGCTTCTTCAAAACCCGGGATAAAAGTGCCGCTACCGATGGTCAGCGGATAATCTTTGCCAGTGCCGCCCTGGAAAGCTTCGCCGCCGCGCTTACCGACGAAATCAATAATCACCTCGTCGCCGTCTCGCGCTCCTTCGGTGGTCTCAGTCTTTTCAGCCAAACCTTTACGAATGCGTTCAATTACTTCTTCGACGTCTTTTTTGTCAACTTTGATTGCCTTTTTGGTTGCTTTGAGTTTCTTGTAATCGCCAAGCTTAACCTCTGGCATGATATCAGCCTCGGCCGTAAATTCCAGCGTCTCGCCAGGTACGAACTTCTTCAGCTCGACTTCTGGGCGATCAAGTACTTGCAGTTTGTTGCTCAGGAATGCCTCGGCGACAGCGCGATTAATTGCTGCCTCTAATGTCTCTTGGCTAAGCGTGTGCGGGTCGGCGTGCTTTTTGACTACCGCGATCGGCACGTGGCCCTGGCGAAAGCCGTTAACTTTGATTTTTTTAGCCATTCGCTTGAGCGCAACTTGTTCTGCTGTCTCGAGCTCCGGCTGGCCTGCCGCTACCGTCACTATGACGCGCGTTGCCGATAATTTCTTCACAGTCGTCTTCATAACGACGTATTATAACAGATTATACTCGGGCTGGCTATTTTGGATAAGTTACAAGATATCTGACAAGTCGAAAACATCGTCGTCTTCGTCGTACTGCTGATGATGACGGCGATCGCTGACAGCGGTCACTACCCGCTCGAAACTGACTTGCTGTTCGCTGTTTTCGCGAATATTTTGCAGATTATACAAACCCTTGGCGACAGACTGTTCGTCGACGGTCATCACGTAGCGGACGCGCTTTTTGATAGCTTCTTTGATCTGGCGGTCAATTGGCCGGCCGGTATAATCAACCTCGACTGAAACCCGCTCGCTGCGCAGCTTTTCGGCGATTCGTTCAGCGTCGTCAAGCACATTGCCTACAGTCACGATGTAAGCTTGAGTAGCGCTCTCGAGATGACGCATACCAGTATGGCGCGCCAGCAGCTCGATAATATTCGACATATCTGATTGGCCGCCGACCGAACTTTGCAAGTCGTTATTGACATAGCGCCCACCCTTATACAGCAAGGCACTATGCATAGCATCAGCTTCCGTGAAATCGAAAATAATGCCACCAGTGTATTCTGGATGCGCCAGCGTGATATCGAGGATAACGTTATCAATTCCCAGTCGCTCTAACCGTTCATACAATGCCACTAAATTCACATAACATTCACTGTGGCGGATAACTTCTGGTAGATCTTCGGCCGACCTGGCGGTCAAAAGTTTAGATAATTTTTGTAGAACTTCGCTAGAGTGCGACAACCCGACGATATCAATCGCGCGGTCGCGAAACTTATCTGGGGCTAATGTTCGCTTCTGCGCCAGTAGGCGCGCCATTAGGCTAGTTTGTACGGCGTCAAGGTCAAGATATTCGCTCAGTAGCAAATCGAGCATCTCTGAGTCATTAATGCGCAAATTATAAGCCGAACGCTTGATGCCCATAGCGTCGAGACCGCGCTTGGCGATAGCGATTGCTTCGACATCAGCTCGCGGCGACTCGCAGCCGGCATGTTCGTAGCGCAGCAGATAAGATGCGCTCGGGTAGGCCGACACGCCGAAAGCGCCCGCTACGATGTCGTAACGGCGACGATTCTGTAATTTTGACTCAGTGTCAATATCATATTCTTCATAGCCGTACAGTGTTGCCGTGTTACGCCACGATTGCTCGACTAGCTGGCAAGCGCGCACGGTATTCGGATAGTGCACGTCTGTATCGGCGGTTACATTGGATGCTGGTGCCATCATATACCCCTATTATAGCATAAATAGAATTATTTTGCAAGAGTATTATCAAGCTTATGGCGACATGCTCACTCATACGCGGCAATATCAGATGTCGCGCCGATATTTCGCGGACGAATTGAATCGAATTGTGTATGATCTAAATTGTAAAATTTTTGCAACTGTCTGTCTACAAACTCTTTACAGGCGCACCTAAATCAGCTAGAATGAGTCTGCGTGCTAGATGTGATAATGCTCGGCGACTACGTGGGTAGCGAAGTGCATGTAGACGCGTAGCGCGTCAGGTCTCTAGAGATTAATATAGATAATCGCGGTATAGTACTTTACAATCACACTCAGATGTGGCGACTGCGTGGGCAACGCAAGTATGCGTAGACGCGCTGTGCGTTGCTAAGAATCGGTAGATGTCGCGATATAGTACTTTACGATAACACGCAGATGTGGCGGAATTGGTAGACGCGCTAGCTTCAGGTGCTAGTGCCCTTCGGGGCGTGGAGGTTCAAGTCCTCTCATCTGTACCATAACTTGTATTTAGTGGAACAACGTTAATGCTGCCCGCTCAGGCAAAGCGGGCTTTTTTGTTGAGCAAATAGTTGCCTCGCAGCTAAAGTTTGTGTTTAAATAGAAGCATGACGAACGAAGAACTAGCGATCAAGATCGATAACCTAAGCGATATCGTTGCTAATCTAGCAAAAACGATGGACGAACGGTTTAAGCAGATTGACCAAAGGTTTAAGCAAATCGATGAGCGTTTTGAGCAAATCGATGAGCAGCTTGCTGATATCCGCAAAGACCACAAGACTCTGGTTGATATCGTGAAAGATATGGATCTGGCGGCAGATGAACGGTTCCAGGAATTGAAGGCTGGGCAAGCCGAGCTAGCGGCTAACCAAGAGAGCCTGCGAGCCGACCTTGCTGTCGTTCGCCGCGAACTGTACCATGAGTCTGGCAGCCGCGAGATGGTAGACGACACGCTTTATAACTCGCTTGATAAGCGCTTGCGCCGAGTAGAGGCAAAGTTTCCTGATTTAGCATCTAGCCAAGCAGCCTAGCTGTTCTGCTCAAAATACGATTACTCTTCTCTTCTTCTACGCTGGTTTTAAATAAGTGTAAGCGATAGCGTGCGTATATTTGGTCTGTTAATTGATTAAGAGGCCACTTTTTGCTAGCGGCGTTAACAGTTCTAACAATCCATTTGCAGAAAATATATTTTTGGCAGTATCTGCCTATACCTGCGGCAAAACATCGCCGTTGACACTAGCGGTAAGCGATCGCAGATTATCGCCGACTTTGACGCCTGGATTCATAATACCGAGCGGATCAAAAACTTTTTTGATAGCCGCGTACATCTCGCGAGTGCGAACGTCAAGGTGTTTATACGCGAAATGCGCTGCGATCCGACCCTCGGCCGCTTGGCCAATGAGCGCGCCGTCATACTTAACAGCCAAATTAGACAATTCATCAAAAATCTTGAATAATTTTTGCTTGTCTCCAACTTGACGCAGCGACAGTACCGGATGAACTGTGTAAGTTTCGGTTAGTACGTGTCCAGAAATAGGCATATTACAATGCAGACGACCAGCCAAAACTGTTAATGCTTTAGTAAATTCATCGAAACGAGCAGCTGGAATATAAATATCGCTATACAAATGCGGTGCAAAAGCCGGGCTTTTGTCGGGCAATTCGGCATAGCGAGCAATGTCAAGTGTCGATAATAGCGCGTCATCGTCCGTGTCTTCGCTAGAAACGAATTTGACTCCCTCGGCACTACTGAATATCTTCTGGATTTTTTTGAGGTTACGAGCGCGAGTGCGAGCATTAAAATCGTCAAATCCGGCGATAATGACTGCTTGCGGGTCAGTTCCTTCTAGGCTAAGCCAGTCAAAGTGCCGGCCAGCAGCAGCGGCAGCGCTAAACAGCTGGGCGTCAAAATACTCAGCAAAAGCTGCGCCGCTATCACGCAGTATGCGCATAGCATCATTGGCCATACTAGCTGAAGCAAATACTAGCGCGAATACCTCATTGCTCTGGCTACGAAATTCGGTGCGCAAAATCATCTCGCTGATAATACCTAGCGTACCCTGCGCACCGATGAATAGCGGTGTCAAGTCGAACTGATTTCCTCTCTTGACGGAGGCTATAGCGCTATAGCCAGATTTGTCATATTCTGGCAGGGCGTTGATCGCGTCTTGATATTCATCAATGATTGCGTCAATGCCGCGGTAAATATCGCCCTCTAGATTCTGCAGGCCTTTCTTGCGGCTGAGCTCGCGCCGGCCGAGCGGGCCTGTCTGCAGAATATCGCCGTTTGCCAAAACGATCTCGAGCTGGCTGACAAAGGCGCTCAAATCGCCGTATTTACCGCTAGCCAGTCCAGCTAGATTGTCGGCGATAGCTCCGCCAACTGTTCGACGCGTATCTAGGCCGTCGAGCGGCGGGATGTTAACACCCTGCAGGCTTAGCGCTTGACACAGGGTTCCAATGGTCGTGCCGGGCTGCAGACGAACTAACCGCTGCTTGGCATCATACTCAAAAATATTATTCATATGCCGCGACATATCGACTATCGCTCCGCGGCCAATCGCACCTCCCGTAGTTCCGCGGCCTGAACCGCGGGCGGTTATCGCCTGAACATGCCCGCGTTCAGCCAACTGCCATGATAAACGCGCCGTTTTGCGGATGTCGTCGGTGTTGCGCGGCGCGACGATCATCTCTGGCGCAAGACTTAATACTCCAGCATCGTTAATATAAGCCTGCCGCACATCGGGCCGGAAGTCAATCTCTCCTAGCAAATGTCCGCGTAGGTAATTAGCAATTTTGCTCATACACCCTCATCTTCATATAAATCTATTTTAGCATAAGCTGCAGTAATTTTTCGCGAATTTGTTAGAAGTTTGCTATAATTATTTGTGCAAGCAAAATGCATGCAATTTGCGTGGTAGTAGTGCATCGCTAGAGCTTGCAAAAGCTCGCGGATGTGGTGGAATTGGTAGACACGCATGCCTTAGGAGCATGTGCTTTCGAGCGTGAAGGTTCAAGTCCTTTCATCCGCACCATAATTGATTTTACGGCTTTTTAAATAAGTGTAGAAAAGGGCTCTTTCCAGATAAAGGAAGGGGCTCTTTTGTTATTTATATACAGGTTCAAACACAATTTTCGTAGTATCACATCTTTTTCTACAAGCAAACCCGCTGTCATCTTGTCGTAAGCAGAATTGGCTAGATTCAAAAACTCTTCTTTAGTAAGCTTAATCTTGCTCGATTTAGCGAGCTTGTCGGTGATTTGCTGTATATGAATAAGACTTTCAACGAGACGCTGGCTAGGCATGGATTTGTTAATACAGATATACTCAACCAGCAAACTAAACGGGTGTAACTTTGCTAATTAGTGCTTTATAGCACTTACAGCTTCATCAAAACCCATCTCGCCCTTTTCTAATTTTTTTATAGTGTCTTTTATGTCAGTAGCAAGCTTCAGTCCTTCTATTTTTAGGCTATTTTTTATACCAAGCTTCCCAAGTAAACCATTTATTTCGTTAATAATATGCTCACGCAATAATGCCTGCGAGTAAGCAATTCGTAGCGTATTAATTATGTAATAATACTCCGTAGTACCGTCAATCCATCCTAGGCTAGGTATACTACCCCAGCGAAATGTTGCTTGCTCGACTGCAATTTTCTTGGCATGTTGGTGAGCTATAAAGTCGTATTTAGCAGAATGACCTAAATCTCCATTTTCATGAACGAACTTTGGCGTAGGTTCAGACAATGCATTGAGCTTTTTTAGCATTTTGCGATGCTCATGAGGCGTACCGAGTTTACGGGGAAGTTTAATGTGCCATATCCTATCGGATGGTATGATATAAAATATCTTCTCTCCACGCTTCCAGTTTCTTAAGGGAACTATTTGTATGTAACGACCAAACACCCTGATGACTTTGCCCCATGGTAAAAATTCAAGCTTCTTATTCTTTATCCCAGTTTTATTTTTGACGTCTTCGTAAACTATTTCTAAATATACTTCACCAAATGTAACTATGTAGCGAGACAGCGTTTCTATTGCCTCTCTAAGCGTTTCGTCTAATAATATCCCGTCGTGATGACCTATACTCAGAAACTTAGCAAGCTCTCTACTTAGGGTTTGGTTATTTCTAGATAAGCTTGTAACGTATGGATACTTTCCGCCTACACGATAGGGCATTATACCCGTATGAATATCCCTAACGAACATAAAGGCATAATGCAGTAATTCCGGGCTTGAATGCTCACGGTTAGGGAAGTATGCTCTCGAAAGCCTACTCATTATCATCTCCTCGTCCGTTTATGTGCGTTATCTTGCTGTCATCAATGCCAAAATCTAGCTGAGTGTTAGTCTGAGCGGTAATTAAATACTTGACTGTGAACACGTCGATAGCGTCAACGAACATATGCGGCATACTATCACTCCAAGGTGCGATATTGCGTATAAGCTCACTTTTGTGTTCTAATGGCGGATGAGAAAATACATCCGACGACTGCTGCCTTGGGATATTATTTAATAGGTTGATCAGATCTATTGCCCATCTACTGCGTAGACTATCACGGGGCGTGATTACACCCCTAGGGGTCTGATGATAACTAGATATCACGGCAAACGACTCTAGTTGCTCTGGCGTTCTTGTCAAAATAGCGTCCCACGCTTCCCTACACTCGTTCCATATCTCTGGCTTATCGTGATACTCAGCAAATATGTAAGCATATCCACTGATGCTATACAAGTCAAGTATAGGCTCCGACATCCAAGTTAGTGCTGATGACGTTTCCCAATCCGAAACTTGAGGTATTAGGCTTTGGAATATGCCCAAGATACCCAAGAAATAAGGTCGGAACAGACTTTTAAACTTATCGCTATCGCCAGCGACGAGAGCCTCATAGCAGGCTTCCCCGGTATAATGTACAGCACTGCCAAAAAAGTCTGGCATATCGTGGTCTGGCTTGGACGTGCCCCATAGGTATGGTATTAGGTTAGCCTGACCTTTTATTGCCATATCTCTAAACTTAGCAACTCTTTTATGTTCTTTACTCCAGTCCCATTTTGCCTGTTTGATGAAATTGGTTTTGTGGTCTTTTAGCAACGCTTCGGATACCTCTCTCAGGCGTTCTATGTGACTATCTAACTTCCAAGCTTGTTCAATTGCTCTGGTGTATATGGTCGCTGACTGTTTGTACTTTTTTGCATCGGACAGTGCTTTACCAGTTTCTTTGTACCAAGTCTCGATAAGTTCCATAAGCGATTGCCATTGGTTGTACAGTGCTATATCTAAGTCGTGTAAAGCCAGTTCTGCTACGTACCAATTTTGGGTCTTGTGTGGTGCGTGAGCTTGCTTCTCAAAAACCGCCCCGTCCCGTATCTTTTCTAGTTCTTTGATTGTGCTGGGTGGTAATGAAAACGCATAGGGAGATTCTTCTTCACGCCACTTTGTACGCAATAGCCTATCACGTAGTTCATTGACATTTAGGTCATTAACTGCTCTTGAGAAACCAATCTCAATCGAGAGGGGAAGACTGGCTAGTAACTCGGTTGTAGCTATTGAATGTATTTCTTGCACGGCACCGCCTAGGCTTTTGCCGTTAGTCAGTCTACCAAGAATATCTTTGGAGAGTCTAGCGTGCCATTTCTTCCCATCGTCCACAAGCCAGTTGCTTCCAAATCCATTAAAAAAGTCCTGTAAGCTAATCACTTTGGGGTATAGTGTCTGAAAATCGCCGGCCTTTATGTCAGTATCAAAGGCCTTAAATATCACATCCAGCAAGGAATCTTCAAGCCAGGTCGTATCGGGTATTTCATTTGGGACTAGCGGTGTATCAGTTTGTGTGGCCATTTCTAGCTCTGTACTTCTAGATAAGTACCATTGTTTGTGTTGTAGCTTTCTGCCATACCAGCCACTGTTCGTCGGTATTGAATGCTTCTCGTCGTAATACACGCTTGTTAGAGCTAGTAGGTTTTTGAGGAGACGAGGGTGCGATTCTCCTTGCAATTCAGGCTTTTTGCTGGATATCTTTGCTAGAGTGGTCAATGTCTTGACGACCTTGAGTGCCTGTCTACGATAATGTGTTTGAAAGCTGACATCTTGCCACTGGTAGCCACGAGCGGTTGCATGCCGAACCCACTTCATTAGCTCTGTTGATAGGGTTTCGAAAAAGAGCGTAGGGTCAGACAGAAAGAACATACGCACACCTAAGTTTACAAAGGCAAAGATAGCCAAGCAAGACAGTACTACTAATACGAATATAGCTAAATGCAATGTTGTTATCTTCATAGTACTAAACGCCAACAGAACGACTGATAATGCTATAAGAAACGCTAAAAGGTTAACGTACTTATTGCCGAGCCTATCTCTTAATATCAACTCTCGCACATCTCCAGATACAGACGAGTACACATTAGGTATAACTGTGCTTACGGCAGTAAAATAAAGACCTAAGAACACGCCCACAACGCCAGCTATAGTAGTAAGAATTGCCACGTAAGCATCTTCATTCATGGGGTGCAGTAGGATTTTACCAATAATATTATTGCCAACCCAGTTTATATTAGTAAAAAGTGGTAGGCTTTTCTCAAAGGTATATAAGACAAGACTGAAAACTATCGCAAATATAATTGGCAAAACAACACCTCTAGACAAGGCTCTCCAGTACGAGGCTTCTGTAGCTGTATTGCTCAGTTTATCTCTGAGCCGAAAGCTAATACGTAGTCGCCTAAAGTTAAGCCAGCCAAACCAGTAACGCACACGCCAAAATAGCCTAGTAAACCCTAGGCGTGCAGATATGTAAGTACCGATGTCTTTATATATCATGTTGCTATTGAGGCGTGATTTAATAGTTTTCAGGCCAGATACTATCGCGTCAAAAACTACGACAAACTCCACTTTTCTAATCCCATCTTACCATAACCATCATGAGCTCTCATAAAAAATAGCCCGCTAAGCGCGAGCCATCTTCACACTCCCAGAGCCACGAAAACTCACGACTCTCGGCGGAAAGAGGTGAGATAAGCATTTCCATAACTACGATTGTCCACCACAACAATTTCGTTTCCCAGATTTGGTTCCTCACCTCTTCCTGGATGTGATAATACCATAAGCCCGCCTGGTTTGAGAAGCCCAAAAAGTTTACTGACTGTGGAAAACTGCGGATTTTTGTATGGCGGATCGGCGAAGATTATGTCATACTTGCCTGCGCCGCCAGACTCAATCCATGAATTAACAGGGGCGCTAATAATTTTCGCTTCATGTTGAACGCCTAGCGAGGACACATTATTGCTTAAGATTTTTTGGGCAATTTTATCGCGTTCAATAAATGTTGCATGGGCAGCGCCGCGGCTGAGAGCTTCGAGACCAACCGCGCCAGTACCAGCAAAAGCGTCTAGAACCTGCGCGCCGTTAATTTCGTTGCCGATGCTATTGAACATGGCATTGCGAATCCGCTCACCCATCGGCTTGGTGCGAGTGTTGTTATCTTTAGGTGTATCCAGCAGTCGCCCGCCGAAACGCCCGGCGATTACTCGGATCGAGCTCATTGGTGCGCCTCGCGGTAGGCGCGGTACCAAAAATACGTAATGATATTAGCGATCAGTGGGATCAGCGTTTGCCGCGTCTGCTGCGCTAGATGAGTCGTCCAGCCGCGCTTCCAGAATTCTTCGTACATGCCTAGCCCGTAAACTTGCTGCACCGCATCGAGAAATACCGTCTGCAAACCCTTATCGTCTGCTAGCTTGAGCCAGATTGAATTTGGCGCCGAATCGGGAAACTTAGTCGTCTTGATGCTGGTAGCTACACCTAGTTCAAATAGCACATGTGTCGCAAATACGCCCTTAGCACCCCAATACTCCCAGTTTTTGCTAAGAGTCTCGCGCATGGTCGAGCCTCTGATGATACCTTTTTCGGCGATCGACGCCCGCTCGTTTTGAGGCCGCCCCCACAGCTCCTCGATCTTTTCGCCTAGCGGATAATGATGAGCTGGCGTTAGACCGTCGGTAATGGCATGAGCCATCCAAGCCGCCTCAAAGGCTGCCCGCACATTATTACGCTTCTTAAGCGCCTGCACTAAATTGGCATAATGATCCATAATCATCTCGACCAGCGCCGTATCGCTGGGGTCGCTGGGGTCGATGAAATGCCACGGCTCATCGACGCCTGGACTTTTGCGCTTGATGCCGTCGGGGCCGTTGTTGCCTTCGAAATGCAAAATATCTTTGGCAGAAGGAAAACCACGGCCAACCCTTGATATTTTGCGCAAATCGCGGCGTGCAATCCGGTCGATTTTCTGGTGCACGCCGATGAAGTTGCCCGAATGCGAACGAAATGTTGTCCCGCTGTACATGCATTGTATTATAGCACGAGAGTTAATTAAGCGTTGTCACCCGCTGGTTGTGGCGGACGTGTGCTTCTAGTGCTGGATATTTCGACAGACTTTCGCCGCTATCGATGAAGCGTTTAGCGGCTTTCTGAGCGCGAGCAATCAGCTGCGTGTCGGCTAGCGTAGCGATTTGCAAATTAAGCGCGCCGTGCTGCATGCGTCCGTAAATCTCGCCGGGGCCGCGCAAGCTCATATCGACCTCTGCTAGATGAAAGCCGTCGTTGGATTTTTCTATTTCCCGCAAACGCTGCGACGGTTTGTTATTCGTGCCCATCATCAAGTAGCAGTAGCTTTGGTGCTGACCGCGGCCGACCCGCCCGCGCAGCTGGTGCAATTGCGCTAAGCCAAATTGGTCAGCATCCTCAATCATCATAATCGTAGCGTTTGGTACGTCGACGCCAACCTCGACAACAGTGGTGCTAACCAAGATATCATATCGTTGATCTTTGAAAGCTTGCATGATTTTATCTTTTTCGCTAGCAGTCATCTTGCCGTGCAGCATAGCGATGCGGCGGTGGCCAAAAATACTATTTTTGAGTCGCTTGTATTCGGCTTCGACGCTTTTGCGGTCGCTAGAATCGCTATCGGCAATCAAGCTGCAAACTACGTAAACCTGGCGGCCCTGGGCAATTTGCTGGTCGATAGCAGTATAAGCGGCATCGCGCGAAGGTGGCGAAATAATTTTAGTAAGAATCGGCCGGCGGCCGCGCGGCTGCTCGTCGAGGACGCTGATATCTAGCTCGCCGTAAACAGTCAGCGCCAGGCTGCGCGGAATCGGCGTGGCAGTCATCGCTAAGAGGTGCGGCATGGCGGCGGCTACCGATGTTTTTTTTGCGTTTAGCGGGGCGCTCGATACACTTTCCTCACCTCCGTGTCTCGCTCGCGAGCCTGGGGCTGCGCGCCCGGTCTCTCGAGACGAGCCAGCGGCAATCGTCATAGGTTCAGAAAGCATATCGAGCGTGCCCGACTTCACCTCCTCGTCCTTAACCTTCATCAGCAACCTCTGCCGCTGCTCAACACCGAAGCGATGCTGCTCATCGATAATCACGAAGCCTAAGCGGTGAAACTCCACCTTATCCTGGATGAGCGCGTGCGTACCGACAATCACATCGACCGCACCGTTAGCGATTTGCTGATAAAGCATAGCGCGAGCTTTACCCTTGACGCTGCCAATCAGCAAACCAACCGTCACGCCGAACGGCTCGAGAAGCTTCGCTAGCGTCTGGGCGTGCTGCCGCGCCAAAATCTCGGTCGGCGCCATCAACGCTGTCTGATAGCCAGCACTCGCTGCCTGCCGCGCTGCCAATCCGGCCACCACTGTCTTGCCGCTGCCAACGTCGCCTTGTAATAAGCGATTCATCGGCCTAGCATTTTCGAAATCTTGCAAGATATCCCAGGCGGCACGGCGCTGAGCGTTGGTTAGCGCGAACGGTAATTTCTTGACAAAATCCTGCACAACAGACTTTTCAAACGGAATCGCGAAGCCAGCTAGCTTCTGGTTGTCAATTTTGTTGAGCTGACTAGCCAAAACCAGTTCGAATAGCTCTTCGAAGGCTAAGCGCTGACGAGCCTGTTCAATTTCCCTTTCGTTGCGCGGAAAATGCATCGCCGAAATTGCCTCCGCGCGGTCGAGCAGCTTCTCGCTCTTGACAACGCTTGGCGGCAGAGTCTCGGGCAAGACGCTCATTAGCGGGCGCAATTGCTCGATAACTTTGCGTACTGTTTGCGATTTTAGCCCGCGCACCGCATGGTAAACCGGCAGCAGTCGATCGGCTTGTATTGGTAATTCTTTGGCTAGCTCGGCCGTCGGATTGGTTAGCTGGTAGCGTCCGTAGTTATACTCGAACTCGCCGCTGAAATAAAACCACTCATCGCTGCTGCCTAGCTGCTGCACCCGGTACGGCTGATTGAACCAAATAGCGTTGAGCTTGCTGGTGTCGTCGGCCAGCACCGCCGTAGTCAGACGCAGTCCGCGGCGGACTGGCCGAGTGCTGATTTGCTGGCAGCGAGCGCGAATTGTTACTTTGCCAGGGCGCAGCTCGGTAATCGGTGTCACGTTAGTGAAATCCTCGTGCTTGCGCGGCAAAAACAGTAAAATATCGCTAACCGTTTCGAGCCCCGCCCGCCGCAGCTCGGCTGCGGTTTTCGGGCCGACACCTTTGATTTGGTAGAGGCTAGTTGCGAGATTCATAAGTTTATTGTACTAGTTTTCAGGAAAATTGCGAAAAGTATTGACAATTTCACCACTCTATGCTATATTAATACTAGCTTTTCGCTCAAGGTTAAGTAAAAGGGGCGGAAAGTTGCCCTTTTGCCTTGAGCGAATGATTTCCAGGGAGGGAATCATGAGCATCATCATTGTCATCACCGCCGCCGTCCTCGCCGTCGCCGGCGTCGTCGCCGTCATCGTCGTCGCCCGCCGCAAGGCGGAGGACGACGCCTTGACCGCCAGGGTCAAGGCTCTGGCGTCCAAGGCCAGGGATGCCGACCTGGCCTCGACTCAGGCTCAGGCCGAGGTCGCCAAGGCCAAGGAGGCCCTGGCCTTAGCTCAAGCCGAGGCCCAGGCGGCCCAGGCCAAGGCCGAGGCGGCCTGGACTCTGTGGAGGGCAGCTTGTAAGCTGCTCCCCACGGAGCAGGGTGGTGCCCCCTTCGGAGACCACCACCCCGATGAGGGCTAACAAGCCCGCTGAAAATAGCTCGCCGAATTGGTTTCAATACCGGTTGAGACACTTAAGTATTAAGTGTTTCCCGGGTTGATATATAGACCCAATTCCGGTTTGAGCCAATTTCGGCGGGCTATTTTCTTTGGTGAGATTTTTTGTCAAGTTATTTATTTTACTTTGAAATTTTATAGATTTTGCGGGAAATTGCGAAAAAGTATTGACATTACTGTTCTAGTATGATATTATATGTATTAGCTTTTGTTGACAAGTAGAGCGAATCCTTGTCCGAAAGAGTTTTTTGATAAGCGAGGCCCACCGTGCGAGATACTTGCCCGAGACTTAGTCGCGAGCAGATATCTCGCACGGTGGCACAGATGACCACCCTTTGCTGCGAGAATGGTTCACTAAGGAGGTGAATCATGAACAAACTTGATATCGTTGTCCTAGTACCGCCTCCCCCGTACGAGGGGGAGTGCCTCCCACCGGCGCCGCCGGTGGACTGGTCAAAGACCTCGTCCCTGGTTATCAGGGACGAGCGTAACTGACCACCGCCCCGGCGCGAGATTTTCCCCAATTTCTCGCGCCGGGGCGGCCCGCCTCGCTTATCACTTTCCCTTGATTGATTTTATCAAAAACACCCGGTTAGCTAGCCGGGTGTTTTGCTGGCTCGAATTTCGTTCGAAAATCTACTTGGTCACGGCGATGATGCCCTCTAGCGCGTAGGCGGTGTCCTGCCAGCGCTCCACCGCGATGCAATCGATGCCGAGATTTTTCACTGGGAAGTCGTTGCCGCCTTCTTCTATTTTGTCGCCGAAAAACAAGATTTCTTCTTTACTAGCGCCTGTGGCTTCCATCAACTTTTTCATGCCGTAGGCTTTATCGACGCCGATTTTGGTGATGTCGACGCTGGTGGTGCCGCCCAGGCGTACTTCGAACTCTGGCAATTTGGCGGCGACATCGTCGCGCATTTGTTTGCGGACGGCTTTGTTGGCTTCCGCCCAAGCATATTTTTTCTCGGGCGAGGCTTGCTGGCCTAGCGCCGAATAAGTCACCTGGCTCAAGCGGTCTTCGATAATCTCGCCGTCGGGATTTGCTTCCCACAGATCAAATTTGCGCGCCGATTCTTCCAAGACTTGGGTAATTTTTTGCTTTTGTTCGTCGGTGAAATCCTCTTTATAGTGCGTTTGCCACTCGTTCGCATCGACGTTAAATGTATAATAACGCGTGCCGCATGTCGGCATCATATGGAAGCGCGCTAGCAATTCTGGTGAAACGTTCATCTTGTCGATCACTTGCTTCTCGAACTGCTCGAATTTGCCGCCGGAAATGACGCAAACTTGATAATTTTCTAGCAATTTAGCGAGCAAATCTGCCATGCGCGGCGAAATCGCCGATTTACTAACCGCCAGCGTGTCGTCCAAGTCAAAACCAATAATTCTCTTCATAATTTCCTCCTATTCTAATTATTTTACCAGCAAGAAGTTATTCTTGCCCTTTTTGATTAAGCTAGTCTCGATCAATGGCATATCGCCGGCAATCTTCGCGCCGTTGACGCTGATCGCGTTATTCTGGATCAGCCGGCGCGCTTCGCCGTTGCTAGCGCACAAGCCAGCAGCGACCAGCGCCGCCACCACCGTCGTCTCGAGATCAACCGTCGGGATTTCGTTAGCCAAAGCGTTCAAATCATCGCCGTTAAGCGCCGCAATCTCGCCGCCGCCAAACAGCGCCGCCGTCACCCGCTCGACGCTTTCGCGGCGCTGGCGGCCGTGCACCAAGTCGGTGACCTCGCGTGCTAAGGTTTTTTGCAAGGCGCGCTCGCCAGGGTTAGCGCGATGATTATCAATCAGCGCCTCAACGGTTTCGCGGTCGAGCAGCGTGTAGATTTTGATGAGGTCCTCGCTGGTTTCGTCGTCGCAGTTGAGCCAGAATTGATAGAACTTGTACGGACTGGTCATCTCGGGGTCGAGCCAGATAGCACCGCCCTCAGACTTGCCGAATTTGACGCCAGTTTGTTTGTTGATAACTAGCGGCGCGGTCAAAACGTGCGCTTCGCTACTTTCGAGCTTGCGAATCAGCGACACGCCAATGATGCTATTGCCCCACTGGTCGGCGCCAGCTAGCTGCAAAGTGGCGCCTTTTTCGCGGTACAAGTGTAAAAAGTCATACCCTTGAATCAGCCCGTAGCTAAATTCGCCGTAGCTGATGCCAGCGCCGCCCTCGCCGATACGCTGCTGCACGAATTCGCGGTCGAGCAGCTGCGTCATGCTGATATGTTTGCCGATTTTGTGCAAGAAATCAATGTAATTAATCTGCGAGAACCAGTCGGCATTGTCGACTATTTCAAAATCCTGACCGCGGAAAACTTGGCGGAATTGCGCCGCCATACATTCAACATTGCGCGCCACTGTTTCGGCATTGCGCAGGTCGCGCTCTTGCTTTTTGCCATCAGGGTCGCCAATCATGCCGGTAGCGCCGCCGACTAGCAGCAGCGGTTTGTAGCCGTGGTCGATAAAATGCCGGCACAACATCATCGCCGCCAAGTTACCGATAGTCATGCTCGGCGCGCTAGGGTCAACGCCAAAATAGAACGTTCGCGGCTCGTTTATATCTTTGACATCAGCGAACGTCGTCTGGTTGATGAGTCCGCGCCACGTTAGTTCTTCTGCTAGCGTCATCTGAAACCTTTCTTTATTTAATAGTGAGATAGTAACATATTTGCAAATTATCAGCAAAAGCACTAGCCGTCGTGATGCGAACAGTGCTATAATGGTGGAAATATTGCTTATGGGAAGAGTGAAAGTGGGAAACAAGAAACGAAAAGTAGCTGGCGGCGTCAGCGCTTATGCTAATTTAGCCAATAAACGCCGAGTCAAGAAAGACGCGCGAGCGCGCAAAAAAGCCGAATATCTGGCAACTTTGCCGAAGCATCCGGTCAAGCGGCTGCTCTACCGGCTGCATCCGAAACGCCTGGCCAAATACTGGTTTAGCCGCGATGGCGCGATAATGGCGCTGAAAGTTGTCGGCATCGCTTTGCTGCTGATGGTTATTGGCGTGGCTTCGCTATTTGCCTATTTCCGCAAAGATCTCGACAAAATCAACCCCGACACATTGGCGCAGCGCGTTAAAACGACAGTCACCAAATACTACGACCGTAACGACAAATTACTCTGGGAGGATAAAGGTACTGGCGACTACACGCTAGTCGTCGACGCCAAAACTATCTCACCATGCATGGGCAAGGCCACTATAGCCATCGAGGACAAGGATTTTTATAAGCACAGCGGCATCAGCGCTAGCGGTATTGCTCGCGCCTTTATCAGCAACTCGCAGGGCAACGCCGTGCAGGGCGGCTCGACGCTAACGCAGCAGCTGGTCAAGAAAGTGTTCTTTACTAAGGACGAAGCTATGCAGCGGGGCTTGTCGGGTATTCCACGCAAAATCAAAGAGATGATTCTAGCCATCGAGGTCGAGCGAATGTACAGCAAAGACCAAATCCTCGGCTTGTACCTCAACGAATCGCCGTACGGCGGCCGGCGCAACGGCGTCGAATCGGCCGCGCAAACTTATTTCGGCAAATCATCCAAAGATTTAACCTTGCCAGAATGCTCGCTGCTAGCCGCTATCCCGAACAACCCGTCGCTTTACAACCCGTACAATACCTATGGCCGTAAAGCGCTTGTCGAACGCCAGCACAAAGTACTCGACGACATGGTGTCGATGAATTACATATCCAAACAAGAAGCAGCGGCAGCCAAAAAAGTCGACATCATGGACACTATCAAACCGCTGGCCGACCAATACGCCAACGTCAAGGCGCCGCACTTTGTCCAAATGGTCAAGAAACAGCTAGAGGAAGAGCTTGGCAAGACTATCGTCGGCGAAGGCGGTTTATCGGTAAAAACAACACTCGACCTCGACGCGCAAACAACCCTAGAAACCAATATAGCCAAATTATTTAACGGCGAGATTACTGATGGCAACTGCGGTTATCGCAACTGCTCGCAGTTTGCTGGCTTCTCAAACGGCGCAGCAGCCATTGAGGATACCAAGACTGGCCAGCTTATCGCTCTAGTCGGCAGCCGCGACTTCAATTATGCCGGCTTCGGGCAGGACAATGCAGCCACCGCTTTCATCCAACCAGGTTCGTCGATTAAGCCGCTTGTTTACGCCCGCTTATTTAGTAATCAAGGCGGCAATAACGCCAATTACGGCAGCGGCTCGATTCTAGCCGACTCCAAGACAACTTTCCCGGGCAATTATAGTCCGAATAACGCCGACAACAAATTCCAAGGCAACATTACCTTGCGCCAAGCTCTAGCTCGCTCGCGCAATATCCCGGCGATTAAAGCTATGGCCATCAACGAGAAGAACAACAGCGGCAGCACCTGGTCGCTGATACGCTCCGCCGGTGATTTGCAGTACTGCACGCAAGGCGCCGACGCGCAAGCTGGCCTATCAAGCGCTATCGGCGGCTGCGGCACGCGCTTGGTTGACCACGTTAACGCTTTCGCGACACTAGGACGAATGGGCACTTATAAACCGCAGACGACTATCCTGAAGGTTGCCAACAGCAACGGCCAAACGCTCAAACAGTACAAAGAATCTAGCAAGCAAGTCATTGACCAGCAAGCAGCCTATATCGTTAGCGACATCCTTGGCGACGGCAAGGCGCGCGCTGGATTGGCGGGCCGCGACTACCTAGTCAACCTCGGTCGCGCCGGTGTCAAGGCAGCCGTCAAGACTGGTACCAGCAACAGCGAGATTAACGGCAAGGTTAGCGCTAAAGATATCTGGGCTGCCGGCTACACGCCGAACCTATCGATGGCGGTGTGGCTAGGCAATTCTGACACCTCGCCGCTGCGCAATGGCAACTCGCTGATTCCAGCTATGTTCTTCGACCGCACGATGGCCGATATCTCCAAGATGTATGCCGACCAAGGTAAACTAAAATTAAGCGACTGGTATACTGCGCCGAGTGGCATCCAGACAATCAAGGGCGAGATTTATCCGTCATATTACAACAAGGCCAGCGCTGCCACCAATGCCAAGATGACTTTCGACCGCGTCTCGAAAAAGAAAGCTACGTCCTGTACGCCCGAAGCTGCCAAGATTGAAATCGATGTCATGAAAATGGCTGATCCAATCACCAGAAAAGAGATAGTCACGCCTAACGACTCTAGCTACGACGCCGAGAAAGACGACGATGCACACAAGTGCGACGATCCGAAGCCAAACGTTACGTTGACGGTGACTAGCGGCGGCGTATCCATCGTCTATACCAGCGGCCGTTACAAACTGCAAAACATCGAATTATTATCTGGCAGTACCGTTGTCGCCAGCAAGCAAGTCGATAGCAGCGGCATCTGGAATATTCATAAAGGCAACCTGTCAGCAGCCAGTAGTGGCACGCTAACCGCCAAAATTACCGACACTGGCTACTATACGGCGACTAGTAGCGCCAGCTACAATCCAAACAGTAGTAGCGATGACGACGATTAAATCCGCTTCGTATCGCAGTTAGTTTGCCGCTAATACCCAGCAAAATAGCACGCTCCTAGTAGCGTGCTATCTATATATCGCGCTGGCGATTTTATTGGTTATTGACGAGATCGATCAAGTCGCTCTCGTGGTCGGGGCGGCGGCGAGCACTCTGGCGGCGAGTCGCTGGAGCAGCTGGCTTCGGCTGCGGTTTTGTTTTCGACGAATTAGCTTTTTTGCTGGCTGGTTTAGCTTGAGTTTTGGTCTCGCCTGCCTTTTTAGCCGAATCACGATTACTAGCACTGCCAACTGACGATTGGCTGCGGGCGCGGCCGGCAGAACGCTGCTTAGCGTTAGCAGTGCTTTTTGCGGGCGTTTTCGATGCTGCTGCGGCTGCGATTTTCGCTGTTTTTTGAGTTTTGCCCGCGGCTTTGGCGGTCGATTTGAGGGGTTTGTTAGTAGTCTCTATTTTCTTAGCAAAAATCATCCGGCCGGCTGCGGTCTGTAAATTACGGATAATTTCGACATTTAGCGTCTGACCTATCTGAGCGCTCGCCTGCTCGACGACAACCATTGTGCCGTCTGGTAGGTAGCCCACGCCCTGATGCGCATCCTGCCCCTTCTGAATAAGCTCTAACGTGATTTTCTCGCCAGGTAGGTGCTCCATCCGGATACTCTGCGCTAATTCGTTAAGGTTTAGCACTTCGGTACCCTCGACCGCAGCGACCTTGTTTAGATTGTAATCTAGCGTCATGATCACTGCGCCGTGCTGCTTGGCTAGCTTGAGCAGGCG
The DNA here is from genome assembly GCA_905365145.1 of Candidatus Saccharimonadota bacterium. GTDB lineage: Bacteria > Patescibacteriota > Saccharimonadia > Saccharimonadales > Saccharimonadaceae > Saccharimonas. The sequence continues at coordinate 210,448 of CAJPIO010000001.1, read as the reverse complement.
GTCGTCAACACCTTCGCGAGCGTGGCTACCGTCTTGCAGCAATTCGACGTTGACGCGCTCCATAGCTTGTAGCTCGGTGACTACATCAAGCCCGTAACGGGCGCGGGCGCGTTTGTCGGCATCGGCGTGGTCAGCTAGAAACTGCAGTTCGCCGATAACCGAGCGTGGAATCACTAGCGTACCGCCGATAAAGCCAGTTTGCGCTACTGGTACAATTCGCCCGTCCATCAGCACCGAGGTATCTACCAAGATAGCCCGGTCTTTTGATTTGATAGAGTTTTTGGGCAGGCGCGCTAATAAGTACGACACCTCGCCCAAAATAAGCAGCGTTACCGCCAATAATATTAAGTCTTTGGTTTGCATATTTTCCTTTCTTTTTGCCTTGATTGACTATTGACTACTTGAGATAACCGATCAAAGCTTGGCGTAAATCTTTGACGCCTTTTACAAATGAATTCTTTTTGCCAGAGGTTGCCGGTGCGATCGCTTGAGTGAAACCGAGTTTTTTAGCTTCGTTCAGGCGCTTATCGGCGCCTTGTGCCGAGCGAATCTCGCCGCCTAAGCCCACTTCGCCGAATACCACCAGGCCGTCGTCGAGTTTGCGCCCGGCCGCCGCGCTAGCAATCGCCATCGCCACCGCCAAGTCTGCTGCCCGGTCGGCAAGTTTCAAGCCGCCAACTACATTCACATAAATATCTTTATCGGATAAATTCAATTTGGTGCGCTTCTCTAGCACCGCGATGAGCAGATTGAGGCGGTTGAGATCGAAACCGCTGGCTGTCCTCTTAGGATACCCGAAATTAGTCGAATTGACAAGAGCTTGGATCTCAACGAGAATCGGACGGTTGCCTTCAAGCGTCGCCAATACCACCGAACCATCGGCGTTTTGGCGCTCGGCTAACAGCGCGGCTGACGGATTTTCGACGACCCGCAAACCCTTATCGTTCATCTCGAAAATTGCCGCTTCGCTAGTCGAGCCGTAGCGATTCTTGACGGCGCGCACCACTTTGAAGCCGCCGTAACGGTTACCTTCGAATTGCAAGACCACATCGACTAGGTGCTCGAGAACTTTCGGTCCGGCGATCGAGCCTTCCTTGGTGACGTGGCCCACTAGGATTACTGCTGCGCCCGAAGCTTTTGCTGCCCGGATAATGACATTGCTCGAGTTAGTAATCTGGCTAACGGTACCTGGCGCGCTGGCAATTTCCTCGAGACTAAGCGTTTGGATGCTGTCGATAATCACCAGTTTATACTGGCCGCTGCGAATTGTCGCAGCAATGTCGTCAGCGCTAGTACTAGCGACAAACTGCAGGTCATCACCAGAGGTCGCACCTAGACGCGTAGCGCGGAGCTTAACCTGAGAAGCGCTTTCCTCGCCGCTGACATATAGGACCGATGATTGCTCAGCAACATACGCTGCTACCTGCATTAATAGCGTCGATTTACCGATACCCGGCTGCCCCGCTAACAGCATTACGCCTGCCGGCAGGATCCCGCCGCCTAGCACTGTATCTAGGTCGGCAATGCCAGTCGGTAAACGCCGTACAGAATCTTCGGCAGCGATTGAACGCATCGACTGCGGCTTTAGGATCTTACCGCGCGAATGGCTGCGCGCTACCGCCGAAGCGCCCTTGGTCTCGATTACTTGTTCGACGAGCGTGTTCCATTCGCCGCAATTCTCGCACTTGCCCGTCCATTTCGGATAGCTGGCGCCGCAATTTTGGCAGACGAAATTACTGCGCGCTTTGGCCACTATTTACTCCGGCTGGCGCGGCTACGCCGTTGATGCTTTGATTGAGCTGATCGGCTTTAACGGCTAAGCTTTTGAGAGTTGCCACATCGTCATTGTAAGCTTTAATCCGCGAATTGAGCGAACCCTGCCGAGCATTAATAGCGCTAATTCGCTGCTGCAGCGCCGACCGCGCCACTGTGAAGTCAGCTTGCGAACTAAACTCACCGCTCCTGGCCCGTTCATTAAAACTATTAATATCAGCGTTAATTTGCGATAAATCGGACTGATAAGCTTCGACATCTTGTTTGATTTGCTTAGCGGCTGACTGCAACTTAGATTGCAGCGCTTCAGCCCGGGCGTTGACTCGGGTAAATACCGCCGTGTAAGCTTGATTTTTGGCGATAATTGACGCTCGATCAGTGAAATAACGCGCATAATATTGTTCAAGGTCGGAATCAAGCTCGCCAATCGTGGTACCGATAATTGAATGTAGTTCATCTAGCTCGGCGCCTGGCTCGGCCTCGCGGTAGTATTCCATAGCTTTGGCAATTTCCGGTTCATTTTTGACCTTTTGATAAGCCTTTTTGATCATAGCGTCGACTCGCGGCCGCTCGAAGATATTCAGCCGTGCATACTGGGCGTGCAGCAATTCGTGCGCTGCCGTTACTTCTTTGGCGCCAGCTAATTCGGCATTTTCGACGTCAAAAAGATAAATCCGATCACCATAATAGCAGCCCAAAATTGCTGCGGTACGTTCGGTACTTTTGCAATGAGCATTGAACTGATCGCTAGTTTCAATAGCTGGCTGAGTTGCTCGAAAGGTGCGCTGCGCTGCCGGGGTCAGCTTGATTGAATCTTCAACCGCGGCAACAGCTGCAGGCGGCGTGAAAGTTGACGCTCGATAAGTATCAAAGGCTGTCTGCCCGTAGAAAAAACCGCCAGCAGCAATACTTATCACTGCCAACAAAGCGATGATTTTCGAGACAATACTACGTCTGGCTGTCGGTTTCGCTGCGCCGTTCAATCGCTATCGCTCCTTTCTTGATCCCTACTTCTAGGATATCACCTTTAGCATAGGCGCCGTCAAGTACTTGCTCGGCAATAGCATGCTCAACCTCGTCCTCAATGACGCGGCGCAGCGGACGGGCGCCGTATTTAATACTGTAACCCTTGTCGATAAGGAATTTTTTGGCACTAGGTTTAATCGTAAGGGCTAAGCCTTTACGCACCAAACGCTGGCGCAGCTCGCCGATCAGCAGGTCGAAGATCTTGCCGACCTCGGCGCGAGTCAACGCTCGGAAAGTGATAATCCCGTCAAAGCGATTAATCAGCTCGGGACGCATAAACTTATCGAGAGCATCGCGAGCAAATTTAGCGTTGCGGAGGTGCAAATCGTCAATTTCGCTGCTTTTGTCGCGGCTAGAATGAAAGCCGAGTTCCGACTCTTTGGTCATTTTGTCGGCGCCGAGATTGCTAGTCAAGATGATAATCGTATTGCGAAAGCTAACTTCGCGCCCCTTAGCATCAGTCATCGTTCCATCTTCAAGTAGCTGCAGCAGCAGGTTGAATACGTCTGGATGAGCCTTTTCAATTTCGTCAAAAAGCACCACGCTATACGGCTGGCGGCGAACTTTGTCAGTCAATTTACCGCCGTCCTCGTAACCGACATAACCAGCTGGCGCTCCGAGCAGGCGCGACGTATTATGCTTCTCGCCGAATTCGCTCATGTCGATTTTGATAAGCGCTTCTTCGCTACCGAAAACTTCTCGTGCCAGCACTTTAGCTAATTGCGTTTTGCCGACACCAGTCGGTCCCATGAAGACGAAACTGCCAATCGGCCGCCGGCTGCTAGCTACGCCGCTGCGGCTGCGGCGGATTGCCCGCGCCACTTTACCGATAGCCTCGCGCTGGCCAATGACGTACTTACCCAGATGCTTTTCGAGCTGGCGCAGCAACTTCGCTTCGCTAGTCTGGACTTTTTCGACCGGAATGTTGGTCATCACAGCGATAGCATGCGCCACATCGTCATCGGTCAGTTGAATAGCACGGCGGCCTTTTTGGGCAGCAACTTCTGTCTCGAGTTTTTTACTAATCTGGCTAATGCGCTGTTTGTACATAGCAGCCCGCTGATAATCTTCGTGCAAGACAGCGTCCTCCATGCGCTCATTGAGGTGCTTGAGCTCTTTGAGATATTCGCGCTCGCGGCTCGGGCGGTGGCCCCGCTTGACGCGAACTCGGGCAGCCGCCTCGTCGAGCACGTCAATTGCTTTATCAGGCATGAAACGGTCGCTGACGTAGCGGTCGCTCATATATACTGATGACTCAATCACTTCGTCGGTGATTTTGACGCCATGATGCTTTTCATAATAATTTTTAAGGCCTTTCAAAATAGCGATTGTCTGCGCCATAGTTGGCTCTTTGACGACGATCGTCTGGAAACGCCGTTCTAGCGCCGTGTCTTTCTCGATATGCTTGCGATATTCATCGAGAGTTGTCGCGCCAATCATATGCAGCTCGCCGCGCGCCAACGCCGGCTTGAGGATATTAGCCGCATCCATCGAACCTTCCGAGGCGCCAGCGCCAACCAGCAGGTGCAATTCATCAATAAAAAGAATGATATTACCTTGTTTTTTGACTTCAGCGATGACCTTTTTCAGTCGATCCTCGAATTCGCCGCGATATTTGGTACCGGCAATCATCGCCGCCATGTCTAACATAACCACGCGGCGATCCAACAAATGGCCCGGTACGTCCTCGCGGACGATCCGCTGCGCCAGCCCCTCGACGATGGCGGTTTTGCCAACGCCTGGATCACCAATCAATACTGGATTGTTCTTGGTGCGGCGGCTAAGGATAGTAATCATTCGCTCCAGCTCTTTGTCGCGGCCAATCATCGGGTCAAGCTCGCCGTTGGCTGCCCGCGCCGTCAAATCCACGCCAAAGGCGCTAAGCGCCCCGCCGCGCGTATTACCGCGGCGCCGCGGCTCGGTAGCAATATCGCCATGTTCGCCGCGATTCTCTTCAAACGACTTCTCGAGTTCGCTGATTATCATATCGACATTGATGCCCATCTCGCGCAACAGCGCTGTCGCTCGGGCATTTCCTTGGCGCAAAACACTGTACAGAATGTGCTCTGTACCGAGATAATCATGGCCATACTCGCGCGCTGCTTCCCACGCCATGCGTAATGTCAACAAAGCCGTCTCGCTAAGGCCCACCATACCAGTACTGGTAACCACTCGCGACGGTTTGATATCTAGGATCATTTCAGCTTGCTGCAGGGTCACGCCGGCGTCAGTCAATACTTGCGCCGCCGAACTCGACCCTTGCGCCAAGACGCCGAGCAACAAGTGCTCTGTTCCAATGTAATTACTGCCATTACCGCGAGCAATCGCGTCAGCATGCTGGACGCTAGCGCGCGCGTTATCGGTCAATCGCGAAATAAAATCTGCAAAATCTTCTGGCATCATGAGTTCTCCGTTCTGAGCGTATTGCCCATTGCAGCCAATTATACATAACAAATTAGCACTCGTCAAGGCAGAGTGCTAATTTGCAAAAAGCGGCTGCGGGTTTTAGTCTTGATTTTCGATAGCGCTAAACAAATCTTCCTCGACGTTCTTGCGCGGTTTTTTCTCGGCTGATTTCGGCGCTGTGGTCTCGATATTTAATTCGTAGCCAGTCAGGCGGCTCGCCAAACGCACATTTTGCCCGCCGCGGCCGATAGCGATTGATTGCTGGTCTTCAGTAACGTAAACATTGGCGGTTTTTTTGTCCTTATCAATCTCGACTTTAACGATCTCAGCCGGGCTAAGAGCGTTACGAATATAAGTGTCCATGTTGTCGTCATAGGTCACGATGTCGATTTTCTCTTGGTCGCCGATCTCGCTCATCACGGCGTTAACGCGCGCACCGTGACCGCCAACGAACGTTCCGACCGGATCAACGCCTGGCACCGTGCTAGCAACCGCAAGTTTGGTGCGGCGGCCAGCTTCGCGAGCGATACCTTTGATTTCAACAGCGCCAGTTTCCATCTCGGGCACTTCTTGACGGAAGAGATATTCGATAAAGTCCTCGCTGCCGCGGCTGAGAATCAGCTGCGGGCCGCGGCCTTCGCGTTCAATGTCTTTGATTAATACTTTGATCCGCGAGCCAATTTTGTAAAACTCGCCTTGAATCTGCTCGCTCTGCGGGATAATACCAGTGGCCTTGCCTAACTCGACACGTACCACGCGCGGCTCGACGCGCTGCACCATACCGGTAACGACCGTGCCGATTTTGTCTTCGAATTCTGCCAGAACGACTTCGCGCTCGGCTTCGCGCAGGCGCTGCATGACGACCTGCTTGGCAGTCTGGGCGGCCACCCGGCCAAAGGACTTAACTTCATGGGCTTCCTCGATAGTATCCCCTAACTGAGCATCTGGCTTCTCGGCTTGAGCGCCCGCCAAGCTGATTTCGGTGGCCGGATTGACGACATCCTCGACGACTTCGCGCTGGACAAACACCCTGGCGGTACCATCGTTGATATTGAGTTCAGCGCGCACATTTTGCTCGCGCTCGCCGTTATCGCGGCGCCAGGCAGCAGCAATCGCCTGCTCGATTACGTTTAGTACAGTTTCTTCGGGCAACGCCTTTTCATCAGCAATCGCCCGCACAGCTAGCGTCAACTGCTTGATATTCAAATCTTCCATATAATTCCTTTCTTTTAGTTCCAATACGAAAACAACCGACCTGCCGGCCGGATGAGTACAGTAATAATTTTAATGGAATAGATTGCGAGTGTCAAGTACTTGTCCCCTAACTTTAAAGGCGTCAACATCGTGTACGCTACATTACATGTCGGCCTGGGTACCTTTTTGCCTATTCGCGTCGATGATGTCGCGCAGCACAAAATGCATCAAGAATATTTCTCGATTCCAACCGCCACTGCCGCGGCTATCCAATCCGCCAAACAATCCGGCCATCGCGTTATCGCTCTCGGTACGACAATCACGCGTACCCTAGAATATGCCCACCAACATATTTTGAGCCAGCCGCCACATGCTATCTCGGGCGAAGCTGATATTTTTATCTATCCCGGCTATAAGTTTAAAACGATCGATGCGCTATTAACTAACTTCCATATGCCTGAAAGTACGGTACTTATGTTGACGTCAGCTTTTGCTGGCTGGGATAAGCTAAAGCCTGCTTATCAGCACGCCGTTTGCGAAAAATATAAATTCTTTAGTTATGGCGACAGTATGCTAATTATCACGCAGTAGGACGAGTGCGCTCATGCTATACTAGAAAAGATGCAAAAAGCTATCACTTTTAGGATTACCCATCGCCTCCCCGGCACCTTAGCGCGTGCTGGTACGATTGAAACGCCGCATGGCACGATTCAAACGCCAGCTTTCATCGTTGGCGGCACTAAAGCTACCGTCAAGGCGCTGACTATCGAACAAGTCAAAGCCTGCGGCGGGCAATCAATTTTGGCCAATACTTATCATTTGATGCAGCGGCCAGGCGCCGAAATCATTCATAAAGCTGGCGGCCTAGGCAAATTTATGGATTACGATGGGCCGACTTTCACTGATAGCGGCGGCTTTCAGATTTTCAGTCTGGGAATTGCTTACAAAAAAGGCATCGACGCCGTCGCTCACACCCAAAAAGGCAATGCTGCGCAAGCGGTCAAGTCTGCTAATCAGCTAGCCAAAGTTACCGACCAAGGCGCGCAATTTCGGTCGCATCTGGATGGCAGATATATAATGATGACGCCAGAATCGTCAATGGAACTACAGCACGCCATCGGCGCTGATATTCATATGGCCTTCGACGAGCTGACTGCACCGCTAGCGGCCCGCGGCACGATTGTAAAGGCAATGCAGCGAACGCATGCTTGGGCGGAGCGCTGCTTAGTTCGCCACGATGAGCTAAACGCCGAACATCTAGCGCGCGGCGAAAACCTGCAAGCGCTCTACGGTGTCGTCCAAGGCGCCCGCGACGAAACACTGCGCCGCCAGTCAGCTAATTTCCTGGGCGAGCGCAACTTCGATGGCTACGGCATCGGCGGCGTTTTTCAACCTGGCGAAATCGCCGATGTCGTCCGCTGGGTCTGCGAGACTTTGCCCGAGGATAAGCCGCGCCACCTATTAGGCTTAGGTTCGCAGCCGGCCGATTTGTTTCTCGGCGTCGAATACGGTATCGATACTTTCGATTGTGTCGCGCCGACCCGCCAAGCCCGCAACGGCGCTCTGTATACATTTGACGGCCGCATCAACATCAGCAATGCTCGCTTTCGCGAGGACTTCGCGCCGATTGACCCTGAGTGCGACTGTTATACTTGTCAGCATCATACGCGCGCTTACATCAATCATCTGTTTCGCGCCGATGAGATTCTCGGTGCTACGCTCGCCAGCACTCATAATGAACGCTTCGTAGTGCGCACTGTCGACCAGATCCGCGCCTCGCTGCTAGACGGCACATTTTTTGATTTCAAGCAGTCGTTTCTAGCTCGCTACTACGGCGATAATTTACCAATCGGCGTCACATTATAAAATAAAACCGCGTCAAAATCTAACGCCAGGATAAACCAAGCAACTAATTCACCAGGTATTTCGCTGGCTGCTCGAACGTATCCATCTTTTCATGCTTTTTCACGCGGGCAATCAAGCGCATTGTCAGCGGCGAGACCATAATCTCTACCGCCATCTTGATCAAAAACACCGTGACGATAAGCTGCCAAAAGCTGGTCATCGGCATAGTACCGGCAAAAGCAATCGTCGAGAAGATCACCGTATCTAGCGCGCTGCCCGCCGCCGAGCTGCCGATCATTCGCCGCCACAAACCGCGGCCGCGGCTAGCAACTTTCATCCGTCCCATTACGTAAGCATTCATTATTTCACCGACAAACAGCGCCGTTACCGAACCGATAGCCAACCGCCAAACCACGCCTAACGTCGATTCAAACGCCGTTTGCCCCGTCCAACTACTATCTGCCGGCAATAATTGCACCACCCAAAAAGTCAACGTCATCAGCGTCAAGGCTGCCACGCCATTATAAATCAGCCGGCGCATCCGGCGATAACCATAAACCTCAGTGATTATATCACCCACGATATACGCTAGCGGAAACAAAACCGTGCCAGCATCAAAAGTCAGCCAGCCAACAGATACAATTTTGACGCTGACAATATTACTAACCAATAGTGTCGTTACAAAAAGTACCGCAAATATATCATATAGAGAATACTGATGTTGCCTTATCATATTTTAGATTATATCACGCCGGCAAGCGCTGTTCTGGACAGCTCGCCAAGATCCGCTCCATAGCCGTGCGTTCCGGCGGTGTCACCCACAACGAGTATTTTTTCTTGACGGCAATTTGACGGGCAATGTACTGGCAGCGAAACGGTTTATTTGACGGCAGCCAAGTCGCCGCATCGCCATCGCCTTTCTGCTGGTTGGCCGGTCCGTCGACAGCTAGCAGCTCGAGCGGGTCGTTAGCCAGACTGATTCGCTGTTCGCTAGACAACTGCTGAGCACCAGTCTGCCAAGCATTGCTCAGCGCCACTACGTGGTCAATCTGCACAGCGCCGCTAGAATTAGCACCGCGCTTGAAAGCGATCCGCTGCCCAGTGTACGGGTCGCTAAGAGCACCAGCCTGTACTTTGCAGTTGTCATCGCCCAGGACAGCGTTTGCCAAGTCGCGCCGCAAGATAACATTGCGCGTATCGCAGCCGCCCGCCTTAGCCCAGCCATCACCGAACTGTGAGCGCTTGTAACCGGTCTTGGGAGCGCGGCCCTTAGTAGGCAGTGTCGCCAAAGCATCGCGCGCTACTTCGCCAGAATCAGAGTTCGACCCCGACTGCTGAGGCTGCGAATCTGGCAGCATCAGCGGCAAATTCGGCCATTCCTTAATAACAACCCAACCGAGAGTACCTATCAAAATTACCGCTACCAGTACCATTCTACGACGCCGCTGCATAAGCATATTATACCACCCTGCTATAATGGACGTATGGACAGATTATTTTCTCAATTTCAACCAGAACACTACGATATCCAATGGGATTTGCGTCAAGCGAAGAGCAATCGCTTAATCCGCGGCACAGCAACTATCCGCGGCCAACATCTAGCAGCCGAACCAATTCGCTTGCACGCCAAAGATTTGCAGATCGAAGAGGCTACTGTCAACGGCCAAGCAGTTAAGACATCAACCGACAACGACATTTTGACACTTGATAATACCGATGACGGTCCAGTGCAAATCACTATCAAATTCTCGTTGACATTGACCGATGCGATGCACGGTATTTATCCTTGCTATTACCAACACCAAGGCCAGAAATGCGAGCTATACGCCACCCAATTCGAAAGCCACCATGCTCGCGAAGCCTTCCCATGCGTTGATGAACCAGAAGCCAAAGCGACATTTGCGATTTCAATATTATCAAATGAACCGGTAGTACTCAGCAATATGCCAGTCATTTCGCAGCGGGAGAGCAGCGAGGAAACGCTGACTACCTTTGAGCAAACACCGCGCATGAGCACTTACCTGGCGGCCTTTGTCGCTGGCGATTTACAGCGCGCGACTACTGCCGCCAAGAGCGGTGTCGAGGTTAACGTCTACGCCACGCCAGCGCAGCCAGCCGACAGCTTGAACTGGGCGCTCCAGCACGCAGCGCAAACAATTGACTTTTTCAACGAGTATTTTGGCGTGCCTTACCCGCTGCCGAAATCTGACCATGTAGCACTACCTGATTTTTCTAGCGGCGCTATGGAGAATTGGGGCTTGGTGACCTACCGCGAAACCGCCCTGCTGGCCGATCCGGCAACCGCTAGCGTTTCGACCCGCCAATATATTGCAACGGTTATCGCCCACGAATTAAGCCACCAGTGGTTCGGTAATCTAGTGACTATGAAGTGGTGGAATAACTTGTGGCTGAACGAGAGTTTCGCTACGCTGATGGAATACCTAGCAACTGACGCGCTGCATCCGGATTGGCGGCAATGGGACGAGTTCGCCAACAACGAGGGCGTTGCTGCCTTGCGCCGAGATAGTATCGACGGCGTACAGCCAGTTCAAACCGACGTATCGAGCCCAGCCGAAATTAGCGCACTGTTTGATGGGGCGATTGTCTACGCCAAAGGCGGCCGGCTGCTGCGAATGATGCAACTATGGATCGGTGATGAAGCGTTCCGCGCTGGCCTCAAGCAGTATTTCACCCGCTTCAAGTATAGCAACACCACTGGCGACGACCTCTGGGAATGCCTAAGCCAAGCTAGTGGCAAAGATGTCGGGGCGCTAATGAACACCTGGATTTCACAACCAGGCTACCCAGTGGTCTACGCGTCGCTTGATAATAGCGAGTTGACGCTCCGCCAGGAACAATTCTTCACTGGGCCACACCAGCCGTCTGATCGTTTGTGGCCGATTCCGCTCGACGCCAACGACCAGCGCCTACCCGAAATTCTAAAAGAGCGCGAACAGCGCCTTTCGCCCGCGCCAGACGGACTATTACTGCTCAATTATCAAAACGCCTCGCACTTTATCACTTGCTATGACGACGCCCTACAGGCGCGCATTTTGCAGGCCATCACCGATGGCATATTAACGCCAGCACAACGAGCCCAGTACCTCAATGAGCAAATCTTGCTAGCTCGCGGCGGTCTAATTGCTAGCAGCACACTAGTCGAAGCGATAGCTGCTTTCCAAAACGAAAGCGATCAGACCGTCTGGGAAATCATTGCGCTGGCCATCAGCGATCTCAAAAAATTCGTTGACCAAGACGAAGCCGCCGAGAAGCTGCTGCGCCGCCTATCAGGCAAGCTAGCTCGTCCGCAATTCGAACGCCTAGGTTGGAACAAACACCCCGGCGAGCCAGAATCCGACAGCAAACTGCGCGCCGCCATCATCGATTGCATGCTATATAGCGAAGACACGGCGGCAATCAGTACTGCGCGCCAGCTCTACCAAAACACGCCTCTGGCCGAACTCAGCGCTGACCTGCGTCCATCAATCATCGGTGCCGCCGTCCGCTACAGTGATCAGCCGGCAGATATAGTCAGCCAGCTACTCGAAGCCTACCAAGCCACGCAATCGGCCGACCTGCGCAGCGACATCGCTGCGGGAATTACAGCGACGCGCGACGCCGAACAGCTAGCACGCTTGATTGAACTGCTGACCGACACCGATATCATCCGCAGCCAAGATACCGTTCACTGGTTCGTCGACCTGCTGCGCAATCGCTACGGCCGCGAAGCCGCCTGGCGCTGGATGCGCAGCCAGTGGTATTGGATTGAGCAAACTTTCGCCAGCGACAAAAGCCACGATTACTTCCCGCGCTACGCCGCCATGCTGCTGATGACGCGCCAGCAGCTAGCCGAATACCGCGAATTTTTCACGCCGTTGCGCCGCGACCAGTCGCTCGTCCGCGCCATCGACATGGGAATATTAGATTTAGAGGGCAAACTAGACCTAATCGACCGCGACAAAGCGGCAGTCATAGCGGCTCTAGCAAAGTAATTTCAGTTTTTTGGGATAAGTAATTCTGCGGCTTTTACAGAGGTCGCAGAATTATTATGACATAATTTTCGCTAAAACGCTTGACATTTATGCGATAATGTGCTATATTCATAATAGCTTTTCGCTCAGATTGTCTAAAAGGGCGGAAGGTTGCCCTTTTATCTGAGTGAATGATTTCTTTAGGAGGAATCATGAGCGCCGTTTTCATCCTCGTCACCATCGTCCTCGTGTCCTTTGCTATCGTCGCCCCCTGGGCGACGATCGAGGCGTTCGCCACCGGCCGCTTGGCCGGCTGGCAGATGGTACTGGTCAGTTTTGTCAGTCACGCATATGTGTGGTACGCCCTATCTCTCAACTCCGAGATTCTTTTCTGTCTCGGGCCAGCATGGGCGGCATACGAATTTGTTGCTCTCTCCTTTGCCCCGCTCGGGGTGATGGAGGTTGAGGACGAGAAGGCTGCCGCCTCGTCAGCAGCCAACAAGGGCTGAAACGCCCGCTTGAAAATAGCCTGCCGAATTGGTTTCAATACTGGTTGAGACACTTAAGTATTAAGTGTTTCCCGGGTTGATATAAAACCCAATTCCGGTTTGAGCCAATTTCGGCGGGCTATTTTCTTTGGTTTAATTTACTTCTACCACCGCTTGGACGGCTGGCGGGTCGCCACTCACGCTGGCGGCTAGAAGTTTGGCCGCCATGCCGCTGCATTCTGGCTTACCCGCCAAAAACAACTCTGCCGCAAAACGCATCTGCCGCTGCTTTTTGGCGGTAATCGCCGCCAGTCCATCGCCGAAATCATCGTTCTTACGATACTTCACCTCGGTGAAATACAACACCTCGCCTTTCACGCTGACGATATCGATTTCGCAGTACCGCGTCCGCCAATTCCGCGCGATGATTTCGTGGCCGTTAGCCGCCAGCCAATCCGCCGCTGCCCGCTCGCCCTTATCGCCAATTTGCCGGGTCGTCATTGGTTTTTCATTAATACATATAGAGCTGCCTGGAACGGTATCCCCAGAAAAAATCAGGGCAGCCTCTGCAGAATCGTTGATAGCGTCTTGATGCAGTTCCACCGCTCGAGCGCCATCAGAAAAATATCTGGGGCCCACGTAAAGTTGCCCTGATTTTTTCTGAGCCACTGCTCGCGGCGTCACAGCATACTTCGCCAGCGGCGCGAAACTCAGCCGGTGCAGCGGCGTCACACCCAGGCGCTCAATCGCCGCCCGATGCTTGGCCACGCCATAGCCAGCGTTCGACGCGAAACCGTACCCCGGATAGACCGCTGCCTGCTCGGCCATGAACTGGTCGCGTGCCACCTTGGAGACGATCGACGCCGCCGACACGCTCGGAATCAAACCGTCGGCCTTAGGCATGGTCGCAACGAACTTCTCTAGCGCCGTGCCGCGCAAGAAATTCACCTTGCCATCGATGATGATTTCGCTAAAAGCTAGATTTTGCTGGCGGCATTGCGCTTGAATCTGCTCGACCGCCCGTCGCGTCGCCAGGCGCAGCGCCTCGCTCATGCCAGCCTCGTCTAACTCCTGGGCGCTCACCCAGCCCAGCGCCCAGGCAGCCGCCTTTTCGCGAATTTCCACGTCCAGCGCTTCGCGGCGCTTTTTGGTCAGCTTTTTACTATCATCCAAGCCGTCAATCTCGGCGCCGCCCAAAATCACCGCGCCAACCACCAGCGGCCCCGCCCACGGCCCGCGCCCAACCTCGTCGATCCCCAGAATCATAAGTTCATGATAACAAATGGTGGCGATAGGCTCAATCGTAGGAGCAAATGGCGAGTTTTGTGTTATAATATTGGTAAGCTAAGCGCGTTGACTATCAAGAGAGGGGGTGTTTAGTGTGAAGGGTAAATTGTTTATCCTGTTCGTGATGGTCGGAATTCCGACCATCACCTGGGCCATCTTGGCCTGGGCAGTTATGATTGTGCTGGGGGTGCTACACTCGCTGTGTAGCGCAATCCCGGCCCTAAGTTTCTGGGTCAGTTTGCTTATTACAATTATGGTTTTTGCCATAGTTGTATTTGCCGCATCCATGGCGACCGACAACACGTGACCGGCCCGCCGCCACGGCGGCCGTTGACCCCAACCCCCGAGGAAACGGCCCGCAGGCAGAAATCCTGCCTTACCGCGGCCTACTCGGTGGGCCGTTTCCTCTCCGACGCCCGCTGGGGCGGCTCGCGGAACACACACGTTCTGCTTGAGCCGCCTCAGCGGGCACTTTCCTTTTCACGGTTATTTCGCAGACAAAACAAAATCCCGCTCATCGGCGGGATTTATTGTTAGTACTAGAATACAGACTACTGTCAACTCTCGGCGTGGCGGGCAGCGACCTCGGCAGCCTTGGCGTCCAACTCGGCCTGCTTAGCTTCTTCGACGGCCTTTTTCTCGGCGGCTTCTTTGGCTTTCTCTTCTTTCAGCCGGGCAGCTTCCTCTTCAGCATGTTTGTCGCGGACGGCGTTGACAGCTTCGCGATCAAACTTGACGGCCGTCAAGCGGGCCGACTTGCCGCTGCGTTTGCGCAAGAAGCTCAAGAAGTTGCGGCGAACCTTGGCCCGGCGCACAATCTCGACTTTTTCTACCAGCGGGCTATGCAGCAAGAACGATTTTTCGACGCCGACGCCCGAAGCAACTTTGCGAACGGTGATGCGGCTAGTGTGCTGGCCTTTGTTGTCGGTGCGGATGACCACGCCCTCGAACATCTGAATGCGCTCTTTGTTGCCCTCTTTGATTTTCTGGTAGACGCGTACGGTGTCGCCGCTGCGAACATCGACAACTTGCGCTTTCTTTTGCTCGTCGTTGACTTTTTGGATTAATGCAAAACTCATAATTTTTCCTATCTTTCAAGCCCGCTCTGGCTGGCCACGCAGTTGTACCTCTGCGGCTCCACACCGAACAAAGCCCGAATCATTAACTCTCGTACAATGCAAGTATTCTAACACAATATCAAGCGGCGAGCAATAGCTGCAAAGAGAAAGCAGCCAGCAAAGCCCGCTAGTTGCCAGCTAGCTCTTGATCTTTATAAAATAAAACAAAAGAAATAATTTACGCTGTGGTCGATTGATTAATGCTATCGATATCGACAAGAACTTGAGTATCGGGATTAGAACCGCCCGCCGTCTGGAAATCTGAGTCAGCTAACGGTTGAACATCTGGATTAATTTGAGTGCTAGTATCAGGACACACGAAACCGCGACCAATAAGTCCTTGCTCCTGCCATATATTGCAAACACCTACTCTAGAAGCTCCGTCTACCTCTATTACGTCTGCAGACGAATTAGTGCCAGTGCCAATAGAGTCGCCTGGTACTGCTGGCTGAGGCAAATTATCAGTCCCGTCTATCACAGGAGTAGGATCTTTTTTCCCTTGCTCAGCTAAGTTTGTAGATATATACGCAGTAGAACAAGTCGCCGCTGCGGCAATTGCAAAGAGACCAGCTATCGTCTTTCCCAACTTTTTATCGGGCAGCCAATCCCAATCTAAGCCAGTAGACCCCTCAGACGCTGCATGCCTCATAGCTGGCCTGCCAGATTTTAATATATCCATTTCGTTATATTTTCACCTCGAAATTAAAATTGGTATGTCTTTTTATTATACCACAAACTATACTAAAATGCAATCAAAATAGCTATTCATCGGTTGGGTCAAGAGCTTGACGCGGGGTCGACGAGTTTTCTGTTGAACCCTCTACGTATACGACACGGTAGGGCTCGCCGTCAATAACCATAGTCGTCGGAAGCTCCGCTCCTGGTTGGAATCCGTCGACTGCCCCGTCAAATTTCACACAGATAACTGTATTTTCATCGACGCTATCCGACCGTCTGGCCGCCTTGGATGACGGAGGGTCTACTTCCACCAATTTGCCATCTTCAACGGCGTAGTATCTTACCTGTTCGTCGCCCACCTGCCGCGATTCCCAGGTTGCTGACATGTCGGGTCACCGTTGACTTCAGCAACTGGGCGTACAACAATCTTGCCGCTGTTTTCACCGTCTGTACTCTGTATGTAAGCAACTGGCGCGATCCAAACTGAATCACCCTCGCCAATTTTTTTGGCTAACTCCTCATAAGTTAGTGTCCCGGCAGTAGCGCTCTCGGAGGCAGTACTCCCGGCTGGCGTAGGATCCGGCGTCTGACGCTCAGCCGAGCACGACCCGACAAACGAGCTTAACGCTAAACTTCCAACTGCCAAAAATGTTGTCAACCGGTTTCTTATTGTGCCTAAAAACTCTCCATTTTTTCTCATAAATATATTATGCTACAAACTGCCATTTAGTTCAACATGCGCGCCCAAAATGCCAAAACGCGCTATAATATACTCATGGATTACAACAAACTAGCACTCGAACTACACCAAAAATATAAAGGTAAAATCACCACCGCGCTGCGCGATAACGGTGAAATCGACCGCGATAAGCTTAGCGCTTATTACAGCCCAGGGGTTGGCGCGGTCAGCCAAGCCATCGCCGAGAACCCGGCGGATTTGCCGAAATACACTTGGACGAACAATTTGGTCGGCGTGATTTCTGACGGCTCGGCGATTTTGGGCTTGGGCGATTTGGGACCGAAAGCCGCCATGCCGGTGATGGAGGGTAAGGCGCTGTTGTTCAAACATTTCGCTAATGTCGATGCCGTGCCAATTGTCTTGGACGTCCATCAGCCAGAAGAAATCATCGGTGCGATCAAAGCGATAGCGCCGAGCTTCGGGGCGATCAATTTAGAGGATATCGCTTCGCCAAAATGCTTCGAAATTGAGGAGCGTTTGAAAGCCGAACTAGACATTCCAGTATTTCACGACGACCAGCACGGTACGGCAATAGTAGTGCTAGCTGGGCTGATCAACGCCGCCAAGGCTGTCAGCAAAAGCTTACGCGACTGCAAAGTCGTCCTGGCAGGACCAGGCGCGGCTGGCACAGCGATTATTAAGCTGCTCAATCTGTACGGCGTCAAAAACTTGATTGCGCTCGATCGCTACGGCGCGCTGAGCGGCGACCGCACTGACCTGTCGCCAGAAAAAACCGCCTTGCAGCAATATTTGAACACTTCAGAAAGCGGTACTCTAGCAGAAGTATTAGCTGGCGCCGACATCTTCATCGGCGTATCGGCCGCTAACTCGCTAGCGCCAGAGACGGTCGCGGCAATGGCCAGCCAGCCGATTATTTTCGCTCTAGCCAATCCAGTACCCGAAATCATGCCCGATGCCGCAATTAGCGCTGGTGCAGCCGTCGTAGCGACTGGCCGCAGCGACTTCCAGAATCAAGTTAATAATTCCTTGGCTTTCCCTGGTATTTTCCGCGGCGCGCTAGATAATGGCGTCCAGAAAATCACTGACCAGCACAAGTTAGCCGCCGCCGAAGCTCTAGCAGCACTGGTCGAGAATCCAACCGCAGACGAAGTTATCCCGTCGCCGTTTGATGAGCGCGTCGTGCCGGCGGTCTCTGCAGTAATTAAATAGT
This sequence comes from Candidatus Saccharimonadota bacterium, assembly GCA_905365145.1. Taxonomy (GTDB): domain Bacteria; phylum Patescibacteriota; class Saccharimonadia; order Saccharimonadales; family Saccharimonadaceae; genus Saccharimonas. The sequence goes on along the minus strand of CAJPIO010000001.1, from coordinate 192,752 downwards.
GTCAAAAAGTGAAAAACCCGCCCTTCCGGCGGAGATGGGAGCTCTATTAGTGATTAAGCCAAGAACTCGACCATCCCCGCCAGGAAGGCGCGGGTGTGGAGACCTTGAGCGCACTCTCAAGGTCTCATGGAAAGATGAAATCGATGCCCCGAGTGCGCGGAGCAAGGGTGTCACGCCTCCTCGGGCGGAGCTTCCGCGAGGGTTAGGAGCTTCAGCTCCCAGTCCTCCATCTCGTCCTTAATCGCGGCCGTTTTGGCTGCACGGATCTCGTCGTAGATCGCCGCCAACTGGCGGCGACCCGGACCGTAGCGCTGTGGCGCCTTGCTGTCTACCCAGACAGCGTAGCGGCAGTGATACGTGTCCGCCTTTTTAAGTGCAGCCTGCACGGCGGGCTGCAGCTCAGACGGGATCGAGGAGATGTCGACCTTCTCGACTTCAGCCAGGGCTACCTCGCCCTTGACGCCGATACGCTTGATGCGCTTGACATCGATCGCACCGGAGCGCCCGGCGCGTATGACATACATGCCGGCCCGCAGGCCGACAAGGGCATGCTGTCCGCAGGCGAGGTGCCCGCGGGTCTTCACCAAGATCGGACGGGGCTTCGACCCGTCCGCCTCGGCGACGATAGTGGCGGAGCCGCGGCGCGACAATGCGCCACCGCGCTCCCAAAGGGCGGGCCAGCCGCCCTTTGTAATCACGATGTCGTTGAGGGTCTCTAGAGCCATGATCGGCTCCTTTCTGCCCCACTCGGGGCGGTATGGAGTCCGACCTTTTCAGACTCTCTACTCACACATAAAAACGCAAACAGTCAATAGCTATTCGCGAAAACTTTTTATATCTTGATAGAGAGTCTGAAATCCGACGACGCTAGTCGGCGCTTATCAGATTTCATTTTTTAAGTATGCATACCGGCTCAACCTGCTAAAGGGAGTGGTATGCTATTATGCTATCACACATCACGCTGTTTGTCAAGGGTTTAGAGGTGTTTTTGCGATTTTTGTCAAACTCCGCAGCTACTACTACACATTTCCGCGAAAAAAGCAAAAAACCAGCTTAAATCACCCGAGCGACTTCCTCGAGCGTGGTTTCGCCGCGCAAGGCCGCCAGCACGCCGACCTGCTCGAGCGTTAGCATACCTTCATTTCGAGCGGTTTCTTCTATCGTCTCGGGGTGAACATCTTGGACATCGCCGCGGATAAACTTCTGGATTTCATCGGTAACAACCAGCTGTTCCATGATAACCACCCGGCCTTTGTAGCCAAACGGCGCATCTTCGCTAGGCACGGGGCGCCACAGCTTGAAATTATCCAGATCAGGCTTCTCGACATCAGGCGGCAGCTTTTCGAGTACGCGCTGAACATATTTACGTGTTGCTTCATCGGGTTCGTACGCTTCCTTGGTGTGATCGACTAAACGCCGCACCAAACGTTGAGCAATCAACAAGCGGATAGCGCTTGAAAAGATCGGGTTAACTCCAATCATATCAATCATACGGCTAAAGGCTGTACTGGTAGTATTGGCGTGAAAGCTCGATAGCACCAAGTGGCCGGTGATTGACGCCTGAATAGCCGTGCGCGCCGTATCGACATCACGGATCTCGCCAACCATCACCACGTCTGGGTCAAGGCGCAAAACACTGCGCAAACCATCAGCAAAACTCTGCCCGTGCGTCGTGTCGATCGGAATTTGCGACATACCGCTCAGGCCATACTCGATTGGATCCTCGAGTGTAATCAGCTTGCGGTCGGTGGTATTCAACGCGTTGAGCATACTATAAAGCGTCGTCGATTTACCCGAGCCAGTCGGCCCGACCATCAACACCAGGCCGCGCGGGTGGCTGACAACTTCGTCGATTTCCTTGCGCTGGCGCGGCGGAATGCCCAGCAAATCCAAGTTCAACAATGATTCATCAAAATTAAACAAACGCAGCACCGCATCTTGCCCGTACAACGTTGGCACAGTCTCGACGCGCAGATTCAATAGATGCGTGCCTTGATCGGTAGTGATTTCCATCTGCATATGGCCGGACTGCGACTCCATAGCTGCACTGCTAACACCAGCACGGCTAGCTAGCTCGCCCATAATAATCCGGTAGCGCGAACGTTCTAGCTGCGCCACCGGGTGCAGCGCGCCGTCGACACGCATGCGTACGCGGATAGAGTCGCGCTCGTTTTCAATGTGAATGTCGCTAGCGCCAAGCCTGTCCGCCTGCTTGATCAGGAAATCAAACAATTCCTCGCTCGATACCAGATTCAACGTCTGGCTAACTTGAGCGATGGTGTTGCTATCGCCCTCTTTAGCAATCTCGATATCATCGTAAGCAGTGCGCTGCGGCGGATCGTAACGCAGCATCATCGCCCGGTAGCCGCTGGCACTGATCAGCAAAAACTGTAATTTGTCGCCGCGATCTTGATACTCGCGCTTGATCTTCTGCAAAATAGATTGCGGCGTTTGCGAGGTCACGCCGATTTGGTACATCACTTCGTTGCCGCCCTTGGCTAGCGGCACGATGCGGTATTGGTGCATTTTCTCGATCGGAATCATGCCAGGGACTAGCGGTAGCGTATCCTCTAGATTGCGCATATCAACATACGGCAAACCCAAAATAGTCGCCCGCTGGCGGGTAGCTTTTTCGTCTTGTTCGCGCCGACGGCGCTGGACTTCTTCTTCATCCATCACCTTTATTTTAGCAAAAAGCTTGCGCTAAAAACAATGCTACAATAGAATTATGCCAAAAATCGTCGTCATCGCCCACAACATCCGCTCGACTTTCAATGTCGGGTCGATTTTTCGTACCAGCGAGGGGTTCGGCGTCGAAAAGCTAATTTTGAGTGGCTATACGCCCTACCCAGATTTGAGTTTGTGCCGCGAAGCGCCAAATTGCGCGCTAATCGACGGTGAAATCACGCGGGACGACCAGCGCCTGCCGCACATTCGTGAAAAAATCACCCAGCAAATCCACAAAACGGCACTCGGCGCCGAGAGTTTGGTGCCGTTTGAATATCACGAAGCACCGCCGCTAGATGAACTGCGGCAACTGGGCTACCGCATCGCCGCCCTGGAACAAGCCGCCAATAGCACCAATCTGCGCGATTATTCGACGCCAGACCGCGCCGCGCTGCTGTTAGGCGAAGAAGTCAACGGTATCGCGCCCGAATGGCTGGATTTGGCTGACGATATCATTGAGATTCCGATGTTCGGGCAAAAAGAGTCGTTCAATGTGTCGGTAGCGGCCGGAATCGCGCTGTACGAACTAGTAAAAGCGACAAAATAGCCCGAAAAGGGTTCAAAATTTGCTTTTTTTGCGAAATAATTGCGAAAAGTATTGACTTTGCAGTCCATATGTGATATATATATTAGCTTTTCGCTCAAGTTTTCCACAAAAAAGGGCGTGAAGTTGCCCTTTTACTTGAGCGTGATTTCCTGAGGAGGAATCATGAAGCGCTTTGTCATCCGTCTCGTTCTTGAGTTCATCGTCATCGCGACCACGACCATCGTGGCCACCCAGCTTGTCAAGAGCGGGTATCTCGCCCTCGGGGTGAGTATCCTCTCTGTCTACGCTATGTTCAATCTCTGTAGATTGGCTATCAGCAAGATCGATACCCAATACAGAGATGGCATTAACAAGACGCAGCAAGAGCTCCTCAAGGGGCGTTTGACCACCGTGACGGCGCAGATGCGCCGTCTCGAGCTCGCCCTCGTGGAGGCCGCCTCCGAGGCCCTCTGGGTCTCGAGTGTTACTGAAGACGACGAGACCGTCTATGTGATCGAAACACCTAATCACGGGTGTTTCGTCATCATGACTCCAGCCGACGACGCCACCAAGACCGAGGACGTACCCCGCAACGTCCGAAAGGGCTAACGCCCGCTAGAAAATAGCCCGCCTAGAGGCCACCAGCCTCGGCGCAAGGCCTTTCTGGCGGGCTATTTTCTTTGGCCAAAATTATCTTACCCTAATCTATTTCACTTTGACGCATTCGTCGCCCAGCAGTTCGGCCAGGCCAGCGCGCAGGTTGCGCTGAGCGTCAACCCGAAACGGCAGACGGATGGCATTGGACTTATCTTCGCCCAAAATCATAATGATGTCGTTTTGGCCAGGGTTTTGGCTGCACAGTTTCTTGAGCGAGACCAGCAAGTCGCGGTCGCTCGGATTCTTGACCTTGACATAGACAGTCTCCAGCTTTTCCAGCGGCTTGGCGGTGATTGCCGGTGCCGCTTTGGCGCTGGCTGCAGCCGTCACAGCTGGCGCACCGTTAGCGTTTTTGCGCGGATAGCGTTTATTTTTGACGGCCGCGCGGCCTTTCGGCGCCGTCATTTTACGGCCGTGGCTTTGGTATTCGTTGAGTTCTTTGTCGGTAACGATACTAATTTCGTCAGCGATGATTTTGGCTTCGTCGGTCATGTTGCCGTCGCGGTCGCGGGCGTTGATTGTGCCGGCTACTTTGACGATAGCATCTTGTTGCAAGCTGTCGCCAAGCTGCTCGTACAGCCTCGGGAAAACGATTAATTCTGCCTCGCTAGTTTTGTCCTCGATACCAACAAACGCCATTTTAGTGCCAGCCTTGGTGACGATAGTGCGAATCGTCGATACCAAGCCACCGACCGACACTTTCTGCCCGTCAATTTGCGGTGTGCAGGCATGCAGCGGAATGGTCTGCTCCTCGAAAAAGGCATCATAATTATCTAATGGATGCGCGCTAATGTAAAGGCCCAGCAATTCGCGCTCCCACATCAGTTGTTCTTTGCTGGTGTATTTGACTGGCGAAGTCTTCAGCTCGACCGACGGCATCAATTTGTCGCCGCCGAGCGCCGCGAACATATCAACTTGCCCGCTGAGCGCTTCCTTTTGCAGCTTGCTGGCAAAAGCCAGAATCGTATCGAGATTGAATAGTAAATCGCTGCGGTCGCCTAGCGCGTCGAAAGCACCGGCTTTGACCAGCGATTCCCAAGCTTTGCGATTAACTTTGCTGGTACTGACACGTTTGGCAAAATCCTCGACCGACTTGAACGGGCCATCGGCCTCGCGGGCGCGAATGATCTCTTCGACTGCGCCGACACCGACGCCTTTGACCGCTGCCATGCCGAAGCGGACTTGTTTGGCAGCCGGCACCACGCCGAACTCAACGTAAGATTGATTAACATCTGGCGCCAGAACCTCCAAGCCCATATGCTTGCATTCAGTGATTTCAATCGCCAGGCGGTCGATATCGTCGTGATCACTGGTCATTAGCGCCGCCATGAAAGCGTCCGGATAATGCGCTTTCAGATAAGCCGTCCAATAAGCAATTAAGCCGTAACAAGCGGCGTGCGACTTGTTGAAACAGTAATTAGCGAATTCCTCCAGCTGCGTCCAGAAAGTTTCTGCCATTTCGCGCGTGGCGCCGCCGACTTTAACCGCGCCCTCGACGAACTCCGGCTTAACCTTTTTCATCAGGTCGATTTTTTTCTTACCGACGGCTTTGCGCAGCGTATCAGCCTGGCCGCCGGTAAAGCCGCACCATTCCTTAGAAATTTGCATAAATTGCTCTTGGTAGACCAAAATTCCGTAGGTGTTTTCTAGCGAGTTGCGCATACCCTCGTGCAAGTAGGTAATCGGCTCTTCGCCGTGCTTGCGGCGAATAAAGCTATCGATAAACTGCATCGGCCCCGGGCGGTACAAAGCCACCATAGCGATGATATCCTCGAAATGCGTCGGCTTGAGCGCCCGCAGGTAGCGTTTCATGCCCGCCGATTCTAGCTGAAACACGCCGGTGGTGTCGCCGCGCTGGAATAGCTCGTACGTCGGTTTGTCATCTAGCGGCAAGTGTGCCAGGTTTATTTCTTCTTTATAAACTTTTTTGATAATACGCATGGCGTTGTTAATAATCGTCAAGTTACTGAGTCCTAAAAAGTCCATCTTCAGCAGTCCCAATTCCTCGACTTCGCCCATCGGGAACTGTGTGGCCACCACGCCCTTTTGCGCCATTTCTAGCGGAATATAATTAACCAGTGTATCCGGTGCAATCACCACGCCGCAGGCATGAACGCCGTGGCTGCGAATCGTGCCCTCGAGCTGGATGGCGTAATCCAGCACTTCTTTGGCGGTAGGGTTGTTCTCGTACTCCTTACGCAAATCGGCGTCTTCTTTGACACTAACCGACAGCGGAATATGCCGGCCCTGGTTTGGCGGCGGCACCAACTTAGCCAAGCGGTCGCTCTCGGCATAAGGAACTTCCAGCACCCTGGCGACATCGCGTACCGCCATGCGGCCGAACATCTTACCAAAGGTAGCGATATTGCTGACATGGTCTTCGCCGTATTTTTTAGCGCAATATTCAATCACTTCGTCGCGGCGAGTATCTTGGATATCAACGTCAATATCCGGCATGGAAATACGATCTGGATTGAGGAAACGTTCAAACAGCAGGCCGTACTTCAGCGGATCAAGGTCAGTAATATTCAGTGCGTAGGCGATAATTGATCCGGCGGCGCTACCCCGGCCCGGACCAAAAACAATCCCTTGAGATTTACCCCAGTTGATAAAGTCCTGAACAATCAAGAAGTAGCCCTCATAACCCATGTTGCCCATCACACCCAGCTCCATCTCGGCGCGCTGGCGAACTTCGTCGGATAATTGCGGGATGATATCGTCAGGATCTAGCTTCTCAGCTTCCTCTTTCGAAGTGCCATTATAACGCTGCAATAGACCTTGATAAGTCAATCTCAGCAGATACGAATGCTCGTTCTCGCCCTCAGGCAGCGGATATTTAGGAATAAGAATGCGGCCCAGCTCAATTTCAACGTTACAGCGGTCAGCCACCTTTTTAGTGTTACGAATTACCTCGGGATATTCCTCTCCCCAATGAGCGATGATATCGCGCGGGTCGGTCAAGTGCAGCTCAAAATCCTTCAAGCTCATCCGCTTTTCATCGCTCAAGTACGAACCGGTACCAACACATAGCAAAATTTCGTGCGCGTCTTGGTGATCGTGCGTCAAGTAGTGGCCGTCGCAGGTCACCACCATCTCGATGTCTAGCTCTTTCGATAGCTTAATCAAGCCCTCGTTGATTTTTGCCTGGACGTCCCAGTGCGTGTTTGATTTTGGATGGCCGTGGTCTTGTAATTCCAGATAGTAGCGGTCGCCCAGAATCGATTTATACCATTTGGCGATATCGCGGGCACGATCGTAATCGTCTTCTTTGAGAGCTACGCCAATTTCACCGCTAGCACAACCGCTCATCACAATTAAACCTTCGTTCAACTCCTCTAGCAAGTCATGGTCAATCCGCGGTTTATAATACATACCCTCCAGATTAGCCTGCGTTGATAGCTTCATCAGATTATGAAAGCCGGTGTTGTTCATCGCTAGCACCGTCAAGTGAAAGCGCTGCTTATCCTTGGCCGGATCGCGGTCAAAGCGCGAACGCGCCGCTACGTATGTCTCGATACCAAGGATCGGCTTGATGCCAGCCTTTTTGGCAGTTTTATAATAGTCAAGGATACCGCTCATCGTGCCGTGGTCGGTTACTGCCGCCGCCTCCATACCGAACTCCTTGACTTTATCAACCAAATCATTGATTTTAGTCAAGCCGTCTAGCACCGAATGAAAGGTATGATTATGCAGGTGCACGAAATCGCTCGGTTGCAGCGCCGGCTGGCCTTGTACTGAATTACTACCCATATCTTATGCTTATTATAGCGCAGACTAAGTTGTTTTTGAAGACGCGCCGCGCCAATCTGCCTGCACTCTTGGCGCAGTAATTTTAAGGAGTAAAGAAGCCGTTTAGCAACGCTAGCGCCGGCTATTCTGCATAACATTAAGTATTTGATCGATAAAGCCAGCCACGCTCGGGACGAGTTGGCCGGTGAGATTAAGCACCCAAACCAACAACACAATCAGCATAGTACCGCCTAAAAGCGACCCGAAACCGAAAAATATACCGCGAAAAAAGTTAATCTTGTAAATCTCGTAGCGATTGCGGTTGAAGTCGTTGAACAGCTCCTCGAGCAGCGCCTGGCGCGAGCCTTTTTCGTTGTCGTCACGCAAACGCTGAGATATGCGGGCGAAGATATTATTGTGCTTTTTGACCATAGATTTAGTTTGCCACAACTCGCCAGTTTTCACAATAAAAAGCGCCCTGATTTACAGCAAAACAGAGCGCCTTGAGTATTTGATTGGCTACAATTATTTGCGCTTACTTGGGCGGTTGAATTCGTCCTTGGCGGCGTTAGCAGCACGCACAGCGCGGTCGCTATAGTCGTCAACAGTTTTGCGGCCTTCTTCGACGGCAGCATTGGCTTTGTTGCGGACATCGCTATAAACTTTCTCGCCCTTGGCCTTGACCTCTTCGGCTTTTTCGCCAGCTTCGTTCTTTAGTTCGTTAGCCTTTTTCTTGAGGTCGGCACGGGTTTCTTTGCCTGACTTCGGCGCTGTTAGGACGCCAGCGACTACTCCGGCAACTGCGCCAAAGAGCGCCCCCAAAACAAATTTACGTTTTGACATAATTAGTCCTCCTTATTTTTATGTTTTTTAGTTTTGTACATCATCGATTTGATGATCTTGGCGATTGCTGCCGGTGCCACCATAGCAGCCGCGCTATTGGCAACCGACTCTACCTTGAGGGCAGTGCGCTCGGCGACACAAGCCACCCGTTTGATTTGGCGGGAAATCTGGATTAGCTTGATCGTCAAGATAATTGCTAGCAGCAAGAACAACGCCAAAGCTGCCGCCAAAATGATGACAAGTATTTGAGCCCATTCCATCAATATTTGCGCTCCTTTTTGTTTATTTTAATACTGCTTTTTGCAGCTATACTCTCATTATACCACGTTCTGTCAGAAAAAGCTAGTGCTTTTAGCGATTTTCGCCGTTAATTCGCGATTGCAAGAACTGCCGCAGCGCTGGGCCGAGTTTTTGATGTTTCAATCCGAAATCAACCACGGTTTTGATGTATTCCAATTTATCGCCGGTATCATAATAAGTACCGTTGGTGATTTCTACGCCGTAAAAGTCAAACCCGTCGTCGATCATCTCTTGCATAATTGGCTGGACAGTGAATTCGCCGCGGCCATCAAAGTCGTCGCGAGCCCGCTCGAGATAGCCGAAAAACTCGCCCGGTAGCAAATAGCTGCTGACGCTCGCCAAGTCGGACGGTGCGTTAGCTTTACCAGGTTTTTCAACGATATTAGTCATTTTAATGACGCCGTCTTTGACTTGCTGGCCGTTAACTACGCCGTAACGATCGAATTCGGCGTCTTCGACAATTTTCTTACATGACAAGATTGCCCCGTCGAGTTGCTGCGACGCCTCAATCATTTGGCGGAAACGACTCGGGCTAGCCTCGATGAAGTCGTCAGCAAACGTGTAAATCACCGACTCGCCTGGCATAATCAAATGTGAAGCGCAAGTCAGCGGCGTCGCATTGCCGTACGGGCCTTTCTGGCGGATGTAGACAAAATTAGCCATTTCGGACAAGCGCTGGACGATGTCAATGAGCGGCTGCTTTTTGGCGCCGCCAGCGCGCAGGTTAGCCAGCAGCTCTTCGTTTGGCGTATCAAAATGGTCTTCGATCGCCCGCTTGTTAGCGCTACCGATGATAATTATATCCTTAATGCCAGCCTCGACCAATTCCTCGACGACATATTGAATAATCGGCTTGTCAATTAGCGGCAACATTTCTTTAGGCATAGCTTTGGTCTGCGGCAGGAAACGTGTACCGAAACCAGCGGCGGCAATGATAGCTTTGGTTGGTTTTTTCATAATTTAACTCCTATTCTCTCCTATTTCTGAAGTGTCGAACCTTATAATTTTTCGCGGATTAATTTCTGCGCCAGGCTCGGGTTGGCTTGGCCTTTGGAACGCTTCATTACTTGACCAACTAAGTAGCCGATGGCTTTGTCCTTACCGACTTTAATGTCGGCAATGGAAGCTGCCGAGGCCGGGTCGTTCAATACTTCGTCAACGATGGCGGCGATGGCGCCTTCGTCAGACACCTGCAGCAAGTTTTTTTCCTTGGCAATATCCTCTGGCATGACGCCAGCGTACTTTTCATTGAATAAATCGAGAAAGATTTCCTTGGCACTATTCGAACTAATCGTCCCTTTCTCAGCCAGCAGAGCCAAGTGCGTCAAGCGGCGCGGACCGACTAATCCAGACTCGACTTTTTGATAGTCTAATTGTTCGTCTGGCGTGGAGGCAAATAAGTTAAAACTTCGTTTAGCTAGCCGGTCGTAAGTCTGGCGATCAACATTCAAATCCTCCAGTACTGACTGCTCGTTGCTATCAGTCAGGGAGTAAATGGCGTCCAGAGTTTTTGCAGCTTCCTGATGAGCTAGCACCGTATCAATTACCGAATGGTCCAGTTTCAAATCTACCCAGCGCTCTCGGTATTCGTTCGGCAACGCCGGCACTTCAGCTTGAATCCGAGCAATTTCCTCATCACTCAGCACCACTGGCGGAATGTCCGGATCGGGCATGTAGCGATAATCCTGGGCATCCTCTTTCGAACGCTGCGAAGTAGTAATTTGCTTGTCATCGCTCCAGCCGCGAGTTTCCTGCACCACCTTTTCGCCGCTCTCCAGCAGGTCGACTTGGCGTTTGAATTCGTACTCGGCTGCTCGCTCGACGCTGCGGAACGAATTGAGATTCTTTACTTCCGCGCGTTTGCCAAGCTCGGTCGCGCCCTTCTTAGCCACCGAAATATTGACGTCAAAGCGCATATTGCCGTGGTACAAATCACCGTGCGTAACGCCAGCGTAGACCATCAATTTGTGCAGCTCCGAAGCGTATGCCTTGGCTTCCTCGGCAGAATGCATGTCTGGCTCAGAAACGATTTCGATCAGCGGTGTACCAGCGCGGTTGAGGTCAACCAGCGAATAACCGTCGTGGTGCGTCAACTTACCAGCATCCTCTTCCATGTGTGCATGGTGAATCCGCACCCGCTTGAGCGAACCGTCTTCTAGCGGCGCGTCAACATAGCCAGCCAAAATAATCGGCTGGTACATCTGGGAGGTCTGATAACCCTTTGGCAGGTCAGGATAGAAATAATGCTTGCGATCAAACCGGCTAACGCGAGCAATCGGCGCGTTCAACGCTTTACCGGCGCGCACCGCCAGCTCGACGGCGTGCTTGTTCAGCACCGGCAGCATGCCAGGCAGGCCAAAGTCAATCTCGTGCGTTTTTTCGTTTGGCTCAGCATTACGCGCGTCGTTATCAGCCGGACTAAACAGTTTGGTTTTGGTCGCCAGCTGGACATGGCACTCGATACCAATAGTCATTTCATATTGTTGTAAAATTTCGTCAGATACTGCCATTAGATTGCTCCTAAATCTTTCAATGCTTGTTTGTAAGCGGCCAGAGCGCGGCGCGCAATATCATAATTTATCTTGACATCAGCTTCGTGCGCGATATGGTTGCGAATTTTGTGCGCGCCCCAGATATGATTAGCGTTCGACCAAACCTTACCAGCGGCCTTCATGCGCTCGCCCATAGTCTCGCCCTTGTAGTGACTATCACGCAAGGCTTTGTCAACAAGCTTATCAGCGTTGAGTATAGCTAGCTGCCAGCTGGGAGCACTTTCTTTGTCGAGGCTATTTTCGATCGCCAGCCAGCGGGCGCGGAATTTTTCGACTTTGAGCTTCGGCGAACGCTTGCTAGCAAAAGCGATGAAAACTGCGCCGACAATCGCCAAAATCAGTACCGCGATCAAAATAAACCACGTTGCGAAATTATTGTTCATTTTCGCCCTCCATATCGCCTGCTAGCGCGATCAACTTAGCGTCGGACTTCATCGGGCCAACTAACTGCGCGCCGATTGGCAAGCCGCTAGAACTACTACCTGCCGGTATACTGATCGCTGGCAAACCTGCCAAGCTCGGCGGCACCGTCATGACATCCGCCAAGTACATATTGACTGGATCGCTAGTGTTTTCGCCCAGGCCAAACGCCGGTGTCGGCGCGGTTGGCAGCAGCAAGAAATCGTACTTCTCAAACAGCTTGTTGAATTCGTTAATCAAAACAGTGCGCGCCTTTTGAGCTTTCAGATAATAAGCATCGAAAAAGCCGCTGGATAGCACATAGCTGCCGATCATGATGCGGCGTTTGTTCTCGGTCATGAAGCCTTCGTTGCGGCTGCGGCCGTAGAGCTCGGCTAGCGTTTTGACACCTTCGGCGCGATAGCCGTAGCGCACGCCGTCGTAGCGCGCCAGATTGCTAGAGACTTCTGCTGGCACAACAATGTAATAAATTGCTAAAGCATATTTGAGGCTTGGCATATCGACATCTTCGACCACGTGGCCAGCTGCGCGTAATTTATCGGCAAAATCATTAACGTTAGCGCGAACTTCTGCGTCGACGCCATCGCTCATCGCCTCGCTGATTAGACCAATCTTCAGATGCTCGCCTGCTGACTTTTGTATTTCAAAGTAATCTGGCAGCGTCGTCATATCCTTGTCGTCGCGACCAGCCATTACGCTAGTGACTAATGCCACGTCGTCAGCATACCGTGCGAAGCAACCCATCGTGTCGGTACTAGAAGCCATCGCCACCGCACCGTAGCGGCTACTCAAACCATAAGTCGGCTTGAAGCCGTAAACACCGTTAAAACTGGCTGGCTGGCGAATTGAGCCGCCAGTATCGGTACCAAGTGCAAACGGTACCACATCTAGCGCCGTTACAACCGCCGAACCGCCGCTAGAACCGCCGGCTACCTTGGTCTGATCAACGGCATTATGCGTCGCGCCAAAATATGAGTTCTCGGTCGAACCGCCGTGCGCAAAAGCATCGAGATTTGACTTACCAATACAAATCGCGCCGGCCGCTTCAAGCTTCTCGACGACGGTCGCCTGGACTGGCGCTTCGAAGTTTTCAAGCATTTTCGCCGCCGCAGTAGTTGGCGCACCGAACGCCAAGTAATTATCCTTGACGACGAACGGTACGCCCGCCAGGACGCCCGGATTCTCACCTTTTTTGATCTGCTCGTCGATCTCGTCAGCTCGCTGCAGAGCGCGCTCTGCCGTCAGGCTGAGCAACGCATGATATTCCTCGGTTTCTTGGGCTCTGGCGAGCGACCGCTCGACTTGCGCCCGCGCAGTGGTCTCGCCTTTTTTAATCCTATCTACTAATTCAATAATTTTCATAATTACAACACCTTTGGCACTTTCACGCAATTGTCGCTTTGCTCGGCTGCTAAGGCCAGCAGCTGTCGCCGCGATACGTTGCTGTCAATGATTTCGTCGTCGCGCCAGACGTTTTGCAGACCCGTCACCTGATACGTCGGCTCCACGCCGTCGGTATCCAACTCATCCAGCTTATTGATATAATTGATAATTTCCTTGATATCGACGCAAAGCGATTTAATTTCCGCATCAGGCATCTGCAAACCGCTTAATTGTGCCAAATGACGCACATCGTCGTTGGTAATTGTACTCATTATTCACTAATTATAACGCAGAAGCTAGAGAAGTGCCAAAGGATTTTGCATAAGTTACAGAAGCTCGGTCATCCCACTTATGCTACAATAAGATAAGTTATGCCGCATCAAATCAAAAAAAAACTAGGAGTGACATTATATAGAGGCGGGGCGGAGTTCCGTGTGTGGGCGCCGTTTGCCAAGCAAGTATTCATCAGCGGGACGTTCACCGCGGGTCAGAATCAGCCGCTGACTAGCGAAGGCGACGGCTATTGGTTTGCGCTGATCCGCAATGTCGAGCCGGGCCACCAATACAAATACATCATCGAGACGCCCGACGGCCGGCTGCTCGAGAAGAACGACCCGCGCGCTCGAGCTATCACTAGCAGCGACAAGGGATTTTCGGTGGTAGTCGATAATAACTTCGATTGGCAGAACTATGCTAATTTTGCCATGCCGCCGCGCCAGGATCAAGTCATCTATGAACTGCATGTCGGCACTTTCAACCGCCCCGATGCTGCTACATCTGGTACCTTTGATAGTGCGATCGAAAAGTTGGACTACTTACGAGACCTCGGTATTAACATTATCGAGCTGATGCCAATCACTAGCATGGCTTTCAGTAATGGCTGGGGCTACGCGCCAAACCACATTTTCAGCGTCGAAAGCATGCTGGGCGGGCGCCACGGCTTGATGAAGTTCGTGCGCGAGTGCCACACCCGCGGTATCGGCGTAGTGCTAGACGTCGTTTACAATCATTTTTACGGCGATACTGATCTATGGCAGTTTGATGGTTGGAGCGAGAACGACCGCGGCGGTATTTATTTTTATAATGATGAGCGCGGCGATACGCCTTGGGGCGGACGGCCTGACTTCGGCCGGCCAGAAGTTCGGCAATTCGTCCTTGACAATATTACAATGTGGTTGAATGAATACCATATGGACGGCCTGCGCGTCGATAGCACTATTTACATGCGCAATACCGAGGGCCACGACAACGACCCAGCGCACGATATCAGCGACACTTGGAGTCTGCTGCAAGACATAGTCGAACTAGCTCATAAGATTAAACCCGATGCGCTAATGATCGCCGAGGACGCTGCTTGCAATGCAATGATTACCGCGCCGCGTGCCAACAATGGCTGTGGCTTCGACGCACAGTGGGAACTGGGCTGGCCGCATGCGCTGCGCGATGCGCTAGGGCTAACTGCTGATACGGCACCAACTTTGCAAGGCATTCGCTACGAGTTTACACACTCGTATAACGGCAATGATTTCGAACGAGTGATTTTCAGCGACTCGCACGATACCGCCGCCAACGGTTCTGTACGTTTGAACGAAGCAGCCGACCCCACCGGCGGCACGACGCTATATGCCCGCGAGAAAGCTCTGCTGGCCGACGCCGTCACTTTGACATCCGCTGGCATACCAATGATTTTACAAGGCAGTGAGTTCTTGCAGGACGGCTCCTTCAACGATTGGGCAGCCCTAGAATGGCACAAAACTGAAAAGTATGCCGGCATCCTGCTAGCTCACAAGCACTTACTAGCACTACGGCATAACGCTTACGATACAACGCGCGGCCTGCAAGGCAATTCGACCGCCCTTTTCCACGCCAACGACGACAACTGCGTTATCGGTTACCACCGCTGGGATAAGGGCGGCGCTGGCGACGACGTGCTAGTAATCGTCAATTTCAGCGACCAGCATTTCGACCATTACGATATCAATTTGCCGCTGCCAGGACACTGGCATGTCCGCTTCAACAGCAGCTGGCACGGCTATAGCAAGGATTTTCGCGGCGTGCATTTATCGTCGGTAACCACGCACAAGAACAGTACAGCCACCATCACGCTGCCGCCTTATGGGGTGTATATTTTGTCGCAAGAGTAACTACCTTATCTTATATATTATAACATATTTGATGGTATCATGTCAAAAAATCTTGATTTAGCTAGAGAAAAAGCGGATCGTAGCTATATCATTAGCCTCAACCGCAGCCCTGCCGCCAACTGGATAAGTGAATTTCGGGTCGGTATGGCCAAAATCTAGATTAGCAATGACTGGCATAGTCTGTTCAATGTTTTTGCTGAGAATAATATCCCTAAGAGCCTGCTCTGTTGGCTGCGATTCCTGTTGGAAACGCCCGATCAGAATAGCTTTGACCTGGCGAAAATACGGCTGCTGCACTACCGACTGGAAATTGCGCTCGAATGTCTCTAAAATCGAATCGTAACTATCATCCTCAATACATAAGATGATATCGCCAGCAATGCGCGGAAAATACTCGGTGCCGTTCAACAAATTTAGACTGCACATATTTCCGCCCAGCAAGACTCCTTCGGCTCTACCTTTTTGGATGATTACTGGACCAGCGTTTGGCAAAGTGGCGCGCGAGGATTTTTCGTCGTAATCCCAAGGATAATCGTAAAAGTTCGCCGACGGTGCAACTTCGTACTCATCCGGCTGATCCGCAAACAAACAGCGCTTAAAATATTCCAGCGAATAGCTATTTTGCGGCAGCATACCAAAGCAATAAAAGTTCGGCGCAGCATATGTGATTAAGCCAGTTTTAGCCAAAATAGCATGGTTCAACACCGTGATATCCGAAAATCCGGCGAAAATCTTCGGGTTAGCGCCAATTAGTTTCCAGTCTATTTTGTCGAGCAGCTGATTTGAATTAAAACCGCCAATGGCCGCCAAAATCGCTTTAACTTTCGAATCGGTAAATGCAGTGTGCAAATCGTTAACCTTCTCCTGGTCGCTCGGACAGCCGCGCTGAGATTGAGAAAAGGCATTTTCACTAAACGTCACCATCAAACCAAGCGATTCCAGCGCCATCGTTGCCCGCCGCAAAACAGCCTCGTCAATATCGCTAGCCGAGCGCGCCAGCGCAACGATTCGAACTTCATCGCCAGGCTGCAGTTTGTTTGGTTTCATTTTTATCCTTTCTACTAAAGTTGTTACTAGCCCTACATCTTCTCGCGAATCTCGGCGATCAGATCGCGCAGGTCGGCGGCGCGTTCGAATTCTAAGTTAGCGCTAGCTAGGTTCATTTGCGCCGTCAGGTCTTTGACGAGATTTTTGTACTCGTCGCGCGGGATTTTGCGCAGGTCGAGCTTTGGCTTGTCATCTTCTTTTTGCGGGATGATGGCGCGCAGGCCTTCGTCGATTGCTTTGCTGATACCGCGCGGCGTGATGTTATGCTCACGGTTGTATTTCTCTTGAATCTGGCGGCGACGGCGCGTTTCGTCGATCGCCAAGCGCATGCTATCGGTCATATTGTCGCCGTACATAATCACCTTGCCGTCGACGTGGCGCGCTGCCCGGCCAATCGTCTGAATTAGGCTGCGTTCGCTGCGCAAGAAACCTTCCTTGTCGGCATCCATAATCGCCACCAAACTAACTTCTGGCAAGTCAATCCCCTCGCGCAGTAAATTGATGCCGACCAGCACGTCATAAACGCCCATCCGCAAATCGCGCAAAATATCGCCGCGCTCCAGCGTGTCGATTTCGCTGTGAATATAAGCCGTCTTGATACCGATCTCCGTCAAGTAAGCCGATAAATCCTCTGCCATCCGCTTGGTCAAAGTAGTGACTAGTACGCGCTGCTTTTTGTCGACGCGGTCGCGAATCTCGGCAATCAAGTCGTCGACTTGCCCGTCGGTCGGGCGGACGATAATCTCTGGATCAAGCAAACCAGTCGGGCGAATTACCTGCTGCGCTGGCGCCGGGCTGCGCTGGAGTTCGTAATCACCAGGCGTCGCCGAAACGTAAATGACTTGGTTGATGTGTTTATTAAATTCGTCAAAGCGCAGCGGACGGTTGTCTAGAGCGCTCGGCAAGCGGAAACCATACTCGACCAAGACTTCTTTGCGGGCGCGGTCGCCATTATACATGCCGCGCACTTGCGGCACGGTAACGTGGCTTTCGTCGATAATCATCAAAAAATCATCCGGAAAGTAATCTAACAAAGTCGCTGGCTGCTCGCCCGGTTCGCGGTTGGTCAGATAACGGCTATAGTTTTCGATACCTTTGACGAAACCAGTCTGCTCGAGCATCTCGAGGTCGTACTTGGTACGCTGGGACAGACGCTGCGCCTCGAGCAGTTTATTATTCTTTTCGAACCATTCGACGCGCTGCTCGTACTCGGCGCGAATATTCTCGATGGCGCGCTTAATTTTTTCTTTCGGCGTAGCGTAGTGGCTGCTCGGAAAAATAGTGAAGAGTTCCGGCTCTTCTAGAATCTCGCCAGTCAGCGGGTCAATCCGCGTAATTCGATCGACATCGTCACCGAAAAATTCAACGCGATAAGCCGTTTCACCGCCCGCCGGAAATACATCAACCACGTCGCCTTTGACGCGAAACGCACCGCGCGCAAAGTCGATATCGTTGCGATGATATTGGATATCCATCAATTGGCGCAAAAACTTATCTTGCAAACGCCGCTCGCCGCGCTTAACGGTAATCGACAAATCATAATAATCCGCCGGCGAGCCCAAACCATAAATACAGCTGACGCTCGACACGATAACCACGTCGCGCCGTGTCAGCAAAGCGTCGGTAGCAGCATGGCGCAAGCGGTCGATTTCTTCGTTGATCGCCGAATCTTTCTCGATATAGGTATCGCTCGACGCGATGTAAGCTTCTGGCTGGTAATAATCAAAATAGCTGACGAAATAATGAACTTCGTTGTCGGGAAAAAACTGCTTGAATTCGCTGAACAGCTGGGCAGCGAGGGTTTTGTTATGCGCCAAAATCAATGTCGGCACGTTCCTTTGAGCGATAATATTCGCCATTGTAAAAGTTTTACCGCTACCTGTTACACCGAGTAGCGTTTGCTCGCGCTGGCCGTCGTGCAAACCATTCAGCAACTGGGCGATTGCTTGCGGCTGATCGCCAGTCGGCTGATACGCAGATTTTAGTCGAAATCGCTGACTATCCATCTAGAATATTTTAACATTTTTGGACTATTTCTAGCTAACCTTGGCCGTAACGTTTGACACTAACCTGCGGGTCGCTGCTATCGTGCTCGACATCGGCGTATTTCTTGTCAAGCGCCTCAATGACTCGCGCCACTAACCGCTCGGGATTAGCGTCGTAAATGACATCTTTAGCGCCCGGCGCCCAGACGTTCTTGAGCAGAGTAATCGTGTAGTCCGCCAGGCCGCCACTGCCCAGCAAGATACCGCAGACCTTACGACTCTCGAGCGCCGTCGACAGCTCATGCAAGCTGCCCATCCGCCCGCCGACAGTAATCACCGCATCGGCGCTGCGCACCAGATGAACATCGCGGCCGACATATTCCATGCCTGTGAAGTTGATATAGTCGAATTCGGCAGTCGGCAAACGGTAAGTCGAAATATGTTCGCGAAACGAACTAGCTGGCGAGAATCCGACCGACACGCCTTTGGTCTGACCAACACTTTTGAAGCCGCGCGCAGCAAAGTGCGGCAAGCCGACGGTAGCGCCTGTCAGCAATGTCTTGCCCGAACGGGCGATTTCAGCGCCAATCGCAAAAGCTTTTTCGTGAGCGCTATCAACCGTCTCGCCCGACGCCGCGCCCGATACACAAATCTGGTATTTCATTATTCTCCTCGTTTTGGTAATTGTTTCTCGGTGATTGGCATAGCGTGCAGTTTGACACCTTTATACAAGATACCGTCCTTGGCGCCAATCTTAGTAACGACGCTAGTCGAATTGGCGCTAGCAAAAATAATCGAATCTTTTAAGTTTTTACCTTGCGCCCACTGGCTCAAAAAGCCGCTAGCAAAAGCATCGCCGGCACCCGTGCGATCGACCACTGGCACGTCTTCATACATACCAGCGCGTACCAATGTCTTGCCGTCAGTCGCTACCACGCCATTTGGACCGTCGCTAACAATCACTGTCGGACAATAGTGCAGCGCCCGCAGAGCCAACTCCTCGATAGTCTCGCCAGCTACTAATTTTTGCATCTCTTCTTTGTTGGTGCAAAGCACGTCAACTGTGTCCAGCAAACCTTTTAGCTTTTCTGGATCAGCTAGCTCCGGGCCAGCCGGATTAAGCATGACTTTGACACCAACGCGCTCAGCTTCGTCCAAAATCACCCGTAACACCGTCAGGCTGTTGTCGGCCAACGACGTCGGATAAATCCAATCGGCTTGGCTGATAGCTTGCAGATTCAAACGGCTGGCATCTTTGCCAAACGTCCGCCCGCGGTGGTTCAGAATCGTTCGTTCGCCATTGGTCGCGATCAAAATTACTGAATAGCCAGCTTGCATTCGATCATCAATCAAGACGTCGCGCGTATCGACACCCTCGGTATCAAGCGCCGCGATTACTGCCTGGCTGGCCGAGTCATTACCCAGCGCCCACATATAGCGACTGTCTAAGCCCTGGCGGGCAAACGTTGTCGCGACATTCGTAGCATTACCGCCAGTGCTGAAGATTACGTCTTCGACTTCCATTTTGATACCTAGCGGCAGCTCAGTGAAAACTTTCTTGCCGCGAGTATGTGGGTCAAACTCATTACTGCGAAGGAATACGTCTTGCGTACCTTTGCCAATTGCTAAAATCTTGACCGCCACTAGAGCGTCGCCTTTCCAGCACTGCCAAAGGCGCCAATTTTCTCTTCAACGACTTTTTGGACGGCATCGTAAACTTCGGGCATCAGTTTGAAGACAGCGTATTCGTCGGGATTTTCGCGCAGGACCTTTTCGAGCGTAGTGCGGAAAGCATATCGTAAGTCGCTGTTAATATTGATCTTGCTAACGCCAATTTTGGACGCATCCTCGAAGTAATGCAGCGGTGTGCCGCTACCGCCATGCAAGCTAATCTGACAATCAATCGCCGCACGGATCTGGCGCAGCAAATCTAGGTCGAGAATCTTCGGCACCGGATACAGCCCGTGCAAGTTACCAACCTGCACCGCCATAGTATCGATACCCGTGGCATCGACAAAACTTTTAGCTTCCTCGGGCTTGGTATTCCATTTTTTGACTTCTTCGTAGTCGATTTCTTCTTTATGCAAGTTAGAGTCGCCAAAGAAATAGCGCTCCTCGGCCTCGACCAGCGCGCCCGTGAACTTAGCATATTCGACAACTTCGCGAGTTTTCTCGATAATTTCCTCGAGCGAAGCATCGTGGTTAGCCTGCGAAATATCGATATGAATAAACTCAAAGCCAGCATCAATAGCCTGTTTGCAGCCCTCGACTGTCGGCGCGTGATCGAGGTTGATATACATCTCGACACCGTAGTTTTGGCTATAATTATCGACCAAATCGCGAATATTTTCGTAGCCGCCCAGCGAAGCTGCTTCGTTAGCGCTGACTTCGACCATCACTGGCGCGCTGGTTTTTTGTGCTGCCTGGCAAATCGCACGCAATGTTTCTTGATTGTCAATATTAAAAGCGCCCACCGCGAAACCTTCTTGCCGGCTGCGCCGCATTAGGTCGCGCGCCCGGCTGGTACGCTGGCGAATTTCATCAATTGATAAACTCATCGTTGTCTCCTTTCCTTAAAATCCTGCATGGTATTGCGGCACGCGATCAACAAATTCGCGCGTCTTCTGAGCGATACTCGCTTCATCAAGCCCGAAGGCTTGTAGTAACTCGCCAGCCTCGCCGCTCTCGCCGAAACGATCGTTCATACCGATGCGCAATAACGGCGACGGCAGCTGTTCGCCTAGCAGTTCGGCAACAGCGCCGCCCAAACCGCCGGCAATTTGCGCGTCCTCGACCGTAACTACCCGGCCAGTTTTGCGAACACTAGCCAGAATCGTCTCGTTATCGAGCGGCTTGACCGTCGGCACATGTACCACTTCGACCGAGACGCTGCTACTTTGCAATTCGTTAGCTGCTCGCAGCGCGTACGCCGTCATGATGCCAGTGCTGACAATCGTCGCATCGCTGCCCTGGCGCAACACATACGCCTGGCCAATCTCGAATGGCGAATCCAGTGTACTGAATGTCGGCGTAGCAGCGCGCGTTAACCGCAAGTAAGCCGGCTTATCGGTCCTGGCAAGTACTTTGGTGGCTTTCTCAGCCTCAATAGCATCACCCGGGCAAATGACAATCATGTTCGGCAACACCCGCATCAACGCGATATCCTCGAACATTTGGTGGGTAGCACCATCCGGCCCAACCGTTGTACCGCTATGTCCGCCGACAATCTTAACCGGCATGTCGTTAAGCGCAATCGTCGCTTTGATCTGCTCCCAGCTGCGCCCCGGGTGAAACGCCGCATAACTGGCTGCAAACGGAATTTTACCAGCGCGCGCTAGGCCGCTTGCCACCGTCGCTAAATTCTGCTCGGCGATACCGACCTCGATATAACGCTCAGGAAAAGCCTTGGCAAAGGCATCCATTTTGACGCTCTCGACCAAATCAGCGCACAGACCGACTACTCGCTCATCAGCTTCGCCGGCCGCTTTCAAACCGCGCCCGAAACCAGCACGCGTGGCTTCTGCTTCTGGTTTTTCATTATAAATGTTGTCATTTAGAGGATAATTATACACGGCCTTCTCCTGAATATCGTTTTGCATCTTTTTTCTCGAGAATCACTAGCGATCGGAACATCGCCTTGGCGCTTTCTGAAACAGCGAGCGATTCTTTATTGTTGTATAAGTACAATAAGTAGCTTCCTTTACCGTATGCTCGCGAGCAAATCACTGATAAATGCGGCTTACCGCTGCTGTCATTAGCCAAAACGCGAGCACACAAAAGTTGCACAGCGCCGCGGTCATTCGCGAAATCAGCAAATGACTGATACCACTCTATACCAGTCACCAAGTCACCGTTACTCTTCGCATTTCCGATCTTGTCTTCGATAACTTTTCGCGAATTAACTCTATCAGAACTACTGATAAAATTTTCGCTACCAACCACAGATATAGTCATTAAGAGTCCACTGCCATCAGAATACCAATGAACGCCATTATCGTTTTCCTTTTCAGTCCAACCTTCTGGCAATTTGCCGTTTTCGATGCGCCAAACCGGTGAACCCTGCGGCTGGTAATTATCATCAAGCGAGACACTTCTAACAGTTCTGGTGCTGTCCTTTTCCTTGCCTTTGTTGTCGCCAGCGTGATCAAACTGCGAGAAAAGCGGCTGCATCGCCCCAGACACTAGAAGTATCGTAACGATAATAGAAACAACAAGCGTAACCGAATTAATAATAATACCGATAATGCCTGCTGCTTTCGAAGTACCGTAGCGGTTCGCCTTGACAACGCTAGCAATACCGAGCGGCAAGCCAATCATACTCATCCAAAGCAAGCCAAGTATGATACTAACAGCACCCATCCAGTTGCCCGGCGACTGTGTTGGCGCAGGCTGCGGATACGGATAAGCGTAAGGGCTAGCCGGCGGATAAGTATTGTTTGCCGGCGGCGCAATATACTGCGGAGCAGCATATTGCGGCGGCGGCGAAACAGGCGGCACTGAGGCAGCTGGCTGAACTGGCGGCCCTGACGGAGCAGATGCGGCCGAAGACTTCGGCGGTTTCGGCGGCTTTGGTGGAGTTGGCGGTTTCGGCGCCTTGGACGGCATCGAATTTTTAGACGATTGATTACTCATAATATCCCCCTGCATCTTGTTGTGATTCTGAATGCGCCAAATCAGCCAGCGCCGTAGCCGCCTGATCGCTTGATGGCGCTACGCCGTGCCACTTGTAATCGTATTCCATGAAGCCAACGCCGCGGCCCGGAATCGTATGCGCGATGATACAACACGGCCGATTCTCGATCGCCTTGGCTAAGTTTACTGCGTCGATGATGCCTTCAATATTGTTGCCGTCGATTTCTTGGACGTGCCAGCCAAAACTTTCCCACTTGCCGCGCAAATTTTCCAGCGGCATGACATCTTCGGTCGGACCGTCAATCTGGATATTATTGCGGTCAATGAAGAGGATTAGCTGGCGTAGTTTATACTTACCAGCAAACATCGCCGACTCCCAGATATTACCTTCATCAAGCTCGCCGTCGCCGGCAATCGCGTAAACCCAGCGGTGGCGTTGCTTGTCTAAATATTGCAGCGCATAAGCATAACCTGCCGCCTGGCCAATACCGCTGCCGAGCGGCCCCGACGTGTTTTCGAGCCCTGGCAATTTAGTGCGCTCCGGGTGGCCCTGCAGGCGCGAACCGAGTTTGCGCAAAGTCGACAGCTCCTCAACCGGGAAGTATCCTGCCTCGGCCATGGCCGCGTATTGTACCGGCACTGTGTGGCCATTGCTTAACATGAAGATATCGCGCTCTGGCCATTCAGGGTTCTGCGGATCGATATTCATAATATTGAAATATAGTGCCGTGACGATATCCGCCAGCCCCAGCGCGCCGCCTGGGTGCCCGCTCTTGGCCAGCTCTAGCATATGAACTACGTCGCGCCGCACATCGTTGGCTTTTATTTTGAGCTGTGGAATAGATAATTTTTCGCGAGCCACCTAGATTACTCCTTGCTTATTAACTTCTGCTACTAATTTCTGATAAGCTTCTGCCGGATCTGGCGCCGAATGGATAGCGCTGCCGCAGTTGACGATATTAACGCCGCCTTGCGCCAGGCTAAAAACATTTTCGAGCGTCGCGCCGCCATCCCAGCCGACTTCAACGCTAGGATGGATGCTGCGAATCAGACGGACTTTCTCGAGCTGCATCAAGCTAGCCTTGCCGCCGTAGTGGCCCAAATCACCGCTAAACACCAGCACGTGATCAACTACGCTGATGACATCTTTGACAGTATTTGGCACCGTCGGGCGCAACAATCCCACGCCAGTCTGAATACCCGAAGCTTTGAGCTGCTGGATAGAAGGCTGCAAATCCTCGTCAACTTCGGCATGAAAAATCACCAGCGACGGACGCATCTGCACCAAAGCATCAACATACAAACTCGGCCGCGCCACCATAGCATGGATATCAACCTGCCAATCCTGCGGCCACCACATATCGCTCAGCTCGACGGTTTTAGTCGGTGCAAATTCACCATCAGCCAAATCTAGATGAACACGCTTAGCAAACGGTGATAAACGCTCAATCGTTAGCTTGTAATCTTCTGCATTTTCGCAGAGCACTGTCGGAACAATCTCGGCCATCAGAAAGCATCCAATTCTGCGTTGCGGCGAACAAACCGCGCCGCACCAGCAAATGGCGTAGCGATCCACTCGTCAATAATTTCTTTCCAGAGTTCTAAGTCGTCGCCCGGAGCGTCCAGTACCCGCGCTGGCAAGCATAGGACATTGCAGTCGTTATCGTTACGGCACTCATGTGCTTCGAACTTATCCCAAATCACCGCCGCCCGGATGCCGCGAAAACGGTTGGCTGCCATCGCCATACCTTGGCCGCCAGTGCAAACCAAAATTGCCCGCGGATCAGTAGAATCGTCCTCGCCCAATACCTTGGTCACGGCCATCTGAGCAAACTGCGGGAAGTCGTCTTGCGGATCGAGTATTTTATCGCCGACATCCTCCCACTCGATGCCGCGCTTGGTCAGATAAGCTTCAATCTTCTCCTTCAGATAAAACCCACCGTGATCCGCTCCTAGAAAAATCTTCATACTACAAGTATAAGCATAATATGCGCCCCTGGCAAGCCCCGTTAGAGTAGGATTTTGTTAATCCTATCATAAGAGTAAGCTTACTGCACATTCCGCGCATACCGTCCAGTTTCAGCCGCCAACTCGACCAAGCGGTTGGCGCTAGCCCACTCACCATCGTACCAGGACGACACTTGCGCCAATCGCCCGGCAACCACCGACGTCAAGCCAGCATCAACTGTCGAGCTGTAGCTATTGCCGCGAAAATCCTCGGCTACCAGCTCTTTGTCGGTAACTGCCAAAATACCGTTGTATAGCGGCTCACGGGCAGCATGCGTTAAAATCTCGTTTATTTTCTTGGCCGCGATTGATTCGCGCAGCAGCAGCGAAATCGTTGATAGACCAACGTTACCGTACTGGCGGCTGCTAACTGCAAGCCCGCTTACCGCGCTCGCAACATTTGGCAAAACTGCCTGCAATCGCTGGCCGTAATCAGCCGCCATCGCCACCAAGTCGCTGTCGTCCAGACGCTCAGTCTTTAACAGCAAACTAGCAAAATGATAACTGCCAGTCGCTGTAATCGTCGCCGCCTCGACACCAACCGCTTGATCAAGCACCGCGATAACCGGCGCTACCGAGCTAATCGCCGCATCGCCGCTGCAGACAATATCCGTCGAGACATTGACCAATCCGTCATTAACGCCCATGACGATCGTCGCAAAATCAGCGCACTGCGACAACGACGCCACGCGCCGAGCACCAGCCGTCCGATGGCGGCGCAGCTCAGCAGCATCAGTCTGGCATCCAGCATCAATCAAAACATCAATGCCCAGGTCGTCCCACGGCAATTTGGTTGTCCGCTTATCGCTTATGATAGGAATAATCCGGTCGCCTACATATAGCGACGCGTCGCCAGTGCCAATCACCTTGGCATAATGGCCATAAATCGAGTCGTGCTTCAGCAGATAAGCGCACTGCTCGGCGCTCAGATGCGTCCGAATAGCCGCTATTTCGATATCCGAACGGCTCTGCGCGATTTTGAAAACACTGCGGCCAACCCGGCAAAAACCGTTAATCGCTACTTTTATTTTCACCATGCCCACTCCTTGATTAAGCCATCTTTGCTAATATTCTAGCAAAAGCGCAATAGCTTTGGCAAATTTGCTATAATAAGGCTATGAACGAGGTCGAGCTGGTTAATCTGGCTAGAAGCCATTACAGTGAAGAGCAGGTCGCATTGTTAGAAAAAGCAATCCATTATGCTACCGATAAACA
The DNA here is from genome assembly GCA_905365145.1 of Candidatus Saccharimonadota bacterium. Classification (GTDB taxonomy): domain Bacteria; phylum Patescibacteriota; class Saccharimonadia; order Saccharimonadales; family Saccharimonadaceae; genus Saccharimonas. The sequence continues at coordinate 166,585 of CAJPIO010000001.1, read as the reverse complement.
CGACGGGCAACTGCGTAAAAGCGGCGAGCCGTACATCACTCACCCGCTGCAAGTCGCTGCTATGCTAATCGACTGGGGCATGGATATTGATTCGGTGATTGCCGGCGTACTGCACGATACAGTCGAGGACACTGATGCTACACTAGAGGAAATCACCGAGCTATTCGGCCGGGATATCGCTTTTCTGGTTGACGGTGTCACTAAGGTTAGCCAAGCCCGCGCCGGTATGAAAAACCTCGAATCATATTTGCCAAGCACTACCGATAATTTGACGAAATTACTCATCGCTGTCGGCCAAGACGTGCGAGTGATTATCATCAAGCTGGCCGACCGCCTGCATAATATGCAAACTTTGCAATTCAAAAGTCCGGAAAAGCAGAAGAAAATCGCTCGCGAGACACTAGACGTTTTCGCACCGTTAGCCGATCGGTTAAATATGGGTCGGCTGCGCGTACAGCTCGAGGAGTTGAGCTTCAAATATTTAATGCCCGAGGAATATAACCAAACTGTCGCCCTCAAGGATAGCCGCTTAAAGAAATCTCAACGTAAGCTAGATGCCGTCCGCCGCGCTGTCGATTCGCGCCTCAGCGACGAGAAAATCCAGCACCAAATCGACGGCCGCGTCAAGAGTACCTACAGCCTGTACAAGAAGATGAAGCGCGTCCCCAATATCGACGATATTTATGATTTGATCGCGCTGAGAATTATCGTTGACGACATCGACACTTGCTATCTGGTACTCAACGAACTGCACAATATGTACGAGCCGATGGTTGGGCGAATCAAAGATTATATCTCGAAACCGAAGCCCAACGGCTACCAATCGCTGCACACTACGGTGGTTACTAAAAACGGCCAAGCGGTCGAGTTCCAGATCCGCACCCGCGAGATGCACGATTACGCCGAACGCGGACTGGCAGCCAGTTTTCATTATAATGAACAAAAGCTAACTGATGCTTACATCAAGGGCAAAATGACCAGCCTGCCGACAGATTTACACTGGATTAAGCATTTGCAGTCGGCAGCATCGATGATTCGCGAAGGTAAAGATTTCGACGTTGATAATTTGAAGGTCGATTTGTTCGGCGATCGGATTTTTATTTATTCGCCAAAGGGTGATATTTACGACCTGCCAGACGGCGCTTTCCCGTTAGATTTTGCCTACCGCGTGCACTCTGATCTAGCCGCTAAATCAAGCGGATTTCTAATAAACGGCAAGATGGAACCATTCAGCTACAAATTGCAGCACGGTGATACCGTCGAGATTCTAACCAACAAGCGCGCTCGCCCAAAGCCTGGCTGGAACGAATATGTCATCACTGGACACGCCCGCATGAAGCTCAAGGCCCAGCTCAAAAAAACCTCGCTACTAGGCCGCGCTGGCAGCCTATTGCAGCGCACAGCACCGTTTCGCCGCAACAAAAAATAGCGGCCAAAACGAAAATAGCCAGACAAATTCTGGCTATTTCGCTAGGTTTTGCAAACTAAAAGTTTATTCTATTTATGCCTGCGGTGGCTGCTGGGGCGGTTGCGGCTGTCCGCCTTCAACTACCGGCGGTTGCGGCTGGGCAACCGTTGCAGCTGGTTGTTGCGGTTGAGCGTATGGCTGCGGTTGTTGAGTATAAGCTACCGGTTGTTGCGGTTGTCCGTAAGCTGGCTGCGGTGCGTAATACCCAGGCTGCGGCGGCTGGCCGTAGACTGGTTGCTGCCGCATAACCGGGCCAACATAGCGGCTTGAGCCAAACGCCAAAATCGGGTTCATAATCGCCGGGAAGAAGATCATCAAAACGCCAAAACCAGTCGTTTTGCCGAACGATTTTGCTAAATCTAGCGGTAACACGATCGAAATGTATATATGGGCAAACGGCAAGAACATCAGTACGACTTGCCACTCTGGCCGGCCGACAATCTGCATCATTACTACCATGTTGTATATTGGCACTAATGACGCCCAGCCTGGCTTGCCAGCCTTGGTAAAGATTCGCCACATGGCGATAATCATTAGTATGGAAACTGCCATTACAATTAAGATGACAAACAGCCAAATTACAACTGCAACCGCACCGACATCGCTGCTAGCCGCATAAGTCGAAGTTGAATAATCATAATAATCCATAATTTGCTCCGTTTAAGTTTATTACTGATTATTATAGCGGTCAATGCATTGTTTGACAATCGTCTTGGCTTCCTCGACATCGCCCCAGCCCTTGACGATAGTACTGCCTGGCTTCTTGAGATCTTTGTAATGAGTGAAGTGATGCTCAAGCTGCTTAACCAGCTGCGGAATGTCGTCGAGCGAGTTAATACGATCATCGTCGCGATTGTCAGCCGGCACCACGACTACTTTATCGTCAACTTCACCGTCATCTTCGAAGCGCAGCACACCAATAATACGCGCCTCCAACCACACGCCAGTCGTTAGCGGCTCTGGGCAAATAATCAGCGTATCTAGCTCATCGCCGTCCTCATCAAGCGTCTGCGGAATAAAGCCGTAATTACACGGCTTAGCAAAAATCTTCGGCTCGACGCGGTCCAGCATAAAGACCGCCCGCTGCCGATCCCATTCGACTTTCAGGCGCGACCCTTCGGGGATTTCTACTACCGTATTGACCAGTCCACCATCGACATCTCCCGGGTCAAGAACTTTATTAAAATCTGCCATATTGCTCCTTTGCTTACAGTTACTACCTATATAGTATCAGTTTTTTACGCTATAGAGTATACTAATAGAGATATGAGTAAGAAAAAGAGTCCGACGCTATTGACAGCAGAAGACTATATGTCGGATTTAGCAGTTAAAATTGATAACGCCAAGCAGCGCGTCAATATGGTAGCGACCACCTTTCGCGCCGATGACAAGCACACCGAAGCAGTAATCGCCGCCGTCGAGCGCGCAGCGGCTGAGCGCGGCGTGCCAGCCTCGGTTTGCGCCGATTCATTCACTTATCTCGAACCGAAGGAATTCATTCTGCGTTCACCGCGCCGCCAGCCATCGCGCGCCGTTCACGCCATGAAATTAGAACGGCGGCTAAAAAAGGCGGGCGTGGCTTTTCGCTGGCTCGGCCAAAAGGCTAATATGCTAATGACTGGCCGCACTCACAGCAAATGGTCGATTGTTGACGACATAGTCTACGCTTGCGGCGGTGTCAATATGGACCACGAGAGCCTAGCTAATGTCGATTACATGTTCCGATTTGATAATAAAGTGTTAGCTGATAAGCTATCTAACGAGCAATACCTTATCGCTCGCGCCGACAAGCGCGGCGGTTCGATTCGCAATTCAATGTTTGGCCTCGACGAACACTCGACTGTCCTGGTTGATCAGGGCTTGCCAACTAATTCTCTCATTTACAAGCGCGCCTGCGACCTAGCCGAACAAGCTGAAAACATCGTACTAGTATCGCAGTACTGCCCGACTGGTAGACTCAACCGCATTCTCAAGCGCAAAAATACCAAATTGTATTTCAATAATTGGCGTACCGCCTCGCCGATCAATAAACTTCTCATCAAACTCGGCACTTTAACCAGCCGGCAACAAACCCTATATCAGCATCCGCAATATCTGCACGCCAAATTCATTGTTTTCACGATGCCTGACGGCTCGAAAATAGCACTATCAGGGTCGCATAATTTCATGCGCGGCTCTGGCATCATGGGCACGCGCGAAATCGCTCTCGAGACTAGCGACCCGGCCATCATTAAACAACTCGAAGCTTTCCGCAAGAAATACGTCGAATAGCAGCAGTTATTTGACGCTTTCTAAATATTCGCGGATACTCAGCGCCGCCGTTGCTCCCTCGCCGACAGCACTAGCCACCTGCATGGTAGCGCCGCTACGGACATCGCCGCTGGCAAATACGCCCGGCAAAGCCGTCGCCAAACGATCGTCGGTTTTGATGAAGCCGTACTCATCAAACTCAACGCCGCTATCCGCCAAAAACTGCGTATTCGGCTTCAAGCCGATGAAAACGAACACGCCGTCAGCCTCGAAAGTCGTTTCTGCGCCGTTTTCGAGCACCCGCACCGCCGCCACCGCGCCGTCCTCGCCGACGATTTCTTGCGCTACTGTTTGCAAATGTACGGTAATTTTGCCATTATCAATGTATTTCTGCAAATCGTCCTGTAGAGCCTTGCTGGCCTTTACGGAACTTCGCACCAGCAAATCGATATGCTCGGCAAAACGCGTCAAAAACATCGCTTCCTGCACACCCGAGTTGCCGCCACCAACAACGACTAACCTTTTACCTTTATAAAAAGCACCATCGCAGGTCGCACAATAATGCACACCGCGGCCATAAAATTCTGCCTCGCCAGGAATGCCAAGTTTCTTATAACCGCTGCCTGTAGCAATCAGTACAGCGCGAGCTTTAACCTCTTGACCGTCAACTGTCAAAATATTAACGCCATCCTGATGACGCAGCGCTGAAACGTCGCCGTAATCAATCTTGGCACCAAAGCGCTCAGCTTGCTTGCGCAGATTATCCGCTAATTCCATACCTGGGACACCGTCGGGAAAACCAGGATAGTTGTCGATTTTATCGGTAATTGCCGCTAGACCGCCAACAACACCCTTCTCGTAGAGAGTAGTGTCAATACCCTCGCGCGTAGTATAAATCGCTGCCGCTAGTGCACTCGGGCCAGCGCCAATCATCACCACAGGTTTTATATCTTCCATGCAGATTTCCTCCTCGTCTTACTGCGCTTGCTGAGCTTGCTGATATGCATTCATTAATTTCGTCATATCTGGTTGGCTAATCGTTTCTGGCGCTGGAATCGCCATAACGACGAATTTCAATGGCATGTTCGGCGCGATAATTTGCTTGCCTTTAGAGTCTTTGCTGCCGGCCTCGCCGTAAGCTTTGTCCGCCGGGATAGACAATAGACGCACGCCGCCGACTTTCATTCCTTTCAGACCTTCTTTCCAGCCTTTGATTATACCAGCCGTACTCAACCCGCTTACTGGCAATGGCGTTTTCAGCTTATTGTTATCAATGCTCTGATCAAAGATATCACCATTTGCATCCCAGCCAATATAATAAGCCGCAAAATTAGTTTTATCGTCTATCAATGCGCCATCGCCCTCTGTTAGATCTTCGGTTGCTAGTGATTTGACGCTATCGATTTCGAACTTTGCAACTTGGCTAGAATACTGCTTGAACGTCTCGTAATATTTAGCTGACAGCTTGTCGGCTTGCGCTTGTTTTTTTTGCTCGTAAGCAGCTTGTTCTTTTTTATATTCGCTTAGAACTTTTTGGTAGTCCGCCTGAGCTTGCTTGTTTGACTGCATTGATAAAATCATCACTGCGAATGATCCTAGCGTACCTAGAACGGTCGCGACCACAATAATCAAAATGCCAGCACGTTGCTTCTTTGACGTTGCCATTATTTCCCCTCTCTAGTTTATCCTTTCATTATAGCATAAAATCTCGATTATTGCCATAGTTTACGCACAATTGCCGCCAGCAGCGACGCAATAATCGCCGCGGTTGCCGCTAAGCCGAATTCAGCTGGCGATAACGGTGCGATTTTGAATAAATTGCGCAGAAATGGCAGACTATAGACCGCCGCCAAGGCGACAGAAGCCGTGACCACCACAATAGCCAAGGCATTCTTGCCACGCTGTTTAACAGCCAAGCGAATGATTTTGCGGCCGGATAGCGCCAAAATCATACCAATATTAGCTAGAATTATCGTTAAGTAAGTTACCGCTCGCGCTTGATCGCTAGAAGCACCGCTGCCCAGCATCCCGCCATGAATTAGAATGGCCATCAGCGCCAGCAATCCGCCAATTGCTAAACTTTCTAGCACTAACGCTCGACTAAATAATGGCTGCGAAATTCGCCGCGGCGGCCGGCGCATCGTGTCTTCATCCTCTGGCTCGCCCTCGAACACTAACGTACAAGCAGGATCAATAATAAATTCAAAAAATACGATGTGAATTGGCAGTAAAATCAATTCCCAACCAAGCAATACCGGCGCAATTGACAACGCAGCAATCGGTATATGCACAATCATGATATACATCACCGCTTTTTGCAAATTAGCAAAAATCCTTCGGCCGATACGCACGCCTTGAACAATTGAGGCGAAGTTATCATCCAGCAGCACGATAGACGACGCCTCGCGAGCAACGTCGGTGCCGCGCTGGCCCATGGCGATACCGATATGCGCGCTCTTGAGGGCCGGGCCGTCATTAACGCCGTCGCCAGTCATCGCTACCACTTCGCCGTTTTGCTTAAGAGCGGAAATAATCGCCAGCTTGACATTTGGCGCGACGCGGCTGTAGATTTCTGTAGTTTTGACAATCTCGCGCTGCTGCTTTTCGTTCATCGACAAAAATTCTTGACCAGTTATCACCCGCTCAGTATTCAAACCAATCTCGCGGCCGATACGCCGCGCTGTTTCGGTATGGTCGCCAGTTAGCATAATCACTTTGATGCCAGCTCGGTGTGCCAAGGCGACAGCATCCTTAGCCTCGGTACGAATCGGATCAGACAACCCCACCAAACCTAGCAGCTCGTATTGATAGCCATCGCGAGAAGGCGCGATACTTTTCGCTGCTGCTTTAGCAATTGCTAGTACACGCAGGCCGTCATCGGCGGCATCGTCGGCAATCTCCTGCAACCGTTTCTGTTTGTCGTTGGGTAAGCGGCAAAGTCGAAAAACCTCCTCTGGAGCCCCTTTCAGCGCTACAAGCTCAGGCTTGCCGTCCCGCCCCCAAATTTGCACTACCGAAAACGAATGGCTATCTAGCGTATACTCTTTGATGATATCCATGCCGTTATAAATCGCTGCCAGATCATCGGCTGCCGCCAAGAATGCCTCTTCCATCGGATCGGACGGATTTTTTTGCGACGCCAAGATACCATATGCGACAATTTCGCTGCGCCCAGCGCCATCGACATCTCTACCGTCAAGGCCGATAACTTGAGTTATGGCCATGCGGTTCTCGGTCAATGTCCCAGTTTTGTCCGTGCAAAGCACCGTTGCGCCGCCAAGTGTCTCGATAGTCTGATTCTTGCGCGCTAGCACGTTGCTCTTGGCCAAGCGCCAAGCTCCCAGCGCCATAAATACCGACAGAACCACCGGGAATTCCTCGGGCAAAATCGCAATCGACAACGTCAGTCCCGCCAAAAAACCATGCAAAAAGTCGCCGCGCAGCAGCCAAAACAGCAACGTCAACAACATGGCCAAGAACACTGCCGCCACCGCTATATAGCGCACAACTCGGCCAACTTCCTTTTGCAATAATGTCTTTTCTGGCTTAATTTCGTGCAGCGACACGCCAATGCGCCCCATTTCGGTCTGCTCCCCGACAGTGGTTACTTCGACGAGTCCGTGTCCAGATGTTATTACCGTGCCAGAGAATACTTGACCCCCAGTAGTCTTTTCGACTGGCAGCGATTCGCCAGTCAAAATACTTTCGTTAGCAGCAACGTTTGATGATTCAATGAGCTTACCGTCAGCAGCCACTCGGCTACCTTCGCCGATAATCAAAATGTCGCCAACTACCACTTCTACGCTAGGAATGGTAACATATTCGCCAGCGCGCACCACCTGGCATTGCGGCGCAGATAACGATCGCAGTGCTTCTAACGCCCGCTCAGTTTTAGAATCTTGATACAATTCTAGAGTCACCACGCCAACTACCGACAGCGCCAGAACCACCGTTTCGTGCCAATCACCCAAGAAAAAGTAGACCACTACCACTGCCAGCAACAAGAAAATCATCGGCTCGCTAATAATTGTCAAGATCAGCCTAACAATGCTTTTATTTTCGCGGTCAGGCAACCGATTCTCACCATATTTCTGGCGTTGAATAACTACTTGATCGCGCGATAACCCCTGTCTACCCATATTAAATCAGTATAGCAAAAGCGGGTTAATTTCGATAGCATTCAACATATCAGCAACCGCAACCATGACCCGCTGAAGGAGTTGTGAAAATGACATCATATGCCTCTAGAATACTAATAGATTTTTTGCCATAATCAAGATATGAATCCGCTTATTCGCTTTATGCGCCACCCGCTAACAAGCATCTTGACAGCAACCGACGACGCTGATCAAGTTGATATCGAGAAAATCGATGAGACACTGACGCCTAATATGCGAGCCTTGCGGCTGGTTATGAACATGTCAGACCATTTGCTATCAATGGGCACGCCAGCGAATAGCGTCGTGCATATGGCGCTCGGGGTAACCGACACATATTGCAAGCGAAAAGTACATATCGATGTCAGCTTTAATCAAATTACGCTCTCGCAAGACCGCGGCATCGATCGCGAACCGTTGACACTGATCCGCACTATCTCGCCGCGCGCTACCGATTACCGGCTAATGCGCAAATTACAAAACCTAGCCAGCCAAATTGCCAACCATAAAGTCACTCTAGATGATGCCGAAAATGAACTCGATGCCATCATTGCCAACAATAAGCGCTATCCTGGCATTATCAGTTATATTGCTGGCGGCGGCCTGAGTGCCGGCTCGGTTGCGCTCTACACGACGTCTATACCGATTATCCTGGCTGCCTTTATCATAGGTTTTTTAATTACTCTTCTGATAAAGCTACTAGGGCGCGCTGCGCTGCCGCCATTTTTCATTCAGATTATTGCCGCGTTATCAGTCACGTTAGTCTCTACTGGTATATTGTGGCTAGTTAATCATAAATATTGGGAATTTTTTGCTTTGATTGATCCGACGATATTAACCGTTGGCGGTATCGTCTTGCTAGTAGCTGGCATGATGATTGTCGGCGCCTTTCAGGACGCAATTGACGAATATTACGTCACGGCTAGCGCTCGGCTATTGAAAGTGGTGATGTTGACGCTTGGCATTGTACTGGGCGTAAGTATGGGCTTATATGCCGCCAGGCAGTTTGGCTTAGCGTTCGTCGCAACTCCCGACAGCTTATCCTTTTCAAGCACGACCTATCAGTATATTGGCGCCGTCATCATCTCGGCATCATTTGCATTAAGTAATAATTCGCGGCCAGTTGGATTATTAATCACTGGCGCCAGCGGACTATTGGGTTATTATGTGCTGTTAGCTGTATCAGAATTAGGCTTGATAATTATCCCTGCTAACGCTGTCGCTGGATTTACCGTCGGCTTTACAGCTACTGTTGTTTCACGCTTAACCAGAATTCCTAGCCAAGCGATCATCGATGCTGGTATCGTGCCGCTGGTTCCCGGCCTAACCTTGTATAACGGGCTAATGGCGCTAGTCGCTAATCCGGCCGCTGTAGACGGTACTCTGTTATTGATGCGAGCTATACTGATTGCGGTAGCCATTGCTGCTGGCGCCTCGTTCGGCGTACTTATCGGCCGCCCAACACGACGCAGCCTAGTAACGTTGCGCAACAACCTGCCAGAACGCCCGCTGCGTTCTAATCAAAAACAACTAAAATAAACTACACTCGCTCGGCGTCAAGTTTAGTAAGCGCTGCCGTTGCAATATTATCCATAATCGGTTTGACCTCAGTATCAGTCAGGGTTTGCTGATAACTGGTAAACGTTAGCCGGAAAGTGGTAGTCTTGATAGCCGCGTCGTCTTTTGGCTGATATATACCAAGCGTCTGTATCTGGCAATGTAGATTTTCTGGCCCGTCCAAGCATTGCTGAACCGCTCGCAGCAACTCATCATGCGAAATTTCCACGCTTGAGCGCAGCGAGATGTCTTGACTGATTGATGGGAAACGACTCAGCGGCCGGTAATTATGTTCGCGACTTTTAGTCAGACAGACTTGTAATTTTTCAATGTCAAGCGAGAACGCTGCCGTGTAATCTGGCAGTTTGAAATTACGCCGTACTGTCTGAGATAATTCACCGACAACGCCTAGCTTGTCGCCGTTTTTTGCGACAATCCAAGCGCTGCGCTGGTCGTCAAACGGCGCTGGCACGTCCGCGTCCGACTCTACTATTTTCACAAAATCAGCCTCAACGTTAATATCTGTCAACAGCCTGTCTACCAATTTCCTCGCTTTATAGAATGGCGCGCCGGCTCGCGGCTTTTTGCTAGCATAAATACCGTCGACAAACGTCTGCTCGCTCGGCAGATTCTCGTCAGTAAGCGGCAATTCTTTATCGTGAATTTTGCCGATTTCAAACAACATGAATTCGTCGTGGCCGGCTTTGATGTTGGCGTGAACTTTATCCAGCAAACTCGGTAGCACGCTGGTGCGATAATACTGCAAATCAGGGCTTAAAGCGTTGCTTAGCCGATAGGCGCGGCTCGGGTCTTGCTCGGCGTTTTTCAGGACGCGCTCGTGGACGAAACTATAAGTCAAGACTTCGTTGGCACCGGCGCGCGACAGACTTTGGCGAATCGCTTGCTTGAGCTGGCGGCGCAGACTCCTCGGCGCTGGCTTGATGCTGCGCATTGGTAATTGGCGCGGTAGTTTATCAAAGCCATACAGCCGGCCGACTTCTTCGACAATGTCCTCCGGCAGTTCAAGGTCGGTGCGCCAGAATGGCGCGATTACTTCAAATTGATAAGGCGTATTTGGCTCGGGTTCCTCATGCGCCTTAATTTCAACATTCTTTAATATACGGCAGATTTCTTGCGGCGAAAATTCTGTGCCCAAACGTTCATTCACAAAGGTACTTTCCAACACTAAAACGCCAGTCACTGCGCCCCAATCGAAAATCGAAATGGTTTCCTTGCCGGCAGAGCCAAATGTAACTCGCGAATCGTGCTGCATGACCATCAGGCGATCGTTGCGCTTGTCAAACACTTCACTCGCCTGTAACCCGCCAACCATACTCATCAGCTGCTTCAATACGGCAGCATTTTGAAGCGGCGACTGGCCCTTGTTAAACCGCGTCAGCGCGTCGGTAAAAATACCGTGGCGCATAGCCGTGCGGCGCAGCGCATACATGTCAAAGTTAGCGCACTCCAAAACGATGTTTTTCGTGCCATCCGAAACCTCAGTGTCAGCACCGCCCATAATTCCCGCCAGACCAATCACGCCCTCGCCGTCAGCAATAACAATGTCGTCATTTGTCAGCTCATACTCTTTGCCATTGAGCAGGCTAACTTTCTCGCCATCACGCGCCAGCCGCGCGCCGAGCGTGTGCCCGCGCAATTTGTCATAATCATAGGCGTGCGTTGGCTGCGCCGTCATGAGCATTATGTAATTCGTGGCGTCAACAATGTTATTAATCGGCTTGCCGCCCATCGCCACCAATTGACACTGCAACCACAACGGACTCGGGCCCACAGTAACATCACGGATTGCCACCGCCATAAAGCGCGACACTAATTCTGGCGCATCGTTCGTTACTGTCAATTCTAGACCTTCGGCCTCAGCAAACTTCTGCTCTGATTTATACCAATCGGGGCTAGTAAATCGCTGATGAAAAATCCCAGCAATCTCGCGTGCCACGCCGAGTTGCCCAAAACAATCCGGCCGGTGAGTAAACATCTTATTTTCAATGTCCAGCACGTAATCATCCAGCCCAAACGTTTCCGCGAAACTCGCACCCGCCGTAAGCTCAACGCCCGCCGGCACGTCGCGCTCAGTGATTTCGATTATTCCTTCATGATCTGTACCAATATCCAGCTCGTCAGCCGCCGCCAACATACCTTGACTGAGCACGCCGCGCAGTGGCCGCGCATCCAGCACGAATGGCTCGTCTTCATCAAAACTCGCCGGCACCGTACTTTTCGGTGGCAGCCAAATCGCCCACATATCAGCGTGTACATTTGGCGCGCCGCAAACTACTTGCACCAGACCACCCTCATCGCGCGGCACATCCGCCACCGCACCGCCATCATCAATCTTGGTCACGCTCAGTCGATCAGCATTAGGGTGCTTGGCGCATTCAACCACCCGGACAATTCGCGCGCCACCATATTTGGCGTTCAGGTCAATCACTGCTTCGACGCCACCAAGTTGCTGATTGACCCGCGCCACCAACTCATCCACCGGCGGTAATTCAAAATTAATCAATTGTTTGATAATGTTTAGGCTGACTTTCATATTACATATAGTATAACACTATCGTACGCGAGCTAAAATTGCTCGTGAAAACCGTTCGCTACCGCATCAAAGAGCATCAGCTCTAACTCTCTGCTATAATTAATATAATGAAGCGCATCACTATGGTTAAACACCATCCATGCATGCAGTTAGCTCATTTATATGAGCATATGTTTCTGGCGACAGCGGCCGAATTTATGTACCAGCAAGGCCAGTATCAGCTGATCGATTACACGCTAGACGGACACACTTACCCTGGCGGCATTATCATTATTAAGAGTATTTGGCACTCGGTCGATGCCACGCGGTTAGCTAACAAGATATTATCCTTGCCGACTGATTTCGGCGAAATGGACAACGAGCCGGTTTCACTAGCTCTGTACCGTTTGCTGGCCGAAGAGCCAAACCAGCTATACGTTGCCGACAGCGGCCGAATGATGCACGAATTAAGACAGCTTGACTCTAGGCCATGGCAAAACATCGATAATATCAAGCGGCTGAATAGCAGCACTAGCCAAATCAGCGGTATAATTTACTCGACTAACCAGCCATCAGCAATTCCGCGCAAACTCTATATATCCTTTCAGTTAACGCAGCAATTCCGCCAGCAACGGCCCGAAACATTGCCGCTATTTTATGAATACATGCACTTTTTGAACTTATCAATCAGCCAAAAGCTTAGCCTGCAATTTGGCGCCTACACCGACGACAATCATATCAAATATCACGCCGAAGACATGTCTGTCACTAATACGCTGCATCTCAGTGTACAATCGGGGCCAATCCAATTTGCTGACATTATCCGCTGCGTCCAGGCCGTCGCCCGGGATTTGCGCTCGCCCGATCTGAATCAACGCTTTGCCGATTATTTGCATAGTATATCTTATACCGATGAGCCTTCGATAGCGCCCGACATCGACCGAATGCTACTTGATTTGGGCATTTTGCTCGGTAGTGATGGCTGGCACGCAATTGCTACGCCAGACAACGTAAACGACGTGGCGCAAGCAACACAAATCATCGCTAAGTATGGCAATCAGAGCGAAGTGATTGAGTAATCAAAAATTTTTACTAGAATGTTTTTATCTCGGGCTTGATCAATAGTAAATGTCGTACCTCGGCTATTATTCACTCGAAAAGCTACTAGTTCGTCCGCCAAGTCAACAATCTGACAGTTGCGCGCATGAAATGATTCGGCATTGACTTCAGTGAACTCAGTGACATCGTGCACAACACCAGGCCTACTCTGGCAAATCTTTTGTAAAAGATTTGCCGTATCAACCGCATCGTCGTAGCGGCATTTACCAGCTGCCGCTCGATCGTACAGTGCCTGGCAATACAACTCTAATTTCACCGGTAGAAATATACTAAACCGCGACGCATCCAAGCCATTTTCATACGCCAGCCGAGCCGCCTCGTGATCAACACCAGTAGCACCGCCCGATACAATACCACTGCCCTCAGCAATCTTCTGACCAACAAATCGCTCAATATCGCGGCAAATCGCGTCATTCATTTCGCGGGTGCCAACAACCGCAAGCCAATTCATAGTATACGCCTCCTATTCGTCCCACTGTGAAGAACTATCTGCGCCCATATTTTTACCTTTTTTCATCCTATTATTCAGAGACTATTCTCCAGCCTGACCGCCTCTTTCTTCGACCCTTCCATTTAAATTATTGATCATTTCTAAGGATTTTGGAGGAATAGGAGCAGCAAGCGCGCCGGCCTCTCCAGCTTCTGCGCGTTTTTCTAGATCGTCTAGCAGCCTCGCGGCCGTTGGGTTATTCTCACCCTGAGCTCCTACGACAGCATTTGGGTCTATGGAATTTGCTTGATCTGCTAGATTTCTGAGCATAACACAGCTTGCCGTCCCGCCAATGCCTCGTGCGGCTTTTACCGAAGGATTACCATTTTCATTTTTCTCCAAAGCACGATTCACTATTCCTGCTATATCCAACCCTGGCACCCCAGCTAGCTTAGCAGTCAGTGGTGTCGGCATAAAATCAGCTCCTAGCAGCGATGCCGCACCACGAGGATGTTCAGATGGGGTCGCTGTTAACAGGTATGGAAGTTCACTCATATTATTCTAATTTCCTTTTATATTGAATCATTTATCTTTTATGATGCCACAAAATTGTATTAATTGCAAAAATACGCCATCGAGGCGCCTAAAAAGTATTATTTGCTTTTTTGCCTTTAGCCGATTTGCCTTTCTCTAATTTCGCAATTTCAATAGCATACACACCAAGTTTTTCTTTACGCGGCGGGTAGATTTTCTGAAGAAGCCGAAGCGCTTCCGCTCTATCTTTGGCTTGCGGTACAATTTGCTGCCAGTCCTCAGCTGCCAGCATCTTAGCAAAATTATCGTAGATACGAATCGACTTAATCCGTACCGCGCCAGACTCATGACTAGTTTCTAGCTGCAATAGCTCGCTAGCCTGCAAGCGCTTGATACTGCCATAGCCAACGCGAACCTCCAGGGTTTTACGACCCGACATGATGGCGTCGTAATATGGCTTTTTAATCCTCATTTTTCGGACGGGCGCAGCATGATGATGCTTAATATTACGAGCAAGCATGGCTTGGCCGCTAGACTGTGTTTTTCGGCGACACCCCTTACGCAGTCGCGGTTTGGCGGTTTTGCCGCCAGAAACGGCACTCCTAAACGGTCTCGTGGATATATTTACTTTACGTGCAGTCACAATAGACTATTATAACAGACCTCCACCTAACTAAGCCGAAAATGGAAAACGTCTGACAGTACGCAACTACTAAATACTATTTCTCATACACCCGCAGGTACATGCCATACAATTCTTTCTTGTACTTCTTAACGACTTTGTCTTCTGGAGATATTAATTCGTGGCCAGCGCCGATATAAGCCGGCGTTGTTTCGTAAGTAAATTCGGCGCCGCTAGCCTTAGCCATGCCTTCGGCGATATTCAGTGCCATGGTTTTATCAATCAAATCGTCCTCGCTACCAATTATCAAGCCGAGATGCTTCAAACCTTCAGCCTTCAAATCATTGCGATAATTCTGCTTAATTATGACATAATTTGCCAGCGCCCGGTACGACAAATTACCGTCAAAGAATTGATCTGGCAGCAAATGGTTACCATAAACATTGCGCAGCAGCGCCATTTGCCACTTCGGTGCTTTAGAAGCGTCTGGTTCATAGTACGGCGAGAGCAGTAATACCCGCGAGAATAGTCCGTCGCCATACTGCGCCAGCCACGTTGCCAGCGTGCCGCCGCCAGAATGGCCGATCACACCTAGCTCGTCGCCCAGGCCGCTGACTAGCCCAGCGCTGTCACCCATGAACTTCACCAATTCGCTGGCGCGGACTTTCCCGTGGAGCTTATTGTCTTTCATGCCGTGATGCGGCACTCGCGGTACGTAAACATTGTAGCCCGCCTGGTAAAACCAGTCTGCCAGCTCAACCATTCCTGAAGGTTCAGCGCTAACGCCGTGAAGAATCATCACTGCTCGAGCAGTTTTTTTGCCGTGAGTCTTCAAAATCGGCCGGCAATCTGGCCGCACCTCATTATTGGCGGTATCATCGGCAATGATTTTTTGGATATCTGCCACCGATTGGCCATAATCGCGCCGCTGGATATCAGCTTTCTGCAGGTCGGCACTACGGCTAGGCCACAGAAATGCCCAAGACGCGAATCCTGCTATCAGCGCAAGTATCACGCATATTACGATTAGTATTATCTTTTTGCTACTGAGCGCTACAGACATTTTTACACCTTTCATAAGCGAACTTTGCTTTTTACTGGCCGTTGATATCCAGCAAGGATTGCAGTATTGATAACCTTTATAACTTAATTATAGCATAAACCTTACGAGACGTTCCTAAATAGTTATTGCATGATGCAGCAAACTGCTCTATCCTTAATTTATGAGCACTATTACCCGTCGAATCGCCGCTGCTATTCGCGCTAATAAATTAATTATTTAGGTAAACACAGTGCTAGGTAAGAACCCGAAAGGCCACCAAATGACCAAAAAACTACTAGAAATCGAATGCAAACGCCAGCTAACCTGTGACGCAAAAGAATTAATCAAGCAGCTGCAAGACCTCGGTTTTGAACTGCAGAGTAATCTCCGCGAGATTGATACGTATTATTCTCGTCCTGATGTCGATTTTATGCAGACGGTTGAATGCTTGCGGATTCGCCAGCGCGATGGTTTTGCTGAGGTGACTTATAAGCCGGCGACGACGACTGCTACACATACGAAAAACAATGTGATCATTAAGCCCGAGACCAACCTGCCAATTCAGCCCGAGGACGCGGCGACCGCCAAGCAGCTACTGGCAAATCTCGGCATGGTGCAGCTGGTCGAGGTCAACAAATACCGGCGATCGTTTCAGTCCTCTGATTTTCCGCAGGCAACAGTGGCTATAGACGAAATCAAAGACGCTGGCACGTTCGTGGAAGTTGAGGTTTTGTCGGACGATGAAAATAGCGCATTGGCGATGATTAGCGACATTGAAACCAAACTCGGCCTTGACTCGGCAGAAGTTGTCACGCGGCCTTATCGGGATATTTGTATGGGATAATTAAGCTACGTTTTTATCAAATCCACGTCTGGCCCTACTATCCAACCGCAGCAGCACACTATACAAAAATATGATAACTCCCCAAATAATCACGCTCAGATAATTACCCCAATTAAAATCATTCCAAGGATTACGAGTCGGGCTATCCGTCGGGTCATACGCCACAAATCCCACTACAGCCATCACGAGAATGATTAGGAGGCCGGAGATGACAATTTCACGCACGTAACTGGATTTTTGAAACATTGATAGCCTCAGGTTATATCGAGCGTCTGATGGCAGCAACACTAGTAACACTATAACGATATATGATGGGATGGTTATTATACCCTCAAATACGTCCCACGGATTAACCTTCATGATATCAGGCTTCACCGCCTTCACGATCTCTTGCATACCGAAGGATACCCCAAAGAATAACCCCAGGATGATCAGCATCAGCCCAACAGAGCTCCATCGCCTAGTCCACATTGTTCGCTCCCGCTATGACGCCATTAGCCGCTTGATATACCTCGTGGATTTTACCAAAAACCTGCCTGTCATACTCTTCTCGGTCTTCAATACTGCTGTCTGGCAGTTCAATAGTATTCTTAAACTGAGGCTGCATGATATTAACCGATGTCACTTCCATACCTTCCTCGATTTCAACTTCGTAGACTTGTTTATCAACACCCGGAAACTCGTTTACATACTTATCGATATAAGACCCGGGAGACAAGAATTCTCCTCTATTGGGACGAAATTCAATAACAAAAGTACCCAGCGTATCAGTATGGTTATCGACTGAAGGAGCGGAAAATACATCCCTAGCAATTTGATAGATTTTATTGTTTTGTTCTATCGCTTCACGAGGAACGAATATTTTCGCGGATTTTATACGATGAGCCTGCCTGATTAACTCGATAGCATCTGGATGGCAGATCACCGTCCCGATAAATGCTAGCTTTTCAGAGAGCGAGAGCTTTGTTATGCGATTATTTATATACGCTAGGATCTTTACATTTGTGACAACATTTCGGTTGTACTCTAATGCCATAATTCTTTTATCTGCATAATATAAAAAGTGTACTACCTGTACAGGTAGACGCCCACCCGGAAGAGGATAGCGCCTAACTAGATCATCATCGTCCCTGCCTGTTGTAATCACATTTGATCCATACACGGCGATGATGCCAGCATAGCATTTGGATAGTTCGCTGGTTCTATGTAACTTGTCAAACTGCAAGAGCCGCATAAACGACTCATCGTCATTTGGATTATGTTGCCAGTTTCTGTCGTCTTCTTCGAGGTTCATCAAATCACGCAGAGCGTCCTCAAACAAGTAGCTGCCATATCCCTCGTCGTCGCGATTGGTAATGTTGTATAGAAATACGTTACGTTTAATCATCACATATCTCCAGTCAATCTAACGTAAATTAAAACTGCTCCAAAAAGTCCAACTTGCCGCTCTCGAAATGCCGCACGTCCTCGATGCCGTATTTCATCATCACCAAGCGGTCGATGCCGCAGCCAAAGGCAAAGCCGGTGTATTCATTCGGATCGATGTCAGCAGCTTTCAGCACATTCGGGTGGATCATACCGCATCCCAGCAACTCAATCCAGCCTTCGCCCGAGCAAACTTTACAATCCGGATTTTTACCTTCGCAGAATGGGCAGCTCAGCGCGAATTCAAAGCTCGGTTCAGTGAACGGGAAATAAAACGGGTTGACGCGCACATCCAACTTCTTGCCATAATATTCCTGCAAAAACTCCTGCAAGGTGGCGATGAGGTTGCCGACATTGACTCCCTTGGCGACATACACGCCCTCAACTTGATAGAACGTGTGCTCGTGCCGCGCGTCCAGGTCTTCGTTGCGGAACACCCGGTCGGGTACAATGGCGGCAATTGCCTCGCCTTTTTCCAAATTGCCATGATATTTTTTCAGCACGCGGTTTTGCATGGTCGAGGTGTGCGC
Source organism: Candidatus Saccharimonadota bacterium (assembly GCA_905365145.1). Taxonomy (GTDB): domain Bacteria; phylum Patescibacteriota; class Saccharimonadia; order Saccharimonadales; family Saccharimonadaceae; genus Saccharimonas. Next base: position 148,074 of record CAJPIO010000001.1, on the reverse strand, counting down.
TGGCGCGATCAAGCGGTCGCCGTTAGCGTCAGTCTCTTCGGTCATGAACGTGTCATAATCATCACGTGCTGGGTGACCCTTCGGAAAGTTCAAGCTCTCGAACATATGGAATTGATCGTCAATTTCACGCGACTCTTCCGTCACAAAGCCCATGCGGTTGAAAATGTCAGAAATACGCTCAATCTCGGCGCTCAGCGGGTGAATCGTACCGCGTTCGCTGGGCAATAGATCAGGCTGCGGTGCATTGATGTCCATCGGCGCTGTCACGTCAATTGGCGGTAAGTCAACTTTATCGAGCTCCTGGCGGCGAACTTCTATGACCACTTCCAGCGATTTTTTCAGCTCGTTGACTCGCTTACCGAAAGCGCCGCGCTCATCATTTGGCAATGTCTTGATGTGATCATACAGCGTTTTGATTTCTGGAGCGCGCAATACTTCTTGCGGGTGGTTAGACTGAGCCGCCCGCGCTGATAAAACTTGTAAAACTTTCTCGAAATCCATCGCTAACCTACTTATTCACCTGATATACGAATAACACAAATACGCCAACTGCCATCAGCACAATAAACACCCAAGCTGGTGCTAGAGTTGTCGTAGCCTTGGTGCCTTTCAAATATTCTGAGTTTTCGATTAGCTCGCCGCTAACACCCGGAACTGGCTCGCCTTCTTGCTTTGCCTTCTGCGCTGCTTTTTCACGCAAGTCGGCAGCGATGCGCTGTTGCAGTTCGCTGCGGCTTTCTGTCTGTTCAAAATAACGTCCCATATCATCATTATAACAGATGTATACAACCCAAAATATTTTTGTGTTATACTATGTCTATATTTCAGTAAAGGAGGGAATATTCATGGCTACTAAAAAAGCCGCTTCTACCAAGAAGAAGACGACCGCCAAGAAAACGGCCGCCAGCAAGACGACTGTTCGTACAGTATCTGCCGAAAAAGTAGAAGCACCAAAGAAGGAAACTGCCGCTGCCAAACCTACGACAACTAAACGCAGCAGCGTCAAGCTTCCATCAAATATCATAAATATAATCTTTGCCGAGCTAATCGGTACGTTCGTATTGACGCTGGTTGCTTTGACCACATTCAAAGACGGCGGCGTTGGCGCGCTAGCTGTCGGCTTCACGCTAGTAATGCTAGTGATGAGCATCGGCGCTGTCTCGGGCTCGCACGTCAACCCAGCCGTAACATTTGGTTTGTGGACTATGCGCAAGCTCAAGACAATCCTGTTGCCATTCTACTGGGGCGCCCAGTTCATCGGCGCTATGCTGGCTGTAATCGTCACCAACTGGGTTACTGGCGGCTCGATCAACTTCGGCTTTAGCGGATTCAGCAGCATGAACTGGTCGATATTCGGCATTGAGCTGGTCGGCACCGCTATCTTCCTATTCGGACTAGCAGCAGTTCTATCGCGCGAAGAAACTTGCAATACCGGCAAGGCGCTCGGCGTTGGCTTGGCACTGGCAGTCGGCATTTTGACATCTGGCTACTTGCTATCAACCGCCAAAACGCAAGCAATCGCCGACTACCAAAGCAAAGCAACATCTTCGGCTTCTAATAAAGTTGAGATTCCTCACGTCGCATACGTCAAGGGTGCTAGCCTTAACCCGGCTGTTGCGCTAGCGATGACCGATTCGACCGAAAAGGAGCTCACTACTGGTTCAGCTGGCTCTAACGAAGTTGTCAATTCGCGCTTCTCGCTCGAGTCGCTAGTTGGCGCTTTAGCGGGCGCCGCTGTCGGTGCCAACCTCTACGTGTTGGTTGCTGGCCGGCAAAAGAAAGACTAAACCTAACTTTCTTAACAAAAATATCCCGTCTATCGGCGGGATATTTTGATAGTCAAAAATCTTTACTTCTTATCAATAGACGACGGACGATCAAGCGTCAATACTTCGACGGAAGAATCGCTACCAGCGATCTTCACTACGTCTTTATCAACTTTACTGAGCTCTTTATGAGCGTTGTTATAATGATTGACTGTCGTACCGAGACTATTGCCTAGTTTTTGCATATACTCTTCAAATTTGGCGATGTGTTGTCCGAGCTTGCCGACGCGGACCTGAATATCCTTAGCCTGCTCCTCGATTTGCAAGCTGCGCAAACCTTGCAATACCGTTTGCAAATACGCCATAAAACTCGTCGGACTGGTGATAATCACGTGCTTTTCGCGGAAGGCATACTCTATCAGATCGCGCGAACTGCCGCCCTGGCCAACATTATTGATCAGTAAATCATAATACAACGATTCGCTGGGAATAAACATAAATGCGAAATCCATAGTATGCTCGCTCGGACGAATATATTTGCTGGTTTCGTCGATGCGCCCTTTCAGATCAGCTTTGACTTTTTGCATTAGCTGCTCGCGCTCTTTGCCGCTAGCTTCAATCATCCGGTTATAATTTTCGAGGCTAAATTTGCTATCAACTGGCAGAATCTGACCCTTATCAAGAAAAATCACCGCATCAACCATTTCGCCGTCGCGAAACTTATACTGAGTTTGATACTGCCCTGGCGCCAAAATATTTTCGAGAACACTCGACAAATAGTATTCGCCAAAAACACCGCGCTGCTTGGGGTTTTGTAGAACATTTTGCAAGGTTTTGAGGTCAGTCGCCACATCAACGACACGCTTGTTGGTCTCGTCGAGCTTGGTCAAGCGCTGCGTGACATCGGCCACCAATTTTGAACTTTCACTGAGCTGCTTTTGCACCGATTGCTGAGTTGACAGCTGCGAGCGTTCAAGCTTGTCGCTCATTGTTTGCTGCAAATTAGTGATCGAGCGCGACAATTCAACGACATCGCCCTTAATCAGCTCTACCGCCGAGTTATTTTGCACTCGCTTCAGCTGCTGCATCAACACAAAAATAACCACGCTAGCCGCTGCGACGACTATCACTAAAATTATAAGCAAAACCATTATTTCCATATAGCTAGCATACCGCAAATAACGGTTCTGTGCCAGCTACCCAGCGATAATCAACCGAGCCGCTACAATCAGCACAATCGATACTACTAAGTAAAGTATAAACGACCGCAATCGCGCCAACCAAGTAAACATCGCATACGTCAACGCGCCAATTACCGTCATCGCCGCCATCGCCCAATACCACGGCAAGAGCGCTAAATACGATTGCAGACCCCATAGAGCCGCTATCGAAGCAATAACGATAAATAACGGCCGGTAAATTCGCGCCTGCGACAGCAGTATCAATCCGCCGATTGACACCAAAGTTACCGAAAAAATTGCTACATACAGCGGCGCATTCTGGCATAAATCACTATCGCCGCGGCACATCACCGCCGACGCGACCCGGCCAACCAAAATATACAACACCGTTAGTATTGCACCAGCGAATGCTCCATAGATAGCAGCTCGAATGATATCCTTTTTGTCCATCGGAATAAACGGCTCCAGCTTCACCGCTGCAGTCTCGTTTGCGTTGTTCATAGGTTTCTCCACATTAGTCATCTTACTAAGTTATTTTACTACATTCTTGCGTTTTTTGCTAGATGCAAGCTTAACATTAGGCCAATCCACGTACCACAACGCCCCCAAGCAAGCCACCGCCATGCCGCCGACAACATCAAGCGGCGTATGCACCAGCGCTAATATCCTGCCAACTCCAACTAGCAGCGCCATAGTTAGCATAATTATAGTAATCGAGCGGCGACGCAGCGCATACCAGACCGCCAGCACCAAAAACATCGCAAAAAGCGCGTGATCCGACGGAAATCCCGGATTATTCAGATAAGCCGCCCCCGGATTAACGCCAAGCAGCTCAAACGGACGCAACTGTTCAGGCTGATATATTAGCCCAAGGATTTTAGCAATCACATAAGACGTCAGTCCGGCCATCAGCACGCGAGAATAAATTTCATAGCGGCGCTTACTTTCAACCTTAAAAAATAGTTCATACAAAGCCAGCAGTACTAACGGAATCAGCAGCCAGTCGGCGATTATCTTAACCAGCCAAGCCACCTTATCGTTGCAGCTCCTCGACTAGTTGCTGGCGGGGGATAGGCTTATTCTCACCGGTTGCCATATCCTTCACTGTCGCGAAACGGCCGCGCACTTCTTCTTCGCCAATCAAGACTACCAACGGTATACCAAGACGATCAGCATAGCGCAGCTTCTTTTTTAACGGCACCGATTCGGTATTGAGGATTGTCGCCACGCCAGCTCGCCGCAGCTCGGCAGCTATTTGCAGCGCCTCACCGAATTGCGCATCATCAAAGGCCGCCACCATACAGCGCGCCAATGTCTGGCGACTACTAGACACGACGCCTGCCTCGCGTAGTTTATAGAATAAGCGCGACAGACCAATCGACACACCAACGCCTGGCAAACGTGTCCGCGTATAATTCTCGGCCAAGTTATCGTAGCGTCCGCCCGAGCAAACACTACCGACTTCTGGATAATCATCAAGCGTCGTTTCGTAGACTACGCCAGTATAATAATCCAGTCCGCGCGCAATCCGTAAGTCTAGCTGAATACGCTGCTCTGGCAAGCCCATGTTTCGCAGCATCGCCAGCAACTCACGTAATTTTGCCGTGCCAAGCGCGAAATCATCAGAATTGATCTCGTTTTTCATTGACTCTAGCTGCGATAAAATATCGTCGTTGCTACCGCTAATTTCTGTGAAAGCAACTACTTGCAAGACTTGCTTTTCACTAAGACCCAACTCGCGTAATTCCGCCATAAAATCTTGACGCGATATTTTCTCGATTTTATCGACTACTCGTAGTACATCCGCCGATACATCGGCCAAACCAATTCCAGCGAAAAAGCCGTTCAACACCAAACGATTATTGATGTGAATCGTGAACTCGCCGAAAGCAAACTGCTCAAAAATATCGTTGATTACCGCTGGAAACTCCGCATCGGCTGCCACGCTTTCCGAACCAATCACATCAATGTCGCACTGATAGAATTCGCGGAAACGCCCGGCTTGAGCTCGCTCGGCACGGTGCACTTTGCCAATCTGGTAACGCCGGAACGGGAAAACCAGCTGGCCTTCGTGCTCGGCGACGTAGCGCGCCAGCGGCACCGTTAGATCAAAACGCAAGCTCAAATCATTCTTGCCGCGCTCGAACCGATAGATCTGTTTCTCGGTTTCGCCGCCGCCTTTCGCCAACAACACCTCGCTCAGCTCAATATCTGGCGTGTCCAGCGGCGCGTAGCCATAGCGCTCATAAGTTTCGCGAATAATGTCGCGCAAACGATTAAACTCTATTTGGTCGCCTGGCAGGTATTCGCTGAAACCGCTCGGAATGCGGGGAGTAGTTGTCTTCATATCATTATTTCTTGGCTGGGGTGGAGGGATTCGAACCCCCGCATGCTGGGACCAGAACCCAGTGCCTTACCACTTGGCGACACCCCATTGCGCCTACCTTAATATATCACTATAGCGCCGTTATTTCAAATTTAGCCGCCGCAGTTTAGCAGTCAAATACACCGCAGCTGCTAGCCACGCGCCGGACAGTAGTAGACTAATCACCCCAGGCAGCGCCGCTACCGCGCCAAACAAACTAACTTTTCCCTGCCCGCCGCTCATCAGTACGACCGCGCTGATCGCCAGCCAAACGCTAGGCGTTAGCAGCACGCACGCGCCTGATATTTGCCGCTCTATCCTACCCAGCCGCGGCATAGACAACAAAAATGGCAAGGAAATAAATTCTAGCAAAACTATAGCAATCGCGGCGATAGTGCCGTCGCCAATCCCCAGCGATTCTAGAGTTTTTGGAAATTTCTCGAACCTAAACAATTGCACCAACATTATAATAATCGTCCAGAAACCTGCTGCCAGCGCCGCATACTGTGCGCGCTTCTTGAAAATTGTTGGCGGAAAAATATTAGCTATAAACTGTTTCATATTATTAGCATAGCATTTTTCCACACGATTTTTTATTTTTTGTCCAAAAAATGCTTGCTATTAAGCACAAAAACGTATATTGTATAGACAGCGAAGTTACAAAAACAAACACAAAAATGTATCGATCGCTCTCCGATAAATCCACCACAACAATGAAATACTCCTCTGCCTTGGCGAGGAGTATTTCGTTTCCTAGTTTAGTTGATGCTAGCTGGGCCTGCCCAGCACTAGCAAAACCGCTTTATTCCCCAGCCTTTTTGCTGTGTGCTGCCCGCCATTCGGCGATTTTGCCATGATGTCCGCTCAATAGTACCTCTGGCACGCGCAAACCTTGCCATTCCTCGGGCCGGGTGTATTGCGGGTATTCTAGCGTTTCGCCGTCGCTAAAGCTCTCAATCGCTGCGCTGTTTTCGCCGCCAAGTACACCAGGAATTAACCGCACAATCGAATCAATAATCGTCATCGCTGGCAATTCGCCGCCAGTTAGTACATAATCGCCGACGCTAAGCTCTTGATCGACCAGCGCCATAATTCGCTCATCGTAACCCTCGTAGCGTCCGCAGATCACAATATAACCATCTTCGCTTTCGCTGTATTGCTGCGCCAACGCCTGCCGCCAGCGCTGGCCGCGCGGTGTCATGATTAATACTTTAGCGCCAGAGTCAATCTGCTTGGCCTGCTGCACCGCATGCCATAGCGGCTCGACCATCAGCAGCATACCATCGCCGCCGCCATATGGAGTATCGTCAACTGTCCGGCGCGGGCCTAATCCAAACTGACGCAGATCAATCGTCGAGAGCTCGACATGGCAGTCTTTTTGCGCCTTCCACATCATCGAACTGCCGAACACGCCAGCGAACATTTCTGGGAATAAGGTAATCACTTGAATTTTTCTCATCTGTTATAGTGTAACAAGTCTTGACACGGATGTCTATCTGTGATATATATATATCAACTTTTGCTCAAGGTAGTCTAGGGCGAAAGTCGCCCTTGCTTTGAGCAAAGAGAGGAAGGCGATCATGAAGACCGCCGTCGCCCCCAAGTCCAAGCCCACCATCCTTGAGCGCGCACAGATGCGCGCGCTCAAGAACTCTGTCGGACACGCTATGCGCGGCCAACCGCGCCGTGCGGCCCTCTGGGCTGGAATCTTCTCAGGTCTGGGTGGCCTGAGAAGCAACTGAGCCCGCACGAAAATAGCCCGCTGAAAATTGGTTCAACCTGGTTCGAGACGCAGATTTTGCATCTCCTGGGTTGAAACACCCAGTTTCCAGCTTGAGCACGTTTTCGGCGGGCTATTTTCATGTCTTGCAATAATTTGCTGCAATCTAGATTTTATTGTATAATAGTATTTGACCTATTATACATTATGTTTTATCTATATATTTGTGCTTTTACAAAATAGTTGTATAGTCTCAATTGACACGTTTGGCTTTTCGTGTAATAGATTACGCTCGCCTTCTCGAAGTTTCACCCCAACAAAAAAGCCGCCTCAAAAGACGGCTTTCTTGCACAAATAAGTCTCTCAAACCATTTGTAGGTTTGCTCGCAGTAGAGCTTTTGTACTTTGTTTTCTTCGATAGTTCAAGGTTCTCGCATGAACTTACTTATGATTATATATCAAGATCGTCTAATTCTGCAAGCTCTTGGCGCGACTTTTTTGCGAAATCGCTTTCGGTTTCTGCGTTTTCTGCGTCATTTTCCACAGAATCACTAGTGGCGTTTTCCACATCATTATCCACTACAGCCGAATCAGCGTCCTCGCGGTCGTCATTATTGACGATTTTCAGGTTGTAATGAGCAGTATTTTTAGCGCCTAGTGCTCGCAGCAGCGTGCGCAGTCCTTGCGCGGTCGAGCCGCGGCGGCCAATCACCCGGCCCAAGTCTTCTGGATTGACAGTTAGCGTCAGCAAAACACCCTTCTCGTCGACAATCCGGTCAACAACCACATCATCTGGATGTCCTACTAGTGATTTTACGATATATTCGACAAATTCCTGGTCAATGGTCGACATGCCCACGGTATCTCCTCCTTTGCGGTCACACGGTTACTATCGTACTTTCATTGTAACATGCTTTTGCTATGAAATCGAAAAACGCGCCCCAACCATGCAGTTAGAGCGCGCTAGTTCGTGATTAAAAGTGTTAGGCTTCAGCTGGAGCTTCCGTCTCTTCGGCAACTGGCTCTTCTTTTGGCTGATTCTTGCGCAACTTTTCAGCATTCTTGACCGCTTTGGTCTTGCCGCCCTGGAACTCTTTAACCCATTTCGGCAGCTTGACGCCAGCCTCTTTTAGCAACTTCGCAACGCGCGGCGTCGGTTGAGCGCCGTTATCAAGGTATTTTTGAGCAGCCTCGACATTGATATTAGCGTCTTTGGTATGCGGGTTGTAGCTACCGACATAAGCAACCACGCGGCCGCTCGATGGATGGCGCTGTGCTTCCTGGACGGCGACGCGGTATACCGGATAAGCCTTGCGGCCCAAACGTTGCAAACGAATTGCGAGCATAAAATTAAAACTTCCTTTACTTCACGTTAGTACTATTGTTACTTCTGTCATATTCTAGCGTGTTACGGGTAAAATGTCAACAAAGCGCCTAAGCGCTACCTAGACGCCTTTTCATTCAAGTCTAGCCTCATAGGCCAATTCAGGCAGAAAACACCGCTAGAGGGCGCAAAAACGGCCAAAACGGCTCAAAAACACTTAAAATTTGCAATTTTTGCGAAATAATTGCGAAAATCGTTGACATGGGGATTCATGCGTGATATATAAGTATCAAGCTTTTTGCCCAGGTTTGTAAGGGGCGAGAAGTAGCCCCTGCCTAAGCAAGCTCGTTCCTCTGAAGGAGGAAAGATGTTTTTCGTCCTCGTCGTCACCACTGCCCTTGTCGCTCCTATCGCTGTTTTGCGGCTGGCGATCAGCCGCAATCACCACATTGAGTGGGCTGTTTGGACGGCATTTATCGTGGCTACCGGTAGCCACGTCGAGACGTGGAGACTGATCAGCAACTATAACCTAACGTTCATAGTTGTGTCATTTAAGTTTCTCCTTGTCGTTTATGAAGTAATAGTCACTCCCGCTATCTTTGTTCTCCTTTTAGAGAACAAAGATAAGCATCACAGAGAGAACACGACCAACTAGCCCGTAGCCAGATTGCCCGCAGTCGAGCCTAGCTCCTGCGCAGTCCGGCTGCGGGCAATCACAACTTCAAATTAGTTAATAGTTTTATGCCTGGAAACAGGCTTTTTTATTGTCGTTTCTTATACTCTTCCAGCGCGGCGCGGGCGGCCTGCTGCTGAGCAGCTTGCTTGCTAGGGCCGATGCCTTTACCCATCAGTTTGTCGCCGACATAAGCGCCGAGCGTGAAGACCTTGTCGTGGTCTGGGCCGTCTTCGGCGATGACTTTGTAGACTGGCGTAGCGCCGTCAACGCGCTGGCTGATTTCTTGCAGATGGCTTTTAGGGTCGCGCCAAGAGCCGCTCTCTAAAATCCCGTTAAGCTTACTGATTGTATGCTTCTCGATAAAGGCTGCCGCGGCATCATAGCCGCGCTCCAAATAAATCGAACCGATCACTGCTTCGTAAGCATTGGCTAGAATTTGATGGCGCGCCCGCTCGGAACCATGCTTCTCGCCGCGGCTCATCCGCACCAATGGCTCATAACCAAGCTCTTCGCCAGATTTAGCGTTACTAGTGGTGTTAACTAGCGCAGCCCGCCAGCTAGTCAGGATTCCTTCCGGCTCGCTATAATGTTTATATAAATAATCTGTCACCACCAGCTCTAGCACGGCGTCACCCAGAAATTCTAAACGCTCATTGTGCTCGCTCACCGATTTTTTGTGCTCATTGACATAACTGCGATGCGTCAAAGCAGTAATCAGAAGCTGAATGTCATTATATTCAAAACCTAATTTCTGCTTCGCCCAATCTTGGTACGGCCCGGTTGGCATACCACTCATCTTTCCTCCTTTTCGTATTTTGTAAGTTTATAAGTTTTCTTGGCGGATCCGCGTTTTAGCTTTCAGCATTAGCTTGGCGATGTCTTCGTATTCGATCAGCTCGAGCGCCTCGTTGAACGGGAACCATTTGATACCCTTCATCCAATCCTCTTTCTGGATTTCATCGCCGCTGGTACGAACGCGCACCAAATAAATTTGCGTCGTCATCAAAACGAGCTTATCGAGGCGTCGATAGCGAAAATGAATCTTGCCCAGCCAGCCTAGCATATCAACGTCGTGCAAGCCAGCTTCCTCGCCAATTTCGCGGCGAGCAGTCTGCACGGCTGTCTCGCCTTCCTCGATGTGGCCTTTGGGAATTGTCCAGCGGTCTTTGGCATCCTGAATCAGTAAAATCTCGATACCCGACTCGCCGTGGCGGAAAATCACGCCGCCGCTAGTCGGCTCGCGGACGATTTCTTGGATAGACGCCGAACGCGACTTTGTTAAATATTTGCGTATATGATCAAACTTGCTTTTGTTGGCCTTCGGCTTTGGCATTATCTGACCCTTCCTCGACAAATTTGCGATAAGCGGTACCCAGTACGCCATTAACAAACTTGCTCGAATTATCAGAACCAAACGCTTTAGCTAGCTCAATCGCTTCGTTGATGGCGACGCGCGGCGGCACAGTATCTTGATGATGCAGTAATTCGTACAGGCCAATCCGCAAGATTGCCCTGTCGATCCGTGCTATCTGCGTAATCGGCCACTCGGGCGCAATTGGCTGCAGCTGCCGGTCAAGCTCCTCCTGCTGGCTAACAACACCGCTAGCCAGTCCTTCTACGAAAGCGATGTCGTCAATCGCCGAACGGTAACGCTCGACATCGCGCTTCAAGATATCATCTAACGCGGCACTGTTGTCGCCAGACTGCCGGCGCAATTCCAATTCGTATAGCGCTTGCAGCGCAACAATCCGACCAAGATGCCTATTCGATGCCATTCGCGTTTGTTTCCTTTTATTATCTCACCGTTTTTATTTGAAACGGTTATTTCTGCTTGGTTGATGATTTTTTCTTGCCAATCAACACTTTGACTGGCGAATGGCCGTTAACGCGCTTGGCTAACTTCTCGACAAGATGGCTGCGACGCATGCCAGTCTTGCGAGGACTTGATTGTTTCTTTGGCTGTGCCATGAAATGTTCTCCTTCTCGGTTTGTATAAACTTAGTAGTATTATACGCTAAAGCGAGGCTTTTCTCAAGTATTTGACATTGTAGTGTTATCGTATTTTAATTATTGACTTTTTATATCGGTTATGTTATAATGAGACTATGAGTCATGAACAAAGTAATAGCGTATAGGTTCAGAAACGCTACTTACCATTTGTAAGTTTGCAAGGACGGAATCACGGAATCACGCCACGATGTTGACGAGCTTGCCCTTGACGTAAATAATCTTCTTCGGCTCAGCTGGCACGAACTTCTGGACGTTGGCGTCGGCTAGCGCTAGATCCTTGATCTGCTCTTCGCTAGCATCAGCAGCGACCTCGAGTTTAGCGCGCAGTTTACCATTGACTTGCACGATAATGAGCAAGCTGCCGCTAACAATCTTAGCATTATCCCAGGCAGGCCAAGCGGCAAAATCGAGCTGCGAAGTTTCGCCAAGCTGCTGCCACAATTCGGCAGCCATGTGCGGCGCAAACGGCTGTACCAATTGCACTAGCGTCTTGAGATGCGGGCGCCAATCTTCGCTGTAGCCCGCCACTTTCAATTTGTACAAATCATTCACGCACTCCATCAGCGCCGCAATCGCCGTATTAAAGCTGAGACGATGAATGTCATCGGTGACTTTTTTGGTAGTAGAATTAATAATGGTATCAAGCTTCTGAGCATCAGACGTGCCAGTTTTGTCGCTGTCGTCAAATTCTTGCACTAGCGTCCACAAGCGATTAAGAAAACGATAAACACCAGCAATGCCGCGGCTGTTCCAGCTAGAGTTCTCGTTGATCGGCCCCAAGAAAAGCTCAAACGTACGCAGGGCGTCAGCACCGTAGCCAGCGTTGATGACTTCGAGCGGATCAACGACATTACCGAGGCTTTTGCTCATTTTGCGGCCGTCCTCGGCTTGAATCAAACCATGGTAAACCAGCTTTTTTACTGGTTCGGCAAAATCCGTCAACCCAAGCTCGCGAAAGACATGCGTCCAAAAGCGCACATACAGCAAATGGGCCGTCGCGTGATCGCCGCCGACATACATATCAAGCGGCGCCCAGTAATTTGCCTTGTCTGGCGCCCAGGCCTGCCGCGCATTGTGCGGATCAGTATACCGCAGCAAATACCAGCTACTGCAAGCGTAACCGTCCATCGTATCGGTTTCGCGCCGAGCTGGAGAGCCACAAACTGGACAAGTCGTCTGCACCCAGTCTTCTTGCGCCGCCAAGACTGATTTGCCATCACCGCGCGGCTGGAAATCATCGACATCCGGCAATAGCACTGGCAAATCGCTTTCTGGGACTGGCACTGCACCGTGCTCTGGACAATAAATAATCGGAATCGGCGCGCCCCAATAGCGCTGGCGGCTGATCAGCCAATCGCGCATTTTGTAAGTAATTTGCGACTTGCCTTTACCCTCTTGCTCGAGCCAAGCGACAATTTGCTCGCGAGCATCCTCGCTGCGCGTACCATCAAAAGCACCAGAATTCACCAAAACGCCTTCACCGTGATAGCAAGCGTCAGTGTCAATGTCATCCTCGGGCCTCTCGATGACCTCAACGACCGGCAGCTCGAATTTTTCAGCAAAAGCAAAGTCGCGGTCATCATGCGCTGGCACACCCATCACCGCACCAGTGCCATAGCCTCCCAGAACATAATCGGCAATCCAAATTGGAATCTTTTGGCCAGTCGCCGGGTTGATAGTATAGCTGCCGCTAAAAACACCTGTTTTCTCTTTGGTGTCGTTGCTGCGTTCAATCTCTGATTTCTTGACGGCATCATTAATATAGTTCTCGACTAATTCGCGCGTTTCATCGGTCAACAGCGTGCGCGCTAATGGATGCTCGGGCGCTAACACCAGAAAGGTTGCGCCAAAAATCGTATCAGGACGCGTCGAGAAAACAGTTATCGTATCGTCGCTACCGTCAACTTGAAAAGTAATCTCAGCGCCTTCACTTTTACCGATCCAGTTAGTCTGCGCAATTTTGATTTTGTCGGGCCAATCCATCTCTGGTAGTTCGGCAAGCAGCTGCTCGGCATAAGCAGTAATCCGGAAGAACCACTGTTTCATTGACTTCTTAACAACAACCGAGTCGCAGCGCCAACATTTGCCGTCAATCACTTGCTCGTTGGCGAGAACCGTCTTATCCTTTGGACACCACCATTGCAGCGATTCTTTTTGATAGGCTAAATCCTTTTCAAACAGCTTAGTAAATATCCACTGCGTCCATTTGTAGTATTCTGGGTCGCTGGTATTGATCTCGCGCGACCAGTCAATACTAGCACCGACACTGCGCAATTGTTTTTTGAAATTCGCAATATTGTCAGCGGTAGTTTCTCGAGGTTTGCGGCCAGTTTTGATGGCGTAATTCTCGGCTGGCAAGCCAAAGCTATCCCAGCCAATCGGATACATTACGTTATAACCGAGCGCTCGGCGAAAACGCGCCACCGCATCGACAATGGAATGCTCCATAAAGTGGCCAGTATGCATACCTGCACCGCTTGGATACGGGAACATGCCCGTCACATAGTATTTTGGCTTGGCGCTTGACTCGTTCGTATGATAACGCTGGTCATCCGCCCAGATTTGCTGCCATTTCGGCTCAATTTCAGAAGGGTTATAGTGTCTCATCAACTATCAGTATAACAGATAAAACACAGCTGGTTCTAGTAATTAATTGTCGTAATCGCCATATTCTAAATCATTATCGGTATCAACGGTTGGCGCAGATAGATAACTGCCGCCAGCTACCGACTGAAAAGATTGGCTGATTGCCCTTGCCCACTCTTCAGCGCTTATGGCGTCGCCTGGAACAGCGACCTGCGAACCTTTGCTAAAATCAATAACTGTTTTGGCGCTAACATTGTAGTTTTTGTCGGAACGGCTATCGGTCTTAAGGTTAGTGGCCTTAACGTCAACACCGCGCAGTTCATGCGACCATTGCGACACCCAAACGGTCATGGTAGCGTCAGCTTTTGATTTGGCTTTTTTGGCAGACTTGTAAGTATCAGACGACGAAGACGAAACGTTCGGCGCGCAAGATTCAACGCTTTTAGCGAAAGAGGTTTCTCGAAAGTCCTTCCAGAAAGCTTCTGCCTTGTCGTCATCAACTGATACGTCGTAGCCAAAATTACCATTTTGCGACTTAACTTCTTTGTCGATAATTATAAATGGATGTTTTTTGTAAACGCTGGATATTTGATGCTTAGCTTTGTCGTCTTTGGAGTATTTTTTGTAGGCATCAATCACACACTGCAGTTGATTGGCTGATTTTTTGTCCTGCTTGCGAGCATCGGCTAGCGAATACTTTACCCATTTGCCGTCAATCTTTTTCAGATGTTTTTCAGCCTGAGCTGGCAGCTTTTGATGTAATATAGACAACGTCTCCTTGATACTTGATACGATATTATCCTTGAAATAGACCGTGCCGTTGTCAGTTACCAAACCGCTAGCCTTGAGAGACATTTCCTTGCCATTCACCTCTAGAACTAACTCGGCATTTGCGTCAAATTTCGGCGTATTTTCAGCGCCTGTATCAAATGTAAATCTCTTGAACTTAATTTTCACGCCGTCGGCTTCATAGGAAAAGTTTGAGTTCACGGTAGTTTTAGTCGAGACTTTGGTAGCCAGCGGCAATTTACTAACCGCATCAAGCAAGACATTTTCTGGCTTCTGATAAAACGCATAAGCAGTAGCGCCAGCAATCGCCAGCAGCACAACTAATACTGCGGCGCAAATAGCAATGATCAAGCCTGCTTTAGACTTTCGCTGGCCCATCGCCATCTGCGGCGGCAACGCTGGCTGAGCTATAGGTTGAGCCGCAGTCTGGTTGGCGGCAACCGGAGCGGCGGCTGGCTGTTCTGCCACAGTATTGGATTTTGCAGCGGATTGTTCGGCGGCTGCTAGCGCTGGCGCTGTTGTGCTTGTTGAAACTTTAGCTTTTTTACTGGTCTCAGTTTTGACCTTGGTTTTAGGCTTGTCAGAAACCCTCTTTTTAGTGGTTTTCGGCTTCTTTGGCACACCGTCTTGTTTCATTGCTAGCTCGCTCCTTTACTCCTTAACTTAAACCTATTATACACACGATTAAAATTGCTGGAAATATTTATCTTTGATAGCTAGCCATTTATCGCTTTGGCGGACTAATTCAGCGTCCTCGGTCATGTCGCAGAGCACCTTAACGCATTCTTCGAGGAATATTTCGTTCTGCGAGCCTTTGACTAGCACTACCGTCCCCGGCTCGGTTATTGAACGGACGAACTCGCCAGCTTCAATAGCGTTGCGCGCCACATGAACTTGGCAACCTGTCGAACGGGCCGCTGGTGCTAAGTATTGCGTCGCCGCCACGCCGACGACTACCACCCACGACAAAAGATTCGGATCGCACATGCGACCGAGCTTCTCGTGCTCGGCCTGGCTGCTGCCGCCAAGCTCTAGCATATCGCCAAAAACAGCCACTCGACTCGGTACATCCGTGAACTCGTATAGAGTTCGCAGCGCCGCCTGAGCCGCTGCCGGGCTAGAATTATAAGTGTCGTCTATAATAGTCACGCCGCCAATGCCGCGCAGCAGATTCATCCGCCCCGGCACTGGCTTGAGGAGCGACAGGCCGCGTATAATGTCTTCCACTGGCAGCCCGAGCATCATCGCCGCGCCAACTGCCCCCATGATCGGGCGCAAGCTATGCTCGCCCACTACTTTAATAGTAGCGGGGAAACGAATATCGTTAGGGGCAATAACCGTACCGCTGTAACCGTTTTCATCAAGCTGTTGCTGCTCAAAACGAAACTCTGCTAGCCCAGTCGTGCCGTAAGTACTAAAGTTTGCCGACTCCAAGAAATCTGCGAATCGCCCGTCGATATCATCGCGATTAATCAGCGTATACTCGGAAAATTTAGCGACAAATAGCTCTTCTTGAGCCACATGTTCAATTGAACCAAAAAATTCCATATGTTCAGGTGTTATCGCCGTAACTAGCGCAATATTCGGTCGCAAGTAAGTGCCGAAATCCATCATCTCGCCTGGATGGTCAACGCCCAATTCTTGGATGATGACATCGACATCCGCCGGACTATAGACGCGGCGATGCGCTGCCCTAAAAACACCTAGCCACGCCAACGGGCTATGCAGTCTCTCTGGTAAGTTAATGCCTAGAATCGCTAATGGCGCCGACACTTCTGAATTATGATTGCCCTCGTGCATGCGGACACGAAAACGCTGCGATAATAATCTGCCGAGAGCACGCTTGGTGCTAGTTTTGCCAACACTGCCAGCCACAACTATCAATCTGACGTGCGGATGCAGCTCAAAGTACTTAACGACATACTTTTGAAGCTTCTTCTTGATATACTTTTTGAACATAATTCTATCATACCGTATACGGTTAAGAAATTGAAATGTGAGCCATCATTCTAGCAGCCCAAAACCGCGAATCGGTCCGTCGCGGCTGAGGTCCGACTGTTGAATGTTAATCACGCCGCCCTCGTTACCACCAATAGTCGTCACCTTGCCGTTGTCGTATTTGAGCACAAAGTTTACATGCTCGCCATGACGACTGGCGTTATCGTACATAATAGCGTCGCCAGGCTGCAACTGGTAGCCGCTATTTGCGGCGCGGAACTTACCAGCGTTACGATAATACGTCTCGAGACTGCGCACACCTGGAATACGCCAACCGCCGTTGTGCGGATTAGTTAGCGGCGCGCCAGCTTGGCGGCTGACCCAACTAACAAAATTTGCGCACCAGTCTTGCCGCTCGCCCTGGCTATAAAACGGGCCAGGCTGCGGATTATCGTATTGTTGGCGAAGTATATTCACGGCGCGAGCACGTAGCGGCGACAGCTTATCTACCTGAATATCAGGGAATTTTTCACGAGCTGGTTGCAATTTGACAGCAGTGTAGCCATCCGATGAACGAGATGCAAAGTAGATCGCTGCGCACACCAAGACAATTACCGCTACCAAGACTACACCGAAAATTATCGGCCCGCGCCAAGATGCTTGCTTTCGCTGAATACTTCTCATTAAAATTATTATACCTGCTTTCTAGCCTAAAGAAAAACACTCTCCGGCGGGGAGAGTATTTTGCTGGTGGCTCCTACTAGACTCGAACTAGTGACACAAGGCTCTTCAGGCCTCTGCTCTACCAACTGAGCTAAAGAGCCACAAAACTACCTTATGATTGTACTAAAAATCTGGCGAGCTGGCAAGGAAAAAGCCAAGACTCCTTGGAATTTATCCGCGCGCCGTTATTATTTATTATGGTGGTGATACTGATGAGTCAGCGCGTGACCCTTGCCGCGGCGCAATAAATATAAATTAACAGGGTACGACACTAGGAACGCGGCAGTCATGCATAGCAGCCGGCTTGTCCAATACATCGGATGAGTGAGGTCTTTGTTCATGGCGCCTGGCACAACGAGCATGATGACATTGTCAACGATGGTCATCGACAGAATTGATAACGTATCGGCAGCGAAAACCAATTTGAAGGCTTTGATGAACGATAGCTTAGCGCTTATCAGCGGGATAGTTGATACAGTATAGCCAGACGTAAATGCCAAAACCGATGCCAAAATTACCGTGGCGTGCGGTGTAAATCCAGCGTGCGTGCCGATGGTGACGCCGAGCATTTCGCCGATCATGCAACCCGCCAAACAGTGCAAAGTCGCTGCTAATGCCATGCGTTTGGTTGAAGTTTTTGTGTTGCAGTGAGAATAAGATTCGTGGTGCATCATTTCGTCCTTATATTATTTAACTCGTATAGATTAAGTAGCTCTTCTACGGCTTCATTTTGCTGGATTTCATCGCCCGAGGCTATTTTGTCAGCAATGTGCGTGCGCAAGTGCCGCTCCAGAATGAGCTTATTGAGTGATGCCAGCGACTTCTGCAGCGCCAGGCTTTGCGTTAAAATATCCATGCAGTACACGTCGTTAGCAATCTGCTTCTCGAGTCCGCGCATTTGCCCTAAAATAATTTTTGTGCGGTGCAGAGCTCGCCGCTTGATATCTGCTGTATCCATGATTTTATCATATACCCCCTGGGGGTATTATGTCAACCTACTTAGCACATATTCAAAGCTTGACTGATTATAAGTATTTACTAACGTGAACAGCCTATTTTAGCTGAGTAGCCTTAGAATACTTCAGCGTAGTAACCAAGAAAATAATGGCTGGCGGAATGATAAATACCATATACGCTAGTACTGTGATCAAGGATTTTTCGGCAGGCAGCATCCACAGCGGCATGCTACCAACTGCAGGGCTGGGGTCGTTGTCCTTTGCGATACCAAATAAACCATGCATGAATAGCATACCTACATTCAGCATCAGCATGATTGAACTTACAATTCGCCATAGCCGCAGCCTCGCTAACGGTGAATGAGCCGTCCCGAGAGTCAAGCAAAACGGTACCAAGAAAAGATTAACTATTACAGGTCCAAAAAACGGCTCGTCTTGCATGCGAGCAATAAACATCAAAAAAGCCCCGACGAAGAAAACAATCAAGGTGATTATTGTACTACGCGCTGGGTGAAAAACAATATTATTACTACTATTAATAAACTCTCGATGCTGCTGAATAATTCCTTTAGGGGCGTCGTTGGGATTTGTAACCGCCTTAGGTTCTACTGCCGACTGCTGGTTTGCTATTTGCGGTGATTGACTAGGTAGTGGCTGTGCCGCTGGCGTCACTTGCAGCGGTTGATCGGGCATTGGCTGCATCGTTGGCATTGTTTGCGAAACTGGCGGCTGCAGATTCGCGTTTTGCTGGTCATTGTTCATATGGTTATTATACCGCTTTGGTGCTAGAATATCATTATATAAACAGGAGGGATTTATGGAAATAATGATAGTAATTTTAGTCATCGTGGCTATTTATGTGCTGAGCGGTATCAAGGTAGTCAATCAATATCAGCGCGGCGTGGTGCTGACGCTGGGTAAATTTACTGGCGTACGCGAGCCGGGCCTAAGGGTGGTAGTGCCGATTTTTCAGACAATGATGATGGTGGATGTGCGTTCGACACCGATTGACGTGCCGAAACAAGAAGTCATCACCAAGGACAACGTAACTGTCGGCGTTGACGCGGTGGTCTATTTCCGAGTGATTAACGCACCAAAGGCAGTACTGGAGACGACCAATTATATTTACGCCACCAGCCAATTCGCCCAAGCTGCTCTACGCGATGTCACTGGCAACGTTGACATGGATGATCTCTTGGCCAAGCGCGAGGAGATTTCACAGCAGATCAAGGAAATTGTTGATGCCGAGACCGACAAATGGGGTATCGATGTTGAGAATGTCAAGATTCAGAACATTGAACTGCCTGGCGACATGAAGCGTGCCATGGCCAAGCAAGCCGAAGCCGAGCGCGAACACCGCGCTAACATCATCAACGCCGACGGCGAAAAAGCTGCCGCCGAAACGTTGGCGCAGGCGGCGGAGATCCTGGCAAAAACCCAAGGCGCGATTAACCTGCGTACGCTAAATACACTGGAGCGTATCTCCACCGAACCATCACAAAAGACGATGATGCTCTTCCCAATTGAACTGATTGACGCGATTCGCGGGAATAAAAAGTAAGGAATAACCATGAGCGAACAAAACCGTACCGAAGAATTTAGTGTTAACGGCGATCAAGTTGTCGAGAAGGTCAAGCAACTTATCAAAGAAGGCAACGTCCGCCGCGTTATCATCAAGAACGAAAAAGGCGAAAATATCATGGAATTCCCAGTCACTGCTGGTGTGGTAGGCGCATTATTACTACCAACACTCGCAGCTCTCGGCGCAGCAGTGGCGTTGATGGCGCAGTGCACGATCGCGGTGGAGCGATGGGATTAGCGCCAATCTTTATAAATAACCTACTGGGCTCCGCAGCGCAACCCTTCAGTCCGAAAACCTTGTCAATCAACCAGCCGACTGTCCAGCCAATCAAAGACTACGCTATGCGCCAAACGTAAATTATTCAGCTGACAATGAGCGTCGGCGCCGCTTTGCGAATCGAACTCATGCAGCGTCGTATCAAGTCCGCGCCGGATAAATTCGTCGTGGAGATATCGCGTTTGCCGCCGGAGTTCAGCACCTTCGCTCTCCCCCATGAGAAACAGCGACGGACAGGTGATAGCTTGGTGATCGACAACCTTTGCCTGTTCGAAAACTTCATTGATCGCCGAACGGAAGTCGCTCGTGCCGAACTGCCAAGCGTATTTTTTCAAATTGATATCGGCGACTTCATTGATGTTCCCTGCTAATTTTAAAGCAAGATTCATCAGCCAGCCGGGCGCTTTGAGCGCTGCGCCGAACTCACGACGGAACAGTTCTGCCACGTCAAAAATAGGCGTACTGGCAATCCACGCGCTAATCCTTATGTCTTTTGCCGCCGCTTGAGCAGTAAAATACCCGCCACCGCTAACACCGTATAGCGCAATGTGACGCGCGTCGGAATTTTCGGTTTGCAGCCAGTCGAGGCACGCAGCAATCGGTTCGCCGGCGTCAACAGTGAAAGTGAGACCTCTGGTGGGATTAGAGCCTTGACCGGGTAAATCAACCATCAGCACATTATAGTTCCGCCGCCACCCCGGCCAACCAGCAAAATAAAACAAATCCTCCCGGTACGTATCACCGCCGCCGACCATGACCACGGTCGGACGCTTGCTGTCGCAGTGAAGATAGTAGCCGGGTAAATAGCCGGTTTGATACGGAACGCGCACGGATTTGATCGGTATATCTATCGCCTTAGCGGCACCAGCGAAAGCGTCTTCCATAGCGCCGACAAGCTTCGGATATTCCGGAGAAAACGGATCAGCGAACTGCAGTACTGCCCGATAGGCATAGGTTGCGCCAAAATAGCAGTCGACAGCCATTTGTTCACCGGTGGCTGCTTTTGCCGAGCGAACAAGATAATCAGCATGGTCCGTAAAACAGGATCGCCACTTACTCGGTTTTCCGTCGCGCCCGATCTTATGTGCCAGATAGAACAACTCACCATGCGACATCCCGAACAGCTCCGCCACACCGAGCATCCAGTTGAAAAAGAAATCGGCATCGTCATTATCAAAGAAGATTTTAGTCGATTGCCGTTTGAGGATTTTTTCGTTTTTTTGCATGATAATTCCCTTCAGACATTATTATACATGATTTCCAGTCAAGCCACTAGGCTACTGTAACATCTCATTGACGCTTGGCGCAATGTATGGTACAGGTAGAGCGGCGAGATTAAAATCATACACTTAATGAATATAGGCTAGTTTACTGCAATCTGAAACAGACAAGTATCCGCCGCAATTGCATTCTCCCGCGCTTTCAGGCATAATCATAACCAGTATGTACTATATCAATAGGATTGAGCTGGGGCGGACTTTGGCGGGGCGCGTGAGCGATTTGAAGGGCCAGGAAGCGGTCGTTATCGCGCTGAAAGAAGATGCGCTGACAGCTTGCATTGGTTTGGCGAGCGAGATTAACGCTTGGGTGTTTCCTTTGCTCAGCAAGCGAATCATTATCCCTGGCGATCCGCGGGTGGTCGGGCTGATTAATCCGGCAGGCATGTTTACGTGGAACCCTGATCTGGAAAAACCGCAGCGCGACGGCATTGAGCTAGAATCCCGCTCGGTACTAGAAGACATGAAGCGCCAGGCCTTTTCTGAGCTGAATCGCATTCTCGATCAATACGGGACATTTTCTAAGGAAGGGCTCAATGGAAGAGTGTTGCTGCTGACCGGCGACATCGTCGAAGACCGGATAGAGATTGCGATGGCTTTGGAATATTTGAAGAGTGTGCGCTACAGAGCCTTATACGGGCTGGGCGGCAATGTAGATAGTACGGCAGCAGATTATTTTCATCTGCAAACCGACAAAGATGTCGCCCTGGACGTCATGACGCATATGTTTCCGGCGGAGCATTATTTCGAGCAAAAAGACAGCTACACGCCGGAAGAGTGCCGCTTATTAGTAACGAATATTTCGCAATATTGGACATAGAAAGGAATAATTATTATGAATCCAAATCTGTTTACATCAGCAGACCAAGAACCAGCGCCAGCTCAGTCGGATTCTCCGGCAGACAATGGTGCGTCCGCAGCTATGCCAGAAGCGCAATCTCAACCGGCAACCGAGCTGGCAGCGCAATCTCAACTGGCAACCACGCCAGCAGCACAATCCCAGTCTGCCGCACAGCCAGCGACGCAATTTCAACCTGCGTCTGCGCCGATCAGCGACGACGAGCTGGCCGCAGCTAACCAAAATATCCAGACTGTTTTCGACGCTTTCTCGTCGCGAGTGGTTGGACAAGAAAACTTGCGAACGGCATTGATGGTTAGCTTGATGACTGGCGGACACATTCTGCTAGAAAGCGTGCCGGGTCTTGCCAAAACGACAGCCGTGCAGACGCTAGCCGCCAGCGTCCACGGCTCGTTCAAGCGCATTCAATGCACGCCAGACTTGCTACCAAGCGACATCATCGGTACGCAGATTTACGATTATAACAAAGGCGAGTTCCGCACCGAACTGGGTCCAGTGCACGCCAATTTCGTACTACTGGACGAAATTAACCGCTCCAGCGCCAAAACTCAAAGCGCCATGCTGGAAGCGATGCAAGAAAAGCAGACCAGCATCGGCGGACAACGCTACGATCTACCGAAACCTTTCATTGTGCTAGCTACCCAGAACCCGATTGAACAGGAAGGAACTTACGAGCTGCCAGAGGCACAGCTAGACCGCTTTTTATTGAAAGAAGTTTTATCCTACCCTGCTCCGGACGAGGAATTAGAGATCTTGAAACGCATAGAATCGGGCAAATTAAGCGAGGCGCCAAATAATAGCAATACACCGAATATTGAGCTGGCGGCGGTCGAGACGCTACAAAACTTGGCGCAAAAAGTATACATTGACGACGCTATTAAGAATTATATTGTGAAAATTGTCTCGGCAACGCGCAATCCAGTCTCAATCATACCAAGCGAAACGGCGCGCTACGTTCAATACGGCGCCAGCCCGCGCGCCAGTATCGCTTTCCAGCAAGTCGCCAAAGCCCTCGCGCTGATTAACGGCCGAAATTACGTTATTCCAGAGGACGTCAAACAATTACGCCACAGCGTATTGCGCCACCGCATTATCCTCAACTTTGAAGCCATCGCCGACCAAGTTCATCCAGAAGTTATCATTGATTCGATATTTAACGCTGTTCCTGTGCCGTAATATGCCAAGTCTCTTCGCCAAAGTCAAAGCCAAGATGGATCTCTACACCCACGAAAAGGTGTGGAGTTTGCTGGACGGTCAATACGGATCGGTATTTAAGGGGCGCAGTCTTGATTTTGATGACTTGCGCGAATACATTCCTGGCGACGATGTAAAAGATATCGACTGGAAAGCGACTGCTCGCAGTAGCGGTATTCGAATCCGGCGCTACCAAGCAATCCGCAAACATAATATTTTATTAGTAGTCGACACTGGCCGCCACATGGCAGCGACCGGTAAAAGCGGCAGCAATAAGCGCGACATCAGCATCATGGCTGCCGGAGTTTTAGGCTACATCGTATTGCGGCACGGCGATTTGATCGGACTGGTGTCCGGCGACGCCAAAAATAACACCTATATTCCTTTCAAAGGCGACGATCGGCATATCGAGCAGCTACTGCGGCACATTGAAAAGAATACTCAGCTAGCAGCAGCGCCGAGCAATATTGTAAATCAGCTTGAATATATCGCACGCAATTTACGGCGCAAGATGATGCTGGTAGTGGTCGCCAACGACGATGAACTGACCAGCGAGCACCAGCATATTATCCGGCGGCTGCGCGCCCAGCACGAGATATTATGGATAACTGTCAATGACGCTTCAGGACTTGACGGAAACCGCAGTTTTTATGATATCGACGATCTGGCTGAGCTGCCTTATTTTATTCGCAAACAAACGAAGTTGCAGGCTGATTTCGACCGTGAGCAGCAGTCGTACTACCGTGAATATTCCACTACCCTGGAGCGCTTGGGTGTCGTCAGCGAGCGAATTTCCGGAGAAGAGGACGTCGTCGGCAGCTTCTTTTCACTGCTAGAAAGGCAAAAACATGCACGCTGGCACTGAGCTTCGCGAATGGGTAGATTATGACCCGCTGTGGCTGGTTATCGGCTGCTTGCTTTTAGGCGCGATTATTTTATGGTACGGATTTGTGTTTTATTCTACTCGCCGCCGTTCTCACCGCAGCCTGGCTACGCTCAAACCAAAACCGTACACGCCGCCAGATTTGACTGATTTGAAGCAGAAATACCAACAGTTAATCGACGAAATCGAACAAAGTCATACTGCCGGAAAGTTATCCTCGCGTAAAGCCCACCAGAAATTAAGCCATGTTCTTCGCATGTTCGTCGTCGAGATAAACGGCCACCGCGTTGACACGTTGACGCTGCGAGATTTAGAAAAGACTCGCTATAAAACATTGGCGTCTGCCATCAAACAATTCTATATTCCTGAATTTACCGCGGTCGAACAAGGCAGCGTCGCCGAGGCAGCGGCACTAGCCAGAAAGACGGTAGCGACATGGAATTAGTTTTTTGGCAATTGTCGCTGGCGTTAATTATAATTATCGCCCTGCTGTGGTTTGCCGCGCCGATTATACTCCGCCGATACAGCCGATTGAAACGCCATGACGCGCCTAGGCAAAAACTCCCTATCGCTAATACCTCGCGGCTGCGCGCTTTCCCGCTCTATATTCAGCAGGTTAAGCGGTACAAAAAACTATTGGCGGTTGTACTGGGACTGCACGCGCTCCTGCTGGTTATGATGATTATTCTCACTGGACGCCCGTCGTCGGTAGCCGTCGCTTCTCCCGAGGTGAAAAATCGCGACATTGTGCTGTGCCTTGACGTATCGCGGTCAATGTATGAATATGACGTAGAGATTATTAAAACTTACCGCACATTGGCGCGAAAATTTGACGGCGAACGGCTGGGTTTGGTACTGTTTGACCGCTCGCCGGCAGTGATATTTCCTTTGACGGACGACGCCAGCCTCATCGATAGTAAATTAACGCTAATTGAAAAAGCATTGACGCCGCCTGGAACGCTGGAATATTTCGATATTTTATCTGGTACGGTAGTTTCGAACGGGCAAGGCTCGTCACTAATCGGCGACGGGCTAGCGAGTTGTATCGGCCGCTTCGACAAGTTAGACAGCAAACGCTCCCAGAGCATCATTCTAGGAACCGACAACCAGCTGGCTGGCACGCCGATACTTTCCCTGCCCGAAGCAGCAGAACTCGCCAAGCAAAAGGATATCCGCGTATACGGCATTTACCCGAATAGTAATAAAAATCGCGAGGCCGAAGCGGCAGAATTGAAGCGAACCATGTTGGCAACCAGCGGCGATTACTACGCACTGCACGACAAAAACACAATTCCAAACATTGTCCAAAAAATCGCCACCCAAGACGCCTCCCGCTTCAAAGGCACGCCGCACGTTACTCGCACTGATCAGCCACAATTATTACTGTACGGCATGCTTATCATCATAATTTCCCTCATTATTATTGATTGGAGGCTTCGCATATGATAATGCAACCGATTTTACCGTGGTATCTACTGCTGATAATTCTGGTAGTTGCTGCAATTTTTACCGGCTGGAGGATTTTCTCCAAACCAATATCCAACCGGCGAGCGTGGCTGCGGCGGTTCTGTATTGTCTTGCTCATCATTACCGCTTGTTTTCGCCCAGCTGTTCCTGGCGAAGTAAAAGAATGGGGCGCACCGCTAGTCGATGTTTATGTTGTTATAGATACAACGATGAGTTCTGCTGCCGAGGATTATGACAACGGTCAGCCGCGAATCAACGGCATGCGCCGCGACGCCAAAGAAATTGCCAAAAAGCTGGTCGGCGCGCGATTTAGCCTAATAACTTTCAATAATAAAACTTTCGTCAATTCGCCGTTATCGACGGACGTCAGAATGTTTGAATCGGCAGTTGACACGGTAAATGTCATTAGCGAAAGCTACGCCATGGGCAGCTCAATTGACGCGCCGATTGACACCATCGCCTCGGAAATCACTCGCACCAAGCATAAAAATCCCGAGCGCACCTCACTGCTATTTTACCTGGGCGACGGTGAACAAACCAGCGACGCCTCGCCAAAATCATTCGCTAGATTGAAACCGCTACTAGGCGGCGGCGCGATTATAGGATACGGCACTGCCAACGGCGGAAAAATGAAAACGCCAAGCTACAGCGGCGGCTTTGACGGTTTTTATTTGCGCGGGCCAGATTTGAAATATGCCGTATCAAAAATCGACGAGACAAATCTTAAAAACATCGCCAGCCAAACAGACCTGCCGTACACGCACCGGCAAACCCCAGATTCCATCGACGCCGTCGTCAAGAACGGTTCCATCGATAAAGCCGTTAGCAGCAGCCGCTCGTTTGACGGCTACAACGATATATATTGGATAGCAATATTTGCGGCTGCTATTTTGCTGGCCTTTGAAATCAGAAGCGTATATTTGCCTCTATGCAAACTTCAGAATATAACGCCGTCGGAGGGAGAAAATCGTGAGTAAGAATCGTCCATTTGACCTGAAAAAACTAGATTTTGAAAAAATCCGCCGAGAAAAACGCCGGAAACTGCTCCGCTATTCGTTCCCTGCTTGCGCGGTGATTCTGCTAATTGCTATTAAATTGACGAGTTTTCCTCTGCTGTCGCTAGCAGCGCATACCGCCTATAAAAACGGCGACAGCAGCCAGGCTTCCTTCCGCTTATCGCCGATTTATGCCATGAATTTGTTTGAATCTTATAAAGTATTTTTTAACGATGGGAACGCTTTATTTAAGCAAGCCCGCTACGACTCGGCAGAAAAACAATTCCGCCAAGCCCTGCAAAAAGCGCCGAAAACGCGCGAATGTCCTGTCCGCATCAACCTGGCGTTATCAATCGAGGCGCAAGCAGACGCCCTCGCCAGCGAAAAACGCTACGACCAAGCAATCATCCGCTACGACGAAGCAAACGCCATACTGCACGACGGCGAGGATAGTTGCGGCGTGCAATTTGCCAGCCGGACAGTTGACGCGAATAATGACGACGGCAAAACTGCGATTGTCATCGAGCAGCGAATCCGGCAAAAGTTGGCGCAAATAAAACAACTTAGAAACGGCGACCAAGATATTTCAGTCACCAACCCTGGCGATAAAGAAAAAGTTGACGCAGGCAACACCGACGGCAAGCTCAAAGAACTAGACAAGCGATTCATCGACGCCTACAACGAACAGCGCAAATCCCAGGAAAGAAACCAGCACCTGGAAGATTACAAAGACGCCACGCCGGATCATACGAAGAGAAATTGGTGAGAAGATTATTGAAATGAGCGGTTTTGTTTGCTATACTTACTATGTAATCGAAAGATTGGCTGTTGCATCGCATATCGTAGGCGAGTTCGCAAAATTATGAAGCTTTGCCGGTGAGATACACAGCAAACATTATGCGGGTTTAGCTCAGTTGTTAGAGCGCTTCCTTGCCATGGAAGAGGCCAGGAGTTAGAGTCTCCTAACCCGCACCATTTCGGAAAGAAATGATCGCCTCGTTGGGCGATTTTTTAGTTCACTTAGACTGCATTTAGTATTATAGTTAGATCATGCAACGTTTTTTACTGAATAGTTGGTTAGCTATTTACCGATTTTTTCAAAATCTCGGTTATAATATACAGCGTTTTTGGATGAGCCGTTGGCGCGTTACTTTCATTTATGTGCTAGTATTGATTTTGTCATATATTATCTTTGGCTTAATGTTAAGTGATGACTTTTTCGATAAGCATTTCTCTAGACTTGCCGTTATGAAGGAATTAAGCACAATCATTGAGTATATAGGATTGCTATTTGCGGTACAGATCCCTGTTTTCATTTTACTCTTGGAAAAAATACGTGACTCAGAGGATATCCGACGATTACCCCTTCCTAATGTTATTTATTTTCGTGAAATATTAGCCACCTATATTGTTCTCAGCTCCTTATTATTAGTCTCTCCTCGAGCATCTTACTATTATTTTCCAACTATAATAATTGCGGTAGTAAGTTCGTATGCAATGGTCCAATCTATGCAGTTACTGTTTGGGATTGGCCAATTAAAGCAACAAGAGAAGAAATACATCAAGGATCTTGTTAAAAGGTCTTTAAGGGCGAGCAAGATGATACGTGCTAATGGGAGCAATTTCTTTACTGATCTGGAAAATTCTCTATACGTTACACATAGACTATTTACCAGTAAACGCGACAAGAGAGAATTAAAAAAACACTATCTAATACGAGTGTCTAAGGCAGGTGTTATCAAATCTATCAACGTAAAAAGACTCGATGAAATAATCACGAGAGAATATTATAATAGAGCTCCGCAAACGGCCAAAAAGCAATCGGTGAGCCGACCTTCAGATAAAAAGATAGCACAACTTATACTAAGCACAAGACCAGGTTCTGACATTGAAGACCAGAGTGTAATTATGGAGCTAGTTTTGTCTGATAGCTTACCAGCTCCACACAAGAGGCTGGAACGTGGTCTACTAGATTGCATAAAGATAGACCCAGACTATGCAGATTCTCCAAATAGACAGCTAGAAGTTTTAGTTAAGGGCTTCAGGCAGCAGCTTAGAGGCGCTATTGAAAAAGATGATGAAATCGCTGTTGATGACGCATTAGTAATATATGAATTACTGACTAATGCAACAGTAGAGGAATATTCAAATGAGAGCAAGGGCTTTGATTATGCGACGACAAAGAGTGAGTTTGAGCAGATATTTAGTGATAGCGTCTCTCGTTATTTGCAGAGTACGGTAGACATCATTGATGAGGCTTTCTTTTATGCCTTACGTACAGAGCGTCGGGATGCTACAAAAAGCATAATATCAAGCGTATACAGAAGCCTATTGAACGTATTTGATTCATTCAATATAGTAGTTGCGGCACGCTTAGAGAAGATCTTTACCCATGCAATGTCAAGAACTATATACGACACAACATTGGAAAACACTCACTACAAAGAATATGTTTTGGAGTTATTGGCATTCAGACTCAAAGAGCATACTGGACTCCTCCTATACAATTACAGAGAGTGCGATGAGTCGTCATCGTTTAGTCGGGAACAGTTAGAACAGTGGCTTAACGATCGTTTGAGTAATATGACTAGTTTTTTACTTGACACTTACAAAAAATCTCAAACATCAGCGTTTAAAGAAGTTAAATCAATATTTAATGAGGTAGAGAGTGGATATAGACTATATCGCCAAGAGATGGAAGAGCTTGTATGGACTGCTCGGTGTAGACTTTTTATGGTCGCTGCCTATATTCACGATGGAACAGACCTTACACGCGAGCAGGAAGATATTAAAAAGATAATAGATGATTACTTGAGTGGTTTTTCCGCACAAGATTTAACAAAGGTACTCGTGAAATGTATAGATAATAACTATGCTAGTGAGTGGCATTTTGACATCTATGATTTACCCGCTGATAGGAAAATGCATCTTGTGCCCGATTTTAATCTTATACTGAAGTCACTTTGGATCGAACGGATGCTTGCATTGGACAGCATCCCTGAAGATATTGAATATTATGGACGTGATGATATAGCAAAGACAGGCACTTTCTCTGATTTCACGACAAGGGAGGAAAAACCTTTCATCATTCGTCGTTTAGCTGAGATGGAAGAGCAAGGTGAAGACGTATCCGTGCTAACTGAGCTGGTTAAAACATTTATCGACGAGCGAATGAAATATGAAGATGAGAAACTAATCGCTGCACCGCTTGATCAAGATAAAATTATAGAATTTAAAGAAGGTGTATTAGCAGGCTACAAGGAATATGCCCTAGCAATCTCCATATTTAAGCCAAATGGATATTTGAAAACTACTCAAACTACAAAAGCGACAAAAGGCTTCTTGAGCTATGGATGGAACCAAATCCAAGATAAGTATGGCTTTGTAAAAGACTGGCACATAGGAACTATACATCAACCTCATAGTTATGGCAGTGAGATAGCCGAATCTGAAAATAAACATATACTTGAAAGTTTATTTTCAAAACCAAGTAGAATTGACAACTTTGAAGAATGGTTGAAGAGATTGAAACGAAGTAGAAAGTCCTGGTTCGTCGTTAGTGTGCGGACGGCCGATTGGTATATGATAAGCGATAGAAAGGATGATATTGGTAAACAGATCAAGAATGACTTTAGCACCGGTGATATGTCTTTTAAGGGTCTGAACCAAGTAGTTCCAATATATCACGTATATGATAATTATTTACTAAAGGGGTTGTATGCAGTATCGATAGACGATCTGGGCAGGCTGGAGATAGTGGATAATAAGGATGAACCTATAGAAATCTCAATTGACGCATATTCCGACAATGATAGACTACTTGAAGGTACCCTCGAGAGACAACCTGATTGGCTAATAGAAAAAGGTGATAGGGCCGCTCAGGAATTTTTCCTCAAAACGCAAGTCAGAATGTTTATCAAACACACCTTTAGATATAAACCTAAGGGCAAACGATCCGCATTTTATTATCCTATTAATGATAAGGATAGTGATTAGGCTGCATTCTAGCATAGAATAAGGACACACACTAGCAATTCTCACTCATCTTACATGAAAACTTGGCGCAATGCCGCTCCTCTACATCAGATTCATCCGCGCAGTTTTCATAGGATACCAATAGCGGCGAGAATGGCTATAAGGCAGACAGCCTAAACGTACACCTCAACAAAAATGCTCCACAATCTTATTGCCGGCGATGCCAAACCCGGTTAGCGTGTAGGTGCTCGACATGATGGATTGCCTGTGCGGCGGCGATTGCATCCAGGCGTTAAAGGCTACGCGGCTAGTGTGCAAATCTGGCAGCGCAGTTTGCACCAGATTCTCGGCTGGCGCGTTGCAGACAGTCCTCGCTTTAAGCAATCCGTGCGGAATAGTTGTGCCCGGTTTATAATGGCTAAAATAATTATTCTCTTTCATATCATTCGCCATCCACTGCGCCGTTCGATTAAGCGGCTCGTACATTTTTAACGGCTTCAGATTTTCTTTACTACGAGCATAGTTAATCAGTTCAAGAATCTCCAAAGCATCTGGCGGGCCTATGTCATACTTTTTATCTTGGTCTGCTGGTTGCGGCTGCGGATTTGGAGTTGGATTTGGTTGCGGATTCGGCGCAGGCTGCTGCGAATTACCGAGCTGCTGAGGCTGCGGAGCTGGCCGTTGGTTGTTTTTCGGCGGCGAGGCTGGACTCGCCGGTGGTTGCGGGGCTGGATTATGCTTCGGACGTACAGGGTCAATTCTCTGATCTTTTTGGTTTGGCTGCGGTTTTTCAGGCTTCTTCTCTTGCTGGTTCGGCGTAGACTGCTTAGACTTGGAATCTGTATTAGACTTGCTACTGCTGGAGCTATTGTCAGAACCAGACTTGGTGAAGTTAGGACTGGAAGTTGCTTTTTGCTCCTGCTGCTGGCTGGCATTACCCTTATTTTTCGGCGCAATACATACAGCAATGTATACGCCTATCCCCGCCCCGATCAGTGTTAGAATAACTAATATAACTACAAGTTTTTGTTTTTTCATATCTTGATTGTAACAAGGAAACCGGTTATGTCAATCCGGAGGTAGCGGCCTGCGAAAATAACCAAAGTATAGTGTATAATATAGTCAGCGCGGGTATCGTATAACGGCTATTATGTATGCTTCCCAAGCATGAGACGAGGGTTCGACTCCCTCTACCCGCACCAATTCAAATTATTGTCATAGACCTTCAAAATAACGCTGTCACGCATTATAATTAGAATATGAAGAAAGCTGTCATGAAGAGGCTGCTTCCGCTGTATGTTGGCAAGTTCTTCTTAAGCTTTGTACTTTGGTATTCAATTGAGAAATTATTCATAAGAAGTATAGGCATTGACAATTTTGGAATTAGTTTGATCGCGATTGTTCTGCTGATATCGTCTATTCTGACCGAAATTCCATCAGGAATTATCGCGGATCGCTGGAGCCGCAAGGGTTCAATGGTGCTCGCTGGGCTGTTCTTAGGAATTAGCAGCTTGATGGCCGGCGCTAGCGATAATATCTTTATGTATGCCGCCGCTGTGACGATTTGGGGTCTTCATGATGCTTTTTCGAGCGGAACTGGCGCAGCTATGATCTACGATACGCTGCTCGAGGAGCAAGGGCACGCCAGGAATTTTAATCGAGCGCTAGGGTTGTATGAGACGTTAGGCGGAGTAGCATTGATTATCAGTAACTTTTTGGGCGGCTGGATTGGCGAACACTCGCTGCTGCTGGCATTTAATTTAACGATTATTCCAATTGCGATGTCTATGGTTTGCCATCTAATTTATAAGGATGCAAAGATTAGCCGCGAGGTGGCTGATGAAAAACTTATCAAACATACTAAAAATACATTCAAATGCGTTTTCAAAAGTAAAAGCCTACTCTGGCTGATGACCGCGATTATGATAGTCTTTTGTATCCAAAAGATGAATCGCGAGGCTTATCAGCTGTGGTATATTGCGCTGTCGGCTCCGGCGATAGTATTTGGCATCGCCGGGTCGTTCATAGAAGGCTTGGGCGGACTGGGCGGCTCGTTGGTTAAATATCTCAGCTCAAAGCAAATAAATATAGTTTTATCAGTTTCGCTAGGCTTGGCATCGCTCGCGCTTTCAGTGGGCAGTAATTTATGGATAACTATCGCCGCGCAGGTTTTAATAGCGGTAGTCTCGGGGGCGCTGCTATTTCATTTTACTGCGCAGATACAACACCAGTTGCCGTCGCGGTACCGCACAGGTTCCGGCTCGGTGATAAACGCCGTGGGACGAATTGTCCTCATGCCGCTAACGTTTGTATTTGGAGTTTTGTCAAACCAAAGCGTTTTCATCGCTGGTTGGATGCTGGTGGTTTTGTCAGGGCTAGCTATTTTCGTGCAGCTAAAGCTTGATGAGCAAGCTTCACCGTAGTAGCGCACTTCCCATCCCCGCTCATCTGTGCTACAATTAATCACCAAAGGAAGGTCTGCGTTAACATCAGACCATATTTTTATGAAGGACGCTAGCAAGATTCGAAATATTGCCATTATTGCCCACGTCGATCACGGCAAGACAACCATGGTTGACGGGCTGCTCAAACAGTCGCGCACATTCCGCGACAACCAGGCCGAGATGAACCAGGAGCTGATCATGGATTCGGGCGATCAGGAGCACGAACGCGGTATCACCATCACCGCCAAACAGACCTCGATTTTTTACGGCGATTATAAAATCAACATCATCGACACGCCGGGGCACGCTGATTTTTCGGGCGAAGTCGAGCGAACGCTGCAGATGGCGGACGGCGTCTTGCTGATCGTCGATGCACAGGAAGGGCCGATGCCGCAGACCAAGTTTGTGCTTTCAAAGGCGCTGGAACTGGGCTTGAAGCCGGTGGTGGTGATTAATAAAATTGACAAGCCAGCCAGGCGAATTGCCGAGGTTGAAGATGAACTGAGCGATCTATTTTTGGAGTTAGCGACTGATGATAGTCAGCTGCAATATCCGATTTATTATGCTATCGGGCGCGATGGCAAGGCCTGGCGAGAGATTCCTACCGACCCGAGCGACAACGCTGATCTCACACCGATTTTTGAGGCGATTATCAATGATATTCCTGCACCGAGCGTCACGGCTGACGGCGGGTTTCAGATGCTGGTGACTAGTTTGCAGTACGACACCTTTCAGGGCAAATATGCCATTGGGCGGATCGCTCGCGGGTCGGTCAAGCGTGGCCTAGCGGTTAGCTTGCTGAAACAGGGCGAAGTGTCGAGTTCAGCGCGAATCGAGAAAGTTTTTGGTTACCGCGGGCTGAACCGCGAGGAGCTTGACGAGGCGTTTGCTGGCGATATCGTGGCGCTGGTCGGCGTGGGTGAGGCGCACATTGGCGATACGATTGCTGACAAAGAACACCCCGAAGCCCTGCCGACGATCGCCATCGAAGCGCCGACGCTGAGCATGTACCTCGGCCCAAACACCAGCCCGATGAAAGGACGCGAGGGCAAGTTTACCACCTCACGGCAAATTGGCGACCGCTTGCGGCGAGAATTGGAAACCAACGTGGCGCTGCGCGTTGAAGAAAACGGCATCGGCTTTACGGTGTCTGGCCGCGGCGAACTGCACCTGAGTGTCTTGATCGAGACCATGCGGCGCGAGGGCTTTGAATTTGAAGTTGGCCGCCCGCAAGTGGTGACCATCACCGAGGACGGCATCGAAAAAGAGCCAATTGAAGAACTGCAAATCGAAATTAGCAGCGAATTCATCGGCGCGATCAGCCAGGAGTTGGGTGCTCGCCACGCTGAAATGAAGTCGCAAGAAACCACCGCCAGCGGCGCTACCCGTATCACCTACGTGCTGCCGACCAGGGCTTTGATCGGTCTACGCAACGTACTACTGACCGCCACCAAAGGCACGGTGATTATGAATTCCCTGCCGTGCGGCTATCAACCGCTGGGCGGCAAATTGCCAAAGACCCGCGGCGGCGTACTCATCGCCTTTGAGGCTGGCACGACAACGCCGTATGCGCTGCAGGCGGCCGAGGCGCGCGGCGAACTTTTGGTCGGGCCGGGTACGGAAGTGTACGCCGGGATGATTGTCGGTATTTATAACCGCCAAGAAGACATTGAAATTAACGTCTGTAAGGCTAAGCACCTGACTAACATGCGTTCCAAATCATCCGACGGTACAGTACAATTGACGCCATTTACGCAGTTTAGCCTGGAGCAATGCATCGACTTCATCGAGGACGACGAGCTGCTGGAAGTAACGCCGAAGTCTTTGCGCCTACGTAAACGCTACCTAGATGCCAATGAGCGAAAGCGCGCCAACAAAAAGTAAATTTTAATTTTTAATATAATAAATAAGAGGGGGTAATTATGGCAAAAAAATGGCGCGACGTTAACGGATTTTATCAAATCTATCCGCGATCGTTCATGGATTCTAATGGCGATGGCGTCGGCGACTTGCGCGGCGTGATTGACAAGCTTGATTATATTAAGGGCGGCGATAAGTCGCTCGGCATCGATGCGATTTGGTTTTCGCCGTTTTATCCGTCGCCGCAAGCTGACATGGGCTACGATGTGGCGGACTATTGTGATATTGATCCGATTTTCGGCTCGCTTGATGACTTCAAAGAGTTGGTTGAGAAAGCGCACGCTCGCGATATTAAAGTAATGGTCGATTTCGTACCCAACCATACCAGTAATCAGCATCCGTGGTTTTTAGAATCGCAAAGCTCCAAGGACAACGATAAGAATGATTTTTATGTTTGGCGCGATGCTAAACCTGACGGCTCAGAACCGAACAATTGGCTAAGCATTTTTGGCGGCAGCGCTTGGCAATGGCACGAGGGGCGCCAGCAGTATTACTTGCACACGTTCTTGAAAGAACAGCCAGACCTCAACTGGGATAATCCTGAGGTGCGCCGCGAAATGCACGACGTACTACATTTTTGGCTAGACCTGGGCGTCGATGGTTTTCGAGCGGACGCGGTACGCTGGATCAGTAAAGATCCGGAACTGCGCGACGACCCAGTTGCCGAGCGCTATCGTGGTAAAAAACCGCCCACGAAATTCGACGATTTGCAGCACAAATATAGCCGCTTCTGGGATAATCTTTTCCCATATTTACGGGAGCTAACGGATATAGTTGCCTCGTATCCGGATCGTATCATGATTTTCGAAGATTATCCGGATGGTAATTATAGCACTAGCGAACAATATTTGGGTTTTTATGGTGTCAATCCAAAAGTATCAATGCCATTCAATTTTGAAGGATTACACGCCAAATTTAATGCCGAGTCGATGAGCACAATCGTCAACGAATTCCAAGGTATGATAAACCCCGACGTGCATACGCCAGTCTACTGCTTTAGTAATCACGACCAATCACGCATCGTTACGCGCTTCGGCGGAGAGAAACAAGCTCGCTTAATTGCGTTGATGCAACTGACGCTGCCAGGGCTGCCGGTAGTGTATTACGGCGACGAGATTGGCATGAGCAATGGGCCAGTTCGCTTTGAAGAGATTCAAGATAAGTCGGTCTTCAGCCACGGCAACGACGAATCTGTCGGACGCGATCCAGAGCGTACGCCGATGCAGTGGACGGCTGGCCAAAATGCCGGATTTAGTACCGCTAAACCATGGCTACCAGTAAATCCCGCTTGCCAAAATGTCAATGTAGAATCAGAGCAGAACGAACCAGACTCATTTTTGGCGCTATACCGCCGCTTATTGACCTTGCGCAGCCGCTACGAAATCTTGCGCACTGGCGAATACGAGCCGCTCAGCGATACAGATAATGACGTATTTGCTTACGCGCGATGGATTGGCCGAGAACAGCATGTCTTTGTCGCATTAAATTTTGGCAACACCAAACACCGTGTTACGCTACCACATACCGGCAGTATCTTATGCGCCACACACCCAAATGACTACCCCGAGGTTGCCGATGACGGCTCGGTAGAACTACGCCCGTACGAAGGTGTATTAATCGGATGTAGCGAACACCGGCTATCAATTGAATAAAAAAACTGGCCGCTCTAGAAAAGGAGCGGCCTATTCGTATAGAGAAACTTTTGACTTTTGGTACTTTAGTTAACCAGAGTCTCTTTCACGCGCCTAGAAACAAAGAAGTACAAACAAAGCAATCCCATAGAAATCCCGCTAGCAATGATAGTGCTAGTCATACTAATAATTGAGTCAGTGTTCGGAGGTCTTTTGACCACGCTATCAACTACCGCAGAACTTGCTGAATAGAAGAACGAAACTACGAGCGCCGCAACCGCCAGCCACTTGCCAAGCTTCTTTTGCAGATTAATGAGCACCACCGCGACAGTAGTCAGTACAGCAATGATCGGCATGAATGTCACTGAAACGACAGCCGACGGATCGCCTAGGTTTAACAACGAGGTAAAAAACAAACCAACCGAACAAACGCCATCAATCGCTAGACACACCATGAAAAATGCGAGCCAACCCTTAACGCCTTTGAGCAACTGCGCCATAACAACATACTGGACTGGCGCCGCTTGCGGCTGCGCGAAATACTGCTGGTTGACCGTCTGCTGTTCATAAGAGGCATTCTGCTCAGCTGGCGCTGGCCCGTACTGCGGATCGGCAGCGCCTGGCTGCTGAATGCTCGGTTGCGGCTGCTGTGGCGGATGATTAGGATATTGCGGCGAAACTACATATTGGCCGTTTAGAGAAGTATTCGCATAATACGCTGGCTTTTCATTCTGGTATTTAAAAACGTTAATACACCAAGCAATTCCCAATATCATCACGCCGAAAGGTATAGGCAAAAAGAACGCCGCATCGCCAAAGCCTACCACAGAATAGAAGTTTAAATAAATCCAAAAAACAACAAAAGATATGACCGATATAGAAAGCGTACAGGCAGCTGCAATTTTGGCTACTAATCTGTTTTTACTCGACAAGTAAGCTATCCACAAAATTATAGACGATATCACCGACAGTGCCAGAACAATCGGCATGACTATTTTCACAACTTGAATCAAATAATAGTTTGCTTCGCTCGAAAAGTCTTTCATCGAACCATTCATGCTGAATAAACCAATCGGAAGGCCTATCGTCAAGAATAAACTGATCGCGTAAACAATCGATAATCCGATAACGTTGCTTTTTCTTGAATAGTTAACATAAACGTATTGATATTGAGTCTGGTTCTGGTAAGCTTGTGGCGAGATGACTGCTGTCGGCTGATTCTGCTGTTCGGGTTGCGCTTGCGCCTGTTCAATTTGCGGCATTGGCTGCTGGACTTGCTTTACCTGCAGCGGTTGAATTTGTCCGCCTGAGACTGGTTGAGTAACACTTTGCGGCGACTGAATCTGCTCGCCTTGGCTTGCCTGAGCGCCATCTTGCTGCTGATTAGATTTGCGCTGCTCGGATTTCTTTGCATTCTTGCTACTCATACATTTAATGTATCATACTATTTATGTTTATGACGCATGTTAGCGATATTTGCATAGATTGTACAGCAAAAAATTCAGTAAAACCCGTTAGCGGTTCGAGGTCTCTTTCCTAACCTCTTCCGGCAAAAATCCCTTTTCATGCTGGAAGCCAGCTTGCCATTGGTAATCTTTAGCGTAACCTAGATCTTTCATTAGCCTGGTAGCAGCGTTTCGAAGATGGAGCGGCACTGGTGAATTCGGATATTTGTGCGCCAGAGAAAAGGCGTCATTCATCAGATCAGTAATCTCGCGCGATTTCTGGCTGCGAGCCAGGGCGATAGCGCAGTGGAATAAATTATATTTGGCTTCGGGTAGCCCAACGCGCTCCACTGCTTCAAAGGCAGCAACTGCCAAGCTCAGCGCGCCGTTACCCGCCAGCCCAATGTCTTCTGACGCGAAAATCACCATCCGCCGAGCAATGAACTTCGGGTCTTCGCCGGCGTCAATCATGCGTGCCAAATAATACGCCGCAGCCACCGCGTCGCTACCGCGCAGCGACTTGATGAACGCCGAAATGACATCATAATGCACATCGCCCTTTTTGTCATAGCCCGGCAATCGCCGTTGAGCCGCGGCCTTGACCACCTCGGGCGTGACCTTCCCGCCAAAACTCAATGCCAATTCCAAATTACCCAAGGCCACCCGCGCGTCGCCGTCCGCTAATTCCGCCAGATAGTCCAGAGCTTTGGGCGACACCCGATTGGTTTGTTTCAAAACTTTGAGCGCCCGCTTCAGCACCAATATAATTTCATCTTTGGTCAGCTGTTGGAGCACCAACACCCGCGTCCGGCTGAGCAGCGGCGTGATCACCTCAAAGCTCGGGTTCTCGGTGGTCGCGCCAATCAAGGTGATCAGCCCGCTCTCGACGTGCGGCAAAAACGCATCTTGCTGCGCCTTGTTAAAGCGATGGATTTCATCGACAAACAAGATTGTCCTCAATCCTAAATTCCAGTTTTGCCTGGCGTGTTCAATTACCCGCTCGACATCTTTTTTGCCGCTAGTCACCGCCGACAGCTCAACAAATTCGGCATTGACTTCGCTGGCAATGATCCGCGCCAAGGTGGTCTTGCCTGTCCCTGGCGGCCCCCACAAAATCAAGCTAACCGGCTCGCCACGCTTAACAATTTGGCGGAGCAGCTCGCCCTCGCCCAGCAAATGACTCTGTCCAATCACCTCATCCAGCGTTTGTGGCCGCATCTGTTCGGCCAGCGGAATTCGCCCCATAGTTATATTATACGCCAATTAAGAACGCAGGCGACTAAGACGGCTTTAATTACCGCAACTAGCGTAACACGATCACCACCATTGATAACTTGGTCGAATTACTACCGCAACTAGCAACACGCGGCTAATGCAAATTATCAACGCTGCCGGTAGCGCACCACTCTTTAGCGAGACATTTTGCCAGCTCGTCCGCGGCCCGTTCCAATCATCCGCGCGAGATGAGAAAATCTTAGGCATGAGATTTACAAATCATACGCGGAAGATTTCAAAATCTTACATGTAGGATTCGAGAATTGTACGCGCGAGATTAGTCGGCCGCACGTTCTTCCTGCTTTTTACATATCGCTCCGATTTATTCAGCAAAGGCAAAGTTTCGTATATCAAGAGACACGGCAATACATTATGTTATCTGGATTACTGTTCAAAATCCGCCTAGGAATACGCTTTCTGTGCATAGTGCCGTCACCTGGCAGTCCTTTATAGACTTCATTGCTTAGTACTGCCGCTAAAACGCGCGCTGCTAGTTTTCTCTGCGCGTTAAGTTTTTTACGTAATCTTGATGAGAGATCTGGTTGTTTATCTGCTGCAAAATAGTAAACGTAAGTCTTTATATCTTCAATTGGACATCCTTCCGTAGGTATATCCTGATAGGCGAAAGCACTGACTTTATCAGATTGAACAAGCGGTCTAGAGTCGGGGCCATAAACATCATACATATAAGCATTATGTAATTGGTGATGAAACCCCCTTTCTGCTACGGCAATATTAACTATATTACTATTTGGATAACGATACGATACACCTATAGGTTCGGTAATCGTGCTAGAGCCCACTCTTTCTATATCAAATAAACCGACATATATTTCAGGAGACCTCAGTCTAATCATATAAAATTATTTATAACACACTATGAACAATAGATCAATAGGTGGCAGGCGGTTTTTTGGAAGGACTTTACGGCTCCTCCGCCGCCAGCACTCTTCCCGACCGATAAGTCCTTAATGCTCGCAAAGCCATGCGCGCCGCCGGTCCAGCGACCAATATCTGCCACCAAAAAGCCGCGCAGAAATTAATCGGCCATGCCGAGGCAAAGCGCAGCGGCAGCTCGGCTAGCGGTATACCAGCCAAGACAAGCCCGATCAAGCTCATCGCCAGCGGCATACCCGTTACCATACACACTGTTCGCGCCAGTGCATGAGCCTCCGCGCTGTCCTTCGCCCGAACAAACCGCTTCATGGCTTTTTGCGCCAGATTCGACACGAGCAAACCCTCAACAATCATAACAATCGCAAAGATCACCGGCTGTAGTATCAGCGCTCTTCCTAGCGATTGCATTGACGCGCCAGCATGCAAAAACGTGTTCAGCAAATTCATAAACATCGACATTGTAAACGCCATCACGACGCCATAAAATATTCCTTCTCGCTTAGTGCGGGGCATATTTACTCCTTTGATTAATGATTTTTTGGCAACAAAAAAGTTGCGCTTTATCGGTGCAACTAGGGTGTGTTATTTTTACAACATTACGCTTTGCCAGGACAAAAGCAACGTATTGACCTCTGAAAATCTTAGCAGGACGGCGGAGCTTTGTCAAGATTCGAACAGCTCATTAATCAAGAAAACTGCCGGCTCAAATATTACAGCATCTATTGTTTTTCCTTCTTCAATATAATCGGTCAATTTTGGCAACATATGCAAACCTGTCCAATTGATAATCTGGTTTGAAGTTGGTTTTCGCTTCGCAAGTAATCTTTCAAAAGACGGACGCATATCATCAGTAGTCGGACGAGATTTTCCAGTAAGTTGAATTGGTAATAATAAGTAAATAATGTCTTGAAAAATAAAATAACGGTAGCGTTCATGATTACGCTACCGCTTTCATACTATTCTGGTGGAGATAGAGGGACTCAAACCCTCGACCTCAGCAATGCGAATGCTGCGCTCTATCAGCTGAGCTATATCCCCATGCTTGTGGCTAAGTTGTTACAAGGATAACTATTCCCAAAAACCGTTTACGCCTAAATTGGTGGACCTTGCAGGGCTTGAACCTGCGACCTCACGAATGTGAATCGTGCGCTCTAGCCAACTGAGCTAAAGGTCCGTGGTGGAGCATACCGGATTCGAACCGGTCACCTCTTCGCTGCCAGCGAAGCGCTCTAGCCAAATGAGCTAATGCCCCAAACTACTACAGGACAGTTGCCAATTTGGCTAGAGCGCTTGCGCAATATTTCTGCTGAAGGCTCCCCAAATGAGCTAATGCCCCAAACAATCTCCCCTCTATCTACAATATCAAAAAACCGCTACAATTTCTAGTAGCGGTTTGTGCTGCTACGCGCCCACCCGGGGCACGGCGTTGGTATAATGTTTGTTTTCGCAACAGGGCGGCCCCATTGCGTACCAGCATAAGCATATTATCGCGCAACGTTTAGTAAATTGCAAGCGCTTATTCAATTTGACTAGCGAACATCTTATAAAATTCACCCCGGCGAGCTACTAATTCGTCAACACTGCCCTGCTCGACAATCTTGCCGTTTTGCATCATATAGACAACATCGGCTTTTTTGATAGTTGTATAGCGATGGCTGATAGCGATGATGGTATTGCCATGCTTGCCAAATAGCCGAGCAAAAATCCTTGATTCTGCCAAGGCATCAATAGCGCTAGTTGGTTCGTCTAGAATAACAATTGGCGCCTGGCGATAAAAATTACGCGCTAGCGCCAGACGCTGCCACTGTCCGCCCGACAAATCAACGCCGTTAGTACCATCATCGTGCTCAAACCATTGCCCGAGAATTGTATCGCGCTTCTTGGGCAATTTATCAATGAAAGCGCTAGCTTCAGCCTGCTTGATTGATCTTTGATAATGCTGCTCGTCATAGCTGCGCTGAACGTCTCCATACACAACGTTCTCATAAGCTGTTGCAAATCGATATTTTATGAA
The DNA here is from genome assembly GCA_905365145.1 of Candidatus Saccharimonadota bacterium. Taxonomy (GTDB): domain Bacteria; phylum Patescibacteriota; class Saccharimonadia; order Saccharimonadales; family Saccharimonadaceae; genus Saccharimonas. Next base: position 105,906 of record CAJPIO010000001.1, on the reverse strand, counting down.
ATCTTGTTGTAGCACTCCGAGATAGCCGTGCCACGAGCTCTTATTAATATCCGCCAGCGACACGTTATCAAGCAAGACCTGGCCGCGCGTCGGCCGATACAACCCCAGCAACAATTTAATAAGCGTCGATTTGCCAGCGCCATTTTCGCCGACAATAGCAATCCGTTGGCCAGCGTAAATTTTCATGTTAATATCGCTTAACACTAGCTTGTCGTTTTTGGGATAACGAAACGAAACATTCCGCAGTTCAATCGTCTGCGGCGGTTCGAGCAATTTCCGACCTTCATTCAAGTTTCTCGGCAACCGCATAAACCTTTGGAAATCGACCATCGCTGCAATATCCTGATCAATGCTATTGAACTGCGTGATTAAACTGCCCATATCGCCAAGTGCTCGCGACATCATTTGCTCGACCAAAACAAACTGGCCGATTGGCTGAGCACGATGGATAATTTGCAGAACAATCGACAATAGCCCAACTAGCTGAGCTATTGCTTCGACAACGTCGGCTGCCAACCGTTTGATAATATAAGCGCGCTCAAATTGAATACGCTCGAGTTGGTCTTTGTCTCGCCACTTCGCTCGCATATCTAACATATAGCGCGCTGCGTTATAAATACGCAGTTCCGCCAGATTTTGCGGCTGCATCACACTCCAAGAAATCGAATTACTGCGGCGCCGAGCTTCGGTATATTTACGCCAATGCTCTGTCTGCAAACGCGACAACTTTAGCTGAACTATCGCGCTAGGAATAATTGCTAAAAATAATATCAAGCCAATCCACCAGCTAACAGAAAATAGAGAAACTAACGCTACTATTACACTAACAATTGACGCTATCATTCTAGCCATAGCATCGAAAAACTGCGAAAAAAACGAGACAAAACTTTGTGCCTTATCAAACATATCGGCAGTATCCTTGTCGTCATAACGCCAAAAATCAATACTAACAAAATGTTCGTGCAGCCGGTCGCTAATAGCCGAGCTAATTTTATACGAAGTGAATTGATCTATGTAATTTTGCAAACTATGCCACGCCATCATGAGCACCCCCAACAGCACAGTCGCTGCAACACACCAAATTGCCCTTGCACCTGCTTGCTCGTCACCAGCGAAGCCAGCCGCCAGATAAGTAGTCGCTTGCGCGGCCACAAACGTAGTAACTAACGGAATAGCCGAACCGATAATCGTACCGATTATTTTGGTAATCGCCGCCAGCGGAGAAGCTTTGTAAGTCGTTATCGCCACCGTGCCAAAAGCTTTTAAAGTTTCATTGAAAGATAGCTTCTTTAGTTCTGTCATGATTAACCGCATTCAGATTTTATCAGAGTAATAATAGCAGTATCCAGCTCGCTTTCACTATGCCAGGTTTGCGTCCGCCTAGCGAGATCTGGTAAATACGATTTGCCCGCAGCGCTCTGATGTTGCGCCAATAGAATTGACTTATCGCGAGCCATAGCGACGCCGATTTCTATCAACATACCTTCACTGCGACGCGGCGAAGTTTGAATCGCTAATATTTTGTCGCACTCATTCATTTGATCAATTGCTCGCCGCAAAAACTGACGCGGATTGCCGTAACTTTCGGTCGCGCTATCAAACAAATTACAATAAACCTCATGCCCGCAGCCCTCAAGCAAATCAACCACTCGGCGCATACGCGCTTCAACTTTCAGTTTGTCCTCGCCAGTAAAAGCATATGAACAGAATATTTTATGCTTTTTCATAACCCTATTTTATCACCTAGCCGGCAAAAACTTCGTAAAAGAAGTTATAATCCTCTGGCGCAACGCGTTGTCGAGTGGAACTATCGCTGCGTGATTACGCCCGCCGAGAGTCATGTGTTCAATAATTAACGATAAACCGCGTACGATCTTGATACAAGCGATTTCTCGCTGAGTCGTCGGCTCCTCGCCCAACTGCTCAATGACCAAACGCCGAATATTGCACATACGTTTGGCGGTTTCGGGACGTTCCATCTCGCGGTTGTACGTAAAATTAACTACATCGTACCAGCGCGGCCAATCATCACGGAAACTCTCGAAGTCAACTAGCCAATATTTATCGCCGTCATACAATAGATTATTTTCGGTAAAATCCGCATGCATTGGTCGAGCTTCGCACAAGCTATGATTATCACGCAAGAAATCCAAGCTAGCCCGAAATATTTCCGGCGGTATCACTTCTAAATTAAACCCAGATATAATTCGCTCTAGCTTATACCAAATATATTCTCCGTCTTTATTTTGTCGCGACCAGCGCGAGCAACTACGTTTCTGATTGCGAAAATAGTGATCCATTTGCACGAAACTTTGTATAAAAAAGTCATCAGACACATCGGCTAGCTCTGGCGTCCATCCATCAATAAATTGCGTTAAGATTTTCATATCGTCATAATGCAGCAATTTTGGCACAGTAAATGGTATATCGTTAAAATTACGAATCAATTTATCAAAAGTTCGCAAACCATTCGCTTCGCGCAATATTTCATCTTTGCCAGTCACCCCGGGCTGCGACTGCTTGCAAAACACACGCTCACCAAACCAATCTACTTCGCTAACCGCAAACCTATGATTCTGGCGAATGACTCTGATAGTTTTTAGGTTGGCGGCATCATTCTTCATCTTATTCTCCTATATGAATTAGGAACTCGACGCCATCTTCATACACTACATCATTAATCGTGACTTCGTAAATACGTTTATCGTCGCGAAATGCAAAAAATCGAACGGTTTTATGCTGCTGCCAAGCCTGCATTATTTCCGACCGCACGCCATCAGCGATGTCGCCAAACACCCACAGCTCATCAGCGCGCGCCACCAGCGTATTATTGGCGCGTCGCACCGTGTCACGCTCTACCGCGTCGAGCAAAAAATAGTCAAAACTGGTAAATGGGTTGATTGGTACAACACCTTGTTCGAGTGCAAATTTCGTTACGAAAAATCTCATGTAAAAATATTTCTTGGACATAGCAGTAAACACAACCGCGTCGGCGGGTTTGATAGCAAGGGCGCGATGTGATTGCTGTATCATGGTTATGCCTCCGTTACTGTATGAGTTCTAATAATGTTTGCTCGTCAATAATTTTGGTGCCGTATTGTTCGGCTTTTTTCAATTTACTGGCGCCGACCTTGCCGCCGGCTACCAGATATGTTGTATCTTTTGCAACAGCAGTTTGGAAGGTGCCGCCGAGTTCGCGGATTTTTTCAGCAGCAGCGTCGCGCCCCATCGATTGCAAAGTGCCAGTGATGACAAAACTTTGGCCAGCTAGTCGGTCGGATTTTTGGCTAAACTGCGGTGTCACACCCAAATCAGCAAATTTTTCGAGCAGCTTCACATTATCTTCATCAGCAAACCACGCCACTATTGATTCGGCAACAATTTCGCCCACGCCATCCACTTCGCGCAGCTCATCAATCGTCGCCGTCATTATCTTTTCGATACTCTCAAACTTATTTGCGAGATCAATCGCCGTCTGCGCGCCGACATGGCGAATACCGAGTCCAAACAAGAATCGCTCCAGGGCTGGCTGTTTCTTAGCAGCAATGGCATCAATGAGCTTTTGCGCGGAAATCTCAGCGAAACGCTCCAGCTGCAGCAAATCATCTTTCGTCAACCGATAAATATCCGCCAGATCATTGACCAGCCCAGCCTCGACCAGCGCCTCGACATTTTTCTCGCCCAGCGTATCGATGTCCAGCGCGCCTTTGGAGGCAAAATGTGCTAGGGCTCGCTTCAAAATCAGCGGGCCGCTCAAACCTTTAACGCGGTAGACTGCCTCACCCTCTGGCCGCACAAACTCTAGCTCCGGATATTGGCGCGCCAGTTCTGCTGGATAGTCAATTGGCTTGGCATCTGCCGGCCGCAATTCTTTTAGCACGGTTTGTACCTGCGGGATGATGTCGCCGGCCTTGAAAATAACCACCGTGTCACCGCGGCGCACATCCAGCCTAGCAATTTCGTCAGCATTATGCAGACTGGCGTGCTGCACCGTCGTACCTGCCACCACTACCGGGTCAAACACCGCTACTGGCGTGGCCGCACCGGTTCGACCGATGGAAATAACGATATCGCGGACGATGGTCGTGGCTTGCTCAGCGGCGTACTTGTAGGCCACAGCGCCGCGCGGATTTTTACCAACTAACCCGAGACTTTCATACAACGCTCGATCATTGATCTTAATTACCAAACCATCAGTGTTAAACGGCAAATCATGGCGCTTATCATCCCATTCGTTAACGAAATTCATCACATCCGCTAAAGTGGTAAAAACGCTCGCCTGCTGATTACGAGTAATTCCTAGGGCGGTCAGCGCCTCGTAAGCAAAGCTGTTGGTTGGCACTTCAGCGTCGTTATCGCGCAGAACATCATAGCCGCGAAAATGCAGCGGCCGCGCCGCCACCAAGGACGGATCGAGCTGGCGGATTGTCCCTGCCGCCAGATTACGCGGATTAGCAAATTCTGGCTGTCCCAAGGCCTTTTGCTTTTCGTTAAGCTCTTCAAAGTCGCGCTTCAGCATCACAATCTCGCCGCGAATTTCTGTCCGCCCGCGCAAAAATTGTTCAAAGCCTGGTGTCTCATGCAGCCGCAACGGTACATTTTTTATAGTCCGCACATTGTTCGTCACATCCTCGCCGATAAAACTATCGCCGCGCGTCACCGCCTGCGTCAACACGCCATCAATATAAATCAACGCACATGCCAAGCCGTCCATTTTGATATCGGTAAAAAATTCATGCTTATGTCCCGGCATCAGCTTATCAGTACGCTCAATCCACGCTTCGATTTCACTCTTATCAAACACGTCATTCAGGCTAACCATCCGCCGCTCGTGACGAACTTTTTGAAAACCTTCAAGCAGCTTGTTACCAACCCGCTGCGTTGGGCTATCTGGCGTAATCCACTCTGGGTGCGCTGCTTCAATGCTCTTTAGTTCTATCATCAAGCTGTCGTACACCGCATCGCTGACGCTTGGCTGATCAAGCACGTAATATTCGTAGCTGTATTGATTGAGCAGTTTTTTAATTTCTTCAAGCCGGCTTCGCGTCATCTGCTACCACCTTTCTATACAGCAGATAGATATACGCTGCCAGCCAGACAAACAACAGCGCCATCATAAACGCGCCAGCGAATGGCACGATTGGTACCGATTCGAGCCACTTCAGCTTTGACGATAATCCGCGTTCTAGCAATACCAACGACACCATCACAACGCACCATATCACCGAGCTATAGACAAACGCCCAAACTATCCTGAGCATAATCCTTAGTCGCCGGCCAACCACCAAGTCGCTAGCAGCCTGGATTGCCCGCAGCGGATACATACCAGGCAAAGCCACCACGACTAGCGCAATAATCGTACTGGTCACCCAATAGAGTACAAGTGTTAATACACTTGCCGCCAGCAGACCAAATAACATCATACCGAAACCCTCTGTCAATATATGCACCGATACCAGCGCCGAATACGCCAGCGCCATAATACCAACTGGTGATAGCTGAATTAGTAATATCAACAATACCACCGACGTCGATATCAACGGTGCGGTTGCGTTGTACAAGCCGTCGCGTAATTTTGGCTTAAGCCCAAGTAGAATTTCGCGCAGTAACCACACTGCCGTTAGCCAAGTCATCAACACAAGCAGCGCCAACATAACTCCCTGTTCAGCCCGTAGCGACGTCGTGTCAATCGCCAGCGACGAAAATGTCAGCATACCAGCATTTAGCAACTGTCCTATGCCGCCATCGAAAATCTTGCCTAGCGACTCGGACACTAGCTTGCCAATTGAATCATAAGTTGACTGGCTAGTAATAATTCCTAGAAAAATTATTATCAGCGCATACAAGATTATCATGGATAAGAACAAGCCTTTATTCTTCCATAACACGCGATTGACATAGTGAGTAAAAGCAATATATCCAGGCAAACGCAAACTGCGGCGATAATCGCGCCGCCGCGTCCGCCGAAAGCTGCGATGCGGCCGCTGCTGCAGGAAACGCACATTGCGATAGCGCGCCAAATACCACTTCTCGGTAAGCCAATCAAGAAATGCGCTACCGTAATGCTTCGGAGTATTATGTTTCTTTTGCTGTTTCATAAATAAGCTAATGGTGCGCAAGGCGGGAATCGAACCCGCACGACTTTTGGTCAAGGGATTTTAAGTCCCTCGCGTCTACCAGTTCCGCCACTCGCGCAGACATAATTTACGCGCCAGCATTTAATCGCCAAGCGCCATGTTAATATACTCACAAAGTAAGTATACTATGGAGGCACGTACGAGAGTCGAACTCGTCTAAAAGGTTTTGCAGACCTCTGCGTAACCGCTCCGCCAACGCGCCGTCTGCTTTATTATACCAAACTACAGTTGCTCTTTGAACATTAACTATGAAAAAATCGCTGGCAGAGCAACGATTTCATGATGTATATTTGGTGCACTGAAGAAGACTTGAACTTCCACGGCCGCAATGGCCACTAGCCCCTCAAGCTAGCGCGTCTACCAATTCCGCCACCAGTGCATAGTGCTTTAATTGGCGTGATTATAATTATACTAACCTCACGGCGTTTTGTAAACAGAAGCCCTACCCGTAGACCACGTCGTTACGTCAGCGTAGCGATCGTTCATGGTATTTAGAGAACCGCGCGGCTCAACAATCGACGCGCCATTGTTCAAAACGTAGCTGCCGACAGATTGATACAAACCAATCGCTGGCGCATCATTCAACCACTGGTTAACAAACTGAATATACTTAGCTGCCCGCAGAGCTGAATTAGTGCGCGAACGCCCGCCAACCAGATCGTTATCAACTGTTCGATTAGAATAATTAGCAAAATTGTAACCAGAAGCGCTAGCCTGCGACGAATGCCAGTAGGCAAAAACGTCTGGATCGGCGCCAAGCTCCAATTCATACAACAAAGCATCGTAGTCGCGCGGCTGCAACACGCTTTGTACGAAACTAGTAGTTGTCGAGCTGGTATCGATTTCGCGCAGCTGGACATCAACGCCAAGCTTTGACCACTGCTGCTTAAGCGCATCGACTATTTTCTTGTATTCATCGCGCCCAGACGAAGTTGTCACAGCAACCGCCAACGGCCGGCCGTCCTTGCCTTTCCATTGGCCTTGGTTATAAGTCCAGCCCGCTTCTTTGAGCAACGCTTTGGCCTTATCTAAACTATAATCTGGCGCTGCCGGCAGTTTTTGCGCAATCTGACTTTGCAAAATCGGCGTATCTAGCCGCGCCACATTGTCGCCGACAGTTGCGCGAATTGATGAAGTATCAGTAGCGTAGCGTAAGGCCTGGCGAACTCTAGCATCTTGAAGTGTTTGACTGCGATTATTCATCAAAAGATAGACGCCTTTGTTGAGAAGCCAATGTTTAGTCGAGTACTGTTTAGATTTAATGTTATCAGCAGCCGACAAAGATAAGCCCGAAGCCGCCGAAACCTCACCGCTATTTACAGCTTTAACTAACAGCGACTCATTGCCGTAAGCTCGCAGCTCCAGGCGCAACAAAGTCGAAACTGCTCCGTAATATTTAGTATTCGGTTCCATCCGCACCACGTCGGTAGAGCTAGTTGACTCGCTAGTTTGAACTCGTTTAACCGCAAATGGTCCGCTGCCGACCGGGTTGCTGCTAAAATCAGCTTCGCGCATTGACGACGGACTAACACTTTGCAAAATATGCTTAGGTATTACCGGAAAAGTCAAGGCGTGCGAAAACCCGGCATACACCGCTGGTAGCATAAACTCTACCGTTGAATCGTCAATCGCCCGCGCCGAAATATCTAGCCAATTAACTCGCAAAGGCGAACGCACTTGCGGGTTTTTGATCAGATTAATTGTATATACAACGTCCTCGGCAGTCAACTTTTTACCATCGTGCCAGACGGCATTGCGCAGCTTGATTGTATAGACTTTGTCATCTTTTACCGTCATTGATTCGGCCAAGTCAGTATGCAACGCTCCGGTAACATCGTAATTATACAGAGACGAAAATAACAGCCGTGATACCGCCTGTTCAGGCTCGCTAGCCGCTAGCAAAGGATTAAGCGTGCTAATATTGCCAATCACTCCCTCGACATACACGCCGCCAGATTTAGCGCCATCCTTCTTGCTACCTTGCGAATTCCAGGAATACTGAATACCCAAGCCAGCTATCAACAAGGCTATAGCAGCCAGCCAAATCATAATCTCGGTCATCACTAAGCGGACATTTTCAATACGCCGCAGAATAAAGCGGCTAGCGTGACGCTGCGTGGCGCCTTCGGCATGCTTGACTCTCAGCGCTAATCGCTTATAGCCTAGCTTCAGTTTACCTTTACCTGCCTTGCTCATCCGTGTCCACCCTTGGCTATTTTATAAATTCGGCAAAACTAATAGCGCTACAATCGACATCACGAAAGCTACAGCCAAGAAAATCGTCACTTCAAACAAGTTTTTATCGATACCGCGCCGCGTCGTATACAATTCGCCAGAACCACCAAATCCAGCGCCCAGGCTAGCCCCGCGCTGCTGCAGCAGAACCGAAATTATCATCAGCACTGCCGATACTACCATAACAATTTGCAAAGTTAGCGTTACGTCCATTTTATGATTTCTCCTCTCGTTCGTCGTGATAACTAAGCTCCAGAACACTACTTACTACATAGTTTACCAAACTTAATATCAAGCCTGCAAAAATCGAATTCAAGAACGTCATTTGCAAGCCTGGCGCCAGCATCAATGATAGCCAAACCAAAAAACCGTTAACAACTATCGTGAAAAAGCCAAGCGTTACCAAAATCATCGGCAACGACAAAATCATCACAATCGGCTTAAGTGTCGCGTTGATAATTGAAAAAATCAGCCCGGCGCCGAAAAAGGCCATCAAACTAGAATCGATTTGAGCATTGCTATAACCCGTGCCAAAAATCCGCACCGCTACCCAAATTCCCAGCGAGTTCAGTATCCACCGGAGAATAAAAGCTATAAATTGTTTACTCATACTGCTACAGTATACCGCATCAGCCGTATTTTTCATAGTTGCGGCATATCGCCGCTCTGGTGGCAAAAAGCCTCATAGACGCGAGTTCCTAGCGCTTGCCCGATAGCATCGCAAATTTCCGTTTGGCTAGCTCGCCTAACTGCCCGCATACTGCCAAAGCGCCGCAGTAATTTGCGCCGCGTTGCCGGACCTACACCAGGAATGTCGTCAAGCTCGCTTTTTGTGGCGCCTTTGCGCTTGAGCTTTGTATGATAACTGACGGCAAAACGGTGCGCCTCGTCGCGAATACGTTGGAATAACTTTACGACATCATCATATTCACTCATAGTATCGCTGCCGCGCAGATTTCGCGAGTGCGAACCAGCATTTTGCTGCCCAGCATGCAAATTAATTAAGTAAAAATCACCAGAATCCAGCACGCTAATACCGGGACGCGATTCTTTCATCAACTGTCCAAGCAGCGCGTCATCGTCGTTAATATGCGAACGATTCTTGGCGACAACGATTTCTTCTTCACGCTTCGCTATGCCAATTACTGGCACCGTAACGTCTAGCCTGTCTAATTCGTCGAGCACTGCACTAAGCTGCCCTTTACCGCCATCAATCAGCAGCAAATCCGACATCCCCCAATCTTTACGATTTTTCTCGCTAAAGCGCCGCCTGATAGTCTCGCGCATATTAGCAGTGTCGTCGTTACGCTGCACGTGCATCTTGAACTTACGATAATGCGTCCGGTCGCTCGCGCCATTGGTGAAGACTACCATGCTGGCTACAACGTTGGTGCCGCTCATATGTGAGATATCATAGCCCTCAATCCTCGCTGGCGGCGATGGCAAACTCAATAGCTCGGCTAACTGCGATAGTGCCCGATCTTTCGAAATATTAATGAACTCTCGATCGCCGAACATAATTCGCCGCTGCAGCTCGCGTAAATATGTCAATTTATTGCGAAGTTGCGCCGCTGTCTCGAATTCTTGATTGCGCGCCGCTCGCTTCATGTCGCGTTCAATTTCTTGCGCGATTTTGACGCGCCCGCCCTCGATATATTTGATCAGCTTGCGCAAAGATTTCTTGTACTCGTGACTAGTCATATCAAGGCTGGGCGCCAAACCGATTTGCTCTTCTAAATTAGCGTGTTCGCGCTTGGGCGGCTTGATATAATAAGGAAAAATTTTGCGCAAATAACGCAGCGCCTTCTTGACTGGCAAACCACTATAAAAAGGACCAATGTAGGTCGCACCGTCATCAGCAGGACTGCGCGTAAAAGTCACCGTCGGCCATTCGCTTTTCATATCAATTCGTACGAAAGTTTGTGATTTATCATCGCGCAGCAGAATATTGTAGCGCGGCATATAACGCTTGATCATCTCGCTTTCTAGGAATAGCGCGTCAATCTCGCTCTCGGTTTCGATCCAATCGGTATCATAAATTTCGGCTACCAGTGCTCGAGTTTTGGCGTCAAAATCTTTGCCGCTCTGAAAATACTGCCGCACACGGTTTTTTAACACCGCTGCTTTGCCTATATAGATGATCTCGCCGCTCGCCGACTTATGAAAATAAACACCGGGGCTGCGCGGTAGAGTTTTGAGCTTTTGCTGTAACTGTTTATTCACAAGTACTATTATATCTTATATCAAGCAATCAAGCTGCGAATAATGTCAGTCAAAGCTCTCTTCAATAATTATTTTCTATTACGCAATATTGTCTCAAACAACTCAGGAAAAGTATCGTCGGCCATGTCGCGCTTACCACAGAAATGCCCATATCCCGGAAATAATCGATAACAGGCAGACGGGAAAGATTTTTTTATAATTTTTATTGCAGTATCAACTCGCACCGAGTCATTGTCAGAGTAGAATATAGTTAGACTACGTACGCGATCAAGTAGCGCCTCGTCAATCTCAAAATCAAAAAAACCGCCACGAAGCGGCTCGTCATATGGAGCTTCGGGATTAAACTTATCGCCAAAAGCTGGCGCAACAAGATAAACGTCGCCTGCACAAATTTGCGGATTCTCACTCATCCATTGAATTAGAAAACCCCCGCCACAACTATGACCAACCAATATTGTTTCCGAATTTACATCATACTTTTCAAAAGTCTGTCGCCACAGTGAGTAATCTGGTCGCCATGATTCAGGCATCTCGGGCGTCTGAGTGTCAATACCACGAATTAGCAGCTGCTGTTGCAGCCATGGAATCCAAATCGAGTTACTAGCGCTCGGTAGATTTGGATTGAAATACGATCGTTTGGACGGCTTACCGTGAACAATTATCGCCTGATTCATATTTCAATATTAACATAATGATACATTAGCTTATGCATTTGACAAATATGCAATGTGTGATATTATAATAAAGGAAACGATGGATAATTTAAGACGGCCGATAACAACTTTTTGCATAGGCGGGGGCGGTAGTCATTTGACAAGAGGTTCAGTCGCTTTTAATCATATTAAAAATACCCTGTCAGAGTATAACATTACTCCTCATAATATTCACGGCGTTACCGATGACGCAATCGGCTCTCGCGTCCGCTCTCCCTCAGAGCAATATGAAGAAATAATGGATAACATGTCTGACGGAGCCAAAGAGAAAGGCGAAGAAGGTCCTGTATTACTAATAGCTCAGTGTATGGGTACAATCGCTGCCCATCAGGCATTATTGTCCATGACAGAAGAAAACATAAACGCAGCGCTTGTAACCTTTTCGCCCCCATTACCAAACCCCGACGAAGTAATTAAACTGCCAAATTCTAGAAAACGACGACGCCATAATGATACAGAGATGCAATGTCCGACATTTCCAGACGGCAAGATAGGTGATTTCAGCGTTCTACACCACGAATGGCTTCCTATTCCTCAGAAGTATTTTCATGATATCCAAGAAACTCGCGATCTAGAAAAGCAACTACACCAATCAGTCGAAATTGGCCGCGCAGCAGTAATTGCAGCAGAAAGAGACTGGAATACTAATACTCCGTTAATTGTTAGCAGCTGGAGGCGAAGTTGGCAACTGCGCGGATTACACGGAGCCAGACAACGAGCTATCGTCATACCAGGAGCTGGCCATTCACTCCATCCAAGCGGCGAAAACAAGCACCTCGCTCCCCTCTCGCAACGGCAAGCCTGCCAATTGGTCGTCGACGCCGGCTTAAAAATTTTGGGTACCAACTTTCCAGGCAGAGAATCGGAATAAACAAGGAAGTACTTCAGCTACCTATCAACGGCGTAAGTATTCTTCTAAAAACTCGCTCCACTCCAGCGCATTCTTCTCGCGGAAATAATGGCGCAAGAAATCAACCATAATTTGCTGGCGGTTTTCCGCCTCTATTCGTCCTGGCTTGGTCAGCATCAAGTCTTTCAGTTTCAGCAGCTTTTCAAAAAAGTGATTGATGAAGCCGTCGGTATCATGCGTATTGCCGTCAGCATTATATTCGTGCGCCGCCAGATTAACATTCGGCCAAACCGCGGGATCAAAAATCCGCCCGCCGTGATGGCAAGCATAGACCAGCGCCCGCTCAATCCCAACTGCACCGATAGCGTCGCACATATCAGCGTCAGACACCAGCTGCCCCGCCAGCCGCTGCGGCTGTTTGCCGTTCAGTCGTTTGCTATAACCAATCGCCGCAACATTTTCTAGCACCGCCCGACTTAGATCATCAGCCACTTCTGCTTGCGTCATAATATTTACTGCGTTCGTCAATTTCTCTGCCTGCGCCTTGCCGACTAATTTATAGTCATCTACGTCATGCAGCCAAGCCGTCAACAGCACCTCTTGCAGATCCACTGGCTCACTGCATTCGCTAGCAAAACGCTCCGCCAGCAGCGCCACCCGCTCGACATGATCGTCAGCGTGTCCTGAGGTGTCGCCGCCCAGTAATTCACGAACCAATAGTTTAACTTTATTAAGTTCAGGAGTTTGCTTATTATTCATAGCATTTATTATATCTCATTGCCGCCACTAGCACATTAGCTGCCCTTGTATTTCTATAATATTTATGCTATAATATAAAGATATGGCTGAAGTAATCACCACCGCCCCAAAGTCGAAAGAAGCGGAAGTTAAACTGTTGATTATGCCTCTAGGCGAACTAACTTTGCACTTAGGCGACGATAAGGCGTCCACTGCTATAGAAGCGATTGCTAAGTTAGTCAACCGCCGCAAACCAGGCGATAAGCAGATGCTACCTGTATCTTATGCGGATATCGCTGGTAAGTACACTGGTATCGTAGCCTTGCGACTGCCTGAAGCTGAAGACATTATAGACGCTAGCTTTATCACGAACAATGTAGTCGGATACGTTGGAGCGATGGAACCAATCAAGCACGGCGCCCGTCTAATGTCTGAAGTCGGCTCGCTCAAAGTCGACGATAGCCTACGCGGTCACGGCGTCGGAACGATTTTATTTGAAAGAATTATTAAGGCAATGCAAGACGAAGGAATTACACCTTATGCATTTTGTAATTCAGATAGCCTGCCTATAGCCAAACGGCTTGGCGGGCGCGAGATAGAATCAGCAGACGAAGTGCCCCCAGAGGCATTGGAATTATGCCAAGAGTGTCCGTTGTATGGTCAGGGTAGCAAAAAGCATGGCTGTTGTGATACCGTAATGGTATGGAACAAGACGCAAAACGCAGACGGCTAGATATTATTGAATTAACCGAGCAACTGATAGCCATCCCGTCGATATCAGGCAACGAGACCGAGATTTTGCACTTCGTCGCGTCATGGATGCAATCGGTGAATTTCGATAAGGTTATTACCGAGAAACGTTTTACTACTGGACTTATTCGCGCCAGCAAACAGCCGGCACAGCGCGCCCTTATTCTGTGCGGACATGTTGATACGGTTTCTCCTGGCGATGAGTCGGCTTGGCGGCAGAGTCCGTGGCAACCATACGTTATGAACGGCCGGCTGTATGGTCTAGGCGCCACCGACATGAAAGCTGGCGTCGCTCTACAAATGATAGCCGCCGCCGAATACGCAAATAACCGGCGCGATGATCTTGATGTGTGGTGCGTCGCCGTTGCTAGCGAAGAGATTGATGGTGCTGGGTCAGCTGATTTTGCGAAGTATTTTTCAGAAAAGACACAGTACGAGGAGGCTAGCTGCGCCATCGCCGAACCGACGGATAATCGCATCGAGATCGGACATCGCGGCAACAAGTTTGTTGAATTTATCTTTGAGCGCACATCAAGCCACGCCTCGCAAGAGAGCGCTTATTACGATAGTTCGCTACCAGCCGTGGTGTCGTTCCTGAATGATTTGCCAGAGATTCGCGAGCAGCTTCATGCCGCCTATAGCCACGATATTTTGGGTGCTCCTAGCTTCACGCCAACGCGCGTTGAACCTGCAGGGTCATACTCTAACAACAAAACAGCTGGCGTTAGCTCTGTGATGGTCGATATCCGTACCACACCGCCCCTGGACGCAGACTTTGAGAAGTGGGTTGACGAGATAGCTGCCCGCTACGATTGCACATGGCGACATCCCGCTACACCTGTGCCGTCTGCTTTGTGCGATACAAACGCCAAAATCTTGAAAACCATGCAGCGCTTGCTACCAGAAGCTGAGACAGCAGTCAGCTACGGCGGCACCGATCAAGCCTTCTTCCAGGCCATTGGCGCAGAGACTGTCATCTACGGTCCTGGCGATTTCGACCAAGCGCACACCGTAAACGAATCGGTATCAGTAGCAAGAATTAGACAGACGCACGGCATTTACCAGCAACTCATTCAGTCAATATAGGTTTAGCGTATTGCGATTTGCTTGACATAGCAGGTTAAAAATTATTAACAGGTAAACCTCGTGTTACAATATCTGTAAGCTTTGTTAAATTGAGGAGGTTTTATGAAAACACCAAAATTACTATTAATCATCGCTGGATCGCTTGCGGCTATTGCGGCAGTATTAATTGCTGTCAGCTGCATACCGCCGTCCGGACCAGAACCAGAATACGTTTGCGCCAAAAACGGCCAGCCAAGTTCCGGATTCAAAGACACTAAGAAAAATTGCCCGATAACTTCAGAAAGTTTGAAAGCTCATATGGCGTGGGAAGAAGGCCCATTCGGCAGAGGCAAATATATTATGCGCCAAATCGCCGTCGTGTCAATACTTGGCGCGATTGGCTGTGCTGTTGCTTCGCCAATTGTAAAGTCAAAGCAGAACAAAAAGTCAAAGAAATAAAAAATTAAACTGACAAATTTACACTGAAAACTAAGCCGTCTAAATACTGACGGCTTGGTCTATTTATCTAAATAGCTACTCTGCCTCCGCCAAAATTTCTTTCAACAACCGGAATGCCGCCCAAGCTTTCGGCCAGCCAGTGTAAAAGCCAAGCTGAGTGATTACCTCGACCAGCTCGCTGCGCTCAACACCGTTATCAAGTGCTTTTTGCAAGTGCGCTTTGAGTGAGCTGTCTAAAATGCCAGCGCCAATCAGCGCCGAAACCGTCGCCAAACTGCGATCACGCGGTGATAATTCTGCTTCGCGCGCCCAGACCTCGCCAAATAACACGTCATCGTTCAACGCGGCAAATTGCGGCGCTAACTCACCCAAATTATCGCGCCCAGCGGTTACTTTTTGACTCATATTCTAATCTCCATTCCCTATTTCAGCTTGCTATATTCTTCATCAGAAACCGGCTCGCACCATTCGTTTGATGTATCCTCACCTGGTACTTCAACCGCCAGATGCTGGAACCAGCTGTCTGGCGCTGCGCCATGCCAATGCTTTACATTAGCTGGTACGTTAATGCAATCGCCCGGTTTCATTTCGATGGCGTCCTTGCCCCATTCTTGATAGTAACCGCGACCAGCCACACAAATCAAAATCCGTCCGCCGCCGCTCGTTGCATGGTGGATATGCCAATTATTGCGGCAACCCGGCTCGAACGTGACATTAAAAATATTAACTTGCTGCTGCGACAACGGCTGCAGATAGCTTTGTCCGGTGAAATACTGCGCATAATCATCATTTGCCTGCCCAATCGGAAACGGCGTCTGAGCAGCGAATTCATCCTTATTCATAATCTTAAAACCCTAATTCCTTTAGCCACACCTCGACAGCATCCTTCGCGGACTGAGTTCTAACATCAGTACCCATAATCGCCAAGCCGTTAGTATTGACGTTGGCGTCTGACAGCTTTTCTTTGATCGCCTTGTACGAGCCAGCTGCGCCAGAACCGGCGTGCGTATTGAATGGAATGATTGTTTTGCCGGCAAAGTCATACTTCTCTAAAAAAGTATTGATGATCATCGGCGGCTCGCCCCACCAAATCGGATAGCCCAAGAAAATATTATCATGAGCAGCCAAATCTATCTCGCCTTGGAATGCTGGCCGCGCGTTTTCAGCTTTTTCGCGCTTGGCAACTTCAGTACATTCTTGATAATTATCCGGATACAGATTTACCGGCTCCAGCTTGAAAACGTCGATTTTATCGCCGAAATAATCCTTGATATAACCAGCAATTACCTCCGTATTGCCAACTTCAGTGTCATCAACACCGTAATTTTCGCCCGCCCGCGAGAAAAATGTTAGTAGTATATTACACCTCCTTACGTAACCATTATAGCACTTGGCACCAACTGTACGGCGCGAAAAGTGGAGCGCCACAGCACAAAAACCGCAAATTTCGAAAAATCTTTGACATACTCGAACAAGTATGACATATATTAACTTTTGCTCAAAGTTAGTTTAGGGCGAAAGTCGCCCTTGCTGGGTTGAGGCTCCCAGTTCCGGCTTGAGTCCGTTCGGTGGGCTATTTTTATGCTATATTATAAATCTACAAAAATCTGCGACCTTCCAAGGCGTGCCCGAGGGTAATTTGATCGGCATACTCTAGATCGACGCCCACAGGAATACCGCGAGCTAAACGAGAGACCTTGGTAGCTAGGTGCGATTCCTTGATTTGGCGCTGGATGAATAGCGCCGTTGATTCGCCCTCGACGCTAGCGTTGGTGGCGATAATAACCTCCTCGACGTTATCGTCGCGCAATCGCTGCAATAACTCAGGTATATGAAGCTGTTCTGGCCCGACGCCGTCAATCGGCGAAATCGTTCCGCCCAATACGTGATAAGTACCTTGGAATTGCCCGGTGCGTTCTAACGCCACTATATCTAGCGGCTCTTCAACAACGGCAACTTGCTGGCGATCGCGTTTCGGATCGCTATACAAGGGCGAGATTTCCTGGTCAGCGTCAATTAGCGCGAAAGTTTTCGGGCAACTTTTGACCTGAGTATGCAACTGCCGCAAGGCATTCGCTAGCGCTTCAGTAGTGCGAGAATCGTTTTTTAGCAAGAAATAAGCATAGCGCTCAGCCGTCCGCGGCCCAACGCCTGGCAAATGACCCAACTCCTCAATAACACGCTCAAGCGCGCTTGGCAATAGAGCCATTAGTTTATAATCCGAGACTTCCTAGCCCGCCCATCAGCGGTTTCATCTTTTCGGCAGCAATTTCTTGTGCTTTAGCCATACCGTCGCGGATAGCAATCTCAATCCAGTGTTCAAGCTGGTGGATATCATCTAGATCAACGTATTCTGGATTAATCTTAATCGATTTGATCTTGAGCTCGCCGGTGATTTGAACGATAACCGCACCATCGCCCGCCTCAACCTCGACGATTTCTTTGGCTAAAGCTTTCTGCGCTTTGCGCAAATCATTCAACATTTTCATTTGATTCAAGGCCATTTTGACTCCCCTTCTTCAGAAATTAACTCTACCAATTATAACTTATTACGGCAATTTTTTGTAGACATAGAGCCGGTCGCCATTTTGGGCACGGGTGTTAGTTATAATACTCTCTAGCTGCCAGTTTTTCGGAATCTTGCGGCGGGCGGCACGTGTCGCCACCGTTTGGGCTGCTTCGGAATTAAGCTCGGTAGCAACCGTCAAAGATTTATTATAGTGAGCGACTAGATTATAAATAGGCGCCTCATCCGCATCAGCCAAGAGCGTCATACTTTTTTGGTGCTGCAATTGGGCATTAACTAGCGATAGGTCACTGTTGTAGGCGCGAACAACAGCCGGATTGTACGTATACCCGTTAAAATATTGATTAACGCTAATATAAATCAATCCGCTAACTAGCACACTCAATGGCAGCAAACCCGCAACGCGAGCATATGGATTGCAAGGAAATAGCCGATACCAGTAGCGAATCAAGAAATCAAAACCAGTAGCAACTGCAATTACCATCAGAACAAATATTACATACTGATTATTATAATTAAGCAAGGTAAGCGGCATCATAACCAAACTCATCAGGATAGTAACATAACTGCGCGCTGTATAATGTGTTGCTAATAAGCGGCAAAAACCTAGCAGGGCAATAGCCGCCAACGGCATAGCATAGGCCGGTCTCAGTAGACCATCAGCAGCACTATCAGTAGCAGCAAAACCAAACAGACTAAGGCTCGAAAGTAGCGCATTAGTTTTGAGATGCACGAAGTCTGACGGCAAACCGAGCAGCACCTTGCCAATAACTTTTGGCTCTAATATTAAGGCATAAACTAGCGGCGCCATCGCAGCCAAGCCGACCAGCAGTGCAATGAGTAGTTTTTTCTTGGGCAGCCGCTTGATAATCGCTCGGATATGCGGATGAACTAAGGCTACGATAATTATAATTAAATCCAGATATACGCCCATCGGCAAATAAAGCGCGACGCTCATCAACACGCCGCCAAGCACTTTCCAGAATGTATGAAAATGTTTGCCGCGCGTTACATACATACCCGCAACCATCAGCCATACCGCGACAGCGCTAAAGGCAATACCGGGCGTACCGTCTTGCGCCTGAAACAGAAAATGCGTTGAAGTCGCCAATACAGCCGTCGAAATAACAGCAACATTAGGCTTGAACCAAGCGCGAATCAACATGAAAATGCCCAGCATCGTCAAGGTGCCGAGCGCAATTGACGGTAGTTTAATCGAAAATTCGCTAACGCCAAACACAAAAATTGATAGCCGCTGCAGTAGATAATACGGTAGATTTACCACCATCGACGGCTCAAGAGTTTGGCGCGACAACATGCTAGCCTGGCTGACAGATTTGATTTCTTGCTCGCGCAAACCACCGGGAGTATACAGTGCGCCGACCCACAGCACTGCCACCAAAATTACAGCGATACAAAAATAACTCAAAACATAGCGATATTTATATAAAGTATAGTCCGCAGGTTTACGCATACTAATTATGATTATATCACGCGAGAGGCTATTCGTGGCGCTTATCAAGTGACATGAACCGCAGGCGCTCTGGATGGAAGTATAATTGAACTTTGCCAACCGGGCCATTGCGGTGCTTGGCAATGATTAGGTCAGTAATATTGGCGACATCTGGATTGTCTGGTTCGTAATAGCCAGGGCGATAAATAAAAGTAACAATATCAGCATCTTGTTCGATACTTCCCGACTCGCGCAGGTCAGCCAGCTGCGGAATTGGTGGCGTACGGTTCTCAACTGACCGGCTAAGCTGGCTAAGCGCTACTACCGGCACATTTAGTTCGCGAGCAATGATCTTCAAGCCGCGGCTAATTTCGCTAACTTCTTGGACGCGATTGCCGTTGTAATTACCATTGGCCTGCATCAACTGCAGATAGTCGACGACAATTAACCCGAGCGTTTGATTATGCGCGATTCGGCGGGCTTTGGTGCGCATACCGAGAACGCTAAGTGCTGGCGTGTCATCAATATAAATCGGCGCTTCAGCCATTTCGCCCATGGCTTCGCTGATTTTCGCAAAGTCGTCATCACTGAGATTACCAGTACGAATATTCCAGCTATCAACACCGGCAGCATCAGCCAGCATACGATCGATTAGCTGCTGCTTACTCATCTCGAGACTAAAGAATAACACTGGCAGTTTAGCAATAGTCGCCACATTGTATGCCAAGTTAGTCACAAACGCAGTCTTGCCCATAGCTGGCCGGGCTGCCAGGATAATCAAGTCGCTGCGCTGTAAGCCGGCGGTCATATTATCGAGATCTTGATAGCCGGTGCGGATACCGCGCAGCTGGCCTTTATTGCGGTGTAGCTCCTCGATACGCGAGAAACTCTCGTCGAGGATAGTTTCGATACTGACTAGGTCTTGCTTAATCGTTTGGTCAGAGACGTTGAATAGCTCAGCTTCGGCTTTTTCGAGGATTTCTTGGGTTGGTGTTTCTTCGTCGAATCCTAACTCGCTGATTTCGCCGCTAGCTTTGATTAGGCGCCGGCGAACAGCTTTCTGAGCAACGATTTCAGCATAGCTAGCAGCGTGAGCAGCCGTAGGTACATAGTTGGTTAGTTCGGTTAAGTACGTCGAGCCGCCAACTGTCTCGAAATTATCCGTTTTCTTGAGCTCCTCGGTTAGAGTCAAGAGGTCGACCGGCTTGTGCTGCTCGTACAGGCGCATCATACTTTTAAAAATCAGCTGGTGCCGTTTGTCGTAAAAATCCTGCGGTTTTACCGTCTCGCTGACATCCGCTAGCACGTCGTCGTCAATCAAAATTGCTCCGAGCAAGCTCATCTCGGCGTCGATACTCTGCGGCGGTATTTTGGCAGCGACTTCTTTTTGCTTGGCCATTACAAATTCACCTCTTCTCCTCCGCCCATGATATCAAGAACGGCGGCAGTTTGACTATCTTTTGGCGGTTTTGGCTTAGCGCTGATGATAATTTCACGGTCAAGATTTTGTGCCTGTAGAGCGCCAGCAAGCACTGGCAGCGACTTTTCGATTTGATTTTTAGCAAATTTCTTACCAGCAAAAATCGTTAACTGCTGATCGTCTAATTCGTAGCCGCCCTTCGCGAGATAACTATAGGCGCCAGTGGATTCTGCGTGAACAGCCTCAAGAAATTTTGACCAGTCAAAATTAGCTGTTTGATTTGGCTGGACATTTTTCTTCTTTTTTTGCGGAGTATCGCTAGCTGGCTGCGGCGCGTAAACAGGCGCTGGTTCGTTCACGGCCATTGGTTGCGCTGATTCCGGCTGCGCTGGCGTTGACTCCGCAGGAATATCAGAATTAGAAACATTTGTATTAGAACCAAGCGCTATCAGCAATTTGACATACGGCCAAGCGGTTTTCTGATTTGATAATAATTTGTCGGCCAGCGGCAAGCAATTAGATTTATTGATGATGTCGCTGCGGATTTCGTGCAGTAATTGCTCGCTGATAGCATTGGCTGGCACGCCTCTATGCTCAAGCGCGCGCAAGGTGTCGGCGATAGTTTGTAAATCACCCGCGCAATAAGCCTCTAGCAGCTGTCGAACCTCAGCCGTACTTGCTAAGCCTAGCGAATCTTCGACCATAGCGGCAGTGACTGTCTCGCTGCTTAAATTTCGCATTTGATCTAGCAGGCTAATACTATCGCGGAAACTTCCCTGCCCATAGCGGGCAATTAGCTGCAGGGCGTCGTCGTCAATAGAAATCTGCTCGGCATCAGCAATGGTACGCAAATGTGCGGCAACTTCGTCTTGGCTAATTGTCCGGAAATTAAAGCGTTGGACACGACTAAGAATTGTAGCTGGCAATTTATCAGCGTCAGTGGTTGCTAGGATAAACACAGCGTGCTCGGGCGGTTCTTCAAGCGTTTTGAGCAGTGCATTGAACGCTGATTTGCTCAGCATGTGAACCTCGTCAATAATATAGATTTTTTTGGGGGCGCTAACGGGCGCAATCTGAACCTTCTCACGCAAATCACGGATATCTTCAACTGAATTATTGCTGGCTGCATCAATCTCGATAATGTCGAGATGAGTTGACTCATCGCGGTACGGCAAGCGATTAATTTCGTGTGCCAGAATCCGCGCAATCGACGTTTTACCAACGCCGCGCGGCCCTGTCAATAAATAAGCGTGCGCCGTCGTTCCGTTAGCAATTGCCCGCTCTAAAATCGCCGTAATATGCGGCTGACCGACAATCTCGCTCAGCGACCGGCTGCGATATTTCCGATATAAAGCCTTACCCATTTGTTATATTATAGCGCAGAATCAGCGATTAAAATAGCGAAGCTTGAACTGGCGCTAGATCTAGCTGCTCAACAGTACGGCTAATGGTCATATCGTATCCGATATATTTTTTGATTGATAAGAAAATAAAGCGGCTATTTTGCTGCATAATTAGCATACCACCAATTAGCCCTGCGAAGCGTCCAGCGATTTTTGGCTCGGTTATTTCCGTTAGATCATCGCTTTTTGGTTCGATAGTTAGCATGTATGGCGATAAATTTAAGAACTCGCTGTTATCAAATTTAACGCCTAACTGCTCTGCGATCCGCTGGATTGTTTGGTGTAATTTCTGCTCGGCTAGCGTCGGATCGTAATGCTCATTTGCTAGAATTGTTGCTTTCTTGCGCAGCTGCACACTCTCGCAAAGACCTGGCAGCCGGGCGATCTTCGCTTCGTATTGGCGAGCGATGTTAGCGCTAGGAAATACTTCAAGGATAGCAGCATTGCGGGCACCTTGTTCTAACAATCGCGCTAGTTTGCGTTCAGCATAAGAAATGCCAACCTTTATCACCTCTGGCGAGAAATAAGCTAAGTATAAGATATGCGGCTGCTGATTCAGCTCAGCCTGCTGTTGGCTGATATTGGTAGTATTGTAGAACGCTGGATTGAAACCAGTCTTTTGCTGGCACTCTGGACATTGCTCGTATTTATCATCAAGCTGGCGGTCGCCAGGACAGCGATGGCATTGCTTAGCTGCCAAATCGTACCAACCAATACATTTTTTGGTGCTAGTATCAAATGATAGAGTAAATTCGCCTTGCGGCTGCATACGCCAGAACTTACCGCCATCATCCATGACGCGCAAATACGGCAAGTTACTACTAGGATCGTAGCTGACCCGTGTAAACCGAAAAGTTCCCTCGCCTAAATCATGCATTAATACCCCTATTTGTGATGATCCAAACTTATAGATTATAGAGCTGCTTCAACTGCCGCCCAGGTGGCATCAGGATTGTCTTCTGGCACAATAATAGTAACCTGATCGCCAACATTGATACGGAAATAGGTCACGCTCGCTAGCAAAATCCGATACTCTTTACCTTGCGCTTCAACATAGTAGGCGCCGTCATGCTGCGTAAGCGTACCGATAACTTGCTTGCGGGCAACCGGGCCAATTTGCTTATAAATGAAACCGCCATCATCAGCGATAGTTAGTTTGAGGATATCGCCCTCAACTAGCTTAGACTTGCTAGCATAATTAGCCGGTACCGGGTAATTTTTGCCATCTGGACCGACCATCGTCTGGCCGTCGAAAACACCCTCGATAACTTTGCCTGAGACATCCTCGCGGCTATTAGTTGGCATCACGACTTGCCCGTCTTCGCCCATTATGCTAATTAGTAGCTCTTTGGCAGCAGCCAAATTAGTCTCGGCGTCTTGAATAAGCATCTTGAGCCGCTTGACTTGTTTCTCTGGTAATTCTGACATACTAGTCTCGCAATCCTTTGTATGTTTTTATAATATCATTCCAATTATAACGCATCAGGATATCACGTCAACCCTTTAGGCCATCTTTCCACAAGTTTAACAGATATGAACGCAAAGTCGTTGTAAAAATCGTCGACCGTTTTAGGCATACAAAAACGCCCCCAGATTTTGGAGGCGTTTTCTAAAACAATACGATCGTGCGAATCTGGAAATATATTCGAGATTAAGCGACTTCGACGGTAGCGCCAGCCTCTTCCAAGGCTTTCTTGGCAGCTTCGGCCTCGTCTTTGCTGACTTTTTCTTTGATTGGGCTTGGCGCGTTATCAACCAAAGCTTTCGCCTCGCCGAGACCAAGGCCGGTTAGTTCCTTGACAGCTTTGATGACGGCGACTTTTTGGCTGCCAGCGTCTTTCAAGGTGACAGTAAATTCAGTCTTTTCATCAGCGGCGGCCGCACCAGCGTCGGCAGCTGGACCAGCAACGGCAACTGCGGCAGCAGCTGGCTCGATGCCGTATTCTTCTTTGAGGATATTCTTTAATTCATTTACTTCGAGAACTGTCAATTTAGTCAGCTCTTCGGCAAGTTTCTTTAGGTCTGCCATAGTAATTCTCCTTGTAGTTAAATTTTAATTAGATTGGTTGCTTAAGCGGTTGCTTTGTCTGCCACGCCGTCCAGCAATGCATGCAGATTGCCAGAGAGCGCGTTGGTAACGTCGTGTACCGGACTGAGCAGTTGTGCCACAGCCTCGGCGATGAGCTGATTCTTGCTCGGCAAGCCAGCCAGAGCTACCACATCGGCAGCGCTCTGAGCCAGGCCTTCACCGCTGAATCCAGCGACTAGTTCGACGCTAGGATGAGTCTTTGCAAAGTCGTTAAGGACTTTAGCAGCCATCACCTCGTCGTCGCTAGAAACAGCATAAATTAGCTGGCCTTGCAGCGCAGAAGTATCAGTCTCTTTGAACGTCTCGCTAGCGGCAAAAGCTACGCGCACCAAGCGGTTCTTGACAACTTTGACGACCACGCCATTTTCGCGAGCAGCTTTGCGCAGCTCTTGCAATTCAGCTACGCTAGTGCCCTGGTATTTAGCCACGGCGATAGCTTTTGCGCTAGCAAACAACTCGCTCATCTCTGCAACCAAAGCTTGTTTCTTATCTTTGGAAATTGCCATTGATAATACTCCTTTGGTTTATTTGATATTTATGCGATCGTATTGTTAAGGGGCGACATTCGGCGAGCAACAAAAAACTTTGGCGCTCGCCAAAGACTATATTACAGGAAAAGTTGATTCCCTCGGCGGCATATTAAGCAGAATTGCTCCTGCGGCCGCTGTCTCTGGCAATGTCTAATATCTATTATAGCAAATTTTGCTGCATTACACAATAGTAAATGCTTGACATATTTAGGCGTTTCTGGTACAATAGAGATTCGTGAGAACGAAGACAAGCCCTGGTGTTCGTACAAGGGGATATGATACGCTTGACCCTGCTGACAAGCAGGGGTTTTCTAGTCAACAATATCCAGAGAAATATAATTCAGACGATCTAGTTGACAGCCTGGCTATTAATTACCTAAGAGCAGCCTCGCGGGAGCGTCCTGATCTGATTGAGCATGCTCATAGAGTTTATGGATTAGTTAAGGCTTTTGCCGGCGATCTTATGCCTGATACGCGCGATGCGATCATGCTGCATGATATCGTATCCCGATTCCGCAACCCAGACGGAAAATATAGCCAAGAATCGCGCGATGCTGCCGGACTAGCGCTGTTAAAATACTTTACCGACCCCAGAATCCCCCATGATAAATCACGCTATATGCGGGATATCTTGTCAGATTTCGACGAGATTGAGGTGGCAGCTGGCAGACATCGGAAAACATTAGCCGACGAGACCGCTGCAAGCTTGCCAGATGAGAATAATCGCCGCAAAGATATAGCCAGCGTCATTTCCGATAGGTACGAAGGCGTCGTTCCAAGAGAAGCTTGGGCTGTATCAGAGGCTCGTATTGACCCAGAATACATGAAAGATTTCTTGCAAACTGTAAATATCGAATCTGTGATTATTAAAGCTTGCGAATTAATTGATAATTTGGAACATCCAGTATCCAACCGGGAGTCCGCGCTGTTGCAAGATGTTTTAGAAGCGGAGTCGTTCTATGCTCCGCTGTGCGAAGTATTAGGGCTAGAAGCTTTAGGCTCGAAACTACTAGGCCTAGCAAAACGCATCCGCCTCGAGAAGTTGAACAAATTTGCTTCGATAAAGCAAGCAAGAGACATGTTGTTTAATATAAAGACAGTCGGCGTCAGACGTATATTGGAGAGTATTTTTGGCGATAAATACGATGTTTCGCTTGTAATCGGCCCCGATTACAGCGGAGAATGTCCTGCCGTAGTTGGCGAGTTCGCAGCCCAACTACCCAGCGGCAGCCTAACCTCTGGCAATTACCGCGTGAAATCTGTCGGTTCACTTGCTGATAAATCAGATCGCGACAACGGCAATATGCCTATGGATCCATTTGCCATGATGGATATCTCACCAGACTTGGAATCATCGGCGAAAAACTTTACCGAAATAGTGCAAATCCTTTCTGCCCTGCCAAATGTCGAACTGCAAAAGGCAGCTAGTAAACAATCTGCCATCTACGTCCAGGGCGCTAGCAATTACGTCCAGACTATGACCCAAACTTTAGCCGAAGCTGGCATAGACAAATCGCAAATTCACATAAAAGAACAAACTAAAGCGGACATCGAAAAAAAAGGATACAAAAAGATGGAAGTTTCAAAGGTAACATTTATCGCAAGACAAGAACATCCGTATAAACCTGGCGAAATAATCAACATTCCTATTGAGTTTCAGTTTTTAACCAAAGATGAGCGCCAACGATCGCGAACTGGCGACATTGCACATATTGCTTACAAACATATTGATACTAAACTCAAAAAGGAAGGCTACTACAAGCTGCCCGATGACGATCCTAAAAAGCAAGAGTTGGACGAAGAAGCTCGTAAAACGCGCAAACTATTCGTAGGAGTCCTCAACGATATCCATGATCGCATGAGCCGCTTGAATCCTAATAGCTATGAAACCAACGGCCAATCAGACGAAGGCGGCGAGAAGTTATTCCATGAACTTGAACACCTTTTGCAAGAGCTGTATATAATTGAATTATAACTGCTTAACAATTGATTGAATTTCAACGCTTATTTGCTCGGCTGTCTTGCAATGGCCATTGTCGTAACATTCTATGACATAAGACGAGGGCAATTCGCTAGCAATTGTACGATATGCAGCATCAATGCGTTTCTGAAAATTACTACTACGCGATTCGAAAGCATCTGAAGTGTCTAGACTTTGGCTACGCTTAGTAATTCGTTTTTTACGTTCGCTCTCGTTGTCAAGGGTCAAAATAATAATGAAATCCGGCTTCATGTAACGTTCGTCTGTAAAAAGTTTAGTAATTGCCATAATATGATCCGTATTAACTCCCTCGCCATAACCTTGATAAGCTAAAGTTGAAATATAGTTACGCGCCGAAATGACAACAGCGCCGCGATTTAAGGCTGGCGCAATTTTTTGTTGCCATAGTTCGCGGCGAGCAGCACTAAATAGTGCTAAGTTGATTTCAGGATCACGGACTAGAGTGCCGTTTTTGATTAGTGAGCGCAGATAGTAAGCAATGGGCGTAGTTTTGCCTGGGTCGTCGCTGCCAGGCTCCTCTACAATTATCACTTCCCGGCCTTGCTGGCGGCAGTAATCAGCTAGCAATTCAGCTTGGGTTGATTTGCCTGTACCGTCGTTACCTTCGATGACGATATAAGTACCGCTCATTACACAATCTCCGGCCTTTACAGTAATCCTTCGCTAAGACCAGCGACAGGTTGCGGTAATTCTACCGGCGAAGCATAAGCTCGCGGCAATAACATCCACGGCCGCCAGGCAGCTTTAACAGCAGCAAGGTCAGCGCTAACATCAGCCTGGTAATTACCAGAGGCTTTGGCATATTCGGTAGCCACTGGTCCGGTAGCACTAAAGACAATTTGCGCTATACGATAGCCAACTGGCAGCACAATGTACTCATTTTCGTTGAGATTATGAACCTCCATAGTCCAGCGGTTAATATAGCCTGGATCACCCCAACCAGCGCAGTAGCAAGCCGAGATGCCAATACGGCCAGTAGTACTACGAGCCTGCATACTGGTAGTACCTGGCGGCAGAATGCCAATAAATTCATGAGTATGAGCCAGGATTCGCTCGTTTGGCCGCAAGACGATGACCGGATGATTGTCATTAATACCTTTGATGCTATCAATGCCAGCGACACCTTGATCAGTAATTCGACAGCGAACTTCGCGCCACGGTTTAGCAATTTTGTATTCACCAAAGTAGCGCCGAACGTCAGTTTCGTCGAATGGATTAAATAACCTTTCCTTCCCCTGACTGCCAGCTCTATAAAAATAATAGCCAAGCGTTACATCAACACTGCTACCATTGATACGCGCTGGCGCTGGGTCGCAAACGATATGACCATCTGCTAGTGCGGCTGCAATTTCTCTATCGCTATAAATGCCAGTTGGCGATGATAATTCGGTCGAATCTGTTTTCATGTCTTTTCATTATACATTCACCGCTACCGCTTACACAACTAGCATATGATATGATTAAGTTGATGGAACGCGATCAGAAAAAACAGTGCAGCATAGTAGTCGCCTACGATCGCCGGCGCGGTATTGGCATTGACAACAAACTGCCGTGGGGGCGCAGTTTGCCAGCAGATTTACAGCATTTTCGCCAATTAACCACTGGCAGTACAGTAATTATGGGCTGTAAAACTTATGAATCTATTGGCCGTCCGCTACCAAATCGCCAAAATATCGTATTAACTCATTCCAAGCTGGACGGTATCTCTACAGCTAGCTCGTTAGAAAATGCTTTGCAAATGGCAAGCAAAGATACAATATACATCATTGGTGGAGCAACCGTTTACGCGACAGCACTCAAATCAAATGTGGTAAGTAGAATATACGCTACAGAAGTCGACGCAGAGCTTCCAGCGGATACATTTTTCCCCGAGCTTGACGATACTTGGCGAAAAACATCAGAAGAATCACATGCTGCTGATGATACTAACACTTATCCTTATATATTTGCGATATATGAAAAGTAGTCTTGCCATGCAGTAATATTTAGACTGAAATTGGCGCTTTGATGGCTGGCCATGGATCGTAGTTTTTTAACTTGAAATCATCAAGATCATAATCATCGATTGATGGTTTTGGTGTGATATCGAGAGTTGGTAACGGACGCGGTTGGCGTGTCAACTGAAGTTTTGCTTGCTCGAGATGATTCAAATACAAATGAACATCGCCGCCCATCCAAACAAATTCACGCGGCCGCATATCAACCTGCTGTGCAATTATCATAGTCAATAATGCATAGCTAGCAATATTGAATGGGACGCCCAGAAATGTATCGCACGATCGCTGATCAAGCCGGCACGATAACCAGCGCCGCTGATCAGAGTCATTGGAATCAGCGGGTGTGGTATAGAATTGAAATAACATATGGCATGGCGGCAAAGCCATGTTGTTTACTTCGGCAGGATTCCAAGCGGTAACGATTAGCCGCCGCGAGTCTGGGTTGACGCGCAGCTGGTTAATGACGTTAGCAATCTGGTCAATATGTTCACCATTAGGCGCTGACCATGCCCGCCACTGCGCACCGTAAACCGGACCAAGATCACCATTCTCGTTAGCCCACTCGTCCCAGATATGAATTCCGCGTTCTTGCAGCCAGTGCACGTTGGTATCGCCGCGTAAAAACCAAATTAACTCGCCGAAGATACCTTTGGTAAAGAGTTTTTTGGTAGTAAGTAGTGGAAAGCCTTCGCGCAAATCAAAACGCATCATATGTCCGAAGATGCTGAGCGTACCAGTACCTGTCCGGTCGCTCTTTTCGACGCCTTCTGCTAGAATACGGTCAAGTAAATCAAGATATTGTCTCATTCCTCCCCTCCTTCTAAAAATAGAGCGAGATGCTAGGTCTCGCTCTGAAATTATATGAGTTTATTTTGCTTGATAATCAACTTTGATACCGGGGCCCATAGTAGTAGCGACGGCAACCGATTTAATGTAAACACCCTTAATAGAGGATGGCTTCTGCGCCTGCAAGCTAGCAAAGAAGGTATTGGCGTTTTCAAGCAATTTTTCAGCACCGAAGCTAACTTTACCAACACTTAAATGGATAGCAGCCTGCTTGTCGACACGATATTCTACCTTGCCAGCTTTGGCTTCTTCGGTAGCTTTGGCGACGTCGGTCGAGACAGTACCGCTCTTCGGGTTCGGCATCAAGCCTTTCGGGCCGAGCAAACGAGCGTACTTACCGAGCTTTGGCATGTAGGCCGGCGTAGCGATTAAGACGTCAAAATCAAGCGTACCCTTGTCAAGAAGTTTGACGATAGCTTCATCACCAGCCAGATCGGCACCAGCTTTTTTGGCTTTGTCGGCATCAGTATCAGCTGCGAAAACGGCTACCCGAACAGTCTTGCCGGTACCGTGAGGCAGGACTACGGTCGAACGAATATTTTGGTCGGCTTGACGCGGATCGACGCCTAAACGAACGTGAACTTCAACGCTAGCGTCAAATTTGCTCGGATTGGTTTCGGTAGCAAGTTTGATAGCATCGGCAAGCGTGTAAGCTTTGTCTTTTTCAACTTTTTCGGCAGCCTGGCGGTAAGCTTTGCCGCGGCGTTCAATCAACGGACGAACCTTTGGCGCTGGGCCTTTTTTGATAGCCGCTTCGGCGTCGCCCTGCGGTGTAGTGTCGCCAGCTTCTTTGCGAGCTTCTTTTTCAGCTTTGGCTTCAGCCTCTTCGATAGCTTTGGCGCTGCGCTTACCAGCTTTGGCAATTGTAGCTTCGCGGACTGAGTGCTTTTCAGCGGCAGCGATGGCCGCTTCAATCTCGGCTATAGTATTTTTTTCGCTGACGTCAAGCTTGAGCTCGGCAGCTTTTTCTAATAGTTCGGCTTTTTTAGCCATCAGATATTTAATCCTTTCTGTGGTACAAGCGACTTGACGTCTCCCAACATTGATTTAATAAAACGTCTAAGATTATACCAAAAAATAACTAGAAAGTCCACCTAATTTTCCAGAGGTAGTGTAGCATTACCACTATAAAATTATTGACCAAAATACTACGTTTTGCTATGATTGGTCTCATGTCCTGTGAAAATTACGATTAAAACAATAATAAGCCAGGACATAAATCCACGAGTATTTGAAGTTTAGCCTATCCGTGGGGGTATTTAACCAAGGAGATAATTATGCGTTTATACGGGGTCTTGACGACAATCGGCGCCGCTGGTGCAATATGCTTAATAGCAACGCACCCAGCCTACGCCGAAACGAGTACGGGCCGCTCGCTACTACTCGCACAGCAAAATAAAAATAAATTAACAATCGCAAGGGGGACACCGCTGCTAGCTACCCAAAACAAGAAAGCTTTGCTAGCAAAAGCGGACGAAAAGCAAACCAGCGGAGTTGATGACGATAAAACCAAAAAACCAGCGTCTACGCCAAAGGGCAAATCTAACGAGACAAAATCAATCGAACAATCAACCTACGCGATAGTAGCCGCAGGCGATAGCTTGGCGTCAATTGCCGAAAAATACAATACAACCTGGACGCGTATCTTTGACGCCAACGAGTCGCTTAGTAACCCAAATACTATTGACATAGGGCAGAAGCTGCGAATTCCTAGCGCAGAAGAGGTCTTGCCAGACCGATCGTCAGCTATCGTTGCAGCGCAACAAGCAGCCGCCAGCTCTAACGCAGCGGCGCCATCAGCTCGGACTTCTACAGTTACTACGAGATCGTATAGCTCAAAGCCGATTAATTCATCAAGCTACTACGTCGGCAACGGCATGTGGTGTACCGATTACGTTCACAGCCGCCGCCCAGACGTCGCTGTATACGGCAATGCTGGTTATGGTTGGATTTCCAGCGCTCAAGCTGCCGGTAAATCAACTGGTAGCGCCCCGCGCGCTGGAGCTGTCGCGGTGACAAACGGCCATGTTGCTTACGTCGAGTCGGTTAATAGCGATGGCAGCTATACTGTTTCAGAAATGGGTTGGAATTACCGCGCTGGCAATTACAACAAACGTACAGTAAGACCAGGCACATTCGGACAATTCATCTACTAAATAATTATAACTAGTAGAATTAGAAAAACCGCTACATACGCTAGCGGTTTTTTAACTTAGAACAGACAAATTACCCGCGTAAAGACTTATCCGCAGCCTCAACTAGTTCGCGCACAATCACTGCATAATCGTCATACACGCGAAAACCTGCAGCATAAGCGTGTCCGCCGCCGCCGAAATATCCAGCTATCTGCTCTGACACTGGCATATTACTGCGTAATTTCCCGGTTAATTTACCGTCAGGGTAAGTTTTGATAGCGCAAGCCACTTCAACCCCCTCAACTAAACGCATTTCGTCAAGCACTAGAACGCTCGGATTATACTGATCGCTATATTTCTGGATTTCTTCCCACGGGATATGAATTATAGCTAATTTACCATCGAGCAAATATTCGATACGTTCAATCAAGCGGCCTTTATATGCCAAAATCTCTGGCGACTTTTTCATAAATTCGCGGCGTCGTTCTTCAATAGCTGAGTTGCTAGCACCGAGCGCAGTTAATTCGCCAGCGACACGAAACGAGTCGGCTGTGGTATTTTGCGTTGTTAAGCCCAGGCTATCGCTCATGATAGCAATCAGCATATTTTCTGCAGCTTGCGGATTAATTACCCAGCCAGCAGTATGCGCTAGATTGTAAATCAGTTCGCCAGCTGCAACTACCGGCTGGTTGACATAAGTAGCATCAAAAGTCAGCGTTGAATCAGTTGCGTGATGATCCAACACCACAACGGGATGCGTCTCAAGAAAATGACGCACACCTGGCATACTTAAACTTTTACTGATTAATAGTTCGGCATTAGTATCAACGATAATTGCTAAGTCGGCATTCGTGTCAAAATCGCTAGTTATTCGATCCCAACCGTGAATGTAATGTAAGTATTTCGGTGTATCAACTGGACAGTGCAGCTGAACATTTTTGCCGAGGTCACTCAAAATTTCTTCCAAGGCTAAGCTGCTGCCGATACTATCACCGTCAGGATTTTCCGCTTGGACTACAACAATTTTCTGCGCGTTATTGATAGCGTCAATAGTTTTATCAAACATCACCTAATAGTATAGCAGCAATTAGCTGGCCTTGCATTCGAATTAGCCAGATAAACTCTGCATAGAAAGAGTAACTTTACGGCTTCTTATCAAGAATGATTAAGTGTTCAATATGCGGCGTACGCGGGAAAAAATTATAGCCGCGATGCCAGGCGATTTGGTAGCTTTGCTGGAGTAAGGCGACGTCGCGGGCTTGGGTAACAGGATTGCAGCTGAGATAAATGATACGCGGCGGTAGCTGTTGTAACAATGTCGCAATAACGTCGGGATGCAAGCCGGCGCGCGGTGGATCAACGATAACGATTTCCTTGCCTGTAATATAATTGAGAGCTTGTTCGCTGGGAGCGAGGACAGCGCGGGCGTCGGTGCGGTCAAGTTCGGTGATGTTGCGCTGCATTTCGCGGACAGCATCGGCGTTGATTTCCACCAGCGTGACGTTGCCGTCGCCAATGGTCAGGCCGATGGTGCCAACGCCAGCATAGAGGTCGAGGGTTGGCTCGCCCGTCTCGCAAACATCTTTTTCTTCAGGCCGGCGCGCCGCTAACTGATCTAGCTGGCGCTCTTGGCGCGCCTTATTGTACTGCACCCACTCCTTCATATCGCGCAGCGCTTGCTCGTAAACCGGGATGTTGACTTGGAAAAATCCTTCGCAGGCGTAGCGGAATGGTATGCCCAGGATGTTGTCCGTCAGGGTGGTGTCGCCGAAATACGCTAGACGCTCGGTGATACGGCTGGCTGGCGAGCGCGGATCGGAATAGATAATTTCCCCGCCCTGAGCCGGTAATTTGGCGGCTTCATCAGCGGTAATTATTTCGGGCAAGCGATCTTTAACATACAACTGCCATACGCAACTTCCCGATTGATCGCAGCGGACGAGCAAGGTTTTGAGCTGGCGAGCCGCGACGCGTTTATGGCGCAGTAAATCACGGATCGTACGCGCCAAGTTGTTGATTGCAGGGTGCGCTAAGCTCGTGCCATCGACGACAATCTTGCCTTTGCTGCCGCGGCGAAAAAATGCTAAATCAAGCGTATCACCAGATTCCCCAATTTCGCTATACCAGCTAAATTCAACTTTGTTGCGGTAACCGTATGCAACATTGTCGCAATAAATGTCAATTATCTCTGGTAATGCAACACCATGCAGTGTAAAGGCGTCGTCAATCAATTGCCTTTTGTACGCCTGTTCAATCTCGAACGGCATGATTTGCCACGGACTGGTCGAAAGATAACTATCTGGGTCGTGCGGCCGGATACGGTCGGGACTCGGCGAGATTACTTTCTCGACGATCGCTTCGACGAAGTGCGACTTCTTTTTGGTAATGCGGACAGTAACCGTCTCGCCGGGCAATCCGCCCCATACGAAGCATTTGCGGCCATCGGCCAGCGTCCCTAGTGCTTGTCCACCACCAACGATTTTGTCAAGTTGAATAGTCTCGAGTGACTGTCTTTTCATCATACTTATTATAACAAAATGAAAGATACTGTTTGGTAAAGATCACGAAAGGCGTCCCCACAGCAATAACACACACCTTTCCAACGACCAAAATTATGACGCTAGTAACTTAACAGTGTGGCGAGCGATTTCGACACCTTCGTCTGTCGGTATGACAATTATCGGCTTACTGACTGCCGCTTGCGAAATACTAGTAAATTCAGTCGGGTTAAGGCAGGATTTATTACGATTGCCGTCAAGTATGAAGTCGAGACATTCCAAGTGAGCAACGATGCGCCGGCGCAAATTCGCCGAACGTTCTCCTACCGTGCCAGTAAATACCAGCAAGTCGGCGCCGTTCATGGCGACCACCATCGCACCGATAGCCTTATGGACA
The DNA here is from genome assembly GCA_905365145.1 of Candidatus Saccharimonadota bacterium. GTDB lineage: Bacteria > Patescibacteriota > Saccharimonadia > Saccharimonadales > Saccharimonadaceae > Saccharimonas. The sequence continues at coordinate 71,439 of CAJPIO010000001.1, read as the reverse complement.
CTGTGAATCAAAGTCATCAGCGCTAGATGAGCAATATGGTCGCCATTAGATTCGCGATCAAGAATTTCACGAATATCGCTAGTTCCGCTGAGTCCGAGTAGGCCGCCCTTCTCATCAAGATAATGCTCAAACTGATCATCATCGAGACCAAGTTTAGTTTTGAGCGCCATAGCAGCAGTGTAATCGATAGAACCGGTACGCGTTGCCATAATTACCCCCTCTAGCGCCGAGTAGCCCATGGTGTTGTCGATGCTGCGACCATGAAAAACTGCACTCACCGACGAGCCGCTACCCAAATGACAGACGACGACCTTTGGTGGTAATTTGCCGCGGTTCCACAGCTCATTAACGGCAGATGAGACCGACAAACCATGATAGCCAAAACGCTTAATCTCGAAGCGATCAGCGTCTTGCAGATTGATACCATAATTCCAGGCGTAGCTCGGCTTGCGAGCGTGAAAAGCACTATCCGAAATTAGCGCTACCGGTACAGTCGGCAGCGACGAGCGCAGAGCCTCTAGCTCTTGCAGCGTACCGGAGACGTGAATCGGGTCAAGCGGCAAAATATCGCGTACATGCTGGACGACGTCGTCGTCAACAAGCCTGTCTTTGAGAAAATAGTTGCTCGGTGCAACAATACGCAGGCCGATCGCGCGAACGTCGCTAGGACTTTCTAGTAAATGTTCGCGGTTAAAAATGCCATACAGGTGTGCAGCCGACTGGGAAATGTCAGCAAAACCAAGCGGTACTTGCCGCGTATCGCCGCCAGTACGCAGCGTCGCGATTAATTCGCTGCCACTCTGCTCAATATGTAACGCGGCAACTTCTTTGAGCTTGTCGTCGACCAGCGCGTATTTGCGGCTAGCGCTGCCTGGATTTGCGATTAGTAGTAATGACATTCCCCCACCCTTTTCTTTACGTTAATTTGTTTGCCCGTGCCAGGCTTCCTCTTTTGCCTCGTCTAGTCCGCGTGCTGCTGGCCACACCCAGGCGTCAATTTCTGGCAAGTCAACGCCGTTAGCCTTGATATAAGCAGTATTCTCATCAATCTTACCTTGGTAAATCGAAGCCAAATGCTCGGCCTCCTCAAAAGGAATGATACCATTGCGGCCCAGCTGGCGGAATGCAGCAATCGCCAAATCATAGCGGCTGGTTTCATTGCGAACATGCATATCAAACGGCGTGGTCGTCGACCCGATCTCTTTGTAGCCGCGAATATCAAAGCGCGTCGAATCAACAGCATAGTTAAAGAGAATCGATTTGACTGTCTGCGGATAGCCATGGAAATTGAAGATAACTGGCTTATCATCTGTAAACACCTTGTCAAAGAACTTTTGGTCGGCAACGCGACGCAACGTACCAAAGCCAACAGTAGTCAGACTCGAAACGTTAACACAGCGAATTTTAGCGTTCGGGCAATGCGTTTTGACAATATCAATAGCTGCCATAGTTTCTTTGGTCGGATAATCGCCGCAAGCGGCCATAACTAGATCAGGATGTTCATCGCTAGCAAAATCCCAAACCATCAGACCAGCATCGACCTGTTGGCGAGCGAGTTCTGGCGACAGCCAGCGCGGCTCGAGAGTCTTACCGGCCACCAGCGCGTTAATCTGGCGAACGCTCGATAACATATGCTCTAAGCAAACTAGCGTGACATTACCGTCCGATGGGAAGTAAACATCACTGAAGTTACTCTGGCGGCGTAGAATATCGTCGATAAAGCCGGGATTCTGGTGACTGAAACCATTATGATCTTGGCGCCAACCGCTCGAGGTCAGTATATAGTTGATACTAGGTATAGTACCGCGCCATTCGACGTTACGGCTTTGGGTGAGAAACTTAGCATACTGGTCAACCATGCTGCCGACGACTTGCAAAAATGCTTCATAACTAGCGAACATAGCGTGACGGCCTGTTAGTACGTAGCCTTGCATCAAGCCCTGCATGTTGTGCTCGGACAACATTTCCATGACTCGGCCATCACGCGACAAATCCTTATCCCACTCCATGATCGGCCATTGCCAACTGCGGCTAGTAGCCTGGAATATCTCGTCAAGCTTGTTGGAATAAGTTTCGTCTGGACTCATGAAACGGAAGTTCTTACTCTCGGCGTTGAGACGAAAGACCTCGGTCAAGTAAGCGCCAGCCCGGCGCATACTGCTAGAGCCAATAGTGCCAGGGATTTCGGCGTCTTCAGCGAACTGCTCGACATCTGGCAGCACCAGCGGCCGATAAACAGTTGCGCCGCCACGAGCATGCGGCGACATACCCAAGCGCTTCTCTAGCTGTTCAGGCAAGATATCCTTGACAAAATCACCAAAACCTGTCGCTTCGTTGAATAGCTCGTCAAACTTATAACTCTTGAGCCACTGGTTCAAGATTTTGAGCTGCTCGGGATCAGATTTTGCTTCGCTAAGCACTGTCTGGTGTGCTAGGCAGTTACCTTCGATTTTGTTACCCTCGACAAATTTCGGCCCAGTCCAGCCCTTTAGCGTGCGCATGATAATCATCGGCATGCGCGGCGCTTCTGTGTTCGTACTAGCACGAATCTCGGCAACCAAATTGTGCGCCCACTCAAGCGCGTTTGCCATTTCGTCGTGCGGATCGACGCCGTCTTTTGTAGCGTCAACAATGCGCGGCTCATAACCGTAGCCGCTAAAGAGCGTCATCAGTTCGTAATTACTCATTCGGCCGAAAACAGTCGGCGCCGAAATCTTATAACCGTTGAGGTGAAGAATTGGCAATACTACACCATCTTTGCGCGGGTTAAGCAACTTATTGAGATGCCAAGCGCCAGCCGTCGGCCCAGTTTCGGCTTCGCCGTCACCAATCAAGCAAGCTACCGTCAAATCAGGATTATCCATCGCTGCACCATAACTAGTACTGAGCGCGTAACCAAGTTCACCGCCCTCGAGAATCACGCCTGGCGTCTCGGGATTAGAATGGCTCGGAAAACCGTACGGCCAGCTAAATTCGCGGCATAGTTTGCGAATACCATCCAGGTTAGTCTCCATCGACGGATCAAAATTAGCAAGCGTACCTTCCAAAAACAGATTAGCTTGCAATGCCGGGAAGCCATGACCTGGCCCCAGTACAAACATCATGTCCTTGTTATGCTTCTTGGCCGAATAACTGAGATGCGCGTAAGCAAAGTTAATACCTGGCCCGCTTCCCCAGTGTCCGAGAATCCGCGATTTGATATCGTTAAAAGTTAATTCCTTTTTCAGCAGATGATTTTCTGCCAAAAATATTTGCCCCACCGTCAGATAGTCTGCCGCACGCAAATATTGCTTTATCGAGTGTTTTTCGTGTGCATTCATAACTTTATATTATAAAGGTTATGGTAAATATTGCCAACTGATTAGCCGCTTTTTCGTGGTAAAATCACATTATGAGACGCCAAGTCGCTACCCATTCGCAGCATTTTTTGCGTAATCCACGCTTGATTGCCGAGCTGATAGGCCACAGCAACATACGCCGCGGCGATTTGGTAATAGATATCGGCGCTGGCAGCGGCGCCATTACGGCAGTATTAGCACGCCGATGCCGACAAGTTTTAGCATACGAAAATGAACTGGGCGCTCTCAGCAAACTACAGCAAAATATGCGCCGGCACAAAAACGTCAAAGTAATAGCGCAAGATTTTCTGCTAGCGAAATTACCAGATGAACCATACAAAGTTTTTGCTAATATTCCCTTTCACTTGAGCGCCGACATAGTACGCAAATTGACTAACAACAACAAAATGCACGCACCGCAATCAATTTACCTGATCGTCCAAAAACAATTCGCACAAAAAATAGTACCGAGCGACCGGCACTTTACCTCTCAATTAGGCACACAACTAGCTCCATGGTGGCAGACACGAATCCGCCGACCGCTACGCCGCACAGATTTCACACCACCGCCAGCAGTCGATACCGTGCTGCTAGAGCTGAAACCGCGACCCGAGCCGCTCTTGCCTACATTAGAACGCGACGAGTACCAAAGTTTCGTCGCAAAATGCTACGCCTCGCAAAAAGCCTTCGCTGCCGTACCGCGCACCAAAGCCAGTATCAACCCTGAACGCAAACCGTCAGAATTGACTCCCGAGGAATGGGTGCGACTGTACAAGCTATGATATACTTAAAGCGTAAGCTTTAAAATTAGCATCCTTTATGAAAACGAGACTCGTAAGTATTATCACAGGAACTATAATAGTTTTTACATTTTTACTACCGAATGCTGCTCACGCAACATCAAAGTACGACGCTTTGACTGATAAACTTACTACACCAACCATGATTAACTATACGTCTATGTATGGTAAAACATGCGGCTCTACTACCGACGACTACGCGAATAAATGGCTATGGGCGTTTCGACGACAGCAATCTAACGACCGTGAAAATCATCCAGCAGCAGTCAAAAGTTTAGAGACAGCTATTTCTTCGGCTGATGGAGCATATGCTGTAGTGTATGAACGCGTTGACAATGATACAGGCAAATCGTATCGCATACACATATACTGGACAGAGCACGATAAAGAGTCCTTCGAGACTATATTCTCAGACATGTGGCGCACTGATGGCAGTATAGCCATTCAAAGTAAGCCTGGTCATTACAAACGCCTCCATTATGCATTAGTATCCAGTCCATTGATTCAGAAAAGTGTACTTTGTACACCTGCATTCATCTGGGGGTATCCTGATTTTGACGAACAAAGCGTGTGGATTCATGCAGATTCCGCTAAGAAGATCTATGTATCTACGTTCGACACAACGTACCCCGACGGATATACAGGCAGACAGATTCCAAGTAAAGATCCTGCGCTAACCTGGAAGCCAACATCATCACAATACGATGACTTGATAGAGAAAATCACTACTAACAAATTAATAAACTATATTGACAACTTTAGAGGAAAAACGTGCGGTTCACCTTGGGTCGATTATTCAAATTCATGGCTTAATCTAGTGAGACGTCAGCAATTTAATCAAAGAAAATACCATAGTGTCTACATGAAAAGCTTATATACGGCTATAGCAAGAGGAGCATACGCTATAGGCTATAACCAGATAAATAGACACAACGACACTTCTTATACAGGCTTCATCACTATTTATTGGACGGAGAATAAGTCTGATTATAAATTTGTTTTCTCTGGCGAATATCCTACAAGAAATCTATATTTAAAAACAAGACGTGGAGCTAAAAGTAAACTATACGCCGCAGTCGTAGCTAGCCCTGGTATTACGCAGATGATTGGTAATTGTGATATAGAATTCCTCTGGGGAAATAACTCTAACGAGGGACATATTAGCTCTTTATTTTCGGAGTCATACAATAATTGGATAAAACTCTTTAGATCCACCTTCGACGTCGAATACCCCGATGGTTATCGCGGCATGAAAGTTCCAGGCAATCCGGCAAAACTCGACTATCTAGCGCTAGGCGATTCGTATTCCAGCGGTGAGGGCGACACTGAAAAAAATAACGCAACCGGGCAAAAATACTATCGCCAGCTAACCGACGTCAACGAAGATAAAAAGCAAGGCATACCAGGAGAAAAGTGCCATATCAGCACACGTTCGTATCCGTATAAATTAGCGCAATATATGGAGTTGAAGCAAACAGGCACTAAGCAGTGGGACACAGTAGCGTGCGGTGGCGCGACCATCTATGACTTGAATGGCAGCAATTCTGGCGGATACGACGGGCAAAATGACCGACTAAGAGACTACGCTGACAAAAACACACTGCAGAAGATGGCACTCAACGAGATGATTCCAGGGCGCGTCAAGCAAATCGAATTCGTGAAGAAATACCAGCCAAAGGTGATTACGCTGACGGCGGGCGGGAATGATGTGGATTTTGGTGGGAAAATTCGTTCATGTGTGGATCCACGCGAGCGCTGGGATACATGTGACTGGGCTAAAAAGGACATGGACACTCTAGGGTCGCAAATTAAGGGTCAATTTGACCGACTTGTCGAGTTATATAAAGAATTAAAAGCGGCAAGTCCTGGTGCAAAGATATACGCGATCGGATATCCACAGTTTATAACTGATTCGGAACCGGCCGCATGTGGACTGAATGCCGGAGCTATAGACCTAGATGAGCGACGCATGATAGTTCGTGCTACTCAGTACATGAACGAAGTAATCGAAGCTGCTGCGCGCAAAGCTGGTGTAAAATATGTAGATATTTCACAAGCACTGAACGGTGGCAAGATGTGCGAGAAATATCAGATTTACATGACAGGCATAGTAGGTTTCGGTGAGCAAGAAAGTTACCATCCAAACAAGTTTGGCCACACTATGATATTTGTTGAGATAGCGAAACAGCTGAATCACGAAAGTCTGTTGACTTATAGCAAATACCCTAGTGCTGGCGATGAATCAGTAAATGCGCCCTCGTCAATCTATTTTGACAAAGGTGCACCTTCGTCTGTGAATACTACAATGCTAGCAAACTCCAAACCTTCAAAAGGCAGTAAGCAGAAAGTTGCACTGGCAAAGAACTCGCTGCAACCTGGCAGTTCGGCTCGTGTCGAGATTCGATCTAAGCCAGTGGACCTAGGCAGCTATACCGTGTTGAATGATGGATCTATGAAGGAAACGATAACTATCCCAGATAACATTCCTGCCGGCTATCACACTCTATTTATCTATGGAAAATCCGCAAGCGGCGAGGATATAAAGATTACTCAGACACTGATAGTAACGGGCAAAGATAAGGAAGATCTTGACGATGATGGAGTAAAAGATGCTAATCAACCCTGTGGAGCCTTTTTGAAGACTTCGGGGAAAGATGAGGATCTTGACGGTATCGACGACATCTGCGACCCTGAAATCACCGATCCAATTCTCTATGTCGCTCGCAATGGTAAATCAGAGTTTAATGAAGACGAAGGTAAAATCTATGTCTTTCGCAATACTAGAGCAGCGAGATTAACAGGTGTAAACAATGACTATATTGACAAATCAAGTAACAAAGATAATACCGAAGCACTCATTGCTAGCAGCCTAACAGAAGATACTAAAAATCTCTTCTTTAGTAAACTTATCATCATGAAAGAAGATGATAAAGAGAATAATATTTCAAAAGATACACCTATAATTTTATCCAAAGACATGAATGATAAATGCTATGCCTTAAAACCAGAAGATTATTTATCACCTGCTCTAAGCCCGTATGATAAGAATTATAAATCACGTAAACTAATAAAGTTAAATAAGCTGCCGAAGGGGGTGGGTTGTGAGGGATAAAAACAAGGATAAGATAAGCACCGTTAGAAAAGTTGTGCAGTATATAGCTTCTGCGGTTACTGCGTGGTGGATATATTGCTATCTACTGGGTAGATGTATTACGAAAGAAAACGTAGATTTTTACGGCTTTATGCTTGGTGTTGTTGTTGCTTTATGTTTTATTTCCGTATTTGCGGCCCGTCGATGGTGGCAGCGAATTATATGGCTATTAGTTTTCACAGTACTTACTGCCGCTCTAGTGTATTGGATCGGTTGGAGTATGAATAAGTTTCAATTTTAGTATGCTAGCTACTATCGCTTACGAGACGCGCGGACTCGCATTCAATAAATTGGTCGTTATGAAAGAAGATGACGGTGATATTAAAAAAGGAACGCCGATTATCCTCGCCAAAGATGTGAACGAGAAATGTTATGCCCTAAAACCAGAAGACTACCTATCACCAGCACTCAAACCAGGATCAAACGGCTACAAGCTACGAGGATTAATAAAATTAAATACACTACCGAAGGGGGTTGGTTGTGAAGAATAAAGGAATAGTTAATGATAATATATCTGGTAAGTTAATAAAGAAAAAATCTATCAGTAAAAAAGGACGGGTGGCTGGTCTGTATACTCAAACTTTTGCCGGACTTATAGTCGTATTCTGGCTATATAGCTGGATGGTAGCGAATCTAATAAGCGACCAAACCTCTACGCTCTATAAAATTATAGCAGGAGTAGTAATTTTGTGCTCGCTTGTAAATGTCCTACTACTTAAAAAATGGTGGCAACGACTTATCTGGGTGTTTATTGTTCTTATTTTTGTCGCAATCTTAACTTATTGGATTGGTTGGGATATGAATAGCAATATACAATTTTAGTGGTATTTTATATATTAAAGACTGTAAACAAATAATATACTAACAAAAAACACTACCCTTGTTACTCCCTCCGTTGCTTTAATTCTACACAATCTGGTGCTGGTTATGTAGTCTTGCGTGTGGTATAATGAAGTGCAGCTCACGTGATGGGTCGTCGCCAAGTGGTAAGGCACTGGGTTTTGGTCCCAGCATTCGCAGGTTCGAATCCTGCCGACCCAGCCAAATTATGCAAACGAAAATATCATAAACCGCTCAAATCTGGACAACCTAAGCGGTTTATTTTTATGAATCGTATCAACATTTAGCAAATTCATAGTTTGCTTTGTTTTATTGACGCCACCCCCAAATACCATTAGTATAATAAATATGCGAAAAGTGTCTCTGCCGAGCATATTGCGGTACAAGAAATCTTACTTGCGGCATGATATCATAACGGCGTTGTTGATAGCCGTCGTGAATGTTCCCAATGCGTTGGCTTTTTCGGTAATTGTCGGACTACCGCCCGAGACTGGTTTATATACGACAATTATTGGCGCGCTAGTATTTGGGTTATTGGGGTATTCACATCGATTAGTGGTTGGCGCAGATTCAGCGACGGCCATTCTACTGGCGTCAGGCGCAGTGCTAGTGGCGCAAACAGGTACGCCAGAATATGTTAATACAATCGCAGCGATGACGTTGCTATCAGGCGTCCTACTACTATTGCTGGGGCTATTCAAATTTGGCTTTTTGGCAGATCTGGTATCGCGACCAGTGATGATTGGCTTTATGGCAGGCGTGGGAGTGCAGCTAATTATTACACAGTTACCAGCTTTATTAGGATTAAAAGCATCAGGCGGTTTCTGGAGTCATTTAGCGTCAATTACCGCGCAAGCTGGTTCAATTAATTGGATGACCGCTACGCTAGCACTCTTGGTGCTAGGTGTAGTGTTGTTTTGGCGATCATCGCGAATACCGAGCGAGCTAATCGGTATTGCTATGGCCGTAATATTTGCAATAGTATTTCATGTCGATGCGTACGGCGTAGAGTTTTTAGGTTCGCTGCCAAGCAACATACCAAACTTAATAGTGCCCACAGTGTCGCTCGAGATGCTAAATACAATTATGCCAACCGTATTATCAATTGTGCTCGTAGTACTAGTCCAGAGTTCCATGACGGCGCGTTCCATTGGTAGCGAGCATGACGATAAAATCCAGACCAACCAAGATACGGCAGCCCTTGGAATAGCTAATATTGCTTCAGCTCTATTCCACGGCTATACCGTTAGTGCCTCGCCGCCGCGCAGCCAGTTAGCCGACTCGCTGGGTATGCGTTCGCAATTGAGCGGTATTGTTGCCAGCTTAGCAATGATGGCGTTGATCGTTTTTGGCGGTACTTTGCTACACTACGTACCGCTAGCAGCACTAGCAGCGATAGTTTGTACGGCAGGTTTACGCTTAATTCGTTTTCGTGAATTGCACTATTTGTGGGCTGTCCATCATGAGGAGTTTATGATCGCGCTAGTTGCTTTAGCTTGTACGGTACTATTCGGTGTGCAGTTAGGTATTTTGGTAGCGGTAGCAGCCTCGCTGATGGAGCGATTGCGTCGGCAGTACCACCCTGATGACGCTGTGCTGCTGCGCGATGGCGAGCTGTCATCATGGGCGGCTGATCGGGTAAAAGATAAGATAGGCTCTTTGCCAAAAGATACATTAGTTTACGCTTTCGGCGAATCGCTTTTTTTCGAGAATATTAATTATTTCGCTGAACGGTTACGGCGAGCTATTCATCGCGCTAAACATCCAGTAACATACGTGGTGATTGATGCCGGAGCGATTGATGATATCGACTATACAGCGGTTGAAGCGCTCAAACGTTTGTACCGCGAGCTTGGCGAAGATGGTATCGCGATTGCTTTTGCGCACGTATCACCGGGATTGCACAGCCAGTTTGATATCTATGGCATTACCGATATAATTGGCAGCCGCAACATTTACACAACATTGTCTCTGGCATTGGCGCATCAGAAACAGGCTTCGGCAATTGAAATGATCAGAGACCTTAAAATCGCTAGCGATTCGTATATCGTGGTCGGCGGCGCCGTGCTTGATATGATGCATTTGCGCGATACACCTAATGTTGATTTAGTAGTATCGCGCGAAGTTTATGACCGTTTTGCACGCAAGAAACATTGGCGCGAGGTGACACTAACTAGCGGCAAGCGAATTTTGGTACATGAACAATACAATCTGCTAAAAAGTTGGATGGGTAATTCCTTGACAGCATTACAGCGAGATATGCAAACCATCGATGGAATACCCGTGGTCTCGACCGACCGGCTGATTGCTGCCAAACGAAAGATGGCTCGTCGTAAAGATTTAGCTGATTTAGAACTATTGCGTGGACACATCAAGCGCCGGAATTAATTAGCGAACTTTTTGTTTTTCTTGAGCGGCCGTTTAAGACGCTTGGTAATTCGCTGAAGATTCGGTCGCTTACCAAAAAACTTTCGCCCTACCCATTTATGCAATTCAATCAAGATAATAGGTATGATGAGCGCGGAGATGGTCACCAAGAGAAGATGTGTGTTACTTACTAGCGTAATATGCAGCAACCGTCCAAGCGGTGTAGCTAGGGCGGCAATCTGCAGCGTGACAGCAATGATTAGTCCAACAATGAAAGGTACGTTCCGCTTGCGCAGACGGCCGATCAATGATTCGTAATCACTGCGCGCCTCGATGGCGCTAGCCCACTGCGCGGTTACCAGCGAGCAAAAAGCAATTGTCCGAGCATAGTCAGCACCAAAGCGTTGATTGAAATAAATATAGAATCCCAGCGTCATTGATGACATAATTATGGCAATCAACAATATTCGCGAAGTCATAAATTTACTGAGTAGCGGCGCGTTAGCGCGTTTTGGCTTCTCTAGCATGTTCCGAGGCTCGCCCGGCTCCAGTCCAATCGGAATTACCATGGCGCTATCTGTGACTAAATTAACCCATAAAATCTGCACAGGCGCCAGCGGTAGCGGTAAACCAGAAATCAATGCGCCCAGCGATACGATAACTTCGCCGAGATTAGTCGCTAACAGATACGTTACCATGCGCTTGATATTGGCGTAAACAGTTCTACCCTCGTGAATAGCCGAAACAATTGAGCGAAAGTTATTATCAAGCAAGATGATATCGCCCGCGTCCTTGGCAATTTGTGCCCCGGCCCCCATAGCGACGCCAACATGAGCATTAGTCAGCGCCGGAATGTCATTGACACCGTCGCCAGTCATGGCAGTGATATTATCGCGCTTGAGTACTTCAAGGATGCGATGCTTATGCTCGGGCAAAACGCGCGCGCAAACACGGATAGTACGCAGCCTTTCAGCTAGTTCGTCGTCAGATAATGTAATAATCTGCCGGCTATCAAATACTTGGTTGCGATGCTCGACTAGGCCAAGCTGCTTACCGATATGATAAGCCGTCTCGAAGTGGTCGCCGGTGACCATGCGTACGCTGATGCCAGCGGCTTGCGCGCGAGCAATGGCGCCTTTGGCTTCTGGCCGCAGTGTATCTGCCACACCTACAAAACCATCAAAAACCAGCGGCGTATTATACGGAATGTTTTCAAGCGAATCAATTGGTTTACTGAGCGACGCATGCGCTAGCGCAATTACCCGGAAACCAAGTCCAGTCAGATGATGCAATTCAACTAAAGCTTTCTCGCGTTCGCCTTCGGTGATATCGCAATGGTCAACGATTTTCTCTGGCGCACCTTTGACAGCTAGAGCATACTTAGCGCCATCATGTCGCAAATTGCCGCTCATTGCCATTGAATGCTCAAATGTAAATTCCCGCAAAGGCTGGCCAAGTTTGGGAGCCGTTTCGGACGAATTAATAAACGAAGCAAAAGCTTTATCAAGTGGATCGGCAGTTTTTCTCTGGCCTAGCAGCGTGCTAGCAGCGAGTGTCTGCAAAACGCGTTTTTCGTTGTGGCGCGGGTGCCAAATTTCTTGAACAGATAATTTGTTGCGTGTTAGCGTGCCGGTTTTATCAGTAGCGATAGTCGTGATAGCACCGATTGACTCGATTGAGCCCATAGTCCGTACCAATGCTTTGCGGCGAGCCATCCGACGCATCGCTAATACCAAGATAACTGAGATGGCGATTGGTAAGTTCTCGGGTACTGCACTAACACTGAGAGCAATCACAAAGCGCAAAGCTTCGCTCCACTCAACACCGCGAGCTAGCGCCAACCAAAAAGCAAATAAAGCAATGCCCAAGATAACAGCCACTATACGCGTGATAAGCCTATCGATTTTCTGCTGTACAGGATTGACATTATGGTCACCAGACGATAAATCGCTCAAACGACCAAACTCGGTATCGTTAGCAGTAGCGGTTACTATAGCCATGGCAGTACCGCCAACGACAAATGAGCCTTGAAAAACCATGTTGGATTGTTCGTAAATTTCGCGGTCGCTCGGCAGGACGGCGCAAGTTTTTTCTATGGGTAGCGATTCGCCGGTTAATTGCGATTCATCAACACGAAAAGAACGCGCTTCAAAGACGCGAGCGTCAGCAGGAATCTTGTCGCCTTCATCAAGAATTATCACGTCGCCTGGAACTAACAGTGTCGCAGCAATCATCTCACGCCGCCCTTTTCGCAGTACCTCGACTTCAGCCACAGACTGTTTTTGCAGCGATCGCAAAATCCGCTCAGTCGAAAACCGTTGCACATAATAAATAATCGCGTTCACCGCCATGATAAAAATAATCAACCCAGCATCAAAATACGACTTGTGCCACAAACTAACAATTGCCGCCACTATCAGCACTGCCATAAAAACCGACTTGAACGGCTCAATAATTTTACGCCAAAGCGGGTCAGACTTAACTTTGATCGTGTTTAAGCCGTAGTGACGTAACCGTTCATCGCTCTCAATATCAGATAAGCCTTTGGTGGTTGATTCAAGTTCAACTAGTGTTTCTTTAATGGTTTTATCGTAAAAAGCCATAAGCACATTATAACAAATTTTAGTTTTTAACAATAAAGCGCTATACTGAAAATATGAAGGTTAAAATCGAGATAGACACTATAACATTCGTACGTTTTTGGCTGGTAGTAATCGGCTTTGGACTAGCAGGCTTATTAATTTGGAATGCTCGTACAGGGTTAGTAATTATTGGAGCGGCAGCATTCTTAGCACTAGCTCTCAATGGGCCAGTCAGCTGGTTGGCTAATAAGCTACCCAACCGCAGCCGAACCCTCAGTACAGCTATCGCTTTTATCGTTATTGTAGCAATACTAGCGGCAATTCTGTTTTTGGCAGTGCCGCCAATAGTTCAGCAAACAATTAGCTTTTTACAAACTCTACCCGATACGATACGAACAATGTCGGCGCAATGGAAGGGTTTTGGTGCTATAGTATCGCGTTATCATCTAGAATCGCAGATTGATCAAATGGTTGTTTCAATACAAGGAAATGCAACGTCGTGGCTGGCAAACTTTGGACAGAACTTTCTCAGCGGCGTCGGAACAACAATGTCGCTAATCACCGAGGCCTCGCTAGCGCTAGTTCTAACATTCCTAATGCTAGTCGAAGGACCGCGCTGGTCACGATACTTCTGGGGATTATATAGCAACGACAAGCGAATGCAGCACCATCGAATCATCTTCCGGCGGATGAATGCAGTAATCTCTGGATATGTAAGCGGACAATTGATCGTTTCGGGTTTAGATGGTGCTTTTGCCGGCTTAACAGTATTTATCTTGAGTCAAGTTTTTCCAGCAGTACCAGCAAACATTGCTTTGCCAACGATTGCTATCATGTTTATCTTGTCGCTGATCCCAATGTTCGGCGCAGGAATTGGCGGCATTATCGTCTTTGCATTACTGGCAATTAATAGTATGCCAGCAGCGATAGCTTTTGGTGTTTACTTCATCATTTATCAACAGATTGAGAACAATGTAATTTCGCCAACTATTCAATCCAAGCGTATTGAACTTTCGCCGCTAATGGTTTTGATGGCGGTAACTATAGGACTGTACATGTTCGGTATGGTTGGCGGTATTATCTCGATACCGATAGCTGGCTGTGCCAAAGTGCTTGCAACTGAATATATCAAGGTCGAACGCCGCGAAGAACCAACTGCCAAACCAACAAAGCTTGCTCGCCTGCTCAAGCGTGTTCGCCGCGAAAAAAGTAAACCAGAGGCAGCTAAATCAGAAGCTGAAGCCTAGTAAAGGATTGGCCTAGCCAGCTCACGCCATTCAAAAAGAATCTTTTAAACACTTGAGTCTACTCTGGTTTTTCGTCAGCATACGCCCATAAAGTATCATGTGCAGTATCTTTGACAACTACACCGTATTCATTGAGCAGCTCATCGCGTAATTCATCGGAATTTACCCAATTCTTGTTATCGCGAGCACGGCGGCGTTCTACCAATAGCCGCTTACATTCATCATCAATATCGGGAGTTGAGTCCAAAAGCTCAAGCCCCAATGCCGCATCAACAAACTCTAAAAATTCGATTAATCCAGCTCGATAGACTTTCTGCGGTGGTTTTTTGTCAAGTTCAGTTAAGGCTTTATCGACAATAGCTAGCGCCCGTGGCGTTTCTAAGTTATCGTTTAACGCTTCTTTGACAGCGCCAATAGCCGCGCTTGGCGAGAAATCATGTCGTAGATCATTGTTCTCGGTATCGCTATGTAAGCGATCGTGAACTTGATGTCGTAAACAAGCCACGTCGCGCCAATGTTGCAGCCGGTTGTGCGCTGCCTGCAAATTCTCGAATGAAAAATTACCTTCATTAGAATAATGTCCCTGCAAAATAAACATTCGCAAATCCATCGCTGAGAAACCATGCCGCTTTAGATCATCAAGCGTGTAGCCATTACCGAGGGATTTGCTGATTTTGCCGCCATTAATCTTCAGGTGGTTGCAGTGCAGCCAAAAGTTCGCAAACCTTTGGCCAGTTGCCGCTTCGCTCTGGGCGATTTCGTTAGTGTGATGCACCGGGATGTGATCAATTCCGCCAGTATGAATATCGATTGTCTTGCCGAGCAAGCTCATGGCGATAGCCGAGCATTCCAAGTGCCAACCAGGAAAGCCCATGACTGGCTTATTATCTTTTGGTGGCGTATCTAGCAAATCAGCAGGCGTCTCCCACTCCATATCGCGTACTTTGCCCTTCTCGGTAAATTTCCAGAGCGCGAAATCCCACGGTTGACGCTTCTCACTGTTAGCATCGACGCGAGCGCCAGCTTTTTGGGCGCTCAAATCAAGCTGCGCAAAGTCGGCGTAACGCGGAAAAGTACTAGTATCAAAATAAATGCCGTCACTGGTTTGATAGGTGCAGCCGCGCTGTTTAAGAGCCCGCAGCAAAGAAATCTGCTGCGAAATGTAGTCAGTCGCTTTGGCTATATGCGTCGGTGGAATAAGATTGAGCGCTTTCATGCCGTCAAGAAAATGTTGCGTGTAGTATTCAGCGATTTCCCAAGCAGTTTTTCCATCGCGGCGAGCGCCCTTTTCAAGCTTATCCTCACCTTCGTCTGCATCACTAACCAAATGTCCAACATCGGTTATATTCATCACGCGATCAACCGTATAGCCGTCAATTTGCAATGTCCGAACTAGCGTATCCCAATAGATGTAGGCTGCCCAGTTACCGACATGCAAATCATCGTAGACAGTCGGTCCGCAAGTATATAAAGTCACTTTATCAGACGATAGCGGAGTAAAATCATCAAGCCGACGCGTCAGAGTGTTGTGGAGTCGTATCATTAATTATATTTTACGTCAAAAATGAGTATTTTTGAAGAGCGCTATTTATTCTAACCATTGCTTAAGTACTACCGCCTGGTTAAACTCCGCATCCTTAGCGCTATACAATAGCGTAACGATTGGATGATTAGGCCAGTCATTTCTCGCCTTGATAGCGGCAGGATTTTCATCTAACTCTTTTCTGTAACGTTCTGAAAATTCTGTAAATTTTTCTGGGTCATGATTAAACCATTGGCGCAGCTCATTGGTTGGCGCGATTTCTTTAGCCCACTCGTCTAGCGCCGCTCGTTCTTTACTTATACCGCGCGGCCATAATCGGTCAACTAGCACGCGGTAGCCATCGTTCGATTCTGGCGATTCGTAAATTCGTTTAATTTTATAAACTGTCATGACAACACCTCCTTAACTATAGTTTGTAGAACTGGAATAACGTCCGATTCAAACCAGGGATTACGTTTGCGCCAGCCAATATTGAGCGGTGATGGATGAACTAATGGAAAATAATCTGGCAAATATATATTAAAATCCGCCACAGTTGCTGTCAAATTCTGCTTGGCGCGGCGATCAAGATAATCTTTTTGCGCATACGAACCAACCAAAATTGTCAATCGCACATTCGGCATCTGCGCTAGCAAACACGGATGCCATTTCCTGGCAAAATCCAAACGAGGCGGCAAATCACCGTGTACTCCCTTGCCTGGATAATAAAAATCTATCGGCATCAACGCAAAGAGATCGGGATCGTAAAACTGCTCGTCCGTTACGTTCAGCCATTGCCGAAGCAAGCGACCGCTCGCATCATTCCACGGCTTTAGCGTTTGCTAAGCAATTCGACCTGGCGCCTGCCCGACCAGTACAATTCGCGAACTTGACAAAGCAGAATACACAGGCGACCAACCTCTATTGGCAAAATCAGCATTCATTGGATCGGTTGCGATCTGATCATACAAAAGCGGTTTAGTATGCGACTTCATATATTATTAATAATCTTATCACATCCACTTCGCCAGCTTTAGTCTAATTTCTTTTCTCTACCAGCCGAGCAATTCAGTAAAACGCTTCTGCGTACTGACATATTCGCCTAATTCAATGCTCGTCACTGGTATGTCAATACCACATGAAAGCAATAACTCTCGCATTTCATCCTGCTTATCGCGAGGAACTTCTATGTGTGAAATATTTGCAACGCCTATCCGTTTATCAGCGCGCACTTCGTAGTAGCGCATCGGTTTTTCTAATTTTAATTGCGAATCAAGGCTCTTAATGCCAATTAAAATTGGATAATTACCCGAAATATCGCTACCCAGACAAAAGATATCCCACACATCGCGCGCCTGCTTATTTACTTTCTTTCCCCAAGTATTATCGCCATTTTCATCATGCGATAATGCACGCCAAGTTTTCCAACGGCGCAACATTTTGACCCCATTGACCGTAAATAGTCGCGCATAAAACAAACTGTAGTAATACGATGTCCAAGTCAGAGCGTCGCCATAGCGATTTTTCTCTTTCCAACCAAGACCATGCATGTCAGCATATGATCGCGCCACCATCCGACTCCGGCATAATGAAACCGAATGTACGATATGCCGATCACTGCCGCCAAAAACTGCATACACATCGCGGGATGGCTTGAGGCCAGCAATATCGCAAAAACTTTTCATCACGTCAACTATACTATCCTTACCGTGCTGCCAACGACCAGTACCATGCCAAAGTTGAGTATCTTTCGTTAGTTTTTGATATTCTTTTATATCAGAGTTGTCAAATGAAAGTAAATCCTTTACATTAATTATTTTCCTTTTAGCGATAGTATCTAAAGCCTTTTCAAAACGAAACAACTTACTTTTGTAAATAATTAACATTAGGGTATGGTGCGGTAAATATCTTAGCGATCTTCGCACGAAAAGCTTTTGATAATTACTCCGTGATGACATATTAATTAATAGTTTCTCTAGCTTTTTCCAACGCATCAATTAGTGTCTGTTTTGATTTCATACCGATCAGCTCAGCAACTTCCTCGCCAGCAGTAAAAATCTTCATATTTGGTATACCCTGCACGCGGTAATGCATAGCCAGTTCTTTGTTGTCATTACTAGCATCAGTGTCAATTTTAACAATATCAAAATCTGTCTCGTCAGCGATCTGCTGCAATATTGGCGCCATCGCTCGACACGGCGGACACCATGGCGCCCAAAAATCAACCAAGACCGGACGCTTGCTTTTTAGTACTTTTTCTTCAAACTCTTGTTTAGTTGTAATACTAATTAATGCCATAATTCCTCCTTCTATTTTTACATTGTTGACATACTCCAGTAATGACTAAAGGACCATCGAAACAGCAGCCATCGAGCTGGCGCTCGATCTGGCAACGCACTGAATCAGGAACTTTGATATCCTGTAAACTATCGCACTGGCTGCATATAAAATGATCGTGTGATTCCGGTGAAAAGTCGTACCGCAAACAGCCCTGCCTTGACGCGGGTGCCAGTCCAATAACGCCATCACTCTGCAGACGTTGCGTAATACGATGTACCGTAGTATCGCTAACATTTGAATACAACTCTCGCAACCGGCTAGCAATCTCGGCATTAGTAGCATGCTGCAGTTGGCATAAAATCGATAGTATACTATCAGTATATTTCGTGATTCGTCGACTAACTATTTGTGTCATATTTTTATTGTAAATCATTTACAATAAAAATACAATGCTTTTTACAAAACTTACCGCGCTACACTTCTTGGCCATGATTTTCAACAATTAAATTACTGGTCAGACCAGGCTATTTTCGCCCGCTGCCTAAATTAATTTTACTAGCGAGAACTCTACTAAACTTCAAGCTACAAAATCGCGTTAAAAACACCAAAAGTTTATTTGGCCAACCAACTACATACACTGCTTTGTTATTCATAATAGCACGATAGCTTTTCGCGGCAACCACTTCTGGTGTATAAACTCTGAGCCTAGTGAACATTGCCGAGTTTATCATATTAGCATTTCTTTCAAAGTTAGTCGCTACCGGACCTGGGCAAATCGCCGTCACTGACACGCCAGAGCCCTTCATTTCTTCATGCAAAGCTTCAGAAAACGAGCGAACAAAAGCTTTCGAGGCATAATACATCGCCATGTACGGCCCAGCTTGAAACGAGGCAATCGATGCAATATTAACAATCTTGCCCTTACCGCGACGATCCATATCTTTACCAAATAGATATGACAACTGCATCACGGCCAACATATTAACGCTAGCGAGACCTTTCTGACGCTGCCAATCGACATCAACATAGCGACCAAACGAACCAAACCCGGCATTGTTAATTAAGATATCTATATTAATGCCTTTATGTTTAATCTCGTCATAAACTTCTTGAGCGCTATTCTCAGCACTCAAATCTTTAACTATGTAGACAATTTCAGCGCCAAACTGGCGCTCTAACTCCTGTTTTTGCTGCTGCAATAGAGCTTCGTTACGCGCAACAGCAACGATATTATAACCATTTTTCGCAAATAGACGAGCAAATTCTCTACCCAAGCCGCTCGTGGTACCCGTTATTAAAACATACGAAACTGTTCGTTCTTGACTCATACCAAGATTATACCTTATAATTGGTTAATCTATGAACTCGAGCCAAAAGAGTTCCTCTAAATCTCGCGTTTGAATCACCTTACCAACGATCAAACTGCTCACAATATAAACTGCACAAGAGAAGGAGATACTTTTGAAAAATAAAATTAACGACAAAGAAATTTTACGCCTATTCTGGCAAGTATCTGCACCCTACAGGCGTCGCAGGAATCTAGCAATATTTTTTACAATTACTACAATTGTTATTTCTATTTTTGTCGGTCCGCTTGTTATCGCAGAGCTGCTTAATATTATCCAGCACAACCAGCTGCAAACTGCTAACAATTTATGGACGCTAATTGTTCTGTATGGCGTTAGCGAACTGTGTTCAACGGTGATTGGCTGGCGCTTAGTATTGTACCTCGTCTGGACGTTCGAGACTGCACTACAACGCGATTTACACTCGCGCTGCTTTAGCAAATTAACTAATCAAACAATGTTTTTCCATGCTAATAAATTTGGCGGTTCGCTCGTCAGCCAAACCAATAAACTAAACGGTGCAATCGAACGTTTTTGGGATACAATTTTCTGGTCGATTTTGCCATTAGCTATATCTTTAATTGGATCAATAATTATCTTATCGACATTAATTTGGCAATATGCTTTATTCCTGTTTGTCTTTTCAATTATTTTTAGTATTACCGTCTATTTTGGCTCTAGGCCAATGGCCAAATTGAGCGAAAAAGAGGCTAAAGCCAGCAATAAAGTTAGCGGCCAATTAGCCGACATGGTTTCAAATATTCTGGCGGTTAAATCATCTGGCGCTGAATCGCTAGAGCAAAAGCGCTTTTCAAAAACGGTCAGTTCATGGCGCAGCGCTAGCTTGGGCACTATGCGCGGTTTCCTGAAAGTTAGCACTGTTTATTCGACCATCAACACGATTATCAAAATTGGCGCAATTGCTTTTGCGGTATACGCCGCTCAGCACAATCTAGTATCAGTAGCATCAGTTTACTTAATCATAACGTATACGGGCAGCGTGGCGCACGAGTTGTGGAACATGAATGGCATCATGCGTAGTTACAATCGTATTATTGGCGATGCTCACGAAATGGTAGAAATCCTTAAAACACCAACAACGCTAGTTGATCGCAGCGACAAAAAACTAAAAATTAAACGCGGCGACATTGTCATGGACAACGTAACTTTTACGCACGACGAAGGCCAAGGCGACACTTTGTTTCATGATTTCTCGCTCAATATTCAGCCAGGCGAAAAAATTGGTTTAGTCGGATCAAGCGGGTCTGGCAAAACTACCCTCACCAAATTATTGCTACGATTTGCCGATATTGACTCGGGCAAGATCACAATCGACTCGCAAGATATTGCCGAAGTTACCCAGGCAAGCCTGCGCCAGCAAATCGCCTACGTGCCGCAAGAGCCGCTGTTGTTTCATCGTTCAGTACGCGAAAATATCGCCTACAGCCGGCCTGACGCGACTGATGCCGAGATTGAAAAAGCCGCCAAGAAGGCTGGCGCTTACGACTTCATCGTCAAACTGCAAGACGGTTTTAACACGCTAGTTGGTGAACGCGGCGTCAAACTTTCGGGCGGACAGCGACAGCGCATTGCCATTGCCAGAGCGATTTTGAAAGATGCGCCAATTCTAGTCCTTGACGAGGCGACATCAGCATTAGACTCAGAATCAGAAGCGCTAATCCAAAAGTCGCTGGAAACATTGATGAAAAACCGAACGTCAATTGTCATCGCCCACCGTTTATCTACCATCGCTAAGCTCGATCGTATCATTGTTTTGGAGAACGGACGCATCGTCGAAGACGGTTCGCACGATCAATTGCTCGCCAAAAAACGCGGCGTTTACGCTAAGTTATGGGCGCGGCAATCAGGCGGATTCATCGAGGAGTAATTTCTAGCATTTCCGACTATAGAAAAACACCGCCAAACCATGACGGTGTTTTTTGATAGTCTAAGACCAAACTATTCCGACGCTTGAGTCTTTTCAGCTTCTCCCGTAACTTCGACTTGTTCGGCGTCAGCGGACTCAGCTTCGCCGGCCGCCGCATCGTTGGCAGCTGCTAGAGCGCTCGGCTCATAGACGTTTGCCACGACCAAATCTTTGACCGTAATGTCGTCGTCAGCCGTGCCTTCGCGGCCGTCGTCGTTCTCGACCAGCTCAACGCCATCCGGCAAAACAATATCACCCACGGTCACGCGGTCGCCTTCTTTAACAAGACCATCCGTCGGCGCCTCCAATACTTCTGGCAGATCCATCGGCAAGGCCTTGACCTTAATCTTCTCAAGCGCTTGCAGCACTACCAAGCCGGCACGCTCCGCCTCAGATTCTCCTGTACCGCTCAAACGAATCGGCACCTCGGCAATCACCGGCTCATCAGCACGGACTGCATGAAAAGAAATATGACGAAGAGCGTTTGACCTAGTCGGATATGATTCAACATCCTTAATCATCGCTATACGCCGCTCGCTGCCTAGCAACTGGACGGGCGTATGCTTGCCAGCTAGCTTATAGACGCGCAGCACTTCGCCAGCTTCAGCCTGAATCGGCACCGCTTCCATACCAGCACCGTAGACCACACCTGGTGTAATTCCTTGGCGACGTAGCGTCTTAACTTTTTTGCCAAGCACTTCGCGCTTAGTAATCTTCAGAGTAATTTTTTCTCCCATTTCTCTCTTCCTTTCGTTAGATACCTTTCCGGAGGTTTACTATTGCTTCTCTATTATAACATGTTTATGATAATGATTCTAACCAAGCTAGTGATTCACGATATCCCCGATCCGTTTCGACAATAAATTTTTAGACCCAAACCTATTCCATTAGCTGGTGCTAGAAATCTGTGCTATAATCATCTCTAGCATGGAAGCCTTTATTAATTTGATTATTCATCTCGGCGTGCCAATTATCTTATTGGTCGTTTTCGCTGAGTCAGGTTTATTAATCGGCTTCATATTTCCAGGCGACAGCTTGCTATTTACGGCAGCTTATATGGTACAACAGCATATTTTGCCAATTGATATTCATCTATTCGCTATCCTGATATTTTTGGCAGCCGTGTTAGGCGATAGTGTTGGCTATAGTTTTGGACATAAGGTCGGCCGCAAATTATTTGAAAAAGAAAATTCGCGTTTTTTCAAGAAAAAATATTTAGAACAAACTGAAAAATTCTACGACAAGCACGGTTCAATTACTATCGTGTTGGCTCGTTTTGCGCCAATCGTCCGAACTTTTGCGCCAATCGTTGCTGGCGCCAGCAAAATGCATTACAGAACATTTTTGGTTTTTAACATTATCGGCGGATTCTTGTGGTCATCACTATTCGTCTATCTAGGTTATTACGCGGGTGAATTACTTACCAAAGCAGGCGTTAACATCGAGGTTGCTGCGCTTATAATCGTATTCCTCTCTGTATCGCCGATGATCATTCACGCGCTCAAGAAACCATCAAACCGCGCGGCTCTCAAAAAACAGTTCCAAGTTTTATTCTCAAAAACCAAGACGTCCAAACGGAAAAAATAACGCAAATCCGCAGCGAATCTTTCGTCTGAGATTGGGCTTTTAATCTTTGCAAAGATTATCGTTTATAACAGCTTCTGTAAGTATTTCCCAGTTTGACTTTCTGGATTCTTTGCGACGTCTTCTGGCGTGCCGGCAGCAACCACTCTGCCGCCGCCTTGTCCGCCCTCTGGACCCATATCAATAATCCAATCAGCGCATTTAATGACTTCCAGATTATGCTCAATGATTATCATACTGTTGCCACCATCGACTAATTTTTGTAAAATCTCGAGCAATTTGCGCACATCAGCAGTATGCAAGCCAGTCGTTGGCTCGTCGAGTATATAAAGTGTTTTACCAGTTGAACGACGCGATAGCTCTGCCGCTAATTTAATGCGCTGTGCTTCACCGCCAGAGAACGTCGTCGCTGGCTGCCCAAGCTTCACATAACCCAGGCCAACTTCGTTAATAGTCTCGAGCTTGCGGGAGATAGCTGGAATATTAGTAAAAAACTCGCAGGCTTGCTCGACCGTCATTTCTAGGATATCGCTAATGGTTTTATCTTTATATTTAATCTCTAGCGCTTCACGATTGTAGCGCTTACCATGACATTCTGGACATTGTATATAGACATCCGGCAAGAAATGCATTTCAATCTTTATCACACCGTCGCCTTGGCAATTCTCGCAGCGTCCGCCCTTGACATTGAAGCTAAAGCGCCCCGCTTTGTAGCCGCGAATATTAGCCTCAGGGGTATTAGCAAACAATTCGCGAATCTGCGTGAACACGCCCGTATAAGTTGCTGGATTAGAGCGCGGCGTGCGGCCTATCGCCGACTGATCAATGACGATAGCTTTATCTAATTGCTTGACACCGTCAATCCTATCATGATCGCCGGGCACAGTCTGTGCTCGATGCAGACGCGCCGTCAATTCGTTGGCTACAATGTCATTGACTAGTGTCGATTTGCCGCTACCGCTAACGCCAGTCACTAGTGTCATTACGCCCAACGGAAACTCGACATCAATATTTTTGAGGTTATTCTCCTTAGCGCCGCGAACGACAAGTTTGCGATCTTTCTCGACCGCACGACGTTTCTTAGGCACCGATATCTTTTCTGCTCTAGATAAATATCGTCCGGTAATACTGGCCGGATTCTGCGCCACCTCGGCTGGCGTGCCGGCAGCTACAATCTCGCCGCCATGCACGCCAGCACCTGGACCTACATCCACCAAAAAATCAGCTGCAGCGATTGTCTCTTCGTCGTGCTCAACCACCAATACAGTATTACCGAGATCACGTAAATACTTGAGTGTTTTGATTAATCGATCGTTGTCGCGCTGATGCAAACCAATTGACGGCTCGTCTAATACGTATAACACACCTTGTAACCCAGAGCCAATCTGTGTCGCTAGACGAATCCGCTGTGCCTCGCCTCCGCTCAAAGTATTAGCAGCTCGCCCCAGTTCTAGATAATTCAACCCTACGTTATTCATAAATCCCAGACGAGCGTTAATCTCTTTAACCACTAGCTTGACGATCTTCATTTCGTTATCATCAAATTTCAGCTGACTAAAGACGTCTAAGGCGTTCTCGACATCTAAATTACAAATATCCATAATCGACAAGCCGCTAACCGTCACCGCTAAGACTACCGGTTTAAGGCGAGCGCCCTTACAGGCTGTGCATTTGCGTTCACGCATAAATCGCTCAATATCTTTGCGCATGAAGTCGCTATCAGTTTCGCGGTGACGACGCTCAAGATTTGGAATAATCCCTTCAAATGTTGAATCATAGTGCCGGCCATTACCTAGCTCAACGCGATATTTTTGCTCGCCCGTACCATACATCAATAATTTCCGCACATCGTCGCTTAGTTCGCGCACTGGTACGTGTAGACTAAAACCATGTTCAGCCGCTACCGCTTCAAGCCGTTTCATATACCAAGCATCAACGCTAAAACGATTAAACGGACGAATTGCACCTTCGGCAATCGTCAAATTTTTGTTAAAAACCAAGCTAGGATCAATCTCCATTCGTGTGCCCAGCCCCGTACATACCGGACAAGCACCTTGCGGCGCGTTAAAACTGAATAGCCGCGGCTCCAATTCAGGAATCTCCTCGCCCGGGTGATCCACACAAGCATAGCGCTGGCTATAAGTCAAAATTTCGCCGCTATCAGCATTCAACACTTGGACTATGCCGCCAGCCAATTCTAACGATTGTTCGACTGATTGCGATACGCGCGAAATCATGTCTGGACGCATCACCAAGCGGTCTACGACCAATTCGATATCATGTTTAAAACTCTTTTGTAATTCTGGAAACTCATCTAGTGCATAAATTACGCCGTCCACTCGCGCTCGAGCAAAACCGCTGCGCATATACTGTTCAGGAATATGCTGAAACTCGCCTTTTTTCTGGTTAACAATCGGCGCCAGGATCATTAATTTTGCGCCTTCAGGTAATTTCATGATTTCATCAATAATTGATTGTGCTGTTCGTCGTTGTACCGGCTTGCCGCAGCGCTTACCATCTGGCAAAAGCGCCGGACAATGAGGTACACCAACACGCGCGAACAACAAGCGTAAATAGTCGTAAATTTCTGTTACCGTGGCAACCGTTGAACGCGGATTACGACTGGTTGATTTTTGATCTATTGAAATTGCCGGGCTCAATCCATCAATTGAGTCAACATCTGGCTTGTCCATGATGCCCAAGAATTGCCGCGCATAACTGCTCAAGCTTTCAACATAGCGCCGTTGTCCTTCGGCATAGATAGTATCAAAAACCAGGCTTGATTTGCCGCTGCCGCTAAGTCCTGTTACCACTACAAACTTATCGCGTGGAATTTCCAAACTCACGTTTTTTAAGTTATTCTGGCGTGCACCGGTGATCTTGATACTATCTGACATGACTACTTATTTTAGCATTTTCCGGTAAAAAAATCCATTACCGCAAAATATCTGTGCACGTATTACACTTAAAATATCATCCAAATAAACTAAAATTGTATCGCGCTTATCGTTGCACATACTATAGTATATTTGCTATAGTATAGTCAAATGAGAGCATTGATTGAACTATTCGCTGTCCTCAGCATCAAGATTCGTGTTGTATTGGCGTGCCTTATCGGTGTACCTCTATTTTTGCTGCGCCACGATATTTACGATTCGCTAATGAATTTCGTACTAGTCGGCGCTATACCTGGCACTCACATATCAGTACCATACTGGGTTATGTTATTGCTATACGCAATGATAGTCATAAACATATTCACCTACATAGAAAATACTGTTCAACGTCCTTTACCTCCAAAAGAATAGCAGCTGGCACGCGAAAGATCTAATCGCTAGCTGGTAATGTAGACTCAGCCCACAATTGCAATTCTTGTAAAATAAACTGCTGCTCGTCAGTCGCTGTCGGCGCTAAACGATGCAAAGCTGTCATAAACCCTGGCAATTGCGCCTGCAAGCGCTGAGCCCGCCATGTTTCCCACTGCGCCAGATCATCTTCGCTGAGCGAACGCGGAAAATTACGCGCTTTGTAGTGTAGCAATAGCGGCGCTAAACGCTCGTCCTGAAATTCTGGATGAAAATCAGCCAGCTCGCGCTCATCAGCATTACGCACCGCTTCGACACGGATACGATCACGGTCGTTCAAAAAGCCATCATACAATTGCGCTTCTGGATCAGGCAATTTCTTGAAGGCTGGCTTGTTTTCAAAAATAGTCCGTAATTTTTCGGCAAAGTCCGGGTGATTCAGTAAAATATTTTGATGTTTCTGCACTGTCTTTAGATCAAGCGAAATCTTCTGCCAGCCATCGCCCTGCTCCAGTACACCTAGTGGCGCCACCGCCGGACAACGATTGTAATGCAGTTCCTTGACGGGCAATTTGATGAAATCCTCAGCTTGGCGTTCCTCCCAGGAAGCAAAAATTTTCTTCGCCAATTCCTCCGCACTCAACCCAACAAACGGCGTCGGGTCATAGCGCAGATCATAGACAACCACGCCGCCGCTTCGACTGGTCGTCAGCGGAAATGCCACCGTAGTTTTGGCAAATTCTTTATCGTAACGCCCACTGGCATAGACAAACGGTTTCTTGTCATCCACATTGACCAGTTGCTGAACTACTTTTTTATCGCGCATTTTCAGTAAATAATCATACAGTTGCGGCTGCTTTTGCTTGATCAATTTCGTCACGGCAATCAGCGCCGTCACATCCGCCAAAGCATCGTGAGCGTTTTCATGTGCTATACCGTTGGCGCTGGTGATTAATTCCAAGCGGTTACTTGGCTCACCTTTGTCATCAAGCGGCCAATTAATTCCTTCCGGCCTGAGCGCCCGCGTCAATCGCACCACATCTAGCAAATCCCAACGCGAGCGACCGTCTTTCCAGCTCCATTCGTAAGGATCATGGAAATTGCGCCACAACAAATGGCGGATAAATTCGTCATCAAAACGCACGTTATTAAAGCCAACCGCAATGGTGTCCGGCGTGAAAATCTCCTCACTGAGCATCCGGGCGAACTGCGCCTCACTGTAGCCCTCCTCAACCGTTTTTTGCGGCGTGATGCCAGTCACCATCAGTGCATCAGGACTCGGCAAAGTATCATCATTCAGCGTCACCAGCAAATTATACGGATCACCAATCGGTTCGAGATTCATATCTGTTCGCTGCCCAGCAAACTGCATGATGCGATCTTGCCGCGGATTTAATCCGCTGGTTTCGAGGTCATAGAAGAAAAATGTCTGTGCCATACCTATAGTATAGCAAAGCTACGAGATGACACCCAAACCTACTGCTCAACCAGCGTAAACGGCGTCGATTCGCCAATCTGCACCAAGCTATCACCAGTAGCACCTTGGCGCATTAGCTCGTGCGCGATACCATAACGACGCATGATATCGCGTAAACGATTGACGCTTTCAAACTGATCAAAATTGGTGCGGCGAGCAAATTTTTCTATCTTGCCGCCAAACACGCGGTAGATTTGCTTATCAGCATCGTATGAAACTTCCCAACTGCTCGAGATCGTCTCGTTGCCACTGAGCGTGATTGTCTCAAGTTTATCGTTATTCAAATCGTCAATCTGCTTCTGCTCATTCTCAGCTGCGCGCATTGCTACAACTTGCACCTGCAGAGCTCTCAGTACATCAATTACGCCTTTATGCGATACCGAGGAAATAGCGAAAACCTGCGTATCCTCGCTAGCGACAGCTCTTAAGGTGTCAATTTGCATTTGAATGATATCCTGATCTAATCCTTCGCATTTAGTTAGGGCTACTATCTCGGGACGCGACGCCAGTTCAGTGCTGTACTTTTTGAGTTCGCGGCGAATAGCCAGGTAGCGTTCAGCTACGTCGTTACTATAAGCGTCCACCAAATGGAGCAGTACGGCAGTCCTCTCAATATGCCGCAAAAAGGCATCACCCAGTCCTTTACCATCACTAGCCCCTTCAATCAACCCTGGAATATCAGCAATTAAAAGCGAACCGTCATCGACATCAGCTACACCGAGATTCGGCGTCAACGTTGTGAACTCATAATCTGCAATTTCAGGGCGAGCATTTGACACCACGCTCAAAAAGGTTGACTTACCAGCATTAGGAAAACCCACCAAACCGACATCAGCCAATAATTTCAATTCTAGTTCTGCCTCGAACGATTCGCCGAGCTCGCCCACTTCTGCCATGCGCGGTGTTTGACGAACACTCGACTTAAAGTGAGCATTACCAAAACCGCCATCGCCACCTTTTGCAATAACAGTCTTCTGATTCGGAGCAGACAAATCAGCGATCACTCTACCATCGCGCTTAACTATAGTTCCGACCGGCACTTTTATAATTAAATCCTGACCAGCACGTCCTGTCATTTTTTTCTTAGCTCCCGCGGTACCATTTTCAGCTTTTAATTCGGGTTTATAGCGAAAGCTTAACAACGTATTAAGCTGTTCTGTAGCTAAAAATACAACATTACCGCCACGGCCACCGTCTCCGCCATCTGGGCCGCCTTTATCGACGTAAATCTCGTGCCGAAAACTAACTGCACCATCGCCGCCGCGACCTGCCTGAACCAAAACTTTAGCCGTATCAACAAACATACAGGTATTATATCAAAAACACCCCTTATTTGACAGGGGTGTTAATTAGTTTTGTAGAATACTTAATGAATGTATCTATAATAGCCGCTAGTAGCCTCGCCCCAAGAAATCTGGCCATGGCCAACTCGGTTAAAACCGCCGCCAAAACGATAACCGTTCATCTCGCTAATTGTGATTGATACGCCCGGATTAACGCTCTCGACAATCGCCACATGGCCATATCCGCCGCCGTTTTGCATTATTGCGCCAGGCGCCGGCGTACCATTAACTGCCAATCCAGCCGCCGCTGCCGCATAAGCCCAAGTACTAGCATTACCCCAGAAACTACCAACTGGGCGTCCTAGCTGCATTCGGCGCTCGTAAGCGTACCAAGTACAGTTCCCCCATGCATATTTGTTACCGGCAGAGATAACCCCATTGTAATTGCTTCCGTAACCGCCCAGGCCCGACCCATACCCATAAGCGCTGCGCCGATTACTAGCCGCAGCACGAGGAGCCACATATCCTGGACGTTCATTTTCTGGCAAAGCACCGCCAGGAACAATAATATTCCTACCTTCAGTTAGCGAACCAGCGAGCTCTAGGTCATTATACGACACCACATCAGCCTTATTACCGCCATACTTGGCAATAATACTATCAACAGAGTCACCCGCCTTAACGGTATGCTGAACACCATCAACTGGCAGAATTGTTAAAGTAGTATTCGGCTCCAGCGCATCAGACGATAGATTATTGGCCCAAGCTATAGTCTCTTTCTTGAGTCCATATTTGCTGGCTACCGCATCAACTGTATCGCCAGCCTTGGTGGTATAAGTAGTAGCCGCCCGCGAATTAGCTGTCGGCTGGACAATCTGCGGCTTGCTAATTGCATTGCTGGAGGTCTGCGACATTACCGTTTCAATAGTCAGCGTCTGAGAAAGTGTCGCCACGTTAGCGCTAACCGGCATGCTGGTAGTGTCTGCTAGCGACGAAGCTATATTTGTAGCGACAACCGGGTCTACCGTACTAGCGGAAGTTGCAGCTGCTACAGTATTTTTAGTGCTTGAGGTAGAGGCATTAGCTAGCGGCGTATTATTACTACCTTCCTGAACGCCGACTGGACGTTGTCCGATAGCAATTAGCGTTGCTATGAATAGAAAAACGCCGACATACGATACTACGGAAGTCCAAGAAACACCACCGCGCCTTTTAGTTTTGCTAGAATGAGCCTTTGTGCTCGGTACAGAATTAGTTTTAACTCGATTTGGTTGCGTACTAATAATGGTTCTCCTAGAAAATCATATTATGAGCACGATAGAGCTGGCAATAATTCATAATTGTTCCTGCAAGTCCTCGTGTATGCTCTATATTATAGCAAATCACTAGCGTTAATGTCAATACTTTATACGATACTACACAACTTCTGGCAGTATTTGTCAATATTGTTTTTATGTTCCTCATCAGTTTTGGCAAAATATATTAAACCGTCATCGCCAGCTATGAAGAACAAGTTATCGCCAGGCGCCGGATCAGCGACCGCTTTAAGCGATAATTCGCCAGGTGTCGCAATTGGCGTCGGCGGCAAACCAGTATGCTTGCGAGTATTATACGGAGAATCAATATCCACCTTAGGCTTAACACCAGCTTTGTCTGCAGCATAGATAAAGGTTACGTCAGAACCAAGCTGCATGTTTTTCTTGTAGCGAGCTATAAACACCTGCGCAATACCCCGCTGGTATTGATAACAGCGATTTTTGCGCTCGACGGTCGGCTTATCTTCGCAGCCCAATTCCCGCTCAACAATCGAAGCCATAGTCAACCCTTGATAAAGCGTCAGACCTTGCGCCTTAAACTTATTAACTAAGTCATTTTTCTGCACAACCTTGTACATGTGATCAAACACTGTCTGTAAAACATCTTTGGCTGTGGCATCACCCGTAAATTGATATGTCTCCCCAAAAACGTAGCCCTCCAAAGACGACCCGCTTGGACGATCAGCAAACAGAGGACTATCGTATTTCGCTTTGAAAGCATTTGAGATCTCATCATCAGAGTAGCCTGCTTGGCGCAAGATGTAACGGACGCTCGTTTTATCAACACCATCAGACGACTGCGAAGCCTTATACTTAGAACTCTCTAACGTACCGCCAGGATAAAAAGTAATCGTTTTGAAGTCATGACAGCCATTATTCATACGGTTAACAATATCAGCGACCGACTCAGACGGGGCAATCATACAGGTGCCAGCTTTGATGCTATTTTTATTATTAAGGCGCACATAAACCTCAAAAGCTAATCGGTTGCGAATAAGATTTTTGCTGGCCAACGTATTAGCAACTGTTGAAACCGAGGAACCGTCTTCAACAGTAACCGATACTTTATTGTTATCGCTTGAGACTGGTTT
Source organism: Candidatus Saccharimonadota bacterium (assembly GCA_905365145.1). Taxonomy (GTDB): domain Bacteria; phylum Patescibacteriota; class Saccharimonadia; order Saccharimonadales; family Saccharimonadaceae; genus Saccharimonas. The sequence continues at coordinate 39,983 of CAJPIO010000001.1, read as the reverse complement.
TAGCTGCATCTCGTACCACTTAAATAGTGCCGCAAAAACTGCTGTCAAAAACACCATGACTGCTATCAAAATAATCATCCAGCGCCGAAGACAACGTTTCTTCTTTGATACTTTCTGGCTCGCAGCGTCATGGTCGGGGTTAAGCGAAATATTAGCCTTTTGCCCCATTGGCTGATTTGGGTCAATAGCACGAGGTGCAGGACGCGGAACTGCACCAAGCGGCGGTACTTGCCGATTATTATTCGGCCGAGAATTAAATTGTTGGCCATTCTGCCGTTTAAAACCATCCATTATTGCGCCTCCAGATAATCTTGTAAAATAATACTAGCTGCCATAGAATCAATCTCACCCTTACTATACGAACGTTTTTGCGATGCTAAGATATTCTCTGCTTTGACGCTCGTCAACGATTCGTCCTGGAATACAACGTCAGATTCAATTTGGCCAAGACTATCAACGAAATCTTCGACATACCGAGTCTGCGCAGTCGGCTCGCCTCGTTGATTGCGCGGATAACCCACTACCAAAACATCTATTGATTCGTCAATCAGCATCTCGCGGATAATATCGAGTTCCTTGCCGTCGACATCAATCCAGTCGCCTGGTACGGCAATCTTAACATCGCTGCTTGCCGATGCCACGCCAATTCGCCGCTCGCCGACGTCAAGCGCCAAATACTGCTTAGCCATCTATCTGAAACTTTACGCTTATCTTCTTGGTGTCATCTGGAACTCTATAAACCCAAAATGGCGAAAGGTTCACATCTACTGATTTTATGCCTTCAACTGTCTTGACGCGCTCTTGAACCTCGCCAACCGATTGGCCTTTGACGTATTCCTTGATGGCATCTTCGTCGATTTTCGGACCAACTTTACCGTTCGCCGAGACTGTAGCATTAATCGTATCGCCCGAAATAGCTATGTTAGTCAGAGAAACTGTTTTGCTGCCAGTATCATAAATTTTCTGGTTTGACTTGCCGTCAATGCGCTGCTGGCAGTAAGCTTTGAGAAACGTGTCAAACTCGCTGCGAGCAATGCCAGAAAGCGAGAACTTCATTGTACCAGTAATTGCCGCTTGGCCGTCGTTAGCCTCGCTATCAACAGCAGGCTTATTAATCCCAGCAATATCCGCCGCAAATGACTCATTGATAATTGTGTAATCCTTGCCAAACTCAGTTTGCAAAGCAGCTTTGTTTTGGTTCTTATCGTCCTCGGTGACGAGTTCGCGCATTGCTTTATTGATATCGCTTTGTTGAACGACGGTAATAGTTTTGTCGGTCCCCCCTGTTGTCGAGCCGCTAATACTTGCTGAAATACCACTAGGCGCTCCCTTGACTGTACCGCTAGCGCCATTATAGCTGGCGCCACTGCGTGCGGCAGTAATTTTCACCTTGGCATTACGATAATTACTAAGCGAGATCTTAACAGTCTCGCTGGTCACATACTCGGCACCGGAATCTGTCGTCAAAGTTGTTCCTGATGGAATTTCCGTACCGAGATTGTCAATATCGCGCGTCGAAAAGCTTACTATACCAGTCGCTTTTTCGCCAACATCCTTCTTGCCGGTAGCTGTAAATGTTTTAGAAATCGCTTTTTCTCTAGTTTTGGTCGTCAGTTTGACAGTACCATCTTGCAAACTAGTGTTAACGGCAGCGCTTGATTTGATATGAGTGTTAACAGCTACGCTACTAGTTTGCGCAGAAATGACAATCTGTGCTCGCGGCGCAAACACAAACGCCCACACCAAACCAGCGATCAACAAAATAATAGCCGCACCGATAATGAAGAACTTTTTACGAAAAGTATTAAAATCGGGGATTTTCGGACTTTTTTTCGACTTGCTATCCGCCTGGTCAGCAGACTTCTTATCGCCGCCATCCTTACCTTTAGAAGACGGCAGCTCATCCTCTCCTTCATCTTCAATTTTGCTAAGCTCATCATTAAGAGACGACTGCCCTTCCTTATCGCCAGGAGCCAGCGTGTTAGACTTAGCGCCACCGTTCAACGTTTCCGATCCATCAATCACGTCATCGTCACTGTTGACTTCAAGAGCCGGAATCTCAGCTAATTCTGGACGACTCTGCAAATTTTTGGCCACCGGAATACCCGCGCTACCCGCAAGCGTCGACAAAGCATCATTATTAGTAATAATTACCAGTTTTTTATCGACCCGCTCAGCCGCACGATGCACCAATTTGAGGTTTACTGCACTCTGAATCGCCCCAATTCGCTTTGGCGGTACCAGAGCAACGATGTTCGAATTGGCAGCTTTTATCTTGCCAATAATTGAAGTAACGTCGTCTTCTACATCTATATAAATGACATCTTTTTGCATATTATTTCTCTATTAAATTCGCAAAATCCTATTAATTTTACTGCGAACCGACTGAGTGTCGCCTGCTCCTATTATTGTATCATAACCAACACGCAGCAGACCCATTGCCGTAATAAAAGTGTGATCATTAACCTCACCGGTTTTATCCGTAATACCAACAACTTGATCGGGACGAATGCGCTGTACTGTCGGACGCTTAGTAAATGGCAACTCGCTGTACCAATCACGCTTTTCGAGAGCCGCAACTAATTGAGACAGGCTAGCACCGCCACCGCACAACAAAATACGCGGCGGCAGCTGATCGACTGCTTCAAACTCGCTCAACGCAAGCTCTACGCCAGCTAGCCAAACCTCGAGAGTTTTATCAACAGCAACTGCCACATCTTTCTTGACGGTAGCTTTAATTTTACTGTCCTCAATATTTACTTTGAGTTTTTCTGCCTGATCGTACGGAATTGACAACTCATCAGCGATAGTTTTAGTAAAACTACGGCCACCGATACCAAACATCTTGGTACCTTCAACGCCGCCGTCATTAACCACTGCAATATCTGTCGTGCCGCCACCTACATCCGCTAGAATTGCCGTAAAAGCGCTGCTACTATCAGCGCCAAGTACGCTACGGCTAACCGCAAACGGCTCAGCGGCAACCGCCAACAGTTCCAAATCAAGCTCTTGCGCCACTCGCTCCAAGGCGCCAATATGCACCATCGGCGCAAACGCCGTATAAATCTGCACTGCTACATCCTTGCCCTGAAAGCCAATCGGATTCGACACTTTATAACCGTCAATATGAATACTAACCAGCGCTGAGTTGACCAGCTTGACCTCAACCTCGTCATTGCCCGTCTCTAAGGCGATTTGTTTTTGCGCCCGTTTAGCAGCGCGATCTTGGACCTTCTCGATAATAAACTCAACTTCTTGCTCGTCAAGCGGACGGTCGGGCTGCGGACGACGATAACGAATCGTGCTAGTTGTACCTTTTACGAGTTCGCCAGCTATACCGATGACAGCATGCTTGGCCTGCAAGCCAGCTTCGTCTTCAGCCTGAGTCAGAGCGTCCTCGCAGTGTTGCACTACGCCAGCAATATCAGCAATCGCGCCCGAATGCATATCAGACAACTCCTGATGAGCACGTCCAACACCAAGAATCTCAATATCGTCGCCGCTAACGCGAGCTAACAGCGCCTTAACGTTTTCGGTACCGATATCAAGTGCAACGATATAATCATCTTTATCTACAGGGTCATTCGACCGATCTCCTATTTTGTCAGCAATCTTACTACGCAATTTATCTAGCATAAGTATATTTCATTATACAACACTACATTCATTGGCGACCAGTCTTGACATATTACAGTAGTTATGCTACAATATGCAACATGGACCAATCACCAAGAGTATCAGAGCCTCAACCACAAAATACCGGAGACCGTATATTAGATGCGCTATATTCGTTAGACGCTACAGAGCCAACAATCCAGAGTACAGAAGTCATCAGTCAGCCGTTTGGTACCTACGAAGATGGAGCCCTAACAATGCGCCTTGTCCAAATGGGCGATGTGGCCGCTACCGGTACTAGATTGTCTTTTGTAGCGGGTGCTGATAGTTCAGAAAAAGATTCTCTCAGGCTCAGACTGTCTTCTCGTGGAGAATGGGTAACACCCGGTAGAAACATAAAAGTACCTAACCATCTAGTAGCGACAAGATTAGACATGATTTGGCCTATATCAGCCGATAATTCCTATATACGTGAATTGTCAGATTCCGCAGAAACTACGCCAAGCGACATAGTAAACGCTCTATCCCGTGTAGCTATAAATAGCAATCAATATCGCACAGACAAGACATTTTCGTATATTGAACCCTTAGTCCGTGATATCGAAGGTTCTTCAGTACCAGAAGAAGCATTAATACGCGCTGACTCTACCAACATCAGCGGCGTTGAGGCAGATTTGGTAGGAACTTATCTGAATAGCAATGTAGGGGGGGCTTCGTCAAGCGCACTAGCAAAAGGCAAGCTTGAATTACAGATCCCCTATGAATACGATGGTATTGATACAAAAATTCATTACAAAATACTCGTTAACGGTACGGGCGATACAGAAGTTTTCTGTTACTTCTTTAATCCATACACAGGACAGAGAAAAACCTTGCAACCTAAAAGCTTAGATCTACTAAAGGGCGAAGTAGAATCCACACTAGAATCAATAGTCAACGAGCGTCTTACTACACAAGAATAGCTTTAATACGCCGAATCCCAGCCGAGCTAGATTCTTCTTTGGTGATTTTGAAGCGCTTACCGCCTTCAGCCAAGACACCCGTGTGTTCAACGTGCGGGCCGCCGCAAACTTCGAAACTAACTCTGTTTTCGCCCTTGCCAATGGAATAAACCTTGACTTCATTGCCATAACGCTCGCCAAAGGCGCCGATAGCCCCCATTTTTAGCGCTTCATCGGTTGGATAAACCTGGTAGCTAACTGGCAGATCAGCGTCAATCCACGCATTGACCTGATCTTCCACCGCCTGTTTTTCCTCTAGCGTCAATTTATCGTGATTAAAATCGAAACGCAGGCGCTGGGCAGTGATATTACTGCCGTGCTGTTGCAAATCCGGCGCCTTTAGAACCTTGCGCAGTGCCGCCCCCAACAGATGCGTCGCCGTGTGATATTTCAGATGGATTGGATCGTGGCCCTCCAGGCCGCCGCTAAACTGCCCTTTGCGCGCTGTCTTGGAGCGTTGGCGCTGCTCTTCCATCTTAGCGTCAAATTCGGCGCGCCAATTATCAGAAAGCTTGATATCTTGTTTATACGCCTCCTCGGTACTCAGTTCCACCGGAAATCCAAAGGTATCATACAGTGTAAATAACTCTTCGCCAGTCAAACCGTCATCGATATAATGTCGCATCTGCTTTAAGCCTTTACGTAGCGTCTGACGGAAAGCTTTTTCCTCTTTGACCAACATAGCAATAATCTGCTCGCGGCTCTCTTTAACCTCTGGGAAATCCGCTTCATATAAATCAGCGATTACCGGCACGACTTCCTCCAGGAAATTCTGCTCAATCCCCAGATCGAAACTATAACGAATCGCCCGACGCAGTAAGCGGCGCATCACGTAGCCCTGCTCCTTGTTGCTCGGTACGCAGCCATCAACCGCCAAAAATACCGCCGCCCTGAGATGATCGGCGATCACTCGCATTGACGCGGTATGCGTAGCATATTCCTTGCCGCTTAAACTTTCCAACTTTTTAATAATTGGCCATAGTAGACTGATCTTAAAAACGTCAGGACTGTCAATTGCTGCCGCGGCAATCCGTTCCAAGCCGCCGCCGAAATCAACATTCTTGCGTTTCAGCGGTTCAAAACTGCCGTCGTCCAGCCGGCGATACTGCATAAACACTTGGTTGCCAATTTCCATAAATCGGCCGCTATCACTAGCTGGATGCGCCTGCCCAAAGCTGGCATCATGATGTTGCTCGCCAAAATCATAAAACACCTCGCTATCCGGCCCGCACGGATCACCAATCGGCGTACTATCAATCCCGCCGCCGCGGCTCCACCAGTTCTCTTTATCGTTGTAAAAGAAAATCCGACCGCCCTGCATACCCAGCCTGTCGCCATTTTCAGCGCTATCCAGCTCGACAATTTTAGCTTCAACGCCTTTTTTGGCAAAAACTTCCTGCCAAATTTGCGCTGCTTCATCGTCGCGCGGAATGTTATTTTTCTCATCGCCAATAAAACAGCTAACGTAGATTTTGTGCGGATCTAGCCCGACTATTTCTGTCAAAAATTCGAAAAACCACTCAATCTGCTGGCGTTTGAAATATTCGCCCATGCTCCAATTGCCCAGCATCTCAAAGAACGTCGTGTGGCGATTATCGCCAACATCCTCGATGTCCTGCGCCCGCAAACACGTCTGGCTATCAGCTAATTTCGTACCCTGCGGATGATCCTGGCCCAGCAAATACGGCAGTAGCGGCTGCATGCCCGAACCGGTAAATAATGTCGTCGGGTCATTGTGTAGTATAAGCGGTGCCCGCTCAATAATAGCGTGGCCGTTCCTTTGGCAAAATTCGAGATATTTCTGGCGGATTTCTTGTGTGTTCATAGAGGTAATTATAGCACGAAAACCAACTTGAATATACGAAGAAGTAACGTAAGTTTGAGACTCAAATCACCAAGCCACCACCTAGACACTCTTCACCGCGATAGACCACCGCCGACTGACCAGGCGCCACGGCTCGTTCGGCAGACTCTAGATGTAGCGTGTCAGCACTATATATAGCGTTAATGAGCGCCCCGCGGTGGCGCAATCGGACCTGTATTCGCGCACCTTCAGTCAAAGGTTGATTAATCCAGTGAATATCTGTCAGCTTAATCTCGGTTCGCCATATGTGTTCGTCGTTGATATTACGGCTAACGTAAACTTCATTCTTATCCATATTTTTGCCAACCACATAATACGGCAACCCGCCGCCAACATCCAGACCATGTCTTTGACCAAGTGTATAAAAAATTGCACCGTCATGACGGCCAAGCACTCGGCCCGATTCTTTGTCAATAATATCGCCCGGACGCGTCGTAATGTACTGGCTAAGAAATTCGCGCATACCGACATTGCCGACGAAACACACACCCATAGATTCTTTTTTGCGAGCTGTCCATAAGCCGCGATCTTTAGCAATTTGACGCACTTCAGGTTTGGTCAGATTTCCTAATGGGAACACGGTTTTCGCTAATGCCTCAGACGTCACGCGATATAAAAAATAAGTTTGATCTTTGTTGTCGTCGCGAGCACGAAGCAAGTGTGCGGTATCTGCTAAACGTTCAACCCGCGCATAATGACCAGTTGCGATGTAATCCGCCCCCGCCGCCAGCGAAGTTTCTAAAAATAGTTTAAACTTAACCTCTTGATTACACATGATATCTGGATTCGGCGTTCTACCAGCACGATATTCGTCAAGCATGTAATCAACAACTTTTTGGCGATACTGTGTTTCGAAATCAAATACTTTAAAATCAATTCCTAATTGCACTGCCACCCGCTTGGCATCAGCCAGGTCCTCAGCCCACGGACACTGCATACCGGGTAGATCTTGACTCCAGTTTTTCATATAAACTCCAGTAACATCATAATCTTGGTCAAGCAATAATGCTGCCGCGACACTGCTATCGACGCCGCCACTCATACCAACGTAGACACGCGGTCTGGTCATTCCGCTGCAACTCCCATAATCTTTACCAGCTCTTGCAACGCCAGCTGCCAGCCTATAACAGTTGTCCACCACATATTCGACCATTGATTATCTGTAACTACTGGATGGCTACGCGTTAGTATATTTGGCGCTGCTTTAGTAAATTCAATTGAAACTCGCCGCGAGTGGTAAGCGCTTGTCACCAAAATTACCGATGATATCTGCTTTTGCTTGAGCAGCCTGACGGTTTGCGAGGCATTCTCGGCAGTCGTTTCACTGGTTTCCTCTATCAAAATATCACTAGCTGGTACGCCTGCAACGATAGCCTGCCTCTTCATCGCCCGGGCATTACTCGGGCCAGTTTTATCAGCTGCCGCACCAGAGAAAACTAATTTGTGCGCCCAGTTATTCTTGTACAATCGCACTGCTTCAGCAGTACGAGCACTGGTATCGCCGCCGCTCACCGCTACAATCGCATCAGCTGCTGCGCACTGTTGGCGTGCCGCATCTGGAATATCGCCACAGCCTTGCAAATCGTTCTTTGATAAAAACAAAGTAATACCGATGATTACTGCAGCCGAAACAATGGCCAGCGTAGCGATAGCTATTAAAAATCTTTTCACGCTAACCTGGCCTTTTCTGTATTAACCGCAGCGATAATTTCTCGGGCAGCCGCCATGCACGTTTCAGAATCCGATAAGCGACCCAGTGTCAGACGCAAACTGCCGTCCGCCGCCTCTGGCGCTAAGCCAATCGCTTCTAACACATGCGAACGCATTCCAGAATTAGCGGCGCAAGCACTGCCAGTCGCTACCAGCACGCCTTTCTGCTCAAGCATAAAAACTAGACGTTCGGCATCAATTCCGGGGAATGATATATGCAAATGACTTGCCAGGCGATGTTTTTGATCGCCAGAGACAATCGCCCACGGAAAAGCTTCTGTCAGCTGATTTTGCAGCTGGTCGCGCAACTGGCGCAAGCGCTTATTCTCAGAATTACGATGTTGCTGCGCTAATTCTAGCGCTACTGCAAACCCAATAGTGCCCGCAACATTTTCGGTCCCGCTGCGCAAGCCCCGCTCTTGCCCGCCGCCGCGAACTAGCGGCTGCAAGCGTATCATCCGATTACACCAAAGCAAACCAACTTGTTTCGGGCCATAGATCTTACCAGCATTTAGCGTCAACGCATCAACGCCTAACCGCGCTACATTGATGTCAATCTGCCCAGCACCTTGCGAAGCATCAGTGTGCAGATAAATTGGCGTCAGCTCACCCGCTTCAAACCGGCGGCGACGCTCAGTACGGACAACTTCAGCAATGTCGCGTAGCGGTTGAATGGTACCGAGTTCGTGATTAGCGATAGCGATAGTTATTAGCTGCGTATCTGGCCTAATAGCTGCTTGAATATCGCACGGCGCGATATTGCCTTTTTTAGATGGAGCCACCAGTGTTACATTATCAGCAAGCGCTTTCAGTACTGCATCATGCTCAATGGCACTTGATACGATATGCCCGTCAATGCTATTTATCATCAAATTAATAGACTCGGTAGCGCCAGCCGTCACAACCAGCTCGCTAGCCTGTCCGCCAAGACAAACAGCCAAACGATGCTTAGCTTTATTATAAGCGCGCTTGACTTCCACCGCTGGAGCATACGGCGCCGAAGGATTATAAAACATCTCAGAGAAATACGGCTGCATCGCCGCCAAAACGCGCTCGTCTAGAGGCGTGGCAGCAGCATGGTCGAGATAGATTATCGATGATTTCACGCTTTCTATTATACCAATTTTTCGCCGGTCTCGGGATCTCGCTTGTAAACTTGGCGGGCAACTTGCTCATAATACATTTGCGCAGCGATACTAAAATTACGCAATTCATCGCCCTCGAGGTATGAATAGCGCGGGCCAGGTTGAGTTTTCAAGATACCTCGATCGGTTACTTCATATTTGATCGTGTGAGTTTTAAGTTTGTGCTTAGCATCAATCCATTCCTCATGCCACATCCATGTTTTTTCGTCCAAGCAAAAGAATTCACGGCGATGACCCTTCGGCACCTCTCCAAAAAGTTCCGAGCCAATTTCACTTTCTAGCGCCAACAGTTCGCGCTCACTCAGTTTCTTGAGCGGACGTTTTTTGCGAAGCTTCGGCAAACCAAGCGACAAATCATCGCCGACAAAAAGTTTGAGAGTTTTTGTGAGAACGCGCTTGACCATAATTTATGCAGCTAGACCAAATCCCTTTAGATATTCAGCATAGTCTTTATCATATTCATTTCGTAAATTAACCACACGTTGACTGGTAGCAGCAATTTCCTGTTCAGGAGTAAGCGGGTTTTCTTCGTGTTTCGGGCTATTCAATTTTATATAATCAACCCGGGGCGATTCGGTTGTTTGATTGGCCGACTCAGCTTGTCTACGCGCTAACTCGCCTAAGCGCTCTAACTCGGGATTGCGATAAGAATTGCCATTAGCAGTTTGTTCATAATTAAAATGACCGGCATTTTCTACCGGTGCATAAGGTTTTACTTTATTATTAAAACTCTCATTCATAATTAATCCCAAAAATTTGCCGCGCGTTGCGAGTAGTTACGCTAGCGGCCTCTTCTATAGCAAGGTCACGAGCGCGCGCATGATATTCTGCTACCTGCCTCACATACGCTGGTATATTCACTTTACCACGAAATGGCACTGGCGTCAAGAAAGGTGCATCAGTTTCAAAAACTAAGCGTTCAAGCGGAATTTGGTTAAACATTTTCTGTTGTTTTTTGTTTTTAGTAAAAGTACTTATACCGTTAACACCAACGTATAAACCACGATCCAACCCACGCTGCAAATTTTCCTCAGAATCGGTAAAGCTATGCAAAATGCCGCGCAAACCTTTGAATTCATCGAAAATCGGCCAAAAATCCGCCCAGACTACACCAGCAGCGGTTTTTTCGTCGCGTACATGAAAACTAATCGGCAATTTAAAATCTCGCGCTACCTCAAGCTGCCGCCGCAAAACGCTCTGTTGAATGTCACGCGGACTATTATCATAAAAATAATCCAAACCAATTTCACCAATGCCGACGATTTCATCGCGATTGCCTGCTACCAATTGGCGCAATTCCTCGACGTTATTTGTCGCTGCGTCGTGCGGGTGAATGCCGACAACCGGCCAAGTAAAATCATGCATCCTAGCAAACTCTAGAGCCTGACGCGAGCTGCGCAAATCCGTACCAACACAAATCATCGCTACGCCATTCTTCACTGATTCCTGGTAAGCTTTCTCGCGCGCCGAAGCATTATAGAACTCGCTATCATGAATATGACAATGCGTATCAACTAAGCGAAGTAACGAATTCATTTGGCTTATTTCTTTTTACTAGATGCCGTTTGCGGATCGGGCGTATGAATATAGATTTTTGGGAAAAGTGGCGCTGCTTTCTCGGGCACAACTCCTGCCGAAAACATCTTGTGAATAGTGCTAGCGGTCACTGGCATAAACGGAATTAGCAAATCAGCAATTTCCTCAAGCGCACCAACAGCATAAGATAAGATTTCCGATAAATGCTCGGCGGCATCAGCGTCCTTTTGGCGCTTCTTGGCAACTTCCCACGGTTTAACGTCATCAATATATTGATTAAGTGCTCGCACCTGTTGCCATGCTTCATCTATTGCTCGATCAAAATCAAGCGCTTCCATTGCCTGGCGGTATGGCCCCATATCGTGTCCTGGGCGAGGAATCTCGCCAATTACACCCGACTGATAACGCTGAATCATAGCAATAACCCGCTGCACTAAATTACCGAGATCATTGCCCAACTCTCCGTTGTAAGCCTTCTCAAACTTCTCCCAGGTGAAGTCGCCGTCATCCTTGGTTGGAATATGCCGCGAAAAGTAATAGCGAAAAGCGTCAACGCCGTAATCCTTGATAATCTCCATCGGATCGACAACATTACCAACAGTTTTGCTCATCTTAGCACCGCCCACATTAACGAAACCGTGTACTAACAGCGTCTTCGGCAGCGGTAGACCAACCCCTAATAGCATTACTGGCCAAATACCGGCATGAAAACGCAGAATATCCTTGCCAATCACTTGCACGTCAGCTGGCCAAAAATCTTTCCACTCCGGCTGATCCGGGTAACCTAGCACCGTGATGTAATTAGCTAAGGCATCCAACCAGACGTACATCACCTGGCTGTCGTCTCCTGGTACCGGTACTCCCCAGGTCAGGCTCTTGCGCGGCCGGCTAATTGATACGTCGTGCAAACCGTCTTTCATTAATTCCAGAAATTCTTTCTTACGAAACTCTGGTACAATTTTCATTCGGCCCGACTCGATTGCTTGGCGGACTTTATCGGTATAAGCGCTCGCTTTCAAATAATAATTCTCTTCGCTAACTTGTTGATAAGGCGTTTGGTGGTCAGGGCAAACCCCGCCAGTTTCTTGAACTTCTTTATCAGTAAAGAAAGCTTCATGACCCATACAGTACCAGCCGTTGTAAGTACTTTTATAAATCAGCCCCGCTTGGTCCAACTGTTTCCAAATATAGCGCACCGCCCCCATATGATGTGAATCAGACGTACGGACAAAATCAGTATATTCGGCGTGTTCAGCATCCATCAGTATCTTGAAATTTTGATGAGTTTGATCGACATATGCTTGCGGCGTCAGGTTTTGTTCGGCAGCCTTAGCGGCGATTTTATTACCATGCTCATCAGTGCCAACCTGGAAGCGCACTTTTTTACCTTTCTGCTGCTGGTAGCGCGACCAGATATCTGCAAGCAAATAGTCTAGCGCATTACCGATATGCGGCTTACCATTGACATATGGAATCGCCGTTGTGATATAAAGATTCTTTCCCATTGCTTCTAAGTATATCAGAGGCGACAGAAGTTTACTAGCACATTATCACCCCGCAATACAAACCTGATCAGCAACAACCGAACCTACATCTTGAACTAATTTTCGTCTTTGATATTTCCTGATTCGACACTAGTTTTCTGGAAATAGTAGAGAAGCCATCTTTTCACTTTCCCTACCCATATTACGGACGTTTCGCTTACTTTTTGAACAAAACAATACCAGAAGCTACAAAGATAGACGCCGCCAAGACAAACAGCACTGTATTTGAGCCCGTTTCAGCCAGTCTGGCACCAGGCGATTTTGGCAACTCCGGAGACAGCGTAGAGGCAGACGCAGGGTTCTTCGTCCACTTTGCATACAAGGTCAAGTCATTGTCTGGCATCGTATCGTTCGCAAAGTCCCAAGCAGTCGTAAAAGCAGTATCTGTATACCACCCAGCAAAGATGTAACCCTGCCGATTTGGCACAGCTGGCGCGGTAATTTTATCAGTAAAAGCAACTTCTTGGTTAGCAATTGCCGTTCCGCCCTGCATATCAAAAACCACCGTATGCTTCGGACATTCTTTTGCGTCACCATTGATAGTCCAACCATGTCCGCCATTAGCAGTTGCTTTGATTAGGTTTGCCCTAGACGTATCAGCAGCACAATACTTTAACCCAGCGGCTCCTAGTATAAGCGGAGAATTAGTCGACCGAGCATTCCACGAAATTAAAGTATCATCATAATTTTTCATAGATAAACCACTATTATCCAACATCCTAGGGGCGCCAGACCAAGGACTATTTGGTAAACCAGTTGTCGAAACGAGCGAATCTAGCCGCCAATTTGCCAAAGATTGATTAAAAGCGCGAGCACCGTTAAACATTTCACTCATCAACTCGGCTTTCGAAACATCCCACGACCCTATCGGCTGATTAAACTTAACTGCGTTTTGAAACATTGCATTCATTGCAGTCATCTTGCCAGTGTTCCAATTTTTAATTGAATCGCTACCGCCATTATTAAATGCTGTCGCGTTATTAAATAAACCGCCAGCAAAAACAACGTTAGAGACATCCCACGATCCGATGTTTTGATTGAAATTTTCAGTATCGCTAAACGCACTACCCATATTAGTAATGGTCGAGGTGTTCCAATTCCAATTAGCATTCTCACCCTTGAGAGAAGTGCTGCCTCTAAAGACAGAGTATATCGAGTCAGTCTGCGACAAATCGGGAGTGTCAATCGCCTTTACGTCCATATTTGCAGCACCGTAAAATGAAGCCACCAACGATTTCCATTTATTCTTCCCCCACTGATCAATAGAAATCATCTTCAGTTTATCGCCGCCGTTATTGAGATAAAACTCTGGAAACACACCTCCGATACGAATCGTATACACACCAGGTGTAGCGTAACTACAAGTATAAGATCCGGTCTGAGCGGTTGCTTCGACCGTGCCATCATTATTACAATCGATAGTATAATTATATCCGCCTCCTCTTATCGGAATGACGAACTGGGTATCTGGCGACCCAGATTTGCGCGTGTCCACGGTAAACACAAAATCTGTGTCATTGATAGCGTCGGCGGCAGCTTTTGGCGGATAAAATATCGGACCAGAAAACGCTGCTAGCACACCTATTGTCACAGCTAACGCCTTGATAGCCAATCCAAATTCCAGCCTTTTTGTTTTCCAACATCTATTCATTTGGTACCATTATACTTATACTTTATTTTTTTAGCAATATGTTAATGCTAATCAAGATAACACACAACATTGCCATGACGTCTTGGAGCTTTATTTAGTAGATTTTATCTCTGCTAGCACTGCAACTCTTCCCCCTGTATCACCAGCTGAATGTGAGAAATAATTTGGATCATCCGCCGTATCAATTGGCGAGATGACAATATTATCAGCCGGAACGCCTGCCTGGACGGCCAACGAACGATTAAATCCTTGCATATCCAGATAAATTCCGTCAGCCGTTTGACGGCAGAAATTGTGCCAATTCGTATCATTTGTATGATTAAAATAATCCATACGATAATTTTTCTGGGTGATGCTCGGCGACATCCAAATTTGTAAATCTTTTGCCTGGCTACCGCGCTCGACAAAATACTGAACGGCCTGAGGCATCAACTGCGCAACCGTCGAATGCCGACCCAGATGCGCCAGCATGAGGGCGCGGCGTTTTGAATCGTATATAACCGTGGCGATACAGTCCGCCACTGGCAAGAACAAGCCTACGCCAGCCATTTCGTTATATAGCGCGTCAGCAAAAATCCCCTCGTTGTTGTGTTTAACCGTGTCAGCTTCAGTGACTTCGGCAATATTATCAAAAGTTTGTGCTTGGTTGTATGAAATCACGTGATAAACAACGTCGTCATACTTAACGCCAATTTGATCACAAAACCGATGCCGATTCTCCAATACCTCAGCTACGTGACGACCGCGAATACGATTGAGCATGGTACCGTCGTCTTTCGACGAAACCGCAATGAGCAGATCAGACGGAAAGCAGACGGGCTGATCTGCCGCAATCATCGCGCCCGCCATTCTTTGAGCAACCGCTGCCAATCGTCAATCGCCAAATCTTCAGCACGGACATCGGGTGAAATATCAGCCTTTTTTAGCAACTGTTCAGCGCTAGCTTTACTGACGCCCAGTCCGCCGCTCAAGCTAGAACGCAGTTTTTTACGCTTAGCCGAAAAACCAGCCTTAACGATGCGGAAGAAATCTTTTTGGTCCTCATTAGCAACGAGTGGTTCATCGCGGGTCCTCAGCACGACCACCTGCGAATCAACTTTTGGCGGCGGCGTGAAAAACTGTCGCGGCACTTCAATGTCTAGTTCTGCCTGGGCAAATAGCTGCGCGCTAACCGCTAAAATGCTCATTTCACCAGGCTCGGCCGCGATACGCTCAGCAACTTCTTTTTGTACCAGCAGCGCCGCCAAACTTGGTTTATTCTCCGCCGTCATCAGCTTCTCAACAATTTTGCTAGTGATATAGTACGGCACGTTGGCGACTACCTTGTAGCCAGTTGGCAGCTGATTCAAATCAAATTGCAAAATATCTTCATTGATCACGTCCAGGTTTTTGCCAGGAAACTGCCCCGGCAATTTGCGCGCCAAATCCCTGTCAAATTCTACCGCCACCACGCGCCCGGCTCGCGCTAACAACCGGCTGGTCAAGGTACCAAGTCCCGGCCCAATCTCCAAAATCACATCATCGTTGCTCAGCTCCGCCGCCTCGGCAATCTCCGCCAAGATTTCTGGGTCGCGCAGCCAATGCTGGCCTAACTCTTTTTTCGGCCCAAGCGCTGACGCCATCTAGCGACCATCTCCGTTAGTCCAATCAGTCGCCAAATCAAACCCATGCGGATGCCGGGCCGCAAAACCGCCAGTATCGTACACTTTACCAGGACCCATGCTGGTTTCTACCACCGAGCAGCGCGGATAATTACCATAATTTGCCGCTACTAAAATATAGCCGTCCTTGTCCACCTTGGCGCCATCTGCCCGCACCGTGTAGCCACCGCCGCCGCAGGCGTTAGCAACAATATTCATCGGTAAATCATAATAGGTTTCGCGGTGCGCCACGCCTTTGGAATCGGTAAATATCTGCGCGCCCTTGCCTTTGGTTAGTGGATTTTTCGGCTTAGTGCCGATCACTTCAATTTGCTTTTTGGGCTGCTTGATAATTTCGCTAGAAATTTGCTGACGACTAACTTCAGCACCATCGCGCGCTTCAACTTTATAAGTCAATTTGCGCAACCCTTTAGCTCCCGCCTGCTTTACCTGGCGATAACCAAGAGGCTGGCTGTCGTCGCGTGTTTGCTCAACCGGGAAATCAATTTCTTCCTCGGCAGTCACGGTACGCCGAGTTGCTCGCGTAATCTTCATCAGCAAGCTCGACCCATCCAAAGCGACATCCTCTGGCGGCGTAAATCGAACTTTATCCTCGCGATACAAAACAATACCCGCAGCTTGCGCAATCTGTGTTGGCGTCTGCGCTGCCGTATTGACTCGCATGCGGCGAGCACCTTCGACGATCGTTATCGTCCGCGCCCGATAAATATTTATTTTGAAGCCATTGTTGGTAATCGGTGTATCCAGACCCGGTTCGACAATATCATGCTGTTTATCCAATCTTGCGCCGAATTCTTCTAGCGCTTTCTGCACTGTCGATGCCTTAGTGATTATCGATTGCTCCCGGCCACCGTCGTAAATGGTGATTATATGACTAGATGGTTGTGCTTTAACCGCAGCTGGACTATCTGCCGCCGCAGTATTCGCAAAAAACGATAACATACCAGTACTAGAGATTGCCAAGACCGCACCAAAAACACAACAGCAAATACGTTGATAATATCGATTTAAGCTCATTTTATTCAAAATCACCCACTGTATCTCTTATATTATAACAAATTATATACTAAATGTCAAGTAGAGCATCCTACCACCAGCCCTTTGCCTGCCATGCGTTATAGGCACCTGCCCAGCTGCCGTAGCGCCCTACGGCGTAACCATTAAATACTTTAATTTGACAAACTGGATCAGTCTGCCAGTTCGGGCAAGCACTCGATAATTTCGACAAGCTAGTCTGCCCCAAGCCGTAATATGTGCCGTTAGTCGCTGTTGTTCGCCAACCAGACTCCTTAGTGAAAATAAAGTTAGCGTAACCATAGTCGCTTGGCGAAAGACCAGCCGCCGCCATCCAATCTTCATGCGAGCCCGCTGGCAGACTAACTTTAGTACCAACAACTTCTACCTGCTTAACTGGCTGCTGAATAATGTTGCTATTGATCTCGCGGCGTGATACTTCAACGCCGTTTTGGACGTTAATCTCATACGTAACTGTACGCTTGCCGTTAACACCTTTGGTTTGAATTTCTTTGTATCCTTTATCGCGATTAATGTCCTTGATCTGTTCAGTCTCAAACTGTATATCTTCGTCAACGGTAACTGTCTGCGTGCCGTTACGATACAAGCGAACATTCATGCCTCTAGCTATTTTTGTATCTTTATTCGGGATAATAATATCATTAGCAGACATTTTGATATGCTTCTCGGCTAGCATTTCGCCGATGGTTTGAGCTTGCGTGTAAGAAGTGGCCTTTTTACCATAAAAATCAAAGTTAAACGGCACTGCTCGTTTAATAGACAACACTTCTGCTGCGCTATCGCGCATTGGACTATTAGACTGCGACAAGGTTAGAATATCTTCATCGCGTACAGCAATGCCAGCTTGTTTAACTATCTGCTTTCCAGTACGGTACGATGTAATAATTTTAGTGAGCTGAGAGCCATCCTTGACAACCACCGTTCGGGCTCGATAAATATTAACGTTATATGAATTTGCTACCAAGCGCTCATCAATATTTGGCTCGGTCCGATCGTTACGATCTAGTTTGATAGCTGCCTCAGCGAGAGCTTCGCGTAAGGTCTGTTTTTTGGTAATAAATCCTTTACTTTGACCGTCATCGTGAACGGTAATGATATGCTCGCCAACCGCTAGGCTATGCTCGTCAGCCCGCGCTTTTGGCATAATTGCCGTATAAACAGATAATCCAGCCAAAGCTAACAGCATAGAGCCGGTAATCAGCCAACGTAATTTCATTCTCGCAATACTTTTCATACGTAGGCGCGCAAACTAGCGTGCAGCTATAATTATAGCAAAAGATTGATTATTTTACTACAGCTTCTCGAGGCGGGCGTATTCAACGTTGAGCTTTTTGACAGCACCGTTATCGAACTTCACGCTAACTGCTAAGCCGTCAATGTCAATGATCTCGCCATCGCCAAATTGCAGCGAGCGCACTCGATCGCCAATGTCATAGTTCATCACTGGCTCGTCAAAATCATTATAAACTGGACTCGAATCAATAGTGTTAGGTTCAACCGCGAACAATCCCATACCCATATCGTCGAGAAAACGCGACGGTTGATTGTACGATCGCAAGCCGAATTGCGCACGGCTTTGCGCGTACAACAGATATAACTCTTCGCGCGCCCGCGTCATACCGACGTAGCACAAGCGCCGCTCCTCCTCGAGATTGCGCGGACCCTCTTCAAGCGCTCGCTCACTCGGAAACAAACCATCCTCCATACCGACCATGAAAACCACCGGAAATTCCAGCCCCTTAGCGGCATGCAAGGTCATTAATGTAACCTTTTCACCATCACTTTGCTGATCGACACTGCTCATTAGCGCTGCCTCTTCGAGAAAGTCTGGCAATGTCGCGAAAGATTTAGCGTCCGCTATGAGCACGCTCAAATTATCATCACGCTCTTCAGCCTGCGGCGTTCCATCCATGACATAATCTCGATAAGCAATCTTTTCAATTAGCTTTTCAATAATATCGCTTGGGCTAGTATCAGAAAGAACAAGCGCCTGCAATTCGCGTAGAATCTCGCCCAGACGCAATAATGATTTTTTGGCGCGCGGCGTCAAAACGCTAGTTTGCTCGACATTCACCAGCGAAGCGATAATATCCATATTGTTATCGTTTTGCCATCGTAAGAATTTCTCTAGACTAGTCGCGCCGATACCGCGCGCTGGCACATTCGCAATTCGACTAAAGCTCATCCGGTCGTTCGGTTGATATAATAAACGCAAATAGGCGATAATATCCTTGATTTCCTTACGATCATAAAAACGCACGCCGCCAACCAATTGATATGGAATTCTTTGCTGCATGAAGGCACGTTCAAAAGCAAAGCTCTGCGCATTCGTGCGGTACAATATTGCAAAATCACCGTAGCGGCGAGCACCGATCGAGGTTTGAGCCGCAATACGGCTTGCCACCACGTAAGCCTCCTCGGACTCATCGCGTACCGCCTGAACTTGCACTGGCGCACCGTTGCCAGCCGCCGTCCAGAGTTTTTTGTCAGTCCGTTCGACATTCTTGGCAATAACCTTTTGCGCCGCCTCTAGGATAGCGCCTGTTGAACGATAATTTTGCTCTAGTTTGATCACCTTTGCGCCAGGAAAGTCTCGTTCAAAATTAAGAATATTCTTGAAATCCGCCCCGCGCCAGCTGTAAATCGACTGCCAATCGTCGCCGACCACGCAAATATTACGCGCATCGTTGACTAAGTACTTAACGATAGCATACTGCGCAGCGTTAGTGTCTTGGTACTCGTCAATGAGAATATGCTTGAAATACTGACGATATTTTTGGCGAATTTCACTGGCATCGCGCAGCAACCGCACCGTCTCGATTAACAAGTCATCGAAATCTAGCGCGCCAGCCTCGCTGCGTAGTTGCTCGTATCTATCATAAATCTTAGCGATGTGCTGCTGATTCGGATATTGCGCAGCTGCCGCGTAATCATCTGGCGTGAGTAAATCATTTTTAGCGTTAGAAATTGCCGCGCTAACAGAACGTGGTTTGAGTTTATCAGGAGCAATTGACAGCTGTTTCATCGCTTGCTTGATCAATCCTTGACGGTCGGCTTCATCATAAATAATAAAATTCGACGGCACGCCAATCGCCGGCCCATCGCGCCGCAAAATTCGCACGCAAATCCCGTGAAATGTACCCATCCACGGCATGAATTGCCGCGTATTAGGCTGACTAATCAAAGCCGACAAGCGCTCGCGCATCTCGCGAGCTGCTTTATTAGTAAATGTCACCGCCAGAATTTCGTTCGGCCAGACTCTTTCGTGTGTCAATAGATAAGCTATCCGGTGAGTTAAAGTCTTGGTTTTGCCACTGCCAGCGCCCGCCAAAACCAACAACGGACCATCCGTATAAGCGACAGCTGCTTTCTGCGCGTCATTAAGACCATCAAATATATCCATCACTATTCATTATATCGCGTTAATAGCGAGTCAAGAAGAAATAGCCGGCGCCCGCCAGCGCACCCAAAGCCAAGAATACTATGATCACCAAAAACCATTTCAAGCCCGAATGACGCGACTGCTTATGTTTCTTATCATCCTTGAATTCAGTATAATATTCAGAAGTATCATAAATAGCGCCTGATTCAATTTCGTCGATGGTTTGCTCGCGGGGCGGATCTGGTTCTGTAGTAACGGACTGTACAGGCGAATCTACCGTCTGATTTGTCAGAGGTTCAGCTAGTTGCTCGGGTTGCTCGCTCGTATCTTCTACATTAGCAACAGAGGCTTCGGCAGTAGGAGGGTTAAGAGTTTTTTCAACAGGCTTTGGCTTACCGCCAATCGGCATAAACCGATGTTTTTTAGGAGCTGGCGCGTCTTGTGTTCTAGCGTCATCTTCATCGTTTTCGGCTGAAGCGTCCTCAATTGATTGAATGTCGTTAGCTCGCGATTCTGCTTGCGAAAAGCCAATCTCGTTGCTAGCATCTTGCGCGTCTTTCTGTAGCGACTCAATAAGCTCGGCAGACGGTGCAATATCCCTACCGTGTGTACCGCCGATAGAATACGATCTTTTTTCGTTTTTGCTGTCGTCTGCTTCATCATAATCATTTTTGTCTTCAAAACCAGGATTAGACTGTGAAGCTTGAGACAATGCGCTGCTACCGTGAAAAACTCGCGATTCAGACGATTGCAGTTCGCTAGAAACGTTATTTGTATTTGCTGCTATATTTTCCTGAGTAGAACTAGTGACAAGACGCTGAGTGCTTCGCTGGGCAGTTGGTCCTAATTGTTGAGACGAGCCGCCAGAAATATTATATGACACATTACTTAACGACTGTGCTGGCATCGTAGAATACTTAACTTTGCTGGCGGAGTGTTTGTTGACGCCTGGCTGCGAACTAACTATGTCCATGAAACGGCCGCGACTCTTAGTCTTCATTTTTTTTGGTAATCCCGATCGGACTGGCACAGCTCCGCCAATTGCCGCTACCTGCGGCGGTGTTGCGGCTTGCGGCAACGGCTGGGGAGCTGGCGACGGTACTGAACTATTTAGAGCCGAATTTTGAACAACAGTAGAAGTCTGAGAGGCGACCGACACACCAGTCGAAGCTGAAGCACCATTTGTTGGCAAAGTCTGAATCTGAGCGGTAGACACCCCAACAGCTGGCTGTGCTGGAGCTGTAGTCAAAACTGGTACACTAGCTGTTGATACAGATGAACTTGGCTGCTTAGCGACGCCAACCGTTGCGGCCGGCGAGGGTGAAGCCGTCATATTCGCAACTGGACCAGGACCAGGAGCTAATTTATTAGGCTCAACTGAAACTGGCGCAGCATTAGAGGAAGGATTTGAAGGCGTAGAGACAGCCGGTGGCGTTGGTGTCTCAGCATGTTGGTCGTCCTCTTTTAATAATCCGCTCTTGGACATAGCCTCGGTAATTGAACGATCTAGCTCGTCGAAGTCGAATTCTGTCATAGCTATTTACCTCTCTCTACTGGTAAGGATGGCATATCTTCACATTTTTTGATAATACCAGCAAAAGCATAGACATCCAAACTTGATTCACCGATAAGCAAACCATTTACACCAGCTGTTTGCAAATACGACATAGCGTTATCAAGGTTAACACTACCACCATAAAGCACGCGGACATTCTCGGCGGCAACTTTACCGAAAAGATGCTCAATTTGCCGACGAATATATTTAATGGCGCGTTCAACATCGCGCGGTGAAGCGAATTTACCAGTACCGATTGACCACACTGGCTCATAAGCTATAACAATCTGGCCAACCTCAACGCTCGTGATATTAGCTAGTCCTCCCACCAACTGATCGCGAATTACATCAGACGTTTCCTTGTTGGCTCGTTCTTGGGCTGTCTCGCCAATACACAATACAGGCGTAATATTATTACGCACTGCCGCTTGCACTTTGCTGCGAATATCTTTACTGCGCTCAGCAAAGATATGCCGGCGCTCGCTGTGGCCAATTATGCCATATTGTACGATACCGCGCAGCTGCGACGCTGATACTTCACCAGTGTAAGCACCGCTGTCACGCCAATAAAAGTTCTGCACTGCCAGGTTAAAGTGATGATGTTGCACCTGCATATTAAGCGGCTGGAGCGCTAACATGGTCGGTGCCAACACTACCTCAGTATTTTTGAGCTTGCCAACCAGTTTGTCGAGTTTATGAACATACAAACTCGCCTCATTGACAGTGAGGTTCATTTTCCAGTTTGCAATAATAAGTTTCTTGCCCACGTTTTATACTTGCTTATGTTTACCCTTGCGTCTAGTTTACTACAGTTATTAACGCTCGTCTAGTTTTTTGCGTGAAAACACCTCGCCACAAGCGAGGTGTCTCTTAAATTTTTGTTGTATTTTACTCAACAACACGCACACGCAATGTGTCGGTACCGCCAGCTACACCCGACTGACGGCCGCTGACAACAACCGCGGTCAATTTGTCATCGCGCCCGAAAGTACCCCAATCAAGCAATTCTTTGGCTAATTTTGTACCAACATGCTCGCCCTCTTTACGCACATATGAACGGGTAGCGTATGACAAAGCTAACTGTTGAGCCACACGCTTATTCGGCGTCACCGCAGCGATTGGCAGCTCTGGACGACAGGCAGCAATCCGCGCAGCTGTTGCGCCAGATTTAGTTTCGGCGATAATCACATCGGCGTCTACTTGGTTAGCTACTACTACCGCAGCATTAGCAATCGCATTACGGCGACGGTTCTTCTCGCCATATTCAATCGGCATGTCATTCATCGGCCAGCGCGACTGCGTGTAGCGCACCGTCTTGGCCATCATTTTGACTGCCTCGACAGGATAACTACCGTTAGCTGTCTCATCAGAGAGCATCACCACATCAGTACCAAGGATTACTGCTGTTGCTACATCGCTAACTTCGGCGCGAGTAGGCTCTGGATTATCGACCATACTGGCTAACATTTGCGTTGCCACTATTGATAGTTTACCGTATTTGCGGCACAAGCGAATTGCTTCGCGTTCGACAATCGGTACAATCTCGGGGCTAGTCTCGACCGCTAAGTCGCCGCGCGCAATCATCACGCCGTCAGCAGCCTTAACTATTTCTTTGAGCGATTCCATCTCGATAGCTGCTTTGGTCTCAACTTTCGCAATAATCTGCGCTGTCGAACCGTGGCTTAGCATAATCTGCCGCAAGTTATTAATATCATCCGCACTCTGAATAAAACTGAGGGCTACAAAATCAATATCTTTGTCGGCGCCAAACTCTACGTCAGCCAAATCTTTTGGCGTTAAAATATCGCCGCCAAAGTCGGTGTCTGGCAGATTCAAGCCTTTACGGCTCATCAAAAATCCATCGTTCAGAATACGAATCTTGATTGCTGTATCGCTAACCCGCTCAATCATCTCGCCGCGAATCTTGCCGTCGAACAAGTAAACTGGCTCGCCAACCTTGACTTTGTTAGCTAAATTGTATTGAATCGGCAAATTCGTACTGCCATCGTGTTCTTGAATTGCATGATCGAGAACGATCTCGTCGCCAGCTTTAACATCTAAGTGGTTGTTCTTTAGAACGCCGAGACGAATTTTTGGTCCTTGTAAATCCTGCAAGATTGCTACCGTTCGGCCAACTTCGGCGCTAGCATCACGAATCCATTTAATCTGATCTAGCCGTTCTTCGTACGATCCATGGCTAAAGTTCAAACGAAAGCCATTTGCGCCAGCTTCAATTAATTGTTTGATTTTCTCTGGTGAATTTGTGGCTGGCCCCAGAGTCGCCAGTATCTTAGTCCTTTTAAATGTATTACTCATAGATAGCTATTATACTCTAATATATTCCACAAAAATAGTACGCCTAGACTAGAACGTACTTGACAAGTGCAAGTTATATTATATGTGAATGTCGTTGAATCGAATTGGAACGATATCCTCATGGAGCTCAGGCGGCTACATCACCTTATGAGGGGGTTTATCTCTGGCATAATACATCCGTTACGGTACTGGAACTAATCAACGTATTCTCCACTAGCAGCATTTTATGATGAGTACTATACACTTCTTGCGTTCTATAGGATTAATATACTAGCTTTATAAAACTAAAGGGGTAGCCTTATGAGATATGTTACGAGTGGGGTGCGGGAGGGGTTACCGGCCTAACAGCCATAGCTATTAGCTAGCTACGGAAATTAGTGATAATTTATACAAAACTCGTGTTATGGAAAGATATGAATGGTCTAGTATATGCATACAAATAAGTGTATATTGCCGATTATAGTAATTTAACAGAGTTAGAATCGTCGAATTCTAGTAGTTTTGGCTATCTATTTTTATTTATGTTAATTCCTGTTGCGGTAATCATCCAAGCACACTTTGCTCATGTGGTTGAATTCTTTATCTCCATGAGTTACGCTACCACTCCATCTAGCTACATCATTAATTTTTCCCATAGTTCCATATTTACCGACTAAATCCGGCCATAAACAATTACATATAGCTTTTGCTGTATCTCGTGAACGCTCACTCTTAAATGCCTCGTTTGTATAATACTCATCGCACTCATATATAAAGGTCAACTTGTCTTTCTCGTTTGGTGAGCGGTTATATTGGTGGTATTGGTAGCCTCCAAAAGGTAGACACACCACGAGCAGAAGGATTATGGTTGTTTTAATAGCCTTACCGATACCGCCTTTTTCATCATACATCACCTTAGCGCCAATGAAGGACTCGGTTATAAAGCCTAAAGCTATAGCTGCCACACCGTGCCATATGCTTACTGTAAAACATAAAGCAATAAGACTTAGTCCGATAACTATCAGAACAGTATTAGTTGCACCAGTCTGAAATATCATAGGAGTAGTAAGGACTTTTACTGGACCGTCTTTAATCTTATGGCCCATCACAAGCCCGATAAACCCACCGCCAATGATCGCAAAAGCCAGAACTGTTAACCAGTTTACACTTGCCGCGTCCATATTACGCCCTATATATTTGACTTAGTATTTTATTGACTCTCTCTAACTGTGATTCCGTCAGCTCTTTATGTGTGTCCTTTGTGTATTCATGAGACACCAACACATGCACCAATGTATTTAAGCTAATACCTTTTACGGAGTCCCTTACTTCGCTAATCTTTTTAGCTTCGTGTATGAGTCCTTTGACTGCATCATCATTATATCCTCGTATTTTCAATATGTGAGTATATATTCGAATTTTATCTGAAGGTGACTCGATAGGGTAATTACACTCTGATCGCACCAATAGAAAGCTTGATAGTATTGCACGGGCTGTGGACCTAGTTCGTTTTTCTATACTATCACCACCCTTGAAAAGCTTCTTTGCTCCACCTGCAATTCCCAGTACTAGACATACTAGACCACCTACGCCAAGTCCTACTCCTAGAGCTCCTTCGACCGCGCCACTTGTATATAGTAGCACTAGGCTCAAGATAAGCAATGATCCGGGTCCAAGCTTTTTATTCATTTTACTTCCTTTCTGTTAAATAATAAAAAACGACAACCGTACTAGGTTGTCTGGACCAAACAGAAAGAGTTGAGCTCCTTAAGTCTTTCGTACAGTTGTCGCTTTTACAGCTCAACTGAATCTCCGAGAGACCTGCTTTTATCTAACTGTTTAATCCAGACCCTATCATTATACCAAACATTATTGATAATAAGGCCATAGAGGTCTCGGTTTGTAATGACAAAAACTAAATTATATATCTACGTCATAATGAATCTCAACTTTGGAGCGTACAGTTTGACTATGTTTTACAGATTGAAGGACAAACAAAAAAGACTCCAAAGAGCCTCTTGATTCCATAATGGTGACCTTACCGGGAATCGAACCCGGATTGCCAGGATGAAAACCTGGTGTCCTAACCGTTAGACGATAAGGCCGCACTTACAGATATCTTAACAGATTGGCCTTATTTGCGCAATAAACAACTGCTAATACCGCGGTGGCAGCTCGGTTGTGGTGTCGGTTGAAATAGAACTGTTTGCGTTAGCTTTATTATAGGCCCACAAGTACGTATCCATCCGCGCGTTGATAATCTCCGCTGGCGTGGTATAGCCATTCTCATTGCCAGCCGAACCGTCAGCTCCGTGAGTACGGCGCAGCTGCAAAACACGTGCCGACACTACCCCATTAATCTGTAATGGCTTGTCGCAAACCGTCGATTTCAATCCGCTAGTATAATCAGATCGGATCAATGATGATCGAACACCACTCTCGTCAACTTCGCAGGTAGAGATTACACCGCCCACGCCGGCATTAGTACCCGAAGCAATTAGCCAAGCATCAATATTAGTCACGCTATCCTTAACAATAATATTGCGTGCATAGATCACAGCCTGCGGCAATTGACTAGCGCTAGAGAAGTTACCGGCATCATAACGTATGTCGCCGTCTACGACCACTGTCTTGTCACCGGCATCAATGATAACCGACCTACCCATTCCAACAGTGCCGCCCGACAAATTCACGATTGCTCGCGACGATGACAATTTGTACGAGCCATCTAATCCGTTAAGCGAGATATTCTCGCCCGCCAACGGACGCTGAGCGCCAAAATAACTAGATTTGACAGTATTTTGCGCGCCGATAGTTCCCCATTGCCCATATCTAGCCTTATTATTGGCAAATGTTAGACCATTTAACTCGCTATCTGCCGCTATGCCCAACCGCGATGTCGTACCCATGCCAGAAAGAGCACCTCCTGATGCCGACACAACATTTGACCGGCTATACGAGGAAATTTCTGGCGCAAACATGCCATACTCACCCCAGCTGCCGATCGAATGAGCATTGCCACTCATAGTCAGCGTACGCGCGCCGCCAGTATAGATACCCGACTTATACTGTTGGGTGACTAAAGCATTCGCGATATTGCTCGACCCGACACGCACATCGCCACCCCAGATTTGTACCATTGGCCTCTTGGAAATACGGTAGCAACGCGGATACGATACGCGGCGTTTTGAAGAATCTCCCGTTGTATCCCAGTTATACTTATTAACAGTAGCTACCCGGCAAATTACATCACCAATCTTGTATCGTGCCGTATCAAGCGCCGACGTATCAATAACTTCAGTCCTGTCAAAAGCACTCTGCTTGTTATTTGTTGGCGTACAATCGCTAATTTTACCAGACAACTGAGGCTGAGAGTTGAGCCAAGAGCATGTGTTCACGCCTGCACCATAGGTCGTATCGGCATAATGCCTGTCTCCGTTATTCTTATTGAATATGCCATTTAGTATACTGCCCAGTTGACCATCCGACATTTCCGCAGCCGATCCAGTGAAGGCAAACGTAAAGACATCAGCATCACTACTACCGCCAACTTCGCGACGCCCGCCCGTATTGTATATGGTGCTATCTAGCGTTGTCGCATTACCTTGTTCTAGTACGCCAATAGCCGTCGACCCGCCCGCCGAACCAACTCCTGGTACCAAATTAAAGTCAGATGCCACCCTCGCGCAAGCGGGCTCACTTGAAGCCCAATCTCGACGCACCACCGAATCAGGCCACGTCCACCATATCTGCGTACATATATAAGACCCCGCTCGACTACCGTCGTTAGGCACGCGAATCTTCATACAATCGTCGCCGTCTCGACCACTCCAAGTATTTGTATTATTAGGACTTTGCACTAAGTTATTAAGCGCTGACCGGCATTTATTATTATAAATATTACTGACCGCTCCGCGTGCAATGAGAACTCTATGTCCATTATTGCTACCACCGCAATGGCGCCAATCCTTACCGGCACAGCTAGCAACATCGTGCAGATTATTAAAATACGCTGATTCTATAACCACTTGTACACTAGATGTTGTATGCTGATAATTTGAATATGGAGTATTCCGAAGAGTCGCTATAAATTCGGCTTGTTTTCCAGGAAAAACATCAGGCTTACCTTCTAGATGGCGTTCAGCGTACGGGCGAGAAGTACCAAAAGCGTTAGAATTATTATAATTCGCATAAGTCTTGTTGTCGGAACGATTATAGATATAGCTTTCACCTTGGACTTTCCAGCCGCTAGGTCGCGGCTTACGGCGTACCCACAGCGAGATATTATCGGTACCGCAGTTAACATGAGAACCGCTATAAGTGTATACTTTATTACCTCTCATGACCGCCAAACAGCTTTTTGCACCAAACGTAACCAGCTCTGACGGGCCGCCAGGTTGAGCGACACCGTTAACGTCAGCTCCTAGATTTAACTGATCCCATTCGCTTTCACCGTTTATCCACTGATATTCAGGACCGCCGCCGCCATAATAGCCCCTATTAAAGAAATAATTGCCGTTGCCGTCTATATGACCTGCTGGATTAGTTACCCAAACAGACCTGCCCTGCCCGTTGAAAGTGAAAAGAGAGTAAATTCTAATTGGATTACGAAATCGTTGGGTATTCCACGAGCCTCGTATGGTGAAGTATAGTGTTGTTGCATTCCAGTCCATCTCGATCGGGTTGGTCGGCGAAGACCCCACCATACTGAAATAGTTCGTATTATGATAAGACGCCCACCAGACAGCACACGGGTGATTAATGTAATCGCCGCACGGATCACCATTCCAAGCCTGCCACTCCATATCGTTACGTCCAGAATTCCAACCATAAACTGCATACGACGTATCGCTTCTCAGCAAACAAACAACACCTGCGGCCGCTACAATAACAAAACAGCTAAGCCACCACTTCAAGCCACGCAGCAGCCCCTTGTGCATTATTGTTTATTCTCCGGAACTGATTGCTTGCTGCGCAGCAAATTTAACTGCTCAACATTAACCGGCACCTTCAGCCTGCCGCTAGCGTATATTCCTTTGTCTGACAGGTTTTTTATTTTGTTATATAAATCGTCCGTCTTCTGGCTATGACCGTTCGCATCTGCGGTCGTATGATAAAAATACAAAGCAACAACACACGTGGCGTCATCAGCGTAGTGATTCTTTTTTTCTATTTCGCCAGCAATCTTCTTCAGATTATCAGGGGAAGATATACTACCATTAAACTTATCAATGATATCATTTCCGCACACATTATAGTAAACCAGCGCGCGCTGTTCTGGCGTTTTTACACCGCCGTAAAGATATCCCAGTGCTGCCGCAGCGACAACAGCTGCTATAACCGCCAGGCCGCCGCCTATAATAAATCCCGTCTTCCTCTTCATAAATAAAAGTATACCATTTATGCTTTGCTGCCGTCTAGAGCTGGCGGCGACTTTAACTCCGCAATCGGTAGCCGAAAGCCAAAAGTACTACCCTTGCCGAGCTCCGACTCGAAAATCATCGTACCGCCATGCCCTTCGACTACTTTCTTCGCCAAGAACAAGCCAACCCCCGTGCCGTCCGGCCGCTGCCGCCGAGCGTTGTCGCCGCGAAAGAACTTAGTGCCGAGCTTTTTCTTGGCAGATGGCGATACGCCCATTCCCTTATCAATTACCCGCAAAACTGCCTGGCCATCTTCAATTGACAATCGGACCTTTACCGTATTAGCGTCTGGTGAATAATAAATAGCGTTATCAATGAAATTCATAATAACTTGACGAATCTTGGTATCGTCTAGATACAGTAGTGGAAAGCGCGCTGGCTGGCGATACGTGACCTTGACCTTATGCGTATTTGCTACCTGATCTACGTTCGCAACCTCTTCGGCAACCAGCTGCGACAAATTGACCGCCGTACGATTGATAATAAACTTACCAGTCTGCAAACGGCTCACGTTCAAAAAATCACTAACCAATCGCACCATCCGCTCGCTGCTGCGAAAAGCCTCTTCTAGCAGCTGCCGCTGCGGCGGTGTAATCTCGCCAGCGTCGCCCTCGAGAACCATACTCAAGTAGCCTTTTACGCTAGTCAGCGGCGTCCGCAGCTGGTGACTGGCCATACTGACAAACTCATCTTTAGTGGCATCCAGGGCCTGCAATCTTTTGTTGGACTGGCGCAGCTGACTGGTCGCCTCATCGACTTCCTTCTCTAAATTTCCAGCTAAGCGGCGAATCTCCTCTAGGCGAAACATGTTCAAAAGCGCCACCGATAGATTACGCGCCAAAACATCAAACAGCTCAAATTCCTTACTGCGAATCTCGCAGCCATCACGCCGCTCGCCAATTACCAGGCAACCAATTTTCTGATCAGCAACGCATAGCGGTAAGATTGCTGCAATACCATATCGAGCATAATCACCAATGTCGCCAGAACCAAGCGTCTGCGAGTCCAACCATGCCGGCACATTACGCTTGCCAGCAATATACGGCTGGTGATATTGATCGCAAAAAGCCACGCCAGCAAAACGTACTTGCAGTACACTAACAAAAGTTTCTAAATAGCTATTTAGCAATGTATCAATGTCTTTGGCATCAACCATTTTGCGCGTCAGAACGTCCACAACTTGCTGCGAACGATACGATGGACGGCGAATTTTACCAAAAAACCGCTTCATTGTCTTTATAGTACACTTTTCTCGACGATAACGCTAGAGCTTACTCGAAAAGTAACTGGGATATGCTATTATAAAAACATGACAACTATCGCTATTATCGAGGACGATCAAGTAATCAACCAAATGTACCGGATGAAGTTCGAGGCGGCTGGATTTGATGTGGTCACTGCCAGCGACGGCGAGACTGGCGTTAAAGTGGTTCAGCATGCTAATCCTGACATCATTTTGCTTGATCTGCAAATGCCGAATATGAACGGCACCGAAGCGCTGCGAAAAATCCGCCAGCAGCCCGCTAATGCTAATACGCCAGTTATCATCCTAACCAACCTAGGCGAAGAAGAGGCACCTGCCGAGCTGCGTAACCTAGGTATTCATAGTTATATCGTCAAGGCTAATCTAACACCTAGCCAAGTTGTCATCCACGCCAAAGAAGCACTGAACGATAAGCGATAGAATTACTATAACTTACCGACTTGCCGCAAGCACGCCTCAATCAGATGATCAAATAATACTGCGTATGTCAACGGACCGACACCGCCCTTTTGCGGTGTAATCGTAATATCGCTGCGCTGGCGAACCGCATCGTCAACATCGCCGACCAACACGCCGCCTTCGCTCGCCGTACCAGCATCCACCACTACTGTTTCTGGCGCGATCATTTCGGATGTGATCAAGCGCGGCACGCCGGTCGCCGTTACAATTACGTTACATTTTTGCAAACTGTCTGCGGTAGCTGGATTCGTCTTGTCGTAGACCTGCACGTTTAGACCGCGCTGCTGCCACATTTTTTCGAGCGGTGCTCCGACAAGCTTACCGCGGCCCACGATAGCAATTTGCTTATCCGATAGCTCGATATTATACCCAGCCAATAGCCAATCGATTGCCTGCGCAGTAGCGCTCGGATAGATACTACTAGCCCCTAAACCATCAACATCTTTCTCTGGCGCGATTAACTGGCACAGCTTTTCGGTCTGCGACACGTCATCAATCGGCAATTGCAAAATTATCCCCTGCACTACTGGATCGTTGTTAGCTTGATCAATCGCCGCCATCATATCAGCTTGCGCGACTGCTTGTACGTCAACATCAATCAGAATATCTGCTGCGTAACGTGTTTTCATCCGAACATACGTTTGAATCGCTTGGCTAGCGTTTTTGCTCATTATAATAACTAGTTTTGGTACCACACCATATTCTTGGCGCAAGTTTCGTACTTGACGCGCTTGGCGCTGCTTAATAAAACCTTGTAGTTCCTTGCCATTTAACTCTTTCATTATATACTGTCCTTTCTATCATCAATAAAAGCTGCCCATTGCCTAATCTTGCGCAGGATAGTTTTGAGTGGTAATTCGATTAACATATCCAACACCATCGACACAATATTAACCTGCGCGTATTTATCACTCATCCACCGGCCAGCGACTACAAACGGCAAATACAGCGTATCGCGTACAAAGGTAAAGCCGTTGCTAGCACTGCGCACAATCTCGAGATCGCGAATCAACCGGCTCAAGCGAAAGCCTAGGAAGCTCGCCGCCGAGAAAAATACAAAGAAAATAATAATATGCACTGGTGAAAAACCAATCAACGTCAGCAGCCAAGTTGCCAGCGCGAACACCGCCAGACTCATTACGCCGTACATAATCGAAAACATCGAGCTATACGTCCGTCCCGCTAATTGCCGCCGCATCAGTACAGTATTATCGCCGCCGTAGAGCATCTGATCGACTCGTTTAATCAGCGCTTCGGTATTTGCATATCCCGGCACATTCAGCGTTAAGCGCAGCAACACCATGTATATCGGCGGGAAGAACAAATTGATCATCAGAACCAACCACTCAATTTGTCCGTGCGCCCATAGGTCATACGGTACTTCAATAGCGATGCCAATCAAAAACTTAGTAATTACCAAGAAGACCACGCTGCGCATAATAGCCCGGTTAATTCGCGCCATCATGCTAGAATATTCACGGTTCACTTGCCGCTCAAATTCATCGAGAAATGCCTCGCGTTTTTGTAACAACGCCGGAAAGTCGTCCTGCATCTCCATCATATGGCGAATAACACGCAGCGGCGCCCCCTGCCGATCAACCACGCGGCGCAACTCTTCAACCGACGTGCTGCGCAGCATCTTATCAATTTTACGATTAAATTCAACAAAAGCCTCAAGTGACTCAACGCTCGTTCCATAACGCACCAATAGCCCTGCGCGCACCGTGGCTACGTCGCTCTTCATCAGCGCCTGCTGAATAGCCACATAAAGCGCAGCTCCATATTCATCAGCCGAGGTCGATTGCAGCGCATCCCGCGGAATTGCTGTCTCGAAATATTCATAGGCAAAATCAATAAACGCATGATCGACAGCGTGATCAACCAATACATTCGCCACCAGTACCGACAGAGTTTCTAACAGCCATGCCGAAGAACGATCTAAATTGATTGAACGATCAACAATCAGCTTTTCATACGCTTTATAGTGCGCTGTTGCTAGTTTTGAAATCTCTTTGATTTGGCTGCGCGACACGCTATCGTTGGGCAAATATCCCGCAAAAGTCAATTCAACCACCAATTCTTCGCCGCTTTTGCGGACCAACGCCTCATCGCGAACAATAAACGATTGTTTGAAAAACCGCCGGATAGCATTTTGTAGCAGCAAGTGCTCCTCGGTATTTTCAGCGGCGTTGCGCAGCTGCTCGTAAGCCGCCGTCAACATGCCGCCAGCACCAACGACATTAATTTTATCAGCCTGACTAAGTATTTGCTGCCGCTCATCAGACTGCCGCTGTGCACATATAACACCTGCCCGCAAGTGGGCGCCAATTTGATTCAACTCTGGCATTATTCGTATATTATCGTCGATTTTCACAGAATTAGCAAGAGTAAGCGTCATCATTCGACTACCCAACAGACCGAAAACTCCTAGCGTTCATATTTACTTTTACCTCTATCTATGCTATAATGAAAAGATAAGGGCCAGTAGCTCAGCTGGTTAGAGCACCTGCCTCTTAAGCAGGGTGTCGAGGGTTCGAGCCCCTCCTGGCCCTCCACGAAACTCCATGTAAAAAACTCATCATTGCGATGAGTTTTTATTATCGGTTAGTTGAATAATGGTACCCCGAGCAGGGTTCGAACCTGCGGCCTTGAGCTTAGAAGTCTCCTGCTCTATCCAGCTGAGCTATCGGGGCACTCTGAAAATGTATTTAGTCGCCCGATTCGCTTAGACAGAAGCTGGATAGAGCTATGCGATTTTTGTCGCTGAGGGCTCACCAGCTGAGCTATCGGGGTAAATATTTTGGTGCGGGTGCGGAGAATCGAACTCCGATCTCGAGTTTGGAAAACTCGCATACTAACCGCTGTACTACACCCGCGCACTATACATTATATCATTACGTTAGTGTATAATAAAAGCATGGGACGTTTATTTGACCGCTTCTCAACTAATAGCACGCAAAGCGATGCTATGCACTCAAGCGGATTAACCAACAACAAGCCGCAGGTTGGCGGCAGGATTGCCAAAAACAGCTTCCAGCAGCGCCAAAGCACCAACACTAACCGGCAATATATCGGCGCATACAAGGATTCTGGAGTCAGAAACGCTTATCGCAAAGCGTGGCAAGACCAGAAAATCGCCGCAGCCAGCGCCAACGGAACGCAAGCGACTAATAGTAACCAGCCGCAAAGCTCGCGGGTCTCTGATGCAAACTCGCGAAGCGCAGGAACCACGCAGACAAATAAATCGTCGCTCATCACGCCTACAACCGAGCCAGACGTTCCGTCGCGCACCTTCACCGAGCCGATCAAGCCGTCGCGCGACCCGTTCAACCGATAGTATTTATGATTTAGAGTCAAATAAAACACCCGAGACTAATGAAGAAAACCGGGTGTTTTATTTGGGGCGAAAGATGGGATTCGAACCCACGGCCTCCGGAGCCACAATCCAGCGCTCTAACCAACTGAGCTACTTCCGCCATATAGCTAATCCGAAATGTACTAGCGAAAACTTGTCAGTTGGTTAGAGCGAGCGCTATTTTCTACGCTCAAGGCTGTCCAACTGAGCTACTTCCGCCATATCACCCCTTCCCAGGGCATTTATTACTATAGCAGACAGGCGCTTGATTGTCACTATTCCCAAACGGTTTCGATATCTGCACCTAGCGAGTTCAGGCGGTTAGCAATATCTTCGTA
Organism: Candidatus Saccharimonadota bacterium; assembly: GCA_905365145.1. Classification (GTDB taxonomy): domain Bacteria; phylum Patescibacteriota; class Saccharimonadia; order Saccharimonadales; family Saccharimonadaceae; genus Saccharimonas. Next base: position 5,150 of record CAJPIO010000001.1, on the reverse strand, counting down.
GCCGCGATTGATATTGTAAACGTCGCGCAGTACCGATTTGCCAGGCGCCGCCAGCATCGCTAGCAAAATCACCACGCTCGGACGCAGTGCGGCTGGTGCTGTGATATCAGCCGGCTTCCAGCGAGTCGGGCCAGAGATATAAACCCGGTGCGGATCGACCATATTTACTTGAGCATTCATCTTAGTCAGTTCAGTAAAGTAGATTGCTCGATTTTCGTAGCTCCAATCATGAATCAACGTGCGACCCTTGGCTACCGTGGCACATAATCCTAAGAACGGTAGATTATCCATGTTGATACCCGGAAACGGCAGAGCATGAATTTTATCTTTTGGAGCATGCAATTCGGATTTTTTGAGTACGATATCAACTAGACGAGTGCAGCCATTGCGCGCCATATACTCTTCGGAAATATCGTACTGCAGACCCATACCCGCCAAAGTCGCTAGCTCTAGCTCCATAAATTCAATCGGCACGCGCCTGATAGTAATTTCTGAACCAGTCACGACACCAGCCGCCACGAAACTCATCGCTTCAATTGGGTCTTCGCTTGGGAAGTATTCGACGTCGCAGTCAATTGATTTTTTGCCAGTAATCTTGAGAACAGTGGTACCGATACCCTCTATTTTGACACCTAGCTTTTCTAGAAAGAAACAAACATCTTGCACCATATAGTTCGGGCTAGCATTGCGAATAATAGTCGTACCATCATAAAGCGCTGCCGCCATAACGACATTCTCGGTAACCGTATCGCCACGTTCAGTTAAAATAATCGCTCGGTCGACATGCTGCGGCTTAGCTGTGGCAATATAGTTGTCATTGGCCGCCTCGACACTCAAACCAAACGGTGCCAGACCCGCCATATGCGGCTCAACCGTCCGCGTACCCAGACTGCAACCGCCAGCAAACGGTATCTTGAACGTCTCGTATTGATGTAATAGCGGACCTAAAAACATAATGATACTGCGCGTCCGCTTAGCAGCCTCGACATCCATACTGTCGAGCTGCAAGGCTTTCGGCGGATCAATCTCGAGGTCGTGCTCGCTAATCCAGCGGCATCGCACGCCTATACTTTCCAGAACCTCAATAATTCGATTGACTTCCTCGATCCGTGCTACCCGGCGCAGCGTCGTTTTGCCTTTGTTGAGTAGGCTAGCACACAGCAATCCAACAGCAGCGTTCTTGCTAGTTTTGATTTCAATTTCACCATGCAGCTCCCGGCCGCCGTTGATACGAAAGTTAGTTTTGCCCGAGCTATTAATCCGTACTATTTCGCTTGACAGCACCTCGCCGATACGCGCGATCATCTCGAGACTGATATTCTGCTTGCCGTTCTCGATTCGATTAATTGCCGACTGGCTAGTGCCAAGCTCCTCTGCCAGTTCGTTTTGAGTCATATTACGTGCTTGGCGCGTTTCTTGGATGAGCGCGCCGATATTTTTGAGATACTTCGCCGTTTTCATATCACCATAATATACCTGATATGATATATTGTCAAGAAATTCAATCGCGACCAACTCTATTTCAAAACGTTACAGTAAATGATTATAAGTGCTAAAATATAGATAAGAAAAAGGAGGATAATCATGACAGACACCGAAGTTGCCGCTTGCATCGCTGGCGAAGAGGAGCGTCAGCGCGACGGTTTGGAATTAATACCAAGCGAAAATTACGTCAGCAAAAACGTTCGCGAAGCGCTTGGCAGCGTTTTTACCAATAAATACAGCGAAGGATACCCTGGCCGACGCTATTACGGCGGCCAAGAATTCACCGACCGCGTCGAGCAATTAGCTATTGACCGCGCCAAAAAATTATTCCGCGCCGACCACGCCAATGTCCAGCCGCACAGCGGCGCGCCAGCTAACGAAGCGGTCTATAGTGCTTGGTGCCAGCCAGGCGATACTATCTTGGCGATGGACTTGAGCCATGGCGGGCACCTGACGCACGGCTCGCCTGTCACCCGCAGCGCTAACTTATACAACTTCGTCCCGTACAAAATGAAAAATATCGAAACCGGCGAGATTGATTACGAAGAGATTCGCCGCTTAGCACATGAGCATCAGCCGCGCATTATTCTAGCAGGTTTTAGCGCTTACCCGCGCGAAATGGACTGGGCGAAATTCGTCGAAATCGGCCGCGAAATCGACGGCTGTCTGCTGATGGCCGACGTAGCGCATATTGCCGGGCTGATCGCTGGCGGCGTAGCCAAGAATCCGCTTGACTACGGCTTTCATGTTATGACTACTACCACCCACAAGACACTGCGCGGCCCTCGCGGCGGCTTAATACTCAGTATGGGCAAGGTGACTAGTCCGCTCAAAAAACCCACCAAAACGCTCGAGAACATCCCGACACTAATTGATCGGGCAGTCTTCCCAGGTATGCAAGGCGGCCCGCATATGAACACCATCGCTGCCAAGGCAGTAGCTTTTGGCGAGGCGCTGCAGCCCGAGTTCCGCGACTACGCGAAAAATATCGTCGCTAACGCCGCGCAGCTAGCCGAAGAGCTGCAAAAACGCGGCTTCCAGCTAGTAACTGGCGGCACTAGCAATCACTTGATATTAGCCGACATCAACAAGAGTTTTGGTATCGATGGCAAAACTGCCGAGATCGCTATCGATAAGATCGGTCTGACACTAAACGCCAACGCCGTACCCGACGACCCGCTGCCGATGTTCCGACCCAGCGGCATTCGCCTAGGCACGCCCGCCATCACCACCCGCGGCTGCCAGCCCGACGACATGGCGCAAATCGCTGAGTGGATCAAGCAAGCGATTGACGCCCGCGAGAACGAGAAGAGATTAGGAGTTTTGCGCGAGGAGGTGAGGGAGTTTTGTAGAGAACTAAATCAAGTCTAGAGCATCATCAACCAAAAACCAATATCTAGGCAAAAAATACTCCGGTAAAAACCGGAGTATTTTGCTAGTTAAATAGCTATTTTTAGCACTCACCAACTACACGTTCAATTGCTTCGTTCTTTGAGAAATCCCATCCCCAAATCGTTATACCTACATGACGACCTTTAGCATCATTACAAACTTTGTACCAAATTGTTTTAGATGCATCAGCACCAGTCGGCGCGCTTGTTGGCTTACTACTACCACCAACTACATACGCGCTTGACTCAAGATACCAAGTTTCACCGCTTTTGCCTGCTGCAGATAAGTCATCTACCGCCGCTGGATACCCATTAGCTCCATCAGGCTGTTGAGTATTATAAATTTGTGCTTTATCAGCAACATTCTTCATGACACCCTGAGACGCTGAAGTTTTCGCCTGGTTCTGAATACCATTATAAGCAATCAGTGAAATCACCGTCAAAATTGCGATGATGACGATCACAATCAAGAGCTCGACAAGGGTGAAACCTCGGTTTTTAAGTTGTTTTGTTGTCACAGTAATGTGCCCCCTATTTATTATGTTAGTTAATTGTAATTTGATAATACTACACCGATAACGAAAGCGCAAGTGGTTTTTTAATAGATGTAGCGATTCTGTGTCGGGCGCAGGAACAGCGACTCGGTTGGCGCGCGGGCATCAATATGGGTACCGTCGCCAATTTGCCCGGCGTCATTCAAGCCCCAGCAGTACGAACGCCCGTTTTCCACCACTGCGCATCCGCGGTTAGCGCCAGCAGCTAAGTCAATTATCCTCTCCCCAGCCGGAATTCCACCAGTGCCAACTAATATCGGTATCGGCTTTACTGATCGATTATTCGGGAGTGCACCAAGAGCAAGGTTTGCTCCCAAATGGCCATACGTATTTGTTCCCCAACAGAATACTCTACCGCTATTCATTAGCATACATGAGTGCCAAATACCCACCTCGACTTTCTTCACTTTATCTGATGGAGACAGGCCCGCCGGACGATCAACCTTAACTGGGGTACTCTTCTTGTCAATATAGCCAATGTGTGCCATACCTAGCTGTCCAGCACGGCCGTTACCCCAACAGTATGCCTCGCCGTTAGCGGTAGCACATACATGAGTAAATCTGTCTGGCTCACCGCTTTGGGCCAAATATCCATCCTGTGATATATTCGTTACATTGGTCAAACCAGAAACTCTCATAGGACTATAGACTGGCTGAGTGGCAGGGCTAGCAGATGTATTATTGCCAATCTGACCAACATTATTCTGACCCCAGCAATAAGCAAAGCCATTGGCGATAGCGCACATATTCATCGACCGCGTACCACTGGTCGCTAGCGCAGTTGCCGTATAATTACTCGGCAGACCGCCAGAAACACCTGTTCTAACTAAAGTCGGCCATGCACGCACCTTTGTATTGTCACCAGTACCAGTCACGCCGTGATAACCCTCACCCCAGCAATATATCTTGCCGCCAGCGATAGCACACGAAGTATTATATGAACCGCCGATACTAGTTACCGTTTTACCAGCCAGCGCCCCCTTAACCTCAATAGGAACATTTGAATGTTCTTCTGGGCCGGATCGTCCATTACCAAGCTGACCAGTACCGTTATAACCCCAGCAATAAACTTTACCTTCAGCTAGAGCGCAGCTATGATACTGGGCGGTAAATAAATTATCGATTCTCTTGCCGTAGAGAACTCCTGTTTGCTTGACTACTTTAACGGGTATATCGGAGTCAACGCTAAGCGCAGCTTGCGCTGGCTTACTAGGATTACCGCCAACTGACCTACCATTACCCAACTGTCCGTAGCGGTTTCTGCCCCAGCACCAAATACTATTAGACAAAATACCGCACGTTCGATATGTACCGCTAGAAGACTTCGTCGCAATCAGACCGGGACGAGTGATAAGTTTTTTGACCGAAACAGTGTATTCTCGCAAAACCGTACCGCCAGAGTCCACAAGCTGCGTCTTGCCAACAGCCGATACATCCGAATGATGATCATCATGAAAATTAAGGTCGCCAACGGTGAAAATTGTACGGATCGAGCCTTCGCTCATGACGTATTTGTTGGTCGGAATCTTGCCGTCTTGACCTTTGCAGTCGCTGCTTGGCGTCAGATACAAGCCAGCAGCCCCAGGGACATGACCCCATGTCTGTTTCCAGTTATTCATATCCAAACAAGCATTGGCTGCCGCCGTCCCCGATTCACCAGCCTCCTGAGCCAGCTTATAATAATACTCCTCGCGAGAATAAATATACGAACGCGTAGTAA